>CAKUPC010000025.1 GCA_934675095.1 uncultured Bacteroidales bacterium | reverse complement strand
CTCGGCTTCGACTACGTCCTGGTGAACGGCGACGCGTCGA
The DNA here is from genome assembly GCA_934675095.1 of uncultured Bacteroidales bacterium. Classification (GTDB taxonomy): domain Bacteria; phylum Bacteroidota; class Bacteroidia; order Bacteroidales; family UBA932; genus Cryptobacteroides. The sequence goes on along the minus strand of CAKUPC010000025.1, from coordinate 26,519 downwards.
GCGTGATGGTGACGGTGGGCCTGTACGACGAGGAGGGGACGCAGCTGTCGATGTCGCGACAGATACAGGTTCCGATAATGCGTAGCATGCTCACGGTGGTGAAGGGCTCGTTCCTGATGCAGAACACCGGTGGCGGCGTCTCGGTCGATCCGACCTTCGACGGCAACTTCAACATTGTCCTGCATTGACAGAAAACAATATAACAAAACAAAATAAACAACAATTTAATACAAAAAAGTCATGAGAAAGACAACAACACTCAAGACCCTCGCGGTAGTAGCCATGTCATTACTGGCTATTGCGTGCGCAAAGGAGCCGACCGTAGTGGACGGCAATGGTGAGACGACTGAAGTCTCATTCGAAGTCAATGTTCCTGAAGTGGCGACAGTCACGAAGGGAATTTCTGACGCATCAACGACAAATGAACTGATTTGTCAGGTATTCCTTAACGATGCGAATAAAACTCCTATTCCGGAGTTGACTCAGACTGTTCCTATTGACGTGACGACTCATAAGGCAACAGTAAAGTTTTCCCTGATGAAGCGTAATAGTTACGCATTCATTTTCTGGGCGCAGGCTAAGGATACAGGGTACTATGACACAGAAGACTTGAGGTCAATAAAGATGAATGTTGAAAATGTCAAGGCTAATGAACCTATGATGGACGCATTCTGCGCAACAGGAACAATGATAACATCGTCTGCTCCAAGAACTGAAAAGGTAACACTTCGCCGTGCTTTGGCACAAGTGAACTTCGGAACCGTGCTCCCGGATAGAGCGGATGTCTTGACAATCAAATCATCATCGGTAAAATTGACTGGCGTTCCGGACACATTCCATCCTTTCTTTGGTGCCAAGGCTGCCTCTTGTGAGGGCTCTGTTGACATTACATTTAAGGACAATGCTCCAATTGTCGATGAAAAATTGGAAGTTAATGATATTGATTATACTTATGTGGCAACCGCATATGTGTTTGCTCCTAAGGAGGTTAGACTCTTGACAGATGCTTCTACAAAAGTAACATTTGACAATGATAAATACACAACAGTGGAAGTTCCTAACGCTCCTTATCAAGGAAACTACAGGACTAATATATTGGGAAACCTTCTTATGGTTGATGCGGAATGGAATGTCAGCATAGACAGCAAGTTTGGTGGCGATGACATTGAATATGACGCAGTCAGTGCCAATCTGGAGGCTGGCAAGAATGTCACACTCTCGGAAGACTATTCTGTTAAGGATGCCGGCGCGTTGGTAAGGACAGCTGACGGCACAATGGCGGTATTGGATTTGAATGGACATAGCTTTGTCAATTCCGGCGATTTCACAAAGGGCGCAAAGGCTGCATTGCAGGTTCATGGTAATTTGACGATTAAAGGCGATGGAACCGTAAGCTGTAATGGCGGACCTTATGCAAGCAATGCCATTGTTCTGGAGAGTGGCGCTCACCTTATAATTGAGGGAGGATATTATTTCGTGAATAAGGCTGACAATGGAACCAGCAACGCGACTATTTATGTGTCCGATAATGGTTATCCGGAGAAAAAGTGCCTGGTCGAGATTTATGGGGGAAAATTCGAGGCTGAAGCCGGCAATGATGGAACTCCATTTGTACTTAATCAGGCTGATGGCATAGCAGAAAGTTGCTTTGTTGTCTATGGCGGTACATTTGTCGGATTCAATCCGGCTGCCGTCAATGAAAACCACGGCAACATTACTTCCTTCGTCGCTCCTGGCTACAAATCCGTGAAGGACGGCAACTGCTACAAGGTCGTTCCTGAAACCGGATATGAGGGCGCGGTTCTTCCTGAAGCTCCGGACATGACCGGCACTGTCGTGAATGTGAATGCGGAGAACGCGCAATATACTCTCGACGGCGCATACGGCAGCATCAACGGCAAGACCATCAATTTCACGGAAAACATCACCGAAGCCCTCATTCTCGGCCGTCCGACGAAATACTCCGGCAGCAACACCAAGTATATGGTCGGCGGATTTGATGAAAGCGCGGCGAACTATCAGGAATTTGCAACCTCCGATGAACTTGTTGCATATAAGTCTCAGTCGGCGTGGACTCCGGGCTGTTTTTATATCCGTACACTTGAGAACGTAAAGTTCACTGCAAATGAAAATGTAACACTTAAGGGAATCAACTACAATTCCGGACATATCTATGGCCAAGCAGGTTCTCCTATATATGACTATGCCCGAGACAAGGGCGTGTGGTGCTATGACACGAATGACGGTTATAGCTTTGCAGCAAATTTCAAGAATATCTCATTTGAAGGAATCCATTTTACTGCAAATCTTTTCTTTGAGAACAGTTCGACAGTGACGGATATTGACGGTCTTACATTCAAGAACTGCACATTTACAACGGAAGTTTCAGACAAAGATGCAGGCAGCGCCGGAATGTGCATAAGGCTTGGAAACTTTGTCAAACCATACACGAATAATTACAAGAGTCTTGTAGTTGACGGGTGTACTTTTGAAAATGCGGCACATGGTGTATATTGCAATGCTGTTTATGGCGTAAAGGTCGTAAATTCAGAATTCAAAAACCTGACTCGTCCGGGAGTAAGCTTGCAGGGTACAGGCTCAATCGCATACGGAAAGGCAGAAATCTGCGGTAATACATTTGTTAACCTTACTGACAGAGTTATCCGCATCAACGAACTTGCGGAAGACACAAGCCTCACTATTCGGGACAATGTATCCACTAACTCCGGCAGGACTGTAGGCGAAGAACATTCTGTTATGAGAGCGGAGAGCCTGGCAGACGGTATAGTTTACGATATATGCAACAATGATTGGAATGGCGGAACTGGAGTGGTTGATAATGAGCAGTTGAAAGACAAACAATAATGTTTAACAATATGAAAGCAACAAAGTATTTTATGGCAGCGGCGCTGGCAGTGCTGGCGATGGGCTGCAACAAGGAGCAGGTGGCCGTGGAAGGCACGCCTGACGGACAGGAAGTGACCGTGACGTTCACGGCGGGACTTCCGGGAACACCGGCCACGAAGGCCATCGGCGACGGCACGACTGCGAAGAACCTCGTGGTTGCCGTGTATGAGGACAACAACGGCGCGGCCGGGAACTATCTCCAGGCTCTCGACAAGACCGCGACGTTCACTGGCCTCAAGACGACCGTGGACTTCAGCCTCGTGAAGGGCAAGACCTACCACTTCATCTTCTGGGCTCAGGCCGACAACGCGCCTTACACCTTCGACAAGGACGCTAAGGAAATCGAAATCAGCTACGCCGGCGCCGCCAACGACGAGTCCCGCGACGCGTTCTTCGCAGTCAAGACCGTCAAGGTCACGGGCGCGATGAGCGAGCCGGTCGAGCTTCACCGTCCGTTCGCGCAGGTGAACTTCGGAACGGCGGACTATAATGAGGCAGTTGCTGCCGGCATTGTTCCGGCGAAGAGCGTGGTCGAGGCCACCGATGTCGCAACGAGCTTCCTCCCGTTTGAAGGCAAGGGCGTGAATGCCGGAACTGACACTAAAACAAGATTTACGCTTGCATCCTTCCCGACAGACCCTGCGACAATCACGGTAGAGGGCGAGGACTACAAGTACCTTGCAATGAACTACTTCATTCCGGCCGGCGAAATCGCGACAAAGCACGTCACCAATCTCACAGCGAAGTTCTACGATGAGCAGGGTAATCAGGTAGGCGAGGACGTCAATGTTCCGAGCGCCCCTGTTCAGGCCAACTGGCGCACGAACATCGTCGGCAACCTCTTCACCGACCAGGTGAACTTCAATGTCGAAATCAAGCCTGCCTTCGAGGATGATGAGAACATCGACCTACAGAACATCAGCACCCTCTCAGCCCTCAAGGCCCTCTTCGCCAACGGAGGTTCGGCAACACTCACTGCGGACATCACAGTTCCTGAGTCAGTAATTCTCAAAGGGCAGAAAACCGTGAGCCTCAACCTCGGCGGCAAGACCATAACTTACTCTGGAACCAACAACGCATTGTTCCGTGTTGAGGATGGAAAACTCGTAATTGACGGAGACGGCAGCATCAACGGCGGCGGCGACGAAGCCACAGAGCGTGTCATGTTCATGGCCAAAGGAACCGATTCCCACATCATCATCAGGAACGGAAACTTCAAGATGGGCAAGTGCACTGCTTCTGAGTACGACTTTTACGACTGTGTCTATGCGTTGGCCGGCGGCAAGATTGACATCTATGGCGGAACATTCGAGACCGAGGCTACACGTTCTAACGGAAAACACTATATCATCAATGTCTATAATCAGGATCCGGGCGTGATAAATGTCTATGGCGGCAAATTCGTAGGCTATGACCCTAAGACAGGTGACGATGTCAAATTGGGAACATTCGTCGCTGCGGGCTACACTTCAAAGAAGGTCAGCGCAAATCCTGACATCTATGAGGTCGTCCCTGCTCCGAAGACTGTGGTCAAGACTGCCGCAGAACTGAAGGCCATGCTCACCGCTCTGACATCTTCAGGCTCAGACGACAATGTTGTCGAGATCACCGATGACATCATTCTTGCTGACGGCGAGACCTGGACTCCTGTGACTGTCGAGGGCTACACCGGCGCCGGTGTCATCACAGTGAAGGGCAACGGCCACACAATCAAGGGCCTTGACAATGTCCTTTTTGCCGGCGGTTTTGCCGGAAAATCAGGCATTGCCGTGTATGACCTCACTCTGGAGTCCTCAAAAATCAATGACTCCGCAAACGATCAGGGACTCGGCGCTTTTGTCGGCAGCGTTGATTCAATGCAGAAAATTGAACTCGTGAACTGCCATCTTGTGAACTCTGAAATCACATCAACCGGCGGTGCCCGCGTAGGTGGTCTCATCGGCTGGACTGCAGGGTATAATGGAGCCGGACCGGTCAGCACATACATCACGGTTAAGAACTGCTCCGTTGAAAACTGCGAGATTACATCCAAGGGTTCAGTCGGCGCAATCATCGGCCATGCCGGCGCAAACCCTGCGACATATCACACAATCGAGGGAAACACCGTCAAGGACTGTACGCTTCATTCAACGGATGACGGCGGATGGCGTGTCGGCGTCGTTGTCGGAACAGCGAATGTCGGTGAGGTGACAATCAACGGAACGATCGAGTCCGGCAACACTCTCATTCAGGACGGCAAGACCGCTCCTGCAGGCCAGAGCAACCTCTACGGCCGTTTCGTTCCGGGAACAACCGGTAAACTCACAATCGACGGCGTTGCAGTCACCCTGTAACTGACCTCCGTCACAGCAAATCTCAACCGGTCCGAAGGCAACCCCTCCGGACCGGTTTTATTTTGCCGTTTTCAAAAAACATCGTATTTTTGCGCCCCGATTTCGGGCAGACGCTGGAGTCTGTCCCTGAGGTGATAGTGTAATGCGATTAGTGTCAATGTTTTATGAATAGTGGTAAAGGCGGGCGGATGTCATTGAGAACTTGGCTGCCGCTCATAGGCCTGACTTGTTCGACCTTCATTTTCAATACGTCGGAATTTATCCCCATAGGGCTGCTGACGGACATCGCGGCGGATTTCAGCATGAGCGAGGCGCAGGCCGGGATGCTCATTTCGGTGTATGCGTGGGTGGTGATGCTGCTGTCGCTTCCGCTGATGATTCTTGCCTCGCGGATGGACCTGCGCCGGCTGATGCTCTGCCTGATAGGCTCGTTTTCGGCGTTTCAGGTCATGTCCTTCTTTTCCGTCAACTACTGGATGCTTATGGCATCCAGAATCGGTGTGGCGTGCACGCACTCCATTTTCTGGTCAATCGTGTCTCCTGTGGCGGTGAAGATTGTCTCCGACGAGCACAGACCGCTGGCTCTCAGCATGATTGTCACGGGGTCTTCCATCGCGATGATTCTCGGGATGCCGCTCGGCCGGGTCATCGGCCTGCACATCGGGTGGCGCATGACTTTCCTCAGCATAGGAGTCTTCGCATTCGCGACTTTCCTCTACCTGCTATTCCTGCTGCCTAAGCTTCAGAATGACGGCGGCTTCCCGGTGAAGCGGCTGCCGGAGATTTTCCGCAACCGCGCCCTGACGGGACTCTTCCTGTTCACGGCTCTCTATGCGGGGTCCTACTACACCTGCTACAGCTACATCGAACCGTTCATGAAGCAGATTGCCGGGATGTCCGACGAGGCCGTGACCGCCGCCCTGATGATATTCGGCGGAGCAGGCCTGCTCGGAAGCTTCCTCTTCTCGAAGTATTATCGCCGCAACAGCCGCCTGTTCACCACCCTCGTGATGGTCGCAATCACGGTGAGCCTCCTGCTCTTCTACCCGATGTCATTCAGCAAATACATCCTCATAGCGCTCTGCATCCTCTGGGGCATCGCCGGAACGGCCTACAACGTGTCAATGCAGGACGAGGTCATAAACCTCACCTCCGCCCATCCCGAATCAACCTCCGTCGCGATGTCAATCTTCTCCGGCATATTCAACATGGGTATAGGCTGCGGGTCATTCTCCGGAGGCCTCGTCTGCACCCATCTGTCACTCAAGTATATAGGCTACGCCGGAGGCATCGTCGCCGCCCTCGCCCTTGCATACTGGCTCCTCCGCCTCGCCCGTCTGTTCGAAAAGGCTAAGGCTTCGGGTAAATGATTGAATCAGCCTCAAAAGGTGCAGACGAAGCGAGAAAAAATATTTTTGAGAAAAAGTTAGGCGGAATCTAAAAATATATGTGTAACTTTGCAGTCCATTATGGGGTATTGCAGCGCTGCGGGCGTGTTGTAATTGGTAGCCAAGCCAGACTTAGGATCTGGTGCCGAGAGGCGTATGGGTTCGAGTCCCTTCGCCCGCACGGAAAAAGACAGTCGAAAGGCTGTCTTTTTTCGTGTAGCCGCAGGGACTCCGTCATCCTAACCCTCTGTCTCTTCGAGACATCTCCCTGAAGGGAGAATGGAACAGCTCCGCAGTTCTGTCGCCCGCACGAAAAAAGACAGTCGAAAGGCTGTCTTTTTTCGTGTATTCTTACTGATCGAGGCTGCTGTCAAGTTCCTTCTGCTCCTCTTCGGTGAGAGGGACGGTTTCCTCATCGACGGCGGAAACATAGCCGGTCTGCTCCTTCTGACGGCGGATGGCTTCCTGGGCCTCACCGACGGCGATGGCCTTCTCTACTCCGGTCTCGAAGACGTTGCGGATGGAATTTGAAAGGCTCGTCTTGGATTCGTCTATGGTCTTGGTGAAGACCGGGATGCTGTTCGCGTTCTTGTATTTTGCCTTTCCTATCCTGAATTTCATGTGGTCGAAATCCTGCCCGTAGAGGTCCACTCCGAACTTGAATACGAGAGGGGACTTGATTACGGAGACATGATAGCGGAAGGACATGTCGAGGTTCTGGATGCCGCTCATGGCGAGTTCGTAGCGGTCCACATCCACAATGAACGGGAACACTTCCAGACGATTGTCGCTTATTTGTCCCTCGACCGACATCGAGTTGATTTTCAGGTCTCCCTTGTTCTTGAACTTCAGAAGCCTGGTGATTTTACGCAGGTCCTCGTCCTGGGCAAGCGTGAGGTCCTTCCCGCCGATGCGCATCACGCCGTTCACCGTCGGCATTATGAAATTCATGTTGGTGTCGAGGGCCGCCGTCCCGGCAAGCTCGCAGGTCAGAAGTCCGTCGAACGAGCTCAGCATCGGCACGATTTCCTTAATCTGCGGCACCATGCTGAACACCTCGGCGGCCGTGAGGTCAATCAGGCTGAGGTTGAAGCCGGTCCTGATGTTCGTCTTGCTCCGCGTCGCGTAGAATCCCTCGAAGAATAGGTTGCCCATGTTTGCCGCCGCGAGCGTGTTGTAAATCTGCACGCAGCGTTCCTTCATCTTCACGTTGCAGTTCAGCCAGTCTATGTTCATGTTCGCATAGCTGATGTCGTAACCCTCGATTGCCACGTCGGCGATGACATTGGCGGGAACCACGAGCAGGCTGCCCGCAGTGGAGTCCGCCTCCTCGGCCCGCATCTGCGTCACTGCCGATGCAAGGTACTGGCTGTCGCTGAGTTCCGAGGCTCCGCTCACTGTCCCCGCCACCTTCTGCCCGGCTGCGTAGGCCGCGAGGAGTTCGTTGCAGTCGAGCTTTTCAGCCTTTATCTTCATGTTCGCCATAACAGGACCGCGTCCGAGCATTGCCCTGCGCAGGCTTGTGATGTCTCCGGTGACATCAACGTCGGATTCTCCGGAAGTGAGGCAGAAGCTGTTGAGATGAATCTCGTTGTTCGTGAAGTCGAGAGACAGGTCCGAAACCGTGTTCCGCAGGGGAAGCATTGCCGTCACCACCCTTGCCTTGCCGAGCGAGAGCCCTCCGCTGATTCCCCAGTCCAGGAAATACCGGCGGAGAGTCTCGTCAAGCCGGAAGTCTATGTCCTGCTTGAGAAAGTCCTTTTCCCGGAGCCATTCCGGAATGTCCCCGGAGACCATTGCGGCCATCCTTTCCCTCCGCGCCACACTCATCAGCGAATCCCTCGGCACGTCCGGATACACCTTCGCGAGCGAGTCCAGCCGCCTCTCCCGTCTCGCCGCGCGTTCGGAAGTCCTCATCTTTGCAGTCGCGTTCAGGTTCACATCAGACGCGAACACGCGCCCTTCCGTGCTCCTTGCCGACACGCGCCGGTTGCTGCTGCGGAAAGAAAGAACCGGAATCTTGGCCTTGCCGCTGCCCTCGTGCGTGATTCTGAAGCTGTTTTCCGTGTCGCGCAGCCCGAACGAGGTCTCCGACCCGTCCCTGAGCCGCAGCCGTGTGCCGCTGAACAGACCCTTCATCGGGTAGAACACCGTGGAGTCCGTCCTGTTGAGGATTCCCGCGTCGTTTGTCATGGAAAGCTTCATCCCGCGTCCCTGAAAGCCTATCTCCCTTCCGTAAGCGGCGCTGACCGTGTCTATGCTCGCGTTCAGTTCCAGCACCCGCGACTTGCGCGACAGCCCCTCGTCAGCCTTCGCCCGCCTTGTGACGAGGCAGAAGTCAAGTGAGTCGAGGTAGAGGTCCACGCTGTCCGCAGGAGAACTGAAACGGAGGTTATGCGCCGCCAGATCCACGTCAAGGCTTGCTTCCGGAAGCCTGTATAAATCCAGCTGCGACATCCTCACGCTGCCCTTCGCCTTGCCCTCCACGGCGCCGGATGCGCTCATCCCCAGACTGTCGGGCAGCACCGCCGCGATTTCGTCGAGCCTTGAGCTGAAGGAGATGTCCGGCCTCAGCAGGATGTCGTCCCCGAGCAGGTCTATTATGCCGAGCGAACCGTCGAGATGCGTTGTCCCGAGCGCACAGAGGCAGATGTCCGAGAGGTTGAGGCAGTAGCGGTCCCGCTCGTCCGTGCCTATCTCGCCCGCGAGCTCCACCTGGGCGGAAATCCCCGTGCCTTCGACGCTCACGTTGGCCTTGGGCACGGAAAACTCCCCACATATCCCCGGCAGCCGCGAACCGTCATAGGCATAGTGTCCTTCCGTCCCCAGCCTTGCGGAAAATTTCGCGTCCGTCCGGACCATTCCCGCGTCGGCGCTTACAATCCTGCCGTATTTTTCCACCAGCTTCTCCACGTCAACGTCCTCGAAGCTCATCTCCGCCTTCACGTAGAGGCTGTCCTGCGGCATTCTCACCTTTCCCGAAAGCGCGAACGGGATGTAGGCCACCGACCCGTCAAGGCGCTTGAAGTCGAAGGCCGGCACCGTGTCCCTGACAAGTTCGAGATGCCCGCAGAGACTCACCGGGACCTCAATCCTGCCGAAGTCCCGCGTCCCGAGGTAGGCCTTGGACTCGAGGTCGAGGTGTACATGACGCCCGTTCCTCCCCTCGACGTGCAGCCTGTCAATTCCGGCGAGCACGGTGTCCCGCCCCATCCTTCCGGCCGCGAACAGGCTGTCAATCTCCAGATCGATCTTTCCGACCCTTCTGAAATCGGAGCGCAGCCGTCCGGCAAATGCCATGTCCTTCAGAGTGATGAACGCGCTGAGGGTGTCGGCGGCGTTTGAATATACAATCGTGGGCCTCCCGCTCATCCTCACTTCCCCGAAGGCGATTCTCGGCAGCCCGGAATCCCCGCCGCTTCCGTCGCTTTCCTCCGCCTGTCCGGAGTCTTCACCTCCTTCCATTATGTCCCAGTTCGACGAGCCGTCGCTGAACGTGTGCGCGAAAATTCTCGGCTTCACAAGCTCAATCTGCGGAACATTGAGCTTCCACGCGAGCAGCCCGAACGGACTGACCTTCACTTCGAGACGGTCAAAGACCGCGAGGGTGTCGCAGCCCGCGAGCCCCGTCAGCGTGTCGATTTTCCCGCGTCCCATGAACTGGACCGGCATATCCCTCGTAATCAGGGAGTCGAACCTTTCGTGCGGATACGTCACCGTGCAGCCCGTCATCCTCAGCTCGACGTTCGGAAATGCACGGAACATGGATATTCCGATATTCCTGAAATCCAGGTCCGCGCTTACATATTCATTCGCGTATTTCTCGACGATTCCGGTCATCACCGCGGGCGACAGCACAATCTGGAGCACCCCGAGGATGAAAATCCATATCCCTAAGACCCATGCGCATATTTTCAGGACAATTTTCCACGCCCTTCCTTTTTTCGTCGTGCCCTTCGTCGAATTTTTCGTGTTTTCAGAAATATTTTCGTTTTCCATATATATCGTGTTCTTCGTCTTCCGTCGTTCGTAAAAAGTTTGCAAATTTAGTAAAACTAACCCATACAACATATTTGTTTTTATGCTAAATTTGTCGCCCGATAATATTTTGACATTATGGACGAAATATTCATATTTGATAACTATGTGACTGGGCGTTCGTTCGTCGGACGGCGTTCGGACTGTCTCGCGCTGGGGAATCTCATTGAAAATCATGAGAATGTATGCATATATGACGCGCCTAAGAGCGGGAAGACCTCGCTTGTGCACCAGACGCTCATAAATCTGCGTACGTCGGGACACAGCGTCGTCGTGCCTGTCTGCTGCCTGACCGGAGTGCGCACCGTGGAGGAATTTGCCGTGCGGATGGTCTCGACGCTCATGAAGCAGTTCTGCGACGGCCCGGCGGATTTCTCGGACTTCATCGAAAGATGGCTTCCGGGCACGAATTTCGGATTTGACGGGGAACTTTACGAGGATTTCGGGAAGATGGCGGTTCTGAGCGGGACGCTTTCGCCGGAGGATTTGACTGCGGTGCTGACGCTTCCGTACAACATCGCTTCGGAGAGTTCGCGCGATCTCTGCCTTATGTTTGAGGAGTTTCAGAACATTCTGGAAATCAGGGGATTTGAGAAGATTCTGAAGGAAATGGAGAAAATCGCCTCAGATAACGGGACCTCATTCAGCTACATCTTCAGCGGTTCGGCGACCAACGCGATGAAGTGGATTTTCGACTACAAGAAATATTTCTTCCGCAATGTCGTGAACCTTCCGCTTTCACAGGTGACCGAACAGGAGGTGATGGAGCACATCGTCTCAGGCTTCCGGCCGACGGGCAAGGTCATAGAGAAGGACCTCATTCAGAGTCCGTACAGGATTTTCCGGGGGAATATGTGGTATCTCAACACGATGGCGTTCCTCTGCAACGCGAGGGCAATCGGGTATATCAATGAAAGGACGATTAACGACGCCGTGGAGACCGTGATTTCCATGAATGTGCCGCGTTTCAGGATGATTGTCGATGACCTTACGGTGTTCCAGCTCTCGTTCCTGACCGCCGTGCTGCGCGGGGAGACCCGTTTCAGCGCGTCCGAGGTCATCGAGAAGTACGACCTGCACTCCTCCGCGAACGTGAAGAGGGTCAGGGACGCGCTGATGAAGAAGGAAATCCTGACCTTCACGGCCAAGGACGAGCCGGTGGTGATTGATCCGTTGTTTGAGTATTGGTTCAGGAGGGAAATGCTGTGAAAAAAATATTTTGAAATCAGAATAATATTCGTATCTTTGCACGCTCAAAAGAAAAAGGGGGTGATTTACAAATGATTATAGTACCTGTTAAGGAAGGCGAGAACATCGAGAAGGCACTCAAGAAGTTCAAGAGGAAATTCGAGAAGACCGGAGCAATCCGCGAGCTGCGTGCCAGAAGAGAGTTCGAGAAACCGTCCGTGAAGGCGAGGAAGGCCAAGATGAAGGCCATCTATGTGCAGCATCTGCAGCTTCAGGACGAGCAGTAATTGCAAATTTTATTTTATGGCTGTCAAGCTCCTTGAAGAGCCGGTGTGCTTGAGTCCGGCCGCTTGCAGTTGAAACGCGGAATTTGTCCGGAAGGGCAGTTCCAAAATTTACAGAACAATATGTACGCAATCGTAGAAATTGCAGGTCAGCAGTTTAAGGTTGAGGCTGGCAAAGAAATTTTCGTGAACCGTCTCGCGGAGCCTACAGGCACGGCGGTCGAGTTTGCAAAGGTGCTTCTGCTCGACAATGACGGGGAAGTCAAGGTCGGCGCACCGTATGTGGAGGGCGCAGTTGTGAAAGCTACCGTCCTTGACGATTCCTGCAAGGGCAAGAAAGTTCTTGTCTTCAAGAAGAAACGTCGCAAGGGTTACCAGAAATGCAATGGTCACCGTCAGTATCTTTCTAAAATCCAGATCAACGAGATCGCTTAATTAAAGAGGAGAATTAGTTATGGCACATAAAAAAGGCGTCGGTAGTTCAAAGAACGGTCGTGAGTCAGAAAGCAAACGACTTGGCCTCAAGAAATTCGGTGATCAGGCTGTAAAGGCCGGCAACATCCTCGTCCGTCAGAGAGGTACGGTTCACAATCCGGGTCTCAATGTCGGCATGGGCAGGGATCACACCCTTTACGCGCTGATTGACGGAAGAGTGAAGTTCTGCAAGAAGGCAGAGAACAAGTCATTCGTCTCGGTTGTTCCTTTTGAGAACTAACTCGGGGATAGTATGCTTTGGAATAGTGGGTTGTTGCTCCGAGTTGAGTGACAACCCATTTTTTGAATTTTGCACGAAAAAGCGGTCTGCGGCGTTGGACTTTCTCGGCCGCCTTGCATCCCGTCTCTTTCTCGTCAAAATTCTCTTGTTTAGAAGTGGAAAAATTTAAAATTTAAAGATATGCTTACACTTAAGTTGCTTCGTGAACAGCCGGAGTATGTGATTAGGAAACTGGCTGTGAAGAATTTCGACGCGAAGGAAATCGTGGAGAAAATCAATGCTCTTGACGCTGACAGGCGTGCGTTGCAGACTGAACTTGACGCGTGCCTTGCGGAGCAGAAGAAGATGGCCGCAATGATCGGCTCTCTCATGAAAGAGGGAAAGAAGGAGCAGGCCGAGGCCGTGAAGTCCGAGGTGGCGGCTCTCAAGACCCGTTCCGGCGAGATTGACGCGAAGGCGCAGAAGACTCAGGAAGAGCTTATGTCTCTGATGGTTCTTCTTCCTAACATACCTTGCGACGCCGTGCCTGAGGGCAAGACCGCTGCGGACAATGTCGTCGTGAAGATGGGCAACGAGATTCCTGACCTCGGTCCGGACGCGCTTCCTCACTGGGAGCTCGCGAAGAAGCTTGACATCATAGACTTCGACCTCGGAGTGAAGCTTACCGGAGCCGGATTCCCTGTCTATAAGGGCAAGGGAGCGCGTCTTCAGCGAGCGCTCATCAACTATTTCCTCGACATCAACACCAAGGCCGGCTATCTTGAAGTTGAGCCTCCTGTGATGGTGAACGAGGCATCCGGATTCGGCACTGGCCAGCTTCCTGACAAGGAGGGGCAGATGTATCATGCCACTGTGGATAACTTCTATCTCGTTCCTACCGCAGAGGTGCCTGTGACCAACATCTACCGCGACGTGATTCTCGGAAACAACGATTTCCCTGTGAAGATGACGGCATACACCCCTTGCTTCCGTCGTGAGGCGGGTTCATACGGAAAGGACGTGCGCGGACTCAACAGGCTTCATCAGTTCGACAAGGTGGAGATTGTCCGCATCGAGAAGCCGGAGAACTCATACGCGGCTCTTGACGACATGATTGCTCATGTGGAGGGCATCGTGAACAGCCTTGGTCTCCCTTACAGGATTCTTCGTCTTTGCGGCGGCGACATGAGCTTCACTTCCGCAATCACTTATGACTTTGAGGTTTATTCAGCGGCTCAGGGACGTTGGCTTGAGATTTCTTCTGTTTCCAACTTCGAGTCCTATCAGGCGAACCGTCTGAAGCTCCGTTACAGGACCGAGGACGGCAAGACCGAGCTTGCACACACTCTGAACGGGTCTTCGCTGGCTCTTCCGCGTGTGGTTGCGGCTTTGCTGGAGAATAACCAGAAGGATGGGAAGATTATCATCCCGGAAGCGCTCAGACCATATACAGGTTTTGATGTTATAGACTAAATTCTTTGAGATTTTTGCATTTAGGGCATACTGATTGCATATACCTGAATTTGTATGCAAGAATCAGATAAGATAATAATGGGAATTGACCCCGGAACCAATATTCTTGGCTTCGGGGTCATTTCTGTGGGGGGACGTCGGCCGGAGTTCGTGGATATGGGAATTGTGGATTTGCGGAAGGAGAGCGACCATTTCAGAAAACTGGCGGTCATCGCCTCGGAGATTTCGGCTCTGATGGACCGGTATGCTCCGGATGAACTGGCGATTGAGTCGGCGTTTTACGCCAAGGACGCGCAGGTGATTCAGAAGCTGGGGCGTGCGCAGGGGATTGTGATTGCGGAGGCCATCAAGCGGTTCGTCCCGGTCCACGAGTATGCGCCGCGAAAGGCGAAGATTGCGGTGACGGGGAACGGCGCGGCTTCCAAGGAGCAGGTGGCTCTGATGATTCAGCGGCAGCTGGGGCTGAAGGAACTGCCTAAGCATCTTGATGCCACGGATGCGTTGGCCATTGCACTCTGTCACTATCACGAGTCTCTCAGCCCTCTCGGGAAGGTTTCGGGCGGCGGTGACTGGAAGAAGTTTATCGCCGCTCATCCGGAGCGGGTCAAGTGATTTTAATCTTTTGAGAAAACGAGTTGTCTAAATACTCGGTTTTTGAAGAAATGTATATTCATCTTGGGAAAGATAGAAAGATAGTATTGTTATGAATGTGGTTAAAAGGTTATTTGGTGTAGTTTGTCTGGCGGTGGCTGTCATGTTTGCGGCCTTGCCGGCGGCGGCTCAGGCGGGGAGCACGGTGAAGCTGAAGCTTGTGGATGACAGGAGCGGGGAGCCGGTGCCGTTCGCCACGGTTTCTTTGACGGTCAAGGGCGCGAAGGATGCGAAGCATTATGTCCTCACGGATGCGCAGGGGGCGGCTTCCATCGCAAAGGTCGCGAAGGGCGAGTATCACCTTCGGGCGGAGATTATGGGCTACAAGAGTTTTGAGAGGGACATTGTTGTGGAGAAGAGCGTCGATTTTGGGGAGGTTAAGATGGCGGCGGACATAGAGATGCTTGAGGCGGCGCAGGTCACGGCGGTGGGCAATCCGATTGTCGTGAAGAAAGATACCATCGAGTACAATGCCTCTTCGTTCAAGACTTCGGACAATGATATGCTTGAGGAACTTCTCAAGAAGCTTCCGGGCGTGGAGGTTTCGGAGGACGGCTCGATAACCGCTAACGGACAGACTATATCGAAGATAACCATCGACGGCAAGACGTTCTTCCTCGACGACCCTTCGCTCGCGTCGAAGAACATTCCGGCGAAGATAATCCAGAAGGTCAAGGTCGTGGAGAAGAAGTCCGACCAGGCGATGTTTACGGGCATCGACGACGGAAATGAGGAGACAGTGATCGACCTTTCCATCCAGCCGGGAATGATGCAGGGATGGTTCGGCAATATAATGGCCGGAGGCGGACACGATGTGCCGAGCGCGAACAACGACATGAATGACTGGCGCTATCAGGGCGCTGCCATGGTCGGTCGCTTCACGGACAAGAGCCAGATCAGTCTCATTCTTAACGGGAATAACACCAACAACCGGGGATTCAACGACCTTGCCGGCTCGATGATGGGCAATATGCGCGGGGGCGGCGGCGGAATGGGCCGCGGTCAGGGCGGCTGGGGTCGTGGAAACGGCATCACGACCTCGTGGATGGGCGGTCTGAACGGCGCGTTCACCCTGCTTGACGGAAATATGGACCTCGCGGGGAACTATCTCTACAACGGCAGCGACAAATATGTCACCGAGGACAGCCGGCTCACGAACTACCTCGACGACGGCAGCAGCCTCATAACTGAAAACAACGGCTACAGCACGACCCGCACTGACGGACACCGCTTCGGAGCGCGTCTGGAGCACAAATTCTCGGAGAACACGTCCATTCTCTTCGAGCCTCGCGTGAATTTCGGTCGCGGAAGTTATATCGAATATTCGGACTATGACATAAACCGCGACGCCGGTGACGGGACAGACCCGGCTCTGACCAACAAGGGCACGACGAACAACACCGGAGACAACAGGAACTGGACGACGGAGGGCTTTCTCCTCTTTCGCCAGAAGCTCGGCAAGCCCGGCAGAACCATTTCCCTGCACACCCGCTACAGCTTCAGCGGCAATGAACTTGACGGACTGAACCAGTCTCTCACGCAGACCTTCGGAACTTCGCCTGTGACTGATTTCGTGAATCAGCGGATTGACAGGAACTCAAACTCATATTCCGTAAATTCAAGGCTCGTATATACCGAACCTCTCGGGAAGAATTTTTATCTTGAGGCGAACTATTCCTACGGTTGGAACAAGAACACGTCGGTGAAGAACGCCTACAACAGCGGAGACTATAAGACTCTCACTCCTGCGGAGTTCGGGGACATTAAGTATGTTTATGAGGGTGAGACTCTTGACGATATATATTCCAACAATATAACCAACATCGGACAGAATCATACGGCCGGCGCCAATCTCATGTGGCAGAAGGACAAGATTCGCGCGCAGCTCGGAGTTTCGGCGAATCCGACGATTACAAAGAATGTCACGAACGGGGAGAAATTCGAGAGTAATGTAGTGAAATGGTCTCCGCAGGCATCGTTCAGCTACGATATGTCCGAGAACGCAAATGTCCGCTTCTTCTATTTCGGAAGTTCGCAGCAGCCTTCTACCTCGCAGCTCATGCCGGTGCCTGACAACACCGACCCTGTGAACATATCGCTCGGTAACCCCTACCTGACGCCGTATTTCAGCCACAGGCTCAGGGGTATGTTCCGCTATTCGAACAAGAAGAACTTCATCTCGGTGAACGGATTTTTCGGCGGAAACTATGTGCAGGACGCGATTACGAGCGCGACGTGGTATGACGACAACAGCGTCAAGTACAACATTCCGGTGAACACCAAGGGGACAGGCAACTTCGACGCGAGGGTCATGACGAACATTCCTTTCGGAAAGTCGAATTTCTCGATGTTCTCGATGACCTACGCAAAGTATTCGCAGACAACCTCGTACATAGGTACTTCGGCGTTCGCGGCAAAGGCCGGCGGCTACTATGACAGCTCTTCGGCGGAGTTTGACTACGACAAGTTCCACAATGACTACGGCACGGACCTCTCGGCTTTTGCGGACGACTTCACGACGAACAGGACTCAGAGCATGAACTTCACCGAAAGGCTGAGGTTTACCTATCGGAATGATTTCGTGGAACTTACGCTCGGCGGTCGCACAAGGATTTCAAAATCTTGGTATTCAATCGCTTCTGCGGCGACAAATGCGATGTTTAACAATAAGGTGAACGGATCGGTGAACTGGACGCTGCCTTGGGGAATGAACCTCATCTCGCAGCTGGACTACAACTGGTACAACGGCTACACCACCCCGCAGTCCGACGAGTTCATCTGGAACGCGGAGATTACCCAGCTGTTTTATAAGAAGAAGTTCACTCTTGCGCTCAAGGCCTACGACATCCTGAACCAGTCGAAGAACCTCTCGGTGACGGACGAGTCCAACTACCACAAGGAGGTGCGCAACAACACTCTCGGACGCTATGTCATCTTGTCGCTGACCTACCGCTTCGGTAATTTCGACAATGCAAGCAAGGGACGCCGTCGCGGTCCGGGCGGCGGTCCGATGGGGCCACCTCCGGGCAGATAGAAAGTAAAAATGTAAGTTGAAAAAGCCTTTGTGTAAATAATTTTGCACGGAGGCTTTTCTTTTGTTGTCACATATTGGCTAAATTTGCATCTTATTATGGTCGCGCTTTTGGGCGTGAAGTCAATCATGACAATTTGTAAACATTAACAATTTAATATTCAGTAAATTATGAAGAAGGTATTTTTCGCAACTCTTGCGCTTGTTGCAGCGCTTTCAGTTTCTTCCTGCAAGACTGACAAATGCAAATGCACTTATGAAGCCGAGGTTCTTGGTGTTAAGGCTGAGAAAGAAGTCGTTGTTGACAGACCTGATGACAAGAAGTGCTCAGATCTTACTGCAAAAGAAGTTCTCAAGGCCGGTGACAACAACATTAGCGTAACCTGCAAGAACCATCACGAGTAATAGACTCCATACAGTGAGCGCGACAGTCCTGAGAGTACTCTTGGGACTGTTTTTCTGTGTGTCGTCGGTTCTGAAGCTTGTTTCGGTCGATGACTTTGAACTCTACATCTTCTCCTTCGGGTTCGCGACATTCGACCTTTGCTCGCTTGCCGCACGTGCAGTGATTATCGGAGAACTGATTCTCGGGCTCGGACTTGTCAGCGGCTGGTGGCACAACTTTGTGAACACCGTGACTGCTGTTCTTCTCGTGGGCTTTTCCGGATTTCTGATTTGGCGCATGAGCGTCGGCGACGAGGGCTCCTGCCATTGTTTCGGAAACCTTGTGGAGATGAATCCGACGCAGTCGCTCGTGAAGAATGCCGTGGCGCTGGCCGTGCTTGCATTCGCGTGGATCCGTCCGACGGAGCTTTTTGCTGCACGACATGATGATATTGACAGTGTGTTCGAAGCAGGACAGCCTTCGGGAACCTGGGCGAGGCGAGTTGCCAAATGGACTTACCTCCATCGTGGAGGCGTTGCCGCAGTCATTTCGGCGGTCGCGGCTCTGACGATTCTGATAATCAATCCGCCCGACCTGTGGTTCCGCTGGACTCGCGGTGAATCTAACGAACTGAATGTCGGTGAGTTCCGGCCATACGCCGACAGCACGGGAGTAAGTTCCGGACGCAAGGCCGTCTGCTTCTACTCGATTAACTGCGAGCACTGCCGACACTGCGCCGCGAAAATGGCCGGCATCATCCGCCGCAACGACATTCCGACCGACTCCGTTTTCTGCTTCTTCATGCAGGAATATGTCGATATGACAGAACCGGTTTCAATCTTTTTCGACAACTACGGTGAAGGACTGCATCTTCCTTTCCACTGGATATATCCTCTCCAGTTCATTCCTCTCACCAACGGCTCCATGCCCCTCGTCTGCCTTTTCGACAATGGCCGCCTCATAAGGGAATATGACCGCCTCACCATAGATGAAGCAGCCATATCTGATTTTCTTTCGAGCGAAACGAAGTGAAGTCGAGAAATCTTTAATCCTCGTCCTCCTCCAAAGGCATATTCTGTGAATACTTCCTCCACTTCTCGATGAGCTCAGTCATGTCCGCAGGGAGAGGAGAGTCGAAGCGTATGTTTTCCCCGGTGCGCGGATGGACGAATCCGAGGGTCTTCGCGTGCAGGGCCTGACGCGGGAGAATCTTGAAGCAGTTGCGGATGAACTGGGTGTATTTCGCGTAAATCGTGCCCTTGCGGATTTCGGAGCCGCCGTAGCGCTCGTCGTTGAAGAGGGGATGTCCGATGTAGTTCATGTGGACGCGAATCTGATGCGTGCGCCCCGTTTCGAGAATGCACTCCACGACGGTCACGAAGCCGAAGCGCTCGATGACGCGGTAGTGCGTGACGGCGTGCTTGCCGTGGTCCCCTTCTGGAAAGACGCGGAACTTCATGCGGTCGGAAGGGTCGCGGCCGATGTTGCCGACAATAGTCCCCTCGTCCTCGCGGATATTGCCCCAGACGACGGCAACATACTTTCTTTCAATCGAATGCACGAAGAACTGCTTGGCGAGGTTCAGCTGCGCCTCGTCATTCTTCGCAACGACGAGCAGCCCTGACGTGTCCTTGTCTATACGGTGCACCAGAACGCCCATGCGCTCGTCCTGAGCGTCTGGCCCCTGCGAGATTCCCAAGTGGTAGGCGAGGGCGTTCACGAGGGTGCCGCTGAAATGCCCGTGACCAGGGTGCACGACCATGCCGGCCGGCTTGTTAATCACCAGCACGTCGTCGTCCTCATACACGATGTCAAGCGGAATGTTCTCCGGCAGAATCTCCAGCCCGCGCCTCTGGTAGGGCATCACGAACTGAATCACGTCGCCTGGCTTCACAATGCAGTTGGCCTTCGCGACCTTGCCGTTCACCCTTATGTACTCGGACTTTATCGCCAGCTGGATGCGGTGGCGGGAGGTGTATTCCATGTGCGAGGCGAGGTACTTATCGACGCGCAGGGGAGTCTGTCCCTTATCGACGTCGAAGCGATAGTGCTCGAACATCTCCTCCGAGCCATCGGACTCTTCTGAGCCGTCGATGTCCGCGGCGCTCTCCGTGTCGTCGAGGAATTCCTCGCGAAGTTCATCGTCAAATATGCTCATATATTCTGATTGTCAAAATGACTGCCTGAAAACTCATTGCCGCTTAGAACTTTACGGGCTTCTTTGCAAGGTCGGTCGTTAGATATATGGAAACGTCGCTTCCCATCGGCAGCGGCTGTTCTGACGGTTCCGGGGCCGTCTTCCAGACAAAGGCCTTCGTGCTGTCCTCGTAGGTCTTGACCGTCTTGTCATAGACGACTTTCCTGACATTGAGGGAGTTCTCCTGAATCATGTCCCTGGCGCTCATCATCTTCAGTCCGCGAACGTCCGGAACACTCGTCATGTTGTCGTAGGAATTGAGTCCGACCACGAGGTCAATCACCGACTCGCTCTCAATCGGCGTGCCCGGCTCAATCTCCATGTTCCCGTGCATCTGCCGGAGCACATTGTTCGTGGCTATGTCGCTGACATACATGAGCTTGCCGAGAATCAGCCCGCGCGTTCCGAGCTCTGCCTTCGCCTGTCTCATCGAATAGCCCACGAGGTTTGGCATACTGACTTTCTTAGGAGTCACCGCGTTGATTGTCAGAGCGATGCGGCGGCCTTTCTTGACCTTTGCGCCCGGGGCGGGGTTCTGCTTATAGACATACCCCCTTCCGAGCCTCTTCACATAGACGGAATCCACAATCTCCGTCCTCATTCCGGCCTGATGCGCCTCAAACTCCGCATCCTTGACCTTCATCGCGGTGAGGTCCGGCACGGTCAGTTCCTTGTTGTGCCCCGTAATCAGATTAAGCCCAACCGCCGCCCCGCCGATGATCACAGCCAGCACCACGGCCGCCCCAAGCAGGTTCTTTACAATCCAGTTTCCGAAAAATGACTTTATTTTTCCCATGTTATCAAATATTCATTGTTCGATGTTTTAGAACAGCCGCGCTCCCTGGAATATCACCCTGAAAAGTCCCTCGCTCAGCAGCGAGAGACCGAGAATCGCGATGACGGCTCCTGTTATGCGGTTTATCCAGATAAGCGTGCGCATCTTCACATATTTCCTGAAATGGCTGACACCCCAGCTGAAGAAGAACCAGTAGAAAATTGTTCCCCCCGAAACGGCGAGGATAATCGGCGCGGCGGTCCAGTCCTGACTGTGCGTGGTGTCGATGCCGAACACCGTGAACAGCGCGAAGAGCACGAGTATGCCTCCCGGATTCGCGAGCCCCATCAGCAGCGCCTTGATGAAGTCATTGACAGTCACGCGGTTGTTTTTGCTCGTTAGTTTGGTGATGCGTTCGTTTCCCTTGCTCAGACGCGCTTCCCGTTCAATCGGATTCGTGAAAATCATTATCACACCGATGATTGCCACGGTGATTCCGCCTGCCACGAGCAGCAGTTCCCTGTGCCTGTCCATGAACTCCTGCGCGTATGCGAGGGCGAAGATGGAAATGCAGGCAAAGACGGTATCGACAATCGTAGCTCCGAGGCCGGTGATGAATCCGGCCTTGTGCCCCTTGCTGAGGCTCTGCTGGATGACATAGACGGCAATCGGCCCGATTGGAGCCGACGAGCACAGTCCGATGCAGAATCCCTTTATTATGTTCAACAGCTGAAGATCCAGTTGCATATTTTCCAATTTTGTGTGAACGCCGCCCTTTGAGGCAGCGCATAATCACGCAAAGATAGCAAGAATTTGCGATATTGCCGATGCTTTTTGCACTTGAGAGCTATGATGTCGGCATTTGCGTATGAAATTTGCTTGCGTTATGCGCGTCTTTTGAAGAAAATGAAGAAGAAAATGAGGCTGAAAGTTATGAAAAAGAAGATTTCGCGTGAGACGCTGATTATATGGGGGCTGATTGCCCTTTTCGGGATTATGGTGTCGATGCCGTTCCTGCTGCCGCATTGCAGCTGGCTTGCCCTTGTCGGATTCGTGCCGCTGCTCTGTGCCGAAAGGCTGCTGACATTGACCGGTCGGAAACACGTGTGGATGTATCTCTATGCGGCTTTTATGTTCTGGAACGCCCTGACGACTTTCTGGGTGTGCAACGCGACCGTGGGCGGAGGAATCGCCGCCGTGCTGCTGAACGCGCTTCAGATGCTGGTCATATTCCTTCTTTTCCGCGGTTCGCGCAAGGTCTTTCGCGGCGTGCTGCCTTACATTTTCCTCGCGGTCGCATGGATAGCTTGGGAGAAGGCATATTTCGGATGGGACATCTCATGGCCGTGGCTCGTTCTCGGCAACGCCTTCGCGCGGACACCGGCGCTGGTCCAGTGGTATGACGTCACAGGAACTCTCGGCGGCTCGCTCTGGGTCTGGGCCTGCAATCTCGGGCTCTTCGGCCTTCTGGTCTGGCTTTCCGACGGGGAATGGTTCGGTTACAGGCTGCCTGACGGAAGCTGGAAAGGCTTTTCCCCGAAGGCCAGGGTTGTATATTCCCTTGCGCTCCTCCTCATTTTTGTCGCTCCTGTGACATGGTCGCTCTGCAAGTGGTTCGCCCCAGCCTGTGAGCCGTCCGAAACCGTAGATGTGCTGGTGGCGCAGCCGAACATCGACCCTTACCACAAGTTCGAGGCGATGACCCAGACCCGGCAGAATGACCTTTTGGAGGAGCTGATAAAGCCGGAACTGATTGATTACAGGCGTTCTTTTGAACGCGACTCGACCTGGTGCGGGAACGCTTCCGTGCCGGGACTTCTCGTGCTCGCCCCCGAGACCTTCACCTCTGACGTGACGACGAACTTTCTCGACGCAAGCCCGACGCTCAACCGCTTCAAGGACCTGCTGGGGGACTACCCGGGAGTGAATATGCTGCTCGGTGCCTCGACCTACACCCGCATCGAGTCCGCGATGCGTCCCTCGCTGACCTCACGGCAGATTACCGACGGTCTCTGGTACGAGTCGCATAATTCCGCGCTGATGATTGACGGCAGCGGCCGCGACGAGATTTTTCACAAAACCAAGCTGGTAGTCGCGGTGGAGAAACTGCCCTATCCTGTTGTCTTTGACCCGATTGACCGCGCTCTCGGCGGCGTGATGGGGCGCTGCATAGGGCAGGACGAGATTTCGCTTCTTCATTTCCGCGCCGCCGACAGGGACGGCACCATTCATGACGTGCCTCTCGGATGCGCGGTCTGCTATGAGTCTGTCTATGGGGATTATTGCCGCGGCTATGTGCTCAAGGGAGCGCGTGCCCTCACTGTCATAACCAACGACGCATGGTGGGGCGACACTCCGGGCTACCGTCAGCATCTGAGCTATGCCTCTCTGAGGGCCATCGAGACCCGCCGCGCCATTGCCCGCTGCGGCAACACCGGCATTTCGGGGATTATAGACAGCAAGGGCCGCATCGTCGAACAGGGACCGTGGTGGCAGCCGACCACACTCCATTTCCGGCTTCCCCTTCACGACGACCTCACTTTCTTCGTCACCCACGGCGACATCACCGGCCGCCTCTGCACTTTCACCTTCCTTCTCCTCCTCGCCGCCGCTCTTGCCAAGTTCATCACGGCAATGAGGGTGAATAAGAAAAAGTAATACATCCCGTTTTGCCGAAATTGCGTAACTTTGCGGCCGTTATGAACTCAATGTGGAAACTCATACCTCTGTCAGTCGTTCAGGCCGTCTTTCTCTGCGGAGGACAGGTGCTGCTGAAACTTGCTCTGAACCGGATGGGCGACTTTTCCCGGACCTGGAAATTCTTTGCCGCCCAGCTCACTAACTGGTGGTTCCTCGGCTGCGGGATTTCTTTCGCGGCGGCGACCGTGCTGTGGCTCTACATCCTGCGTCACTATCCCTTCGGCATCGCCTATCCCCTCAGCTGCCTGAGCTACCTCTTCGGTCTCATTGCCGCCCTTCTGATTTTCCACGAGACCGTGACGGCGTCGCAGTGGGTCGGAGTGCTTCTGATTATGGCGGGCTGTGCGCTGATTGCCAGATGAGCGCGTGTTTCGAGGATTATGAATGTCCGGGCTTATGAGTTTGAATCGAATGAATATGAGACTGAATTTTCGGGGATATAGGGCACTGAAGTCCATTCCCTTTCTTGTTATGTGTATATTATTGACTGTCAATGCATATTCTCAAAATTTGCCCAACTTCGCCGCGCCGTCGTCGATGACCTTTGACTTCGTCCGGAGGAAATCGTCCGATATGTTGGCGGAGGACATCGTGAACTCGGGGAAAATGGCGTTCGTCGCGCCGGACAGGATTCGCTGGGAATATGTCACTCCATATTCGAGCCTGTTCGTGATGAACGGCGGTCGTGTGCTTGTGGAAAACGCTGACGGTCGGAAGGTCATGGACGCGAAGTCGGCGGGGGCATATTCCCGGATTTCCCGTATGGTTCTGCCTCTTGTCCGGGGCGACTTTCGGGCGGGGGATTCCGGCGATTTCAGGACGACGGTCACGGACGGCGGGGACTGCTGGAGGGTCGAACTCGTACCGCTCCGCTCCGGTGCCAGAAGGCTGTTCCGCGGGGTCGTCGCCGAGGTTGATAAGGAACTCGGTGTGGCAGTGAGGGTTACGATTGACGAGAGCAACGGCGACACGAGCCTCATCACCTGCACGAACATTGTCCTCGACGCTCCGGTTGATGAGGGGTTGTTTGAGTTTTGATGAATATAGGAATTTAATGATTTTGCTGGAGCGTCACAATTTATTAGTTGGGTTTGAACATGAGATTTGAAGGATACCTATATAATATAATAGACTCCCGGGATTCAGATTCCACGGACGGAGCATACGCATTCCGCATATCCCTGCGTCCGGACTCTCCGATTTATGCCGGACATTTCCCCGGCTTTCCCATCACTCCGGGCGTCGCCCTGCTGACCATAGTCCGCGAACTCCTCGAACGCCGTCTCCATAGATCCCTGACGCTCACATCCGCTGATGATGTCAAGTTCCTCCACCCGCTCACGCCCGCCCATAATCCCGTAACCATAACTTTCAAGGAATTTCGCGGCAACACCGTCAAGACTGAAGTCTCCACCTCCACCGCCCTCCACGCCCGAATGACCCTGTCGTATGAAGAATGATATGCAGATAAAGCCAGTTGTAATAATCCCGACATACGACAACGGAAAGACTGTGTGTCAGGTGATTGAGGATGTCAGAAAGTATATTCGTGACATCATTGTCGTCGATGACGGAAGCCGCGATGAAACGGCGGAGCTGCTGCGTGGCTTGGCGGACATAACCGTCGTGACGCATGAGAAAAACCGCGGCAAGGGTCGTGCTCTGAAAAGCGGATTCGCAAAGGCTCGCGAGCTCGGCTTCACCCACGCGATTACGCTCGACGCCGACGGCCAGCACTACCCGTCCGACCTCCCGGCCTTTCTCCGGCTCGTGGCCGAGCGCCCGCAGGCAATAATCGTCGGCAGCCGTGACCTCCGCGCCGACGGAATGCCCTCCAAGAACACCTTTGCCAACAAATTCTCCAACTTCTGGTTCCGCCTCTACACGGGAATCGCCATCCCCGACACCCAGACCGGCTTCCGTGCCTATCCGCTCGACTGTCTCCAAGGTCTGCGTCTGCTCACTTCCCGCTATGAAGCCGAACTCGAACTGCTGATTTTCGCCGCCTGGCACAACACTCCGCTTGTCCCGCTCCCGATAAGGGTTCATTATCAGCCCAAGTCTGAGCGCGTTACCCACTTCCGTCCCGTCGCCGACTTCGCCCGCATCACCCTCCTCAACACCGTCCTCCTCTTCGTCTCCATCCTCTACGGCCGCCCCTCTCAGGCCCTCCGCCGTCTCCGCTCAAAGCATCGTTCGGCAGAATAACCATACGCTTATTCTGCCGAATTGAAAAATTCTATTTTCAAAATCGCTGATAATCAGTAAATTTGTAAGATTTTGTAATGATGCCTTGAAACTGATTCTGAAAATATATGATTTCCTGAAGCCTCGGAGGGGGGTGGCGGTGGCGGTGATGTTGGCCGTCATGGGACTTTGCGTGCTGGGGATAGTGCGGCTGGGAGGGGACGAGGACATCGCTTCTTTTTTGCCGCAGAATGAGATGAGCCGGAAATACTCTTCTGTGTATGAGAG
>CAKUPC010000024.1 GCA_934675095.1 uncultured Bacteroidales bacterium | reverse complement strand
ACCCGCCGAGGGCAATGTTGTCGAGCTCAAGTGCACCTACGACCCTTCGACCCGTCCTGGTTCCGGAGAATGGCGTTCCGTCAAGGGCACGATTCACTGGGTGAGCGCGGAGCATGCGAAGGAGGTGGAACTGCGGCTTTACGACAAGCTCTTCACCGAGCCGGAGATGGGTTCGATTCCGGAGGGAAAGGACTACAAGGAGTATCTAAATCCGGATTCGCTCAAGGTGACTTCCGGCTTTGCCGAGCCTGCGCTTCTTGAGGACAATTCCGGGCTTGCCGTCCAGTTTGAGCGCGTGGGCTATTTCTTCAAGGATCCGGACAGCACTCCAGAACACTTTGTGTTTAATAAAACTACGGCGTTGAAGGACTCGTTCAAATTCTGATAATGATTGATTGGAAGAAAATAGGTCGGAGAGGGGAGCGGAGACTCACGATGAGGGGGAAGTTCATCCTCGGAATGAGTTCCATCGCCGCCATCCTCATGCTCTCCAGCATCATATCGGTGACGGAGTACAGGAGGATGAGCAACTATGTCTCCGACCTCATCGCTTCCAACATCAACAGCCTCAATGTCTCTCAGCGGCTCGCGACCATCACGGACAGCTACAACCTCAAGATTCTGGCGCTCATCGGCGACGAGGGCTCCAACATACTGCCGGAGTTCGACCGTGAGCTGTTCCTGAGCCATTGCGACAGCCTCAAGCAGTCGCTGACATCGCGCCGGGCTCTCCCTCTCGCGGATTCCGTGGCATACGCCTACTCGGCCTATATGCTCACATCGCTTGAACTCCAGAATGTCATATCCTCGGACTTCATCGACTCCCGCGGATGGTATTTCGAGAGGCTTCAGCCTCGTTTCAACCGCCTGCACGCGGACCTTGAAAAGTTGAATTCCGCCATCTACGACGACCTTGAGGCCAATTCCGAGACGTTTCAGGAGAGCTTCTACCGGAGCATAGTGCCGGGAGTGGTCTCGGTCGCGGCCGGACTTCTGCTTGTCGTGCTTCTGTTGTTCTTCTTCCTGTCCTATTTCGTGGAGCCGATACGCCGGATGAACGACGGCATGACGGCCTATCGTGCCACCGGCAAGAGATATGTCCATGACTTCGACGGGGATGACGAACTCGCTGAACTCAATGGGGCAATTTCAGAAATAACCGAAGAGAACGTTGATTTGAAGCGTCGAATGAAACTTCTTCGCACCAAGATAGAGCAGCTGAAGCAGCATCAGCCGGAAGAAGGCAGCCCGGATTTTTAATGAACAGTTTTTTATGAATTTTATAAATTTGAATTAGATTTTTGAGGATAGATTTATTTTTGAAGAAGGAGTGTACCGGGCGTACACGACTGATGATAAAATAAATATAGACCAAAAAGATTTTCAAATTATGAACGTTAAGGTCATATCGGTGAATGTGGGCAAGGCGCTTCTTGTAAGTGCCCTGTTCATGTTCCTGTCGATGATGGTGTCCATAATGAACGGCATGGACGCCGCTTTCGGACCGCTTGCCATAAGCTTCCTCATCACCTTTGTCGTGGGTGCCTTCCCTTTCATCTTCGTCAGGAAAGTCCCCTCTATAACGATGACCGACGGCTACCTCATCATCTTCATCTCATGGATTCTCTCCTTCATATTCGGAATGCTGCCATATGTCCTCTACGGAGGCGAGTTCTCGCTTGTAAATGCCTGGTATGAGTCCGTTTCCGGATTCACGACGACCGGCTCCACCGTTGTCCGCGACGTGGAGGCCCTGCCGAAAAGCCTTCTTTTCTGGCGCTCCTCGACCCATTTCATCGGCGGACTGGGAGTCATTGTATTTCTTCTTCTCGTGCTTCCCGAGGCCAGCCCGTTCCGGCTGAGGATGACGAATCTCGAACTCTCGTCGCTCTCCCGCGAGGGCTATCGCTACCGTTCCTCGCGCACCGTGTGGATAATCTGCCTTGTCTATCTCTCGCTCGCCGTCATCGAAACCCTCCTGCTGTGGCTCGCCGGGATGAGCCTCTTCGATGCCATAAACCATTCTTTCAGCACCGTGGCGACGGGAGGCTTCAGCACTCACAACGCCTCGATAGGTTTCTATAACTCACGTCTTATCGAGCTTATAGTGATGTTCTTCATGGCAATTTCCGCCCTGCATTTCGGGGTGATATTCACTTTCGTCACGACCGGCTCGCTCAAGGTTTTCAGGAACCCCGTCGTGCGCTTCTATTTCGGAACCATCGCCGTCGCATCGCTTCTCGTGACGGTCTCGCTGATGACTAAAGGCGGATATACCTCATTCGGCAACGCCTTGTTTGACAGTACTTTTCATGTCATAAGCCTCATCACTACGACGGGCCTGACGACAGTTGACAACACAGCCTGGCCGATGCTCGCCTCCGTCCTTCTGCTCTACTGCGGACTCCAGTGCGGCTGTTCAGGCTCCACTACGGGCGGTCTCAAGTCGGACAGGGTGCTTATTGCCGTGAAGTCCATAGGCTGCGAAATCAAGCGCCGGCTGCATCCGAATTCCGTGTATTCCGTGCGCGTGGGCAGTCACATGATGAACGACACCGCCGTCAATTCGGTGCTGATTTACATTGCGATATACATTCTTCTGATGATTCTTGCCGTCATCATTCTCCTGGCAACGGGACTCGGAGGGGCGGATGCCACGGCCGCGGCGATGGCGAGCATAGGAAACCTCGGAGTGAGCACAATCGCCGACACTCACAGCTTCGCGGCGATGCCGGTGGCTGCGAAGCTGGTCTGCACCTTCAATATGTTCCTCGGCCGTGTTGAGATTTATCCGGTGCTGATTGTCGTCTATCTCATCTTTAACAGGAAGGCAAGGTGATGGGCAAGGCGGACTTTTTGTATCAGGGATTTCGTTCCCATCTGAAATATGAGCCGACTTCCTGTCAGGACAATTTCCTCCGCATGATGTCGGAGTTTGTCGGGAAGGACGACGACATCATGGTAGTGAACGGATATGCCGGCACCGGAAAGACCACCGCCATATCTGCTGTTATCAACACGCTCAATGAACTGAAAATAAAGACGGTGCTGCTTGCACCCACGGGGCGCGCGGCGAAGGTTCTCTCGAACTATTCCGGCCGTCCGGCCGCCACCATACACAAGCACATCTATCGTCAGAAGTCTGTCGGCGGGGACGGCTACGGGCAGTTCTCGCTTGCCCCGAACAAGGACAAGGACACGCTTTTCGTGGTCGATGAGGTGTCGCTGATCGGCATAGAGGGCGGACAGCAGCAGTCCTCGACCTCTTTCGGTACCGGAAATCTGCTCGACGACCTCGTGACTTTCGTGCGCGGCGGCGTCGATTGCAAGCTGGTGCTCGTCGGCGACGCCGCGCAGCTTCCTCCTGTCGGGATGGACTGCAGCCCGGCGCTTTCCAGAGAGTATATGGCGATGATGGGCGGAACGGTATTCTGCACGCTGACGACGGTCGTGCGCCAGCAGAAGGAGTCCGGGATTCTTGCGAACGCGACGAGGCTACGCGAACTCATCACCCGTTCGGAGTATGGCGAGGATATGTTTGAATATGAGGACGTCGGCCTGTCGGTCCATGGATATGACGACGTCGCGAGGATAGGGGGCGGTGAACTCATCGAGTGCCTCGGCGGCGCATATTCCCGTTACGGGGAGGACGACACGGTGATTCTATGCCGCTCGAACAAGAGGGCGATAAAGTACAATATGGGCGTGCGCTCGATGGTTCAGTTTAAGGAGGAGAGGTTAGTGAGGGGAGACAAGCTGATGATCGTGAAGAACTGCTACCAGTTTTGCGAGGAGCTTGAGGGGGTTGACTACATCGCGAACGGGGACATCGCGAAGCTGCTGAAAATTTCGGGATATGAGGAACGCTACGGGCTGCATTTCGCCTCGGCGCGCCTCCTCCTTCCGGACTACAATGACCAGGAGTTTACGGCCAAGGTGATTCTGGACACGCTGGACTCGGAGTCGGCCTCGCTCAGCTACGAGCAGCAGAATATGCTGTATCTCGGTGTGGATGCGGACTATTCGCACATCAGTTCGAAGAAAAAACGCTGGGAGGCGGTGAGGGAGGACAAGTATTTCAACGCGCTGCAGCTCAAGTATGCCGAGGCGCTGACCTGTCACAAGTCTCAGGGCGGGCAGTGGCGCTGCGTCTTCATTGACAATGCCTTCTGGCAGGATTTCCTGACGCTTGACGATTTGAAGTGGCTATACACGGCTCTGACGAGGGCTGTCGAGAAGGTATATCTGGTTAATTTCAAGGATGAACTGTTCAGGTGATGACGGGCAATAAAGGTGTTGGCGTGCTTAGAAAAGAAGTATTATAAGTTATGAAGAAGTTTATATTTTGTGTCTTGTTATGCTGGACTGTGGCGGCGCAGGCCGGTGACGGAAAGTTGAGTCCTCAGGCGAGGGTGAATCCGACATATTCGCCGGATTCGACGAAGATTGCGTTTACCCGAGGCAATGACCTTTGGGTTGAGGATGTTGCGACAAAAGAGGAACGGCGTCTGACGAATGACGGCAGCGAGCTGATTCTCAATGGCTTTGCCTCATGGGTTTATTATGAGGAGATTCTCGGACGGGCATCGCGCTACAAGGCTTTCTGGTGGTCTCCGGACAGCCGTCGCATAGGATTCTACCGCTTCGACAACACTGCGGTTCCGTACTTCCCGATATATTCCCCGTTTGCCGGTCACGATGTCTCCGCGCCCGACCATGCGGGCTACCCCGGCAGCCTGAACAACACCCGCTACCCTAAGGCCGGACAGGCGAATCCGCTTGTGCGCATAGGGATTGTGGACGTGAGTTCCGTCGTGGCAACCTGCGGCGCTGCTCAATCGTCGGCTCAGGTGGACAACGCCGGCTCGTCCTTGACAGAGGGTGCCTCTTTATCCTCGTCATCAGTTTCTCCCGGCTCGGAAAGAACGGCCGACGCCTACATCGTCTGGGCCGATTTCCCAGTTATGGGCGGAACGTCACGGACTGCGACCGAGGGCTGCACCACAGCATCTTCCTACGGCGACGGCAACGTCTGCGACGGCTATTTCGGCATCCCGTTCTGGAGCGCGGACAGCCGCGATTTCTATGTCCCGACCCTTCCGAGAATTCAGAACGACCTGAACCTCTTTGCCGTAGATGCCTCGACCGGATCCAAAAGACTGATTTATAATGAGAAATACCCGACTTGGATTGAGTGGTTCGAGAGCATGGAATTCGGCCGTGACGGGCTTTATGTCGCGCGCCGCTTCGAGACCGGCTGGGATCAGATTTACTACATTTCATACGACGGAACACTCGTGAGACGCCTCACTGACAGCCGGCTCTGGTCGGCGACCGTGCTGAAGGCCGACGAGAAGTGCGGCAAGCTCTATTTCTCGGCGAAGATTGACGGCGCACCCCGCGTGACCGTGTTCTCGGTGGACATCCCGCGTGTGTCCGTGAAGCGCTCACGCAAATCTCTCGCGTCATCCTCCGCGATTGACTCCGGAGCCGCCTCGGCCGGCACTTCTGCTGCATTGGTCGCTTCCTCGGCATCAAGTATGAAGGCTCTCACTCCGCTTGAGATGAATGCTGCGGGAATAACATTCGCTGATGACACTCAATCATTTACGGCATATATTTCCAACTCCACCACCCCGACAAAGGAAATTCGTTATTCGCTGAAAAACGGAAAAGTTATATCAACTGAGATTGTGAAGGATTTCACGCCGGAGGATTTCGACGCATCGCAATATGCCCTTCCTCAGCTCATCTCGATGACGACGAAAGACGGATTCACGCTTCCTGCGCTGATTACATATCCGAAGTCATTCGACCCTTCCGGGGCGACGAAATATCCTGTGGTGATGGAGATTTACGGCGGCCCGGACACCCCGTATGTCCGCGACCAGTGGCGTGCCCCGAGCGAGGCCAATCAGTGGTTCGCAGAAAACGGCATTATCAAGATAGTCTGCGACTCGCGTGCAGCCGGGCACAACGGCAGGGCAGGGGAGGACATGGTCTATAAGGATGTGACCTCCCGGCCTGTCAGCGACTTCTGCGAATGGGCGGACTGGCTCGCGGCTCAGCCATACGTGGATGCCGCGCACATCGGCGTGGAGGGCTTCTCCTTCGGCGGCACGATGACGACTATGCTCGTGATGCGTCACAGCGACAAGTTCTGCTGCGGCATCGCCGGCGGCGGGGTTTATGACTGGGCTCTCTACGATACTCACTACACGGAGCGTTACATGGAGACCCCGGAGACCAACCCGGACGGCTATGCCCGCGCCTGTGCCCTGAACTATGTGAATGATTATCCCTCGGACTTCAGCGCCGACCGCGCCATGCTCCGCCTCACCCACGGCACCGGCGATGACAACGTTCACTTCCAGAACACCCTCATCCTCATCGACGCCCTCCAGAAGGCAGGCAGGCATTTCGAGCTCATGATTTATCCCGACGGCCTCCATGGCTACCGAGGCTACCAGGGCGCCCATTCCCTAAAGAACGACCACGACTTCTGGCTCTCCCGGCTGTTTTGACTGAAAAATTGCTCAATGTTATTGCCTCATAAAGTTTTTCCCGCAGTTTCCGGTGCATTTTCTAGTGCACTTTCTGGTGCACAATGCGCCAACAATGGAAATTAGCTGTTGAAGGGCATGGAAGAAACATTACTATTTCCTCCATCGTTTAAGAAGAGGGAAGTACTGCCGCATCTGGCTAATGTACTGTTCCTTGGTGAGCGGGACGGGCAGTTTCTTGTTCATCTCGTCGATGTACCTGGCGCAGAATGCAATCATGCCTTCCATGTCGCATTGCTGACGGAACTTTCCGTCGCGGTAGCAGAAATGGCAGTAATCGAAGTTTCTGCTGCCGTCGCTGTCAGTGCCGCAGTCGCTGTCCTTTTTCAGCGGCATCCCGCAGCTTTGGCAGAACTGGGGAAGCTGCCCCGGAAGCAGGTGCTTCTCCTTGGCCGGGAAAGTCGCCTCGTAGGCCTCGAAGTCGTCCGGATTCTCGTCGGCCACGAAATAGCCTTCCGGGGTGTGATAGGTTCCTTCCGCTCCGTTGAGGTAGCCCGGAATAAGTTCCTGTGCGAGAAAATAGGAAACCTCGCTGTCCTTGGGCTCGCCGTGATAGTGGATTTTCAGTGTGCTGGCCACGACGAATCCCGCGTGCCTGTAGAAGTCAATGTTCCCTTCCATGCACAGCACTCCGATTCCCATTTCCCGCGCCTTGTCGATGGAATAGTTCAGCAGCTTCAGCCCGTATCCCTTTCTCTTATACTCCGGAAGTATGCCGATGGGACCGAATGTCCATGCCGGAATCTCCCGCCCGTCGTCACAGACAATCCGTGCCTTCGAGTACATCACCTGTCCGATGATTTTCCCGTCCTCTTCCATTACAAAGTCAAGTTCCGGAATGAAATCCGGGTTGTTCCTGTACCTGTGCAGCACATAATGTTCCGTGCATCCCGGCCGATATACATTCCAGAATGCCTCCCGAGTCAGATTCTCGACCACTCTCCGGTCGCCCTCGCGTTCAAGTCTTATATTCATTAGGATTATATGTTTAAGAAAATATCTTTCATTATTCGTGGACGCCTGCATTCTGTTTTGAGAGACGCAGGCCGGGCACATAGCAGATGCCAAGCAGCAGTGCGAAGCAAGTTGAGGACAGTTCCAACCATGAGAAGTCCTGTATCAGAACTGCAACTCCACAGGCGGCCCTGCCGAAGAACAGCACAAGCATCGTGACGAATGCGGCTGTCTGAAGAGGAAGCCGACGGATTGCACCGAGTGCCGACATACCATAGCATCCGGCAAGAAAGAACGCCGCCGCGATGCATATTGTAATCAAATATGGCAGTGCGCTGCCGAATGTCGCCACCTTGCTCATGAACCCGTTTATTCCGTAGAGCCTGAACACCGTGTCCAGGCGGAACAGGCAGGCAAGATGCCCGAGCCCGATTAAAAAATGAAGGGCAATGCCAAATTCAACCCATTTTTTCATACTAACTATGTCTGTCAAATAACATCTCCTTTTCTTTGCGACTGCAAAGTTACATCTGAAATCGTGTCCCTGTATAATTTTGAGGTGGACATTGATTGATGTCTATGTTTTGATAATCAAAGAATTAAGAAAAGATGATGTGGACATCGCAAGGAAAACGACATATCATCGTGAAACGTAGGATGACGGCTCGCGTTGAAAAGCGGAGGCGCAAGGAAACATTTCGCGGGAAAGTTATATCTTTGTGTCAAAATAGATTTGTACTATGAATCTGAACAAAATATTTGGTGCTTTATCCGTGGCCCTTTTGCTTGTGGCGTGCCAGCCGACAGGGATAGCTCCTGATGCGGGGAATGGAAATCATGAGCCTGAAAAGCCCGGACAGACTGACAATCCTTCCGGTGACGGGCTTGAGTATGTCTGGGATTCCTCCGTGATTCCGGAGATTACGCTGAGTTTCAGCCTTGAACAGTGGAACAGCCTGCTTGCCAAGTACGATGCGAACAGGAGCACTAAGGAATATGTCCATTGTGACGTGACCTACCGGAAGGGGAGCGATGTCTTCGAGATAAAGGATGCCGGAGTCCGTCTTCGGGGAAACACGTCGCGGCGCAGGCCTGAAGGCGGGAACGGACAGCACAGGGTGAACTCCGCAGACTGGCAGCACTGCCATTGGGGGATAAACCTTCGTAAATATGTGAAGGACAAGGCGCATAAGATACACGGAATCAGTAAGATGACCCTGAAGTGGGCGAACGGCGACCCGTCTTATGTCCGAGAGAACTTCTGCTATGACCTGTTTGACCGGGCCGGCGTATGGACAATGGGAAAGGCTTCGTATTGCCGTGTCCGGGTGTCGGTTGAAGGGGACGACAAGCCTGCGTATTATGGAGTTTATACGATGATTGAGCCGTATGACGACAAATATGTGGAGCGCAAGGCTGACAAGTTCGGGGCGGTGGACGGGAATCTGTGGAAGTGCAGCTACGGTTCCGGCGGCCCTGCCGACCTGCGGTCAACGAACGCGAATTTCGGCGAGGACGACAACGTCCACGACTTCACCTATGAACTTAAGGAGACGGGAAGCGACTACGCCACGGCCCTTGAACAACTCAAGGACTTCATACTCAAGCTGAACGGCAAGGGAGACGAGAGTTTCAAGACATGGATTCGTGAGGTCTGTGATGTGGAACTGCTGTTGCGGACATACGCCGTGAACGTCGCCGTCGGGATGTGGGACGACCACTGGAACAACGGGAACAACTACTACCTCTATTTCAACTCGCAGGACAAGTTCAGCTACAAGGTCTATTTCCTTCCGTTCGACTACGACAACACCCTCGGCACCAGCAACACCTACGACCCGGCGAAGCAGAATCCTCTCCAGTGGGGAAATATGGGCAGGCTGATGTCCCGGATGATGGCTATTCCTGAGTTTCGGGAGATATATGTCTCTGAACTCAAGCGTCTTGTCACTCCGGAGAACGGACTCATGGACTTTGATTCCGCGACGGGGCGAATCCGTGAGTGGCAGGAGAGAATAAGGGAATATGTGCCCAACGACACCGGTCAGGATATGGAAATCCGCGACGAGCCCGCCTCGTGGAGCAATGTGAAATATCGCCTGCTCGGAACTTCAAACAATTACTTCACAGAGAAAATCTGTACAATAAACAATCTGTAAAAAATACATTTTGTGCCCAATGTACGAAATGGCGGCGTGGTGTATGAAATATGACTCCTCCGCGTTTTCATACATTGCGGGGGCATTTCGTATATCCGTATGAAAATCTCTTGAATATCAGGGAGTTTCCTCCGAACTTTGCGTTCTCGATATGAATTATTGACAAATGAGAACGAAGTTTATTCTGACTGTGATTATTGCGCTTGCCCTGAGCGGATGCGGACAGCGGGAAGGCCGGAGACATGGCGGCGGGCATGGTTCCGCGGCGGGCGCGGGCGTGCTGCGGAATGACATAGACTGCAGCAACGGGATTTATTTCTGGAAATCCGTCTTCAAACTTAACGGCTATGAGGAGACATTTCTGAAAACCCATGATGTCAAGAGGCTGTATGTCAAGATGTTTGATGTGGCGGCGGAAAAGGATTGGGATACGGACGGGAAAGAGGTCGTGCCGGTTGCCACAACCCGCTTCGTTTCCGAAAAGCCGGCGGATGTCAGCATAATCCCTACGGTCTATATCACGCTTGAGGCCTTGAGGCTTTCCGGAGGGAAAGAGCCGGAACTTGCGAAGAACATTGTTGACAGGGTGTTGGCAATGGTGTCATACAACGACTTGGGCCCGATTGAGGCAATCCAGCTCGACTGTGACTGGACCGGAAGCACGAGGGACAGCTATTTCTCCCTGTGCAGGGAGGTCAGGAGGCTCATTTCCGGGAAGGGCATCCTTCTGAGCGGAACCGTCCGCCTGCATCAGGTCTATGACGACGGCCTGCCGTTCGACAAATCTGTCCTGATGATATACAATCTCGGCGGAATACGCAGCGTTTCCGTGCGTAACTCAATTCTGGACTGTGACACCGTCAGGAAGTTTGTAAACAGACAGGCGGTGCTCCGGGACTTCGACTTTGCCTATCCCACATTCGGCTGGGGCATCTGGTTTCGGGGAAATGAATTTATGGGGCTTCTGCATACGACGGATTTTTCGGACAGGGAAGCATTCGAGCCCTGCGGCGAAGGTTCGGTGAAAGTGCTGAAATGTCAGAATATTGAAAACCACGAGATAAGGCCCGGGGACACGATAAGGATTGAGACTTCCGACATAGGGGAAATCCTGAAAGCAAAAGACCGGATTGAACGCTTTCTCGGCAGGGAAGCGCACGGCAACATCATCTATCACCTTGATTCGCTGAACCTTTCAAAATACGCTGAAAATGAGATTGAAAAAATATATCGTTAGTGTCCTGATCATGACGCTTCCGGTCGTGAAGGCCGTTGCCTGCGGGCCGTTCTGGTGGAGCCCGGCCGATTACATGATGCCGCGAATCTTCGATGCCGATGACCGTTCCGGCACCGCTGCGGATTCCGATGCCCTGTTCATGGACTGGCTGGCACTGACCGGGCGAAGGGACATTAGGACGAGCGACATTAGGGCTGTTGTCAATGACTGGTCCGTTGACGAAATCAGGCGTATTGCAGGAACGTCTGCCCTGTCAAATAGCTTCGCGAGATGGATCAGGGCTGAAAAAAGGACGGATGTAGTCGATTATCTTGTCCTCGCCAGAGAGTGCGAGCAGATGCGCGGGAGGCACAACTCCCGGTGGTACTATCCGAGCAAGGGCGACGATGTGGAGCTCTCCCTTGAAGAAATCCGCGACCTGTGTGTCTCCAAGACGGCGGAGGGCGGACAGCTCGCTCCGAGATATGTCTTGCAGGCTCTCCGGGCGATGTTCACGCTCAGGGATTACAAGACGATGCTGACATTTTGGAACGGGGTCTCACCCCTCATTCCGGAGGGCGTCATAAGGGATATGTGCACGGGATATGTCGCGAGAAGCGAGTTTGAGTTCGGCGACAAGTCACGGGCGTTGAAATTTTATGCGTCAAGCGGAGATTTCTTCTCATTGGAGTTCTGCCTGAAAAGGATGGGAAAGCGCAGTTCGGGAAGGGACATCCTTGAATGGGTCGCTCGGTACTGCCCGGACGACAACTATACGGCGGAGAAACTTCAGCAATGGTTTACGGAACACGTGATGTATGAGCACAGCCGTGGGAGCTGGGCGGAGAGGATGACTGAACAGAGAATCAGCCGTGAGGAGGCGGACATGATATGCAGGTTCTGTAGCCTTGCCCTTTCCAGCGGAAAATGCAGGAAAAATCCTGCAATGTGGCTGTACTGCAAGGCGTTGGCTCTGGACCTTAACGGACGGTGCCGTGAAGCCGTTCGCGTCGGGAGGCAGGCTGAGGCTGCGGCCGGAACTGGGTTCATCAAAAACTCAGTGAGGGTGCTGAACATCTATCTCGATGCCAAGACCGCCGTCTATGACTCGGCTTATGAGAGCCGGCTGCTTAGGGACCTCCGCTGGCTGGATCGCATGATTGAGGACAATCTGACTGACGAGATACGCCGCAAAACAAAGGAGGAACCGTGGTGTCTGACCAATAACATCAGTTACTATTACTGGAATGATATGCTGAAGAAAATCCTTCTCGGCGAGGTCTGCCCTCGGATGCTTGCCTGCGGGAAAGGTGTGCTGGCGATACGGCTTGCCAATATGGCGGACAACAGGCTTGTCGGGCTGTGCGATGACGGCTCCCTTCATAAAAAGCGAAAAGAAACTCTCCAATGCCGGGATCACTGCTATCCGGGCTTGACATACTTCCCGTGCGACAGGGAACTCCGGTATAAGATGTTCAATGAACGGGATTACTGCAATGGCCTTTTCTATCTGATAGACCGTGACGTGAAAATCTCCGACATTCTGAAATATGCGGAATCTGTCGGAAAGGCGCCGAATGCACTCGCCGATTTCCTTGACGCGAGGGGATATGCTAACAAGTCTTATTTTCTGGATGTGGCGGGCACGAGGCTGATACTGGAAAGGAAATATTCGCAGGCGGTGAAAGTGCTGGAACAGGTTTCGTCGGCATACCAGAATTGCCTGAACACGGTGTACTATATGGACCGGGATCCCTTTGGGATTGCGCCCGGTGAAAGAGGCTGCATATATCCGGACTACAAGCTGAACTTTGCAAAGCGGATGGCCGAATATGAGAGGATTGCCCGCGGAAGCTACGGTCCAGACGAGAAGGGCGTGGCGAAGGTATATCTCGGCATCGGAACAAAGTCGGCCGTAACTTTCGCATGGACGCTCACGCACTATTTGAAGAACTGGTATGAATGTGATGAGGAACGCCCTGAATATGTGCGGAAGAGCATAAGGCTGGGCGACATGATGGTTCGTGAAGGGCTCGAAATGATTGACGACAAGGAAACCAAGGCTCAGATGCTGCTGCTTTTGGGGCGCAGGCTTGAGGTGGTGAAGAACTACCGGGAAACTTTGACCGCTTCGCGGATTCTGTGCAGTTGTGACGAGTACAAGGATTATATTTAGAAACCTTCAAAAATAACCTGCATCATCTTTTTCATTCTTTTCGGTCTATATTTTCATCGTGAAACGGCTGATGACGGATTTTGTTTCATTTTTATTTTCTTTTGTCTTATTTTTGCATTGTGGCGGGCGGCGTTATTTTGATACGCATCGGCGCGACACCATATAATATTACGAAAAGTTATCACATCGTTTTTATTTGTACGACATGAAGCACGCATACGTTTTTCCCGGGCAGGGAGCACAGTTTACGGGGATGGGGCTGGACCTTTATGAGAAGGGCGGAAAATGGAGGGATATGTTCGAGAGGGCCAATGACGTTCTCGGGTTCAGGATTACCGACGTCATGTTCGGAGGGTCCGCGGAGGAACTGAAACAGACACGGGTGACACAGCCGGCGGTGTTCTTGCATTCGGTCATCAAGGCGCTGGCCTACGGACGGCCGGACATGGTGGCTGGACATTCGCTCGGGGAATTCTCTGCGCTGGCGGTCTGCGGGGCACTGGAGTTTGACGACGCGCTCAGGCTGGTCGCCGCCCGCGCTAGAGCAATGCAGAAGGCCTGTGAGACGAGGGCGGGGGCGATGGCCGCCGTCATCGCGCTGGAACCGGAGCTGATTGAGAAAATCTGTGCGGAAGTCAGCGGACAGGAGGGTGTCGTCGTGGCTGCCAACTACAACTGTGACGGGCAGACCGCGATTTCAGGAGACACGGCCGCCGTGGAGGCTGCCTGCGAGAGGCTCAGGGAGGCGGGTGCGAAAAGGGCAATCATGCTTCAGGTCGGAGGAGCGTTCCACTCTCCTCTCATGGAGCCGGCCCGCGCCGAACTTGCCGAGGCCATATCCGGAGTTCAGATGCACGAACCGGTATGTCCGATATATCAGAACTTTACAGCACAGGCGACGACTGCACCGGAAGCCATCAAGCGGAATCTGCTCGCGCAGCTGACCGCTCCGGTGAAGTGGACAGAGACTATCAGGAACATGGCTGCGGATGCGGCCGCCGAGCTAGGGGTTCCCGCCGCCGAGGCAATCGACTTCACGGAAATCGGTCCGGGTACGACGCTGACTGGGCTGATCCGGAAAATCGCGCTGTAAGCGCATGACGAAATCTACGGAATAATGCGCGTCCGGAGCAATCAGTTTAGAAAATATCAGGAAATATGTACTCGTACAAGAAAACAGGAAACAGGTTCATAGTGAGCCTTGACAATCACGTCGAGATTTTCAGTGCCCTCACGGTGTTCTGCCGGGACATGGGCATTCGGGCAGGGAGCATCTCGGGCATTGGGGCGCTCAGCGGGATGACACTGAGGTTCTTCGACCCGGGGACAAAGAAATATGTCGATAATGAGTTCAATGAACAGATGGAAATCGCTGACCTCACGGGGAATGTCTCAACGCTTGAAGGCGATGTCTATCTTCATCTGCACATCGTCGCGGGCCGCAGGGACTACACCGCCATCGCCGGGCATCTCCTGTCCGCGACACTCAACGGAGCCGGAGAGTTTTTCATCGAGGACTACGGCGTTTCCGCAGAAAGGGTTCATGACCACGAACTCGGGCTGAATGTGTATAAGTTCTAAGTTTGCATCGGATTGGCCGAAAGGCTGTATAACACTAAATGTAATTAAACAGCAATGTTTTCGTTTCTTATAAGTCTCGTTGCCCTCATTCTGGGCTACTTTCTCTACGGACGGCTCGTCGAGCGCATCTTCGGAATTGACTCCACCAGGAAAACTCCGGCTGTCGCAAAGGCCGACGGAGTTGATTATGTGCCGATGCCGGCATGGAAGGTCTATATGGTCCAGTTCTTGAACATTGCCGGAACGGGGCCTATTTTCGGGGCAATTATGGGCGCGAAGTTCGGGCCGTCGTCCTATCTGTGGATTGTCTTCGGGTGTATATTTGCCGGAGCCGTTCATGATTTCTTCACAGGAATGCTCTCTATCCGCAACAACGGAGCGGGACTCCCGGATCTTGTGGGCGCATATCTCGGAAACGGGACAAAGAAGTTCATCCTTGCATTCTCAATCATAGTCCTGATGCTCGTGGGCACGGTGTTCGTATTCAGCCCGGCGCTGATTCTCGGCGACATCGCAGGTGGCGGGTCGAAGATTGCAATCATGATTTGGGTCGGCGTCATATTCCTCTACTATCTTCTTGCGACGCTTCTTCCGGTCGATAAGATTATCGGGCGCATCTATCCGATTTTCGCCTTCGCCCTGCTCTTCATGGCGATGGCGCTGATGGTCTGCCTCTTTGTCAAGTGGCCGTCGCTGCCGGAACTCTGGGACGGTCTGGGCAACCTCGGCGAGGCAAACGGACTTCTGAAGGACCAGCCGATTTTCCCGTGCCTGTTCATCACGATTGCCTGCGGTGCGGTGAGCGGTTTCCACGCGACGCAGTCCCCGCTGATGGCCCGCTGCCTCACGGACGAGAAGCTCGGAAGGCCGGTGTTTTACGGGGCGATGATTACCGAGGGCATAGTGGCACTCATCTGGGCAACGGTTTCTTCCTGGTTTTTCTTTGACGGAGGCGCCGAGGCTGTGGGCTCCACGCTTCATGCCGCCGCACCGGAAGTTGTCGTGAACGTTTCCAAGAGCTGGCTTGGCGTGCTCGGAGGCATTCTTGCTGTGCTCGGCGTTGTGGCGGCTCCAATCACGAGCGGTGACACGGCCTTCCGCAGCGCGCGACTGATTGTCGCGGACTTCCTCCATCTGAACCAGAAGCCTGTCCGCAATCGCTTGATGATCAGTATCCCGCTCTTCGCCATTGCGGGTCTGCTGCTCTGGTACAACATCGCCGACGAGGACGGCTTCAACGTCATCTGGCGCTATTTCGGCTGGGCGAACCAGACCCTTGCAGTCTTTATGCTCTGGACCGCCACGGCCTATCTCGTGAAGTCCAAGCCGAACGGCTCCGCAGCCTACATTCTGACGCTCTTTCCCGCAGCCTTTATGACCGCCGTCTGCACCACCTACCTCTGCATCGCCAAAATCGGCCTCAACCTCCCGAACACATGGAACTGCGCCATAGGCTCCGTTACCTTCCTCCTCTCCCTCGTACTCTTCTTCATTTGGAAGCTCCGCCGTGACCGGAAAGGCCGGAAGGAATGACCGGTTATGAATGCCGGAACTTGCGGTATGATAATCCGTTGGTTGTTCCAGAGCGGCGTCATCATCATCCCGAAGAGCACTCACCGCAACCGTATGGCAGAGAACCTTGACATTCTCAATTTCACGCTTGACACCGACGACATGGCCGCAATCGCCACGCTCGACCTCGGGCGCAGCCTTTTCCTCGACCATCATTCCGGCGCCGACGCCAAACAGTTCATGCAGTGGCGCAGCCTCGTCACCCCGACGAAGTAATCACCGTCGCGAGGCGAGGACGAAGCGGATGTGGGAGTAGGGGATTGTGCCTTGGTAGGCGTCGTAGATGTCTTTTAGGTGTGTGGAGTCCGGGTGGGCGTGGCGGAAGAACTGCACTTTCACGATGGTGTCTTCGGGGACAATTTTTCTGACATCGATGTCGCCGGACTCGACGTATTTGCAGAGATGTGTCTCGATTGTCGATGGGGACATTCCGCGTTCTGCGGCGATGTCCTCTATTGTTTTTCCGGCGCGGAACATCTCGAACGAAATCTGCTGGGACGGGATTTTTGGAGTGTCCGCGTCTGCGGCCTTTGATTTCTGCTTTGTTTGTGTGATTGCGGGACACGCTCCCGATGTTCTTTGTCGAGATTTGTCAGGCGCGGCTATTTCTTGCTCATTGGCTTTAGGGGAGCGGGCTGCAGCGTTGCCGTCGCTGTTTTCCTGCACTATTTTCAGAATTGCAGCCCCGTAGCCTTCGGCCTTTGCCGGACCGATGCCCGGAACTTCGAGGAGTTCTTCTTGAGTGCGGGGAAGATATGCCGCGATGTTGTTGAGAACCTTGTTGCTGAGGATGTAGAATGCCGGGACATTGAGCTCCTGCGCCTTTTCGAGCCGCCAGGATTTCAGGGTCGCGACAAGCTTTGGGTTAACTGCGCTTGTGACTCCTGCCCCGGATTCGGTCGAAGACGTTTTCTCGGTGGTTCTCCTGAAATAAGGGCTTGATAGCCCCTCGGATATTTCATGAGCCGTCGCTTTGTCAAGAATTGTGACAGACGGCCTCGAAGCGACCTTGTTACCGATTTTCGGCTCCGGCCTGTCCTTGCTGCGGTCATAGTCGAAAGGGACGAAGGCGACTTCTGCCGCCAGCGCCCGGGCGTCGGCGAGACGGCTTTGGAGAAAGTCGTCGATGGTCGTGTCGGTCATGAACGCGGAGGCGCGGAGAGGGGAGCTGAGGATGATTCCTTCGAGCGAGCGGCAGCGGCTCAGCGCGACGTATGCCTGGCCGGGCGAGAAGGCTGCCCTCGCGTCAATAATCGCGCGGTCGAATGTCAGACCCTGGCTCTTGTGGATGGTGATGGCCCAGGCCGGGCGCACCGGATATTGTCTGAACTTGCCTATCGTGGTGGAATTCACGGTCTTGTCCGTCTCGTCC
Source organism: uncultured Bacteroidales bacterium (assembly GCA_934675095.1). GTDB lineage: Bacteria > Bacteroidota > Bacteroidia > Bacteroidales > UBA932 > Cryptobacteroides. The sequence goes on along the minus strand of CAKUPC010000024.1, from coordinate 10,466 downwards.
AACTGATAGCGTATGTTCTCCCATTCCATAGGTTCGACATCAATGGAGACATTGCTGTCCGCAATCCTGACCTTAATCTTGTCCTTCCACAGGTAGCAGACCTCGCCCAGGGTGCCGTTGATGAAACGCTTGTCCGGATCGTTCTTGATGAACATCACCTGAGCGCCCTTCTTCAGGACAAGCCGTTCCGCCGTCGGGAAAGACTCAGCGGGGAATGTCCCCGTGACCTTCGCGTCAAAGGTATATTCGTCGCCGTCGAGCTTTGTCATCTCTCCCTCGTTCACGCTCTGTACCATGCGGTTATGCGTGACAAGACGGATGTAGTTGTCTTCCGGGCGGGGAATGAATCCGGGCTGATAGCGCGTGTTAAGCTCGTCGATGTCCTCCTGCGTGAGGCGGCCGATGCGTGCGCGGTTGAGAATATCCACGAAATGGGAATCATTCTGACGATATACATTCTTCAGTTCTATGCAGGAATACTCCAGATTCTGAAGAGCCTTGCAGTCAAAGAAATACAGGGACTTATAGTGCTGTCTCAGGATCATTTCCTCCTCGCCGTGGGCAATCGGAGGAAGCTGCTGCAGGTCGCCTATCATCAGAAGCTGTACCCCGCCGAACGGGAGGTAGCTGCGCCGTATCCTGCGGAGTTCCGCGTCGATGTGGTCGAGCAGGTCGGCCCGGACCATCGAAATCTCGTCGATGATGATGAGCTCAAGGTTGCGTATCAGGTCAAGCTTCGCCTTTCTGATGAAGTAGCCGGTCTGCGGCGCCACCACTCCGGGAACGTAAGCCCCGAGCCCGAACTGGAAGAAAGAATGAATCGTCATCGCCCCGGCATTGACCGCTGCAACGCCCGTCGGGGCCAGCACAATGTGCTTTTTCTTCGTGTGCCTTGTGATGTCCTTGAGAAACGTCGTCTTTCCCGTGCCGGCCTTTCCCGTTAGAAACAGGCTTCTTCGAGTCTTTTCTACTATAAACCGTGCAAGTTCAACCTCAAAATTCTTATCTTCCATATCATAAAAATTTATGAAGCCGCCGACGACGGCTCCCGATGACATCACAAGTCAGGGACAAATATACGGAAAAATCTTGCAGGAGCAATACAGCAAGTCGTGGTATTTGTTTCCTACAGAAACAGCGCGAAGACAGACGCTCCGGCGACGGTGAGTATGCCGCTGACGACGATGGACAGGCTGCTCATCGCTCCTTCTACCGCACCCATCTCCATGGCCTTTGCCGTGCCGACCGCGTGGGACGCCGTTCCGATGGCGATGCCCTTGGCAATCGGCTCGCTGATGCGGAGAAGGCGGAGAAACTTTTCGGCGAAGATGTTGCCGAGCACGCCGGTGATGATGATGGAGACGACGGTCACTGGAATGTAGCCTCCGAGCTCTTCCGAGACTCCGAGCCCTATGGCTGTGGTGATTGATTTCGGGAGGAACGTGACGTAGGCCGCATGGTCGAGATGGAACAGAAGGGCGAGCAGCAGGATGCAGACAAGGCTGGACAGGACACCGGCGCCGATGCCGGCAACGACGGCCTTCCAGTTCTTTTTCAGAAGTTCAACCTGCTGATACAAAGGCACTGCGAGGCAGATTGTCGCCGGTGTGAGGAGGTAGCTGATGATGTCCGCGCCTTTCGCGTAGCTTTGATAGCTCACTCCGAGCAGGGACAGCGCTGCAATGACCAGAATGATGGAAATCAGCAGCGGGTTTGCAAGCGCCCAGCCGGTCTTCTTCTTTAGCCAGATGCCGAAAATGTAGGACGAGAGGCTTATGAATACTCCGAAAAATACCGATGATTCGAATATCTGTGACATACTATCTGCCCTCCGTTTCTTCGTGTCCCTGACTGTGCTCTTTCCTTTTTCCGCGTCGTATGACAAACTGCGTGACCGCTCCGGCGACTCCCATGACAACGAAGGTGCTGACCACGGTGATGAGCGCGTATTCCCCGATTGACGATTTCACCGCGCCCCAAGACTCCATCAGACCGACTGCCGCCGGAATGAACATTATCGGCATCACTGCGATGAGAAATGAGCTCACCTCCCTTATGTCGCTGACCTTGACCCATTTCAGTTCAAGGGCGATGAAGAGCAGGACTATCCCGTAGATGCTTGCCGGAATCGGAAGCGGGATGAACCAGTGCAGCAGTTCGCCGACAAAGGCGAATGCCGCGATAATCAGAAACTGTATGACGTATTTCATCTTTTCTCTTATTTAAGCGGGTGCAGCCTGGTCGCTTCCACATACTCCTCAATCAGCGAAGCTGTCCTTTCCGCGCCAATCATGCAGACGTCGAGGCAGATGTCATAATCCGGGGCATTTCCCCATGTGAGGCCGGTGTAGAATTTATGGTAGGCTACTCTCCGGTCGTCCGTGTTGCGGACAAATTCCTCGGCATCCGGGCGTGAAAGACCTTCCGACTCCATTATGCGCACGATTCTCCGCTCCGGCTCGCCGTGAAGAAAAACCGAGACAAGGTCCTTCCTGTCTCTGAAAATGAAGTTGCCGCACCTTCCGATGAGCACGCAGTCCCCCTCGCCGACGATTTTTCTGAACGCCCTGCAGAACTTCTCCTGCACGTCGTCCCGCTCAAAGGAAAAGGTAATTGCCGACATCAGTTCATCGACGGGCCTCTCCTCGAAGAAATCCTCCATCTCGGAAAGAAGCCCTTTCCCGCGTGCCGCCTCCATCAGCGACTTTCGTGTATAAAGCGGTATGCCATAGTGCCCTGCCAGAATCTTTCCGACTTCGAGCGCACCGCATCCGCATTGTCTTGCAACCGTGATGATCATGCCTCTTTATTGCTGTATTGTAATCCCCGTCTTTTCCCACAGCGTATCCGCGCCACGCCTCACCATGAAGCACTGCGTCTTGTCGTTATAGACGCAGTCATGCCACACCGGCGGCACCACTTCGGTTCCGTCTGTCAGGCACGCCCCCTTGAGCTCGCCGCGGCGCACCGGGATGTAGTTCCTGGCGGTGTTGAACGAGAGGCTGGTGTAGCGCCTTGAAAGCGGAATCATGACCTTGCCGGTCTCGTAGTCATGCAGCCCGACATATTTCTTGTTGCTGACCTTGTAGCAGCCGTGGGTGGCGGTGCATGAGGTGTAGCCCAGGTCCGGAGAAATCAGCTCGCGTCCGGTGGAATCGCATACTCCGACGAAATCCTCCTTCTTGACGACATAGCGGTTCCCTTTCTTTGTCCGGTAGCCGCTCGTGTAGTGCTGCTCCCATCTGATGACTTCCGTCCCGTCCTTCTTCGCGAGTCCTATATATAATGTGACTTTCTCTCCGTCGGCGCTTGTGAAGAATTTTCCCAGACTAAACATTCCGTCTCTCTCCTTGAAAGTGCAGCTCTTGTAGCCACGTGAGCGCGGAATGAGAACATTCATGTCCTTGTCATAGACCTGCACCGCCCCGTTCTTGACGTCTTTGTACCATACGAAACCGTCCGGCTCCTCAAACCTGTACGGATCGCCTTTCTTGTGGTCTTCGTAATAATCCTGCGCGAGAGCGTCAGTCATCGACATTCCGAGGCACAGCATAATCCCGAAAATCAGTCTTCCTGAAAAATGTGAAATTTTCATATCAAGGATGTATTTTATTGATATTTATATGTTTACGGGTTTATGTGATTTCCATTCCCTATGCTCCTACAATCCATTTGCTTCCGGGAATATGGGATATGAGTTCGGTCGTGACGGCGCAGCAGACGAATGTGCAGACGGCTATGAACGGAATTGACGCGACGGTCGGGAGACGGAGCATCTGCATCGACACGACGGACCACATATGCAGCCAGAAGATGTGCATCAGGTACATTCCGTAGCTGAGTTTCGACAGGCGTGTTATCAGCGCCGGCGCTGCCTTGCACTCTATGCAGCTGAACATCAGGAAGGCTCCGGCGGTGAGGCAGACGACGTTGATCGTACAGAACGCCCAGCCGATTTCGAGCTTCGGAGTTTCGAGGACCACGCCCGGTGTGGCCTGCACATAGAAGGAGAGTATGGTGGCGACGGCTCCGACGACGGTCATGGCAGCTCCGACGACGAACTTTCTCCGGCGGCTCCAGTCAAGGTGCACGCGGATGTAGTGGGCGAGCACGAGGTAGCCGAGATAACCGGAGAAGTACCAGAGAAGGTGATATTCATTCCAGAAGCACTGTCCCCAGACCTCTCCGAACCAGCGGTTGAGGTAGGGGATGCAGGTTGAAATCAGAAACAGCAGTATGAAGAACCGCTCTTCCTTCTTGCCGGCCTTTTCGAGCCACGGGGAAATCATCGGTATGAAAAGGTAGATCCCGAAGAGAGGGAACATGAACCAGAGGTGCCCGGCGAGGGACGGGAAGTTCAGAGGGATGCGTGCGAGGTCGCGCAGGCCCGTAGCCGCGTCAATCTGCCCCCAGAGCATCGGCAGGGTGGAGTAGAGCACGGCGAAGATGAGGAACGGAGGAAGGATTTTCGTGAATCTCCTTTTATAGAACTCCCTTGCCGTCTGCCCCGGCTTCATCGGCACCAGAAGGAACGCCGACACAATCATGAACAGCGGCACCGACATTCTTGAGAAACCGTCATAGAACGACACCCAGAGCCGGTCGGTCTCGTTTGCCAGCATAGCCTGAGGTCCGGCCATGTCCGTCGCGCCAGGCCCGGGATAGAAGTTCTCGCTGGCGTGGACCAGCATCACGAGAAAGCAGGCGAACACCCGCACATAGTCAAGGAAGACGATTCTCTTTTCAGTCATTTCGTTTTCTTAGTTGTTTCAACAAATCATTGGCGGGCGCAAATTTAGACATTTTCAGCGACTTTTAGACAGTCATTAGCTTTACTTATCCCGGTAATATATCTATTCTCCACCCGAGTTCTAGTTCATCAGATATTCTTTGCAGGATTTTAGCCTTGGTCGTGGTATCAAAATTAGTGGACAGATAGAATCCTCCGGAGATTTTCCTTTGGCTCCTTTTGGTTCCTCCCGGGAAATCGGGCAGTCTGTTCTTGGAAATAACCGGTATACCAAAGTTTATCTCCAGCAGCAAGTCAGGATATGAATTTTCTATAACTCTAATGAATGTATCAAGAGGCGAAGTGTTCTGTATGACATTGCCGTTCTGCTCTGTGATTCTGAGATTTAAGTTCGGCTTTCGGTTCCGTCTCTTATTCTTGACGCACCATGTCGTGTCGTCGAAAAGTTTTATCCAATCTACCGGGTTCATTTTATCCGTTACATCAGATGGGTAATGCCCGGATGCAATTTCTATCATCTTTTCATAATCAGGATAATCTCTTCCTTTGTAATACGGATATAGAATTGGTATTATGGACATATCCAATGCCTGAAGTTTTCCAAATTCATCCACATTATAATCATATATCAGATTGCGGGCATCGTCTTCGTTGAACAGACCAGGGTTTGATTTTTCTTGAATCCGTTTTTGGATTTTGGAACCCTTGGCAATGAACATGGTCTCTTCCGGATAATAATCCTTGACGGATTTTATGTATTGATAAATCTGACTTGCCGGAATACAGACAACATCGCCGTCATTGTTTAATTCAATCTGTTCAATAATTCCAGTTTCTGCCACTCTTTTTTGTAAGGAATAGCGTGAATACAGGGAAACGCTTTTGCCTACATTCAGCCTTTGTTTGCACCAATATGGATTCCACGATGTGTAAACTTTGTTCTCCGCATCATATCCAAACAGAAAGAATGGGGCGGCGGAATTTTTAATGTTGTCAAATTCTTCTTTTACAGGCAATTGTATCCTCCAAATATCCGGATTGTTGTTTGATAAATGAGCGGGTGACAGATTCTTGATGTAAACATAGGAATCTCTCCCGTTAATCTTGACGAAAAAAGGATTGTTTCCGCTAAGATATTCTATGTCCTGACCTTGAACGTGAGAAAGGAATGCAAGTACCAAGTCTGAAGATGTCAATATTGTTGGCTTTTCTATCATAATGAGTCCCGTCTAATACAGCGCATTATATAGTGTACTGTCGTCGCGTTCGAATTCTTTCTCCCTGATGTCAGTCAAATGGCTGATGTCAGAGCAGAATCTGACATCGGAAATAAACTCCGGAATGGTTTCCTTGTCAATATGAGGAACATCGGCGCTATCATAAAGAGCGAGAGTATCAGAAGCCTCGGCATAATCAAAGAATTTCTTCTGGGCATTCTGAAAATCACTTCCAAGAGTCTCTGACATCACTTCATAAATATGAAACCTAATTTCATTGTCGGTGATTTTGCCGCATATTCTGTCATATAATTCATAGACCGACAGGCCATTTTTATCTTTTGCAGATTCTCTTACGATTGTGGAGCAAATGATAAGTCTTGAATTTTCAGATGGATTCAACTGGTCAAGGGAAAATTTATGTATCCTCTGTTCGCCGGATGTACTCTTTACCTCGATTTTGTCCTGTCCCATGGTGAAATCATATTTAGATTTCGGCTGCGAGTGCCATGCCTTTGCCACTATTGAAGAATCTTTGCTTCGCTCAATCAAAAGAAGTTCTGCCCATAAACCCTGAAGCTTGTGAACAGGCTTGCGTTTCAGTTTGGCAAAGATGGACAAAAGACTTTCAACCTTTGATGCTATCATCATATTTGTCGGCTGGAGCGGCAACATCTTGAGCATCATCATAAAAACCTCAATGAACATTTTCTGAAGCCTGTCGTTTCCGGAACGAAGGGTGATAATCGTAAACCTTTGGCCATCGGTTTCTTTGCCTTCTTCGATTATATTGCAAGGCACGTCGTACTCAACGGATAAAATTTCAGCGTTCAAGTTATGAATCAGACAACAGTTTCCGTCCGACACAACAAAGAACTTTGGAAATCCGTCATCGGAACACCCCAACTTGTGCGGCATTTCCGGAATGGACGTGACCTTGTATCTGTTCTTGTCGTTCGTGTTCGTGAAATCTTGTATTATTTCATATAATTCGTTTGCCAACATACGATTAGTCTGTTATGTTATAGTCTTTTGCCAAACTGGTGCAATACAGTGCCTGCAACGTTTCCGGAAAATGAATGGTCAGAGTGTATGTTTCCCCGTTAGCCATATCTTGCAGCGGAAGACCTGTAAGGGTTATGTGATGAATCTGGATGGTAACTTCGTTTTTGAAAAATATGTTTGTGTCTCCGCAATAATTGTCCGGTTCAGTTCTGTTGCTGCGTCCTTGAAACAGTTCGATTCGCCATCCGTCTTTTGTGACATTGAGGCGTGTACGGCTTCTTTTTTGGTTGCAGCTCATGAAAATAACTCTGATTTTTCCCTTACCAATGGAGTCAAGGTATTGCAGATACCTTAGAGCCATTGCTTTTGTAATGGTATCGGCCGCGTTTCCGGCAGTAAAGTCAGTAAGGAGTGTTGTCAACTCGGAAACTTTCATGATTTGCATTGAGTGTTTCTTGATTTCAGAGTTTCTGTAGCTTGAAGAGCTATAGTGCTCGGTTGAGAACTCTCCGGAATTTCCAATGTGGGCAGTTACAAATGATTCAACAAGAGCCTTGTTTTCAGCGACCATCTTCATTCCATTCATTTTTTCAAATTTGACCCAACCCGATAGTTTCGTCTTAACGACTTGCTTGGGGAGAACATTCAGGCGCGTAGGGCGCAGATTGGGAGAAAGCATGACCCTGTGTTCGTATTCTTTGAGACTGCTGCAATTCCCGAGTGTTGTTCTGAGTTCCTCTTCGTGTTCTACATAGTTTTTATAGTCACGAATCAAGTCTTTCGGAAGATAAATCCTGCATGATTCAATATAGTCGGCCTTATACCCGAAGAAACGGCATCGCTGCTCAATGGTGTCCGCATTGTTTATACTCGTGGAGTATCGTGGCATATAGGTGGTGGCTAATTTCTCGACAGTGAATCCTCTGTTCAGCTTCTGTGCTCCGATGAGGATGTTCATCCTATGGGAATTCCATTTAATCTCATTGGGGTCGTCGTTACTGTCGCCGGTTATTCTGTAAACCTGGCAGTCATTTATTATATCAGGAATAAAGTTCTTTACATCGTCAAATGACGGCCGAGAGTCTTTCGGATAGAATTGAAGGGCATCTGGAAGAAACTTTGCAAATTCATCCAAGAGCGTGACTCGGTCTTCATGCCCCTCCGGTTTGTCGAAACTTTCACTCCAAAGTCCAATCTCGTCTTTTATCCATTTCTCAAACATCTTGTTGCCATCAATGATGTCTGTCGGGTGAACCATCATTGTCAGTTGTCTTATTCCGTTCCGTTTGTACCATCTGGTCACAAGGATGACAGCCCAAACGTGCAGTATCATGGCTTCCCGTAACGAGTCCGGCATATTCTTTAACCTGTTCTGCTTTTTGTGATATACTTCTTTCTCCGGAATTTCTCTGACCAGTTTTCCATTGAAAAGTTCACCGTCTGGTTCCATTCCAAAGAATTTTTTTCCTCCGATATAGCCTTCTCCCGGAAGCAGTAGTGTATGGCTTTTCGGGGAGAGCAAATCCATTGTTGTGATTAGAATGTTTGCCTGTGGGGTGGCGGTATATTGAATGTAGGAGTTTCCCGATAATTTGCCGCGCAGTCTAAGGATTGCACCATAGATTGCGGTCTGTATTTCCACATCATCAGAACCTGTCAGTTTGCTGTTCTTATACCCGTAGCCGTTGATTGATGCCTGGTCTGCTTCATCATCAATAATGAGAACAGTTTCATTCGCGATAAATTTCCTTATCTTCTCATTCTCAAAAATGGAACTGAGGTTATCAATGTATTTTTTGTGCTTTAGAATGGGAATTACCACCATCGGCTTGTCGGATAGCCTCAGTGCTTTTATTATACTTGAAGCATCGTCTTTTGACGGGTTGCAGATGAAAGCGAATTCTTTTTGGTTATCGTCTGATTCAAGGTCTCGTTCAAGTCTCTCCGCTGTCTGGCTGAGAAGGTTTGTCGTTATGCCGGTTAAAATCACGGCAATTCTATAGCCGTTGTCCTTTGCCATTGCCAGCACTCCCGTAAATGACATTGTTTTGCCGCTTTGGACATATCCGACAACAAGATGCGTAGTTTCATGATTGTTCACGGCATCATGCGGATTACAATGATTCAGGATGTCACAAGTCGATGAACGCAGGTTGTATGCCCCGATGTCGGAAAGCCCCGGTTTGTTTACCGTTGCTTTCTGTGATTGGAGAAAGTATTCGAATGTCTCGCAGGAGATTACACTCTGAAGGCAATCCTGCGGTATGGGAGGCTGCTTAACTTCAATTTCAGTCATTTTGCTCCAATGCTTCTTGAGTGTTAATAATACGGTTAAACTCATTCATCATTTCCATCGCTTTGCCTTGTCCTGTAATGAATTTTGCAATGGAAAGGGCACTAATCATCGCTAGTAACTGCCTGTTTAGCTCCCCATATAACGTAAAGAATGGATGGGAACGATTTACCTTGCATATCAGCACTTTTGCATCTCTTTGGGACAAATCATTCCAAAACAATTCATCGCAATCATCTCCAGGCTCAATTAGTATCCGATAATCATCGCGGTCAAATTTGAATTTCCCCTGTGCAATTATATGCGCATTGCCATTCTCCAAGTGTATTTGCAGCGCAGGTTTCTCCACCGCATTATTCTGCTCCTGCGGTGTCGGGTCAGGCGTGGCGGCTGCTGGTACAATGCCTGGGTTCGAGTCTGGTTTTGGCGTTTCCAAAGGAGCGGCTTTGGGGAATGTGACCCTTGTCTTTTTTCTGTATTTGTCGCATTGTGTCAGGAGGTTGACGCCTTGAATCAAGAGCTTTCCCGCAGCCATTTTACATAATGCTTCCAGCAATTCAGGGTCGTTCACTTGATTTTTCCCAAATGCGACGGTGAATCCTGTAATCTCAAGTTCACCGAAAACTCGTCGATATTTGTTTGAACCAATCTGCCCGATGAAGTCTTTACCGATTGTTCGGTCTTGTGGATCAAAACCCATTACAACACGATGATTCCTCATTATTACAACTCCGCGCTTTTCGTCAGCGGTGTCTTTCAGCAGCGCAATAAATCCGGAAATGCTATGACCCCGTCTGTCGTCTGTATTGACAGGACATTTCCATTCTATGTCGGGGCCGTCCGGGTCTTTATAAGACGGCGCTTCAAGCACTTCGTAGTCTTCAAATGAGAGGATTTCGTCTTCTATGGAAATTTGGATTTCCTTTCGTCTGATAAAATATCTGTAGATACTTGCAATGCTCTTTTTCAGATTCTTAAGATTGTCTCTTTTTATCGCTCTCTCCGGCCATAGGCTTTCAATGACAAAAGTGGTCCCGTGTGAAGCATTGGAGTTTATGACTTCTTTGGATTCTATTTCCTCAATACCTTTATTCGTGATTTCAGTTAAATCTACATCCAGAATACGGGTTACCTTGTCTGTTATTGATGTTGTTTCTATGTGCCAGTTATTGCCAAGCCAACTTGCCGCAGCCTTCATCCC
>CAKUPC010000023.1 GCA_934675095.1 uncultured Bacteroidales bacterium | reverse complement strand
AAGGAATACAGGGACTTTGTCGTTGAACAGACAGGGTTCGGAGACGAAATAATGACAAGGCAGATGATGGGCGAATATCTGCTATATTATCAGGGCAAGCACATCGGAGGGATTTACGACAACCGCCTTCTCGTTAAGAAGACAAGTACAAATGCGAGATTCAACCACCCGGACGCGGTGCCATACCCGGGCGCAAAGCCCATGCTTCAGGTCAATGTCGATGACCGGGACGAAGTCCGTGAGGTGATTGCCGCAACGGCGGACGGCGTGAACTGATGCGCCATGTTAATCATGTAAGAGGGATTAATAATCTGATTCATAGAAATATAGAGAAAAAGAATTCCCGTCAATGACAGACGCAATGTATATGAAGTAATTGATAGGTGCAGGTTTCGGAGTCTTTCAAGACAACTTCTCGGTTCATGGATGGAGTCCATCTCGGAGAACTTGACAGTAACATCCGGCTCCGGGTGAGGTGAATCAAAATACAAAATCAACAACGCGATAGAATGAAGAAACAAGACAGGCGACGTCAGCAAGGTTGTGCCCATCGACAAATGCAGTCTCGTGCTGACGATTATCTTCGCGGTCATCTTCCTCGGCGAGGCGCTTACATGGAAAACTGTGGTCGGGTGCGTCCTGCTGCTGGCCGGAAGCCTTGTAATGATTCTTTAGAAACGCCCAAAGTGTTTTCTCATAAGACAATGACTATCAAACGAATGCAGAACGAGAATACAAGACAAACCATCAAAGTGCAGCGCTACAGCTCCCCGTGCGGAGAGATTATTCTCGGGTCGGTCGGGAACGAACTGTGCATGTGCGACTGGGGCGAGAAGCCGTGTGCGGAAAAGAACAAGCGGAGAATCGAGCGGATGCTGAACGCGGAGTTCCGGGAGGAGAGTTCGGATGTCATAAAGCTGACCGTCAAAGAGTTGAATGAGTATTTCGCCGGTGAGCGCAAGGCCTTTGACATCCCGCTGCGCCTTGTCGGTTCGGGGTTCCGGCAGAGCGTCTGGAAGGCTCTGCTCAACATCCCCTACGGAGAAACCAGGACATATATGCAGGTAGCGTCTGCGGTGAACAACCCAAGAGGCGTAAGAGCCGTGGCTCAGGCGATAGGAGCAAACCCGATGAGCATAATCGTTCCCTGCCACCGCGTGATTGGTTCAGACGGCTCGCTGACAGGCTTTGCCGGAGGGCTGGACGCGAAACAGTATCTCCTTGCAGGAGAGAACACTCGTGCCTGAGATCTAAGAAACAAGAAAACAATAGATACAAAAAACAAAGACTATGGAATACCTGTCAAAGAAACGATACGACCAGATTGCAGCGGAACTTGAGTTTCTGATAAATGAGGAATATCCGCGGATAAAGGATGACCTGTCGGAAGCACGCGCCCAGGGAGACCTGAGCGAAAACGCCGGCTATCGTGCCGCGAGAAGGGCTCAGGGGAAGGCCATCAGCAGAATCCGCTATCTCCAGAAAGTTCTCCAATACTCAAGGGTCATCGACACAAGCGCACTCCCCAAAGACCGGATCTCACTGCTCAGCAAGGTCGAGTTCACGAACCTGAGCAACAACACAAGAATGACATACACCGTCGTGAGTCCACACGAGATGAACCTTCAGGAAGGAAAGATATCCTGCAAGTCTCCGATTGGCATGGCGCTGATGGGACGGCAAGTCGGCGAAACCGTGGATGTCCACGCACCCTCCGGAGTCTTTCAACTAAGAATCGAGAGCGTGACGGTCGATGGCTGAACAAGTTATTTTCGAGGATAGGTTTCTTTTGAAAGAGGGAGTGTACTGGAGGGCACATGACCGATGAGAAAAGAAAGATAGACCGAAAAGAATGAAAAGATGATGCTGGTTATTTTTTGAAGGTTTCAATAACCCAAAAACGCCGAAATTCAAATGAACTTCGGCGTTTTCTGTGCTCCCTTAGGGGCTCGAACCCTAGACCCCAACATTAAGAGTGTCGTGCTCTACCAACTGAGCTAAGGAAGCAAACTTTCTTTCAAACTTTGTATGTCTTTGAACTTTCAGTCAAATCTCGTGATTCGTTCGGGGCTCGAACCCGAGACCCCAACATTAAAAGTGTTGTGCTCTACCAACTGAGCTAACGAATCGAACCGCGTCCCAAACTTAGTGTCTCTTTTGATTTGGGATTGCAAAGGTATGACTTTAGTTTGAATCCTCCAAATTTTTCTGCACTTTTTTTAACATTTTTTCGTCTCCGCTGATGCGATTACTCGTTCCCAATGCTCAATCTGCTGCACGCGCCCCATTGCAAGCAGCTGTTCACGGAGCGAATGCCAGCTTCCGAGGTCGCTCCAGCCGAGCTCTTCAGCGATGACATATATGTTTCGGGACTTCTCCATCACGGCATAGTCAATCGAAATCTTGTCGCAGGTCGGGAACAGCTCGGCAAGCGCCGCTGACTCGCGCGGGGAGTAAAAGTCCGGTTCGAGACGGTCCATCACAGACATAATCTGAGGGGTATGGGCGCGGAGTTCACCATTTATCGTCCTGACATTCCAGACGAAGATTCCGGCATTCCACACGAAATCACCGGATGCGAGATACTTCTCCGCGGTGGCAAGGTCCGGCTTTTCCTTGAACTGAAGGACCTTCTGCAACTCTCCGTGGACAAAGCCAGGCACATTGATGTAACCGTAGCCGGTGTCGGGTCTTGTCGGGATGATGCCCACAGTGGCAATGGCCGACGAGTTCTCGGTGAATGAAAGAGCCTTTTCGATGACCTCCGTAAAGCGTGCCGTCTCAGTGACGAGGGCATCGGCAGGAGTAACCACGACATTCGCGTCCGGATGATGCGCGGCAATCTTCCGGCAGGCGTATGCAATGCACGGAGCGGTGTTGCGTGCCACCGGTTCAAGGAGAATGTGCTCGGACGGGAGTTCCGGAAGCTGTTCGTGCACAATATCCGAGTACTCCGCGGAAGTCACCACCCAAAAGTTCTCAATCGGAGCAGACGGAAGGAAGCGCTCCACCGTCATCTGTATCAATGATTTCCCCACTCCGAGGACATCAATGAACTGCTTCGGTCGCTCGGGGGTGCTGATTGGCCACAGCCGGCTACCTACGCCGCCCGCCATAATTACAACATGAGTATTCCTGTCTTTCATAACCTGTCATCTACGAAGTAAAACTGCCACAATCACACAAATATATGCAATTATTTTGATTCTGCGGCCTTCGCCTTCATGCGTGCCGTCAGCGCCCGCTGAAACTCTCTGGCATTCCGCTGATGCTCCGCGTATGTCACGGCAAAGCGATGGGTGCCGTCAAAGGCGGGATTAGCGCAGAAGAAGAGGTAGTTGTGCGTATCGGGATGAAGCACGGCCTCAAGGCAGGCCTTCGACGGAACGTTTATCGGTGCGGGGGGAAGCCCTGCATACTTGTAAGTATTGTACGGAGAATCAATCTGAAGATGCTTCCTCAGCACCCTGTTCAGAGTGTAGTCGTAGCAGAAGCATATCGTCGGATCCGCCTGAAGCTTCATTCCCTTGTGCAGACGGTTAAGATACACACCAGCAATCAACGGGAACTCAAACTCCTTCAGGGTCTCTCCGCTTACGATAGAAGCCACCACAGACGCCTCCATTGGAGTAAGTCCCTGAGCCTTTGCCAGCTGTACGCGCTCCGGAGTCCAGAACTCGTCATATTCCTTCTTGAACCGGTCAAAGATTTCCCTGACGCTTGCAGTCCAATACATCTGATAGCTGTCCGGGATTATGAGCGCGAACACATTCTCCGGCGTGAAGCCGTATTCCGAAAGGAAAACCTCGTCATTCAAGGCATTCATCACCGAGGTCGAATCCACCATCATCTGCGAGGCGATGCGCCGGGCGATGCGTCCTTTCTGCCTAAGAGTCCCCGAAAGAGTGAGGATGCACGGTTCCTGCCACCCGAAAGCGAGCATACGCGCCACATACACAGGAGGATAGCTCGTCCTGATCGGATAACGCCCCGGCTTCATCCTCTCCGCTGCTCCAATCCTCCGGAAGCAGCGCTCCAGACTGGCACGACTCCTCGCGCACCCGTCCTCACACAGGGCGTCAAGTACCCGCGATGCCTCAGTGTCCGGATAGACAAAGAGCACGAACTCCTTTTCAAATCCCGGCCGACGGTTGTCAATGTACCAGAGCGACGCGAACACGACTCCGACAACAAGGATAACGGCGGAAAGCGACGCGACGCAAATCAATATTACATTCTTCTTTTTCATCGAATCAAGTTAATTGAACCTACTTCAGAACCACATAAACTCCCGAATATATCCGAAATATACAAAAATTTATTTTCTCAAAGTAATCAGATCCCCTTCGACAAGTTCCGAGTCCGACTTCACCCCGTTCATTTTCATCAGCTTAGAAAGTTTGACGGCATATCTCTGCGACACCGACCATAGGTCATCATCCTTCTCCCACACATGCTTTTCCAAGCCTTTAGCCGCCATTGATTTCTTCTGCTGAAGATAGACCACGGTTCCCGGAAGGAGCTCACGAGGCGCCTTCAAATCATTGAATTTCAATATTTCGCGAAGAAAGAGATTATAGTCCTTCGCTATCGAGGCATAAGTTTCCCCCTCCACGGAATAGACGAACGGAACACCGTTGAGGGAATACATCTCACGCGAGAGATTGAAGCTGAACACCTCCCGCTGATGCTCATTCAGAGGCTTCGGGGTTTCGATTTTCGACGGAGATTCCGGACGTGTGGCAGAAGTCTTCTTTCCCGGCTTTGTCTTCACGGGCCTGTCCTTCCTGCTTCCTTTAGAGGGCTTTGCCGATGCGGACGAGTCGCTGTCCGGATAGGTTGAAGGCTTGGTGTCAAATTCATAGAGCTTATAGTCCTCGATGAGCTTAACCAGCTTCTTAGGATAGTTAGGGTCGGTCGCATAGCCGGCTTTCCTGAGACCGTATGCCCATCCGCGGTAGTCCGTCGGGTCGAGGTCGAAAAGGAACTTGTAGCGGTCCTTGTAGCGCAGGAAATCGGAGTGATCACGGTATGACTCCTCCGCCGAACCGTATTTTCGGAAACACTCATGCCTGCGGTCGTCGTCCTCATAGATTTTCTTCCCGGCCCAGTTGTGGCACTTTATTCCGAAATGGTTGTTGCCCTCGACGGCCAGTCTCGACTTCCCCGCCCCGGATTCGAGCAGCCCCTGGGCAAGGGTTATGCTGGCAGGAATGCCCGAACGGTACATTTCAGAGACCGCGGTCTTCGAGTATCTGCGTATATATTCCTCCTGCGTCGAGCGAACGTCCGAAAACATCGTCACCGAACAGAGAAGAAAGAGTATGAACGCAAAAAAAATATTATTTTTTATCTTCATTTTTTGAATGTTTCCAAAGGGACATCGAATACATCGCCGTCATTTGCCGCAAAAGAATTCGGGAATATCGACCGGAGTTCCGCGAGCAGAGGGGCGGTGTCACGATAGCGCGAGGAATAATGCCCTGCAATAAGTTTGCCGACACCGGCTTCGTGGGCACACCGGGCTGCCTGAACCGTGGTGGAATGATAGCGCTCGGCCGCCTCCTTCTCCATATCGGCCATATAGGTCGTCTCATGATAGAGCAGATTCACACCCCTCACCCATTCAGACAATTCCGGAAACGGGGCCGTGTCACTGCAATAGGCGAATGACCTCGGACGGTATGGCAGGAAAGTCACATCCGCGTTCGGAATCCGCTGCACAGGAGCGCCGTCACCGTCCAGGAGCACGACATCTTCCCCGTTCTTGAGCGAGCATATTTCAGCGACTCCGAGCCCATATTCCTCAATCGCGGACTTGCACACGTTCAGCTGCGGAGTCTTCTCACGGAACAGATAGCCGTAAGTCTCGATGCGGTGGTTCAACGGGAAAGCCTCCACCGTCATGAACTTGTTTTCAAAAATCACCTTGGGAGCCTTCGCCTTGACGGGGGTGAAGTCTATGGATATGCCGAGCTGCTCGCCGAAATAGGAGAGAAAAAACTTCAGCACGGGGCCGAGCGAGTTCGGGCCGAATATGCGGACGCTTGCCCTGCGCGTCGCGAGCCCTACCGTTGAAAGCAGCCCGAAGAGGCCGAAGATGTGATCGCCGTGGATGTGGGATATGAAAATCGCATCTACGCGCTCGAATGAAAGATGCTGACGACAGAACTGGCGTTGGGTTCCTTCCCCGCAGTCAATCAAAAACAAGCGCCCACGTACATCCAGTACCTGAGCGCTTGAATTTCTATTTGCCGAGGGCTTGGCCGAAGCCGTGCCCAGAACATTCAGTGTAAAGTTCATTCCGAGAGGAATTACTCGCCTTTCTCGAACTTCTCCTTGAGGGCGGCAAGAGCGTCGATGTCACCGAGAGTGGTCTTCTCGACGTTTGAGTTAATCTTCTTGACAGCCTTCTTGGTGTTGTCTGCCTCAGTGGCGACACGCTCGGCCTTAGCCTCAGAATAAGTCTTCACATGAGAAAGAACAACCCTCTTCATTGAGCGCTTGAGCTCGACAACCTTGAACGGAAGAGTCTCGCCTACAGTCGGCTGAGTGCCGTCTTCCTTAACAAGCTCCCTGTTGAAGCAGATAGCCTCCACAGCCGGGTCAAGTGCGATGACGGCGAACTTGTCCTTGAGTTCGGCAATCTTGGCCTCAACTACAGTACCTACGCTGTACTTCTCCTCAATCTCATCCCAAGGGTTAGGGAGGAGCTGCTTGTGACCGAGGCTGAGCTTGTGGTTGTCCTCATCGAAGTCGAGGATGACAACGTCAATCTTGTCGCCAGGAGCAACGAGCTCTGAAGGATGCTTGATCTTGTTCCATGAGAGGTCGCTGATGTGAACGAGTCCCTCGATGCCCTCCTCAAGCTCGGCGAACACGCCGAAGTTGGTGATGTTGCGTACAGTTGCAGTGTGCTTTGAGCCTACAGGATATTTCTCGCGGATGTTCTCCCAAGGGTTCTCGACGAGCTGCTTGAGACCGAGGGACATCTTCTTCTCCTCCCTGTCGAGAGTAAGAATCTGAGCCTCAACCTCGTCGCCGACCTTAAGGAAGTCCTGTGCGACGCGGAGCCTTGGAGACCAGGACATCTCGGACACATGGATAAGTCCCTCTACGCCCGGCTCAATCTCAACGAATGCGCCGTAGTCAGCGATGAGAACGACCTTGCCCTTAACCTTGTCGCCGACCTTGAGGTTCGGATCAAGAGCCTCCCAAGGATGCGGCTGGAGCTGCTTGAGACCGAGGGCGATTCTCTTCTTGTTCTCGTCGAAGTCGAGGATGACGACGTTAATCTTCTGGTCGAGTGAAACGACCTCCTCAGGGTGGTTGATTCTGCCCCATGAAAGGTCAGTGATGTGGATGAGACCGTCAACACCGCCGAGATCGACGAACACGCCATAGTTGGTGATGTTCTTGACAGTACCCTCAAGCACCTGTCCCTTTTCGAGCTTGCTGATGATCTCGCTCTTCTGAGCCTCGATTTCAGCCTCGATGAGTGCCTTGTGTGAAACGACGACGTTGCGGAATTCCTGATTGATCTTGACAATCTTGAAGTCCATTGTCGTGTCAACGAACTGGTCGTAGTCGCGGATAGGCTTCACGTCGATCTGTGAGCCCGGGAGGAATGCCTCGATTCCGAACACATCGACGATCATGCCGCCCTTCGTGCGAGTCTTGACATAACCCTTGACAATCTCGTTGTTGTTGAATGCCTCGTTGACCATATCCCAAGAGCGCAGCTGGCGTGCCTTCTTGTGTGAAAGGACGAGCTGTCCCTTCTTGTCCTCGGTGTTCTCGACATAGACCTCCACTGTGTCTCCGACCTTGAGGTCAGGATTGTAGCGGAACTCGGGAGCCATGATGACGCCCTCGCTCTTGTAGCCGATGTTGACAACGACCTCCCTCTTTCCGATCGCCGTGACGGTGCCCTCTACGACCTCGCCCTCTACGACCTTTGAAAGGGTCTTCTCATACTCAGCGGCATCCGCCTTGCGGTCGCCATACACGCCCTCGTTTTCGAACGCGTCCCAGTCGAAGTCCTCAGGCTTCACTGAAGCGTTGCTCACTGCGGGCTGCTTCTTGGTTTCTTCTGCCTCCACACGAGCCTCAGCAGCCTCAACTGCCGGTGACTCCTGCTCAGCAACCTTAATTTCTTCCATAATTGTTTTTTGAACTAATTAGGGGTTTAACATTATTACAATAACTTATGTCTCAAAGACTTGCAGTCAAAGCCGCGCCTCTCCCCGACAAAAAGTCTGCAAATATAGGCAAAATTATCGGATTGTCAAACAGTTGCACACACCTAAAATCCATTAAAATATTTTCAGAAACATTCTTTTAAGGAAAAAATTTGCCCGTATCTTTGCAAAATGAGTTTGATTTTAGATTTTGGAATATGCGCGTAGTGATTCAAAGAGTGAGAAATGCCTCGGTCAGCATTGACGGCAAGGAAGTCGGCCGCGGAGTCTTCGGGGCCGACATGCAGGTCTCCCTCCTCAACGACGGCCCCGTCACCATCATCATCGACTCCCGGCTGAAGGAATAACAAAAAAGCGGGAATTGTTCCGGAGGGGTGGCGAATTACGGAAAAAAGTCTTATATTTGCGCGCCGTTTTTCCTTGCGTCGCGAAGCGGCATATTCCAGAAGTGAAACCCATCCGACAGTTTGCCGGAACAAAACGAGGCAGGACATGGTAGAAATCTTCTACAGGGTGAACGGACAGATGCAGGTCTCCCAGACAGAGACCGACTTCTCTGCGATAAACATCTCGGATGTGGTCTGGATTGACCTTCTCACGCCTACCGGTGAGGAAAAGCGGGCTGTGGAGGCGTTTCTCGGAACCATGATTCAGAGCCGCGCGACAGCCGAGGAGATTGAGTCATCATCTCGTTTTTCGGAGACTGAAGACGCGATATTCGCGAACACGAACTTCGTAATCCCGGGGCCTGAGGAATATGCGATGGAGACTGTATCCTTCATATTGAAGGGCAACATACTCACGACGCTCCGTGAGGTTCAGCTCCGCAGTTTCACGGAACTCCAGCGGCGGCTCAACGTGTTCCCGAAGATGTATCCGAACGGATTCACTGTGTTCAACAGCATTCTGGAGCAGCGCATCGACTCGGACGCCGACATGATCGAGATCCTTTCAAAGGAAATCTCGCAGTACAACAAGAAGGTCAGCCTCGGCGAGGACATCAACGAGGAATTCCTTCTCGACATCAACAGACTGCAGGAGAACACGATAGTCCTGCGCGAGAGCATCGTCGATAAGCAGCGCGTGATTTCAAGCATACTCAAGTCCCAGAAATGTCCCAAGAGCGTCCAGAACAAGCTGAACATCATGCTCAAGGATATCTCCTCCCTCGTGAACCACACGAACTTCGGCTTCGACCGTCTCGAGTATCTCCAGAACACCGTCATCGGTATCATCAACCTCGACCAGAACAAGATAATGAAGGTCTTCACGCTCGTGTCGCTCCTTCTGATGCCTCCGACTCTCATAGCATCGTTTTACGGAATGAACGTCGCCCTGCCGATGATTCCGGGAGATACGCAGTGGAACTGGGTCATCATCGTTTCGCTGATGGTGCTCTCGTTCGTGGTGGTGTTCCTCATCTTCAAGAAACGCAAGATGCTGTAAAAAAATAATTATCAGGAATATATATGATTTCGAACGAACAGATACGTGAACTTCGTGAAAGGGTCGAAGTGCTGGGAAAATGCGTCAATGTCGAGGAAAAGCGCGGCATGGTGTCGGAACGTCAGGAAAAGGCTGCTGAGCCTGATTTCTGGAACGATCCCAAGGCGGCCGAGGCGTTCCTGAAGGAGACGGCCGGGCTCAAGTTCTGGGTCGATGGCTACGACAGGGCATCTTCCGCCGTGGATGACCTCGACGTCCTGTATGAGTTCGCGAAGGAAGCCTCCGGGGCGAAGGCCTCCGATGACGAGACCGTGGAGACCGAGGAGGAGAAGGAACTCGCGCAGGCATACGCGGATGCGGTCAAGACAGTCGAGGAACTGGAGCTCAGGAATATGCTCGGAGAGGAGGGGGACTCGCTCGGGGCCGTGCTCACGATAAACTCGGGAGCGGGCGGGACCGAGGCGAACGACTGGAGCGCCATGCTCATGAGAATGTATCTCCGCTGGGCGGAGCGCAACGGCTACAAGACAACGGTCACCGACCTGCTTGAAGGAGAGGACGCAGGCATCAAGTCCGCCACGATCCAGGTGGAGGGAGACTATGCCTTCGGCTACCTCAAGGCCGAGAGCGGAGTCCACAGGCTTGTCCGCATATCCCCGTTCAACGCGCAGGGCAAGCGGCAGACGACGTTCTCGTCCGTCTTCGTCTATCCGCTCGTTGATGACAGTATAGAAATCGAGATAAACCCCGCTGACCTCGAATGGGACACCTACCGTTCCAGCGGCGCGGGCGGCCAGAACGTCAACAAGGTGGAGACCGGAGTGAGGGTACGGCACCTTCCGACCGGAATCGTGGTCGAGAACACCGAGACCCGCTCCCAGCTCGACAACAGGCAGAACGCCCTGCGCATCCTCAAGTCACGTCTGTACGACCTCGAACTCAAGAAGCGTCAGGAAAAGCAGGCCGAACTCGAAGGCCAGAAGAAGAAAATCGAGTGGGGTTCCCAAATCCGGAGCTATGTCCTCCACCCCTACAAGATGGTCAAGGATCTCCGCACCGGCCACGAGACCTCCGACACCCAGGGTGTTCTCGACGGCGATTTAAATGATTTCATGAAAAGTTTCTTAATGAACAACTAGTCCATCAATTTCTTGTACTTGAAACGATGCGGCTCCTCGCTGCCGAGGCGCCGTTTCTTGTTCTCTTCGTATTCGGAATAGCTGCCCTCGAAGAAATAGACCTGCGAGTCGCCCTCGAAGGCGAGGATGTGGGTGGCGATTCGGTCGAGGAACCAGCGGTCATGGGAGATGACCACGGCACAGCCTGCGAAGTTCTCAAGTCCCTCCTCAAGGGCGCGGATGGTGTTCACATCCACGTCGTTGGTCGGCTCGTCAAGAAGAAGCACGTTACCCTCGTCCTTGAGGGTGAGTGCAAGGTGCAGACGGTTACGCTCGCCGCCGGAGAGCACGCCGCAGAGCTTTTCCTGGTCGGCTCCGGTGAAGTTGAACCGGGAGACGTATGCCCTCGCGGGAACCTCCCTCTTGCCGAGCTTCACGAAGTCCGAGTTCTCGGCAATCGTCTCATAGACAGTCTTGTCCGGGTCTATGCTCTTGTGCTGCTGATCGACGTAGGCGAGCTTCACCGTGTCTCCGATGACAATCTCCCCGGAATCAGGCTTTTCCAGTCCCATGATAAGGCGGAACAAGGTCGTCTTACCGGCTCCGTTAGGACCGATGACTCCGACAATTCCTGCAGGAGGGAGCACGAATGAGAGGTGCTCGAACAGCAGCCTGTCGCCATAGCCCTTGGAAACATCATGGAACTCTATAACCTTGTTCCCGAGACGCGGACCGTTCGGGATGTAAATCTCAAGGTTTGCCTCCTTCTCTCGTCCGTCCTCGGCGGAAAGTTTCTCGTATGCGCCGAGACGAGCCTTTGACTTTGCATGACGAGCCTTAGGAGCCATCCTCACCCATTCAAGCTCGCGTTCGAGAGTCTTGCGCCGCTTGCTCTCCTGCTTTTCCTCCATCGCGAGACGCCTGCTCTTCTGGTCGAGCCATGAAGAGTAGTTGCCCTTCCATGGAATACCCTCTCCCCTGTCGAGTTCAAGAATCCACCCGGCGACGTTGTCAAGGAAGTAGCGGTCGTGGGTCACGGCTATGACGGTTCCCTTGTACTGGCGCAGATGCTCCTCCAGCCACTGGATTGACTCCGTGTCGAGATGGTTGGTAGGCTCATCGAGAAGCAGCACGTCAGGCTGCTGAAGAAGCAGCCGGCAAAGCGCCACCCTGCGCCGCTCCCCTCCGGAGAGGTTGGCTACCACGGCATCAGAAGGAGGACACTGGAGCGCGTCCATTGCCCTTTCGAGCTTAGCGTCAATCTCCCAGCCGCCAAGATGCTCGATTTTTTCCGTCAGTTCCCCCTGCCGCTCTATGAGCGCGGTCATCTCGTCGTCCGACATCGGCTCGCAGAACTTCAGGTTCACCTCCTCATACTCCTTCAGTACGTCCATGACTTCCTGCACGCCCTCCTGAACGACCTCAAGGACGGTCTTGGACGGCTCCATCTGAGGTTCCTGCTCAAGATAGCCGACGGAATAGCCCGGAGCCCACACGACCTCGCCCTGATACTGCTTCTCTATGCCGGCGATAATCTTCATGAGAGTGGATTTTCCGGACCCGTTCAGACCGATGATGCCGATCTTGGCGCCATAGAAGAATGACAGGTAGATGTCCTTGAGTATTACCCTGTTGTTCTGCGGGAGCACCTTGCCCACGCCATTCATCGAGAAAATTATCTTTTCGTCCGCCATAGGATGAAACTGTGTTTAAGTGGTGAAGTTCCGGGAGCGGCAGCCTCCGGACGGACTGCAAAGATACATCTAATAGTCGAGAACTGCAAGGCAGAAAACTCCCCCAAGGTCAGCGGGAGGGGCGGAAAGCCTCAGACCGCCTGCATGACGGGAGACACCGCGCCGAGCTTTGCCGCATTCCGCCTTATGACGCCTCCCGTGCGCCGCATCCATTCAGAGGGCAGCTCTCCCACTATCTTCCGGAACGCCATGTTGTAGGAAGCCACGGTACGGAAGCCGGACATGGCCGACAGTTCCGAGACCCTGAGGGAAGGGTTCCGTCGGAAACAGTCCATGGCATAGCGGATTCTGTAGCCGTTCACGTACTGGCAGAAGTTGCTGCCCGAGCATTCGCTGATTGCCCGCGAGACATAGACCTTGTTCGTGAACACCCGTTCCGACACCTCGCCGATGTTCAGTTCCATGTCGAGATAGGGACTTTCCGAGCGGAAGTATTCCTCGATTCGGCTGAAAACATTGCGGTAGAGATTCTCCTTTCTGTCCGTCCGGATGCCCCTGTCGCTCATGCAGGTCTCCATCTCTCTGGAAAGCCTGCGTTCAAACCTTTCGAGAAAGAGGAAATGACGGCTCCCGGCACGGCGGAAAAGGCTGCACACGAGCACGGCGCACACGCATACGAAGCAGGCTGTGTCAATCGCCCCCGTCAGCTTCAGGTACTCGCCTCCGGTCATGACGGACATCCAGCAGGACATGGCCGAGAAAATCAGCAGCAGGGCTGCTGTGCAGAGATAGAGTATGTCCGAGATGAATCCCGAAACGGACAGCGGCGCGAAGTCCTCCGAAGAAGACCTGATGTGACTGATGTTGTAGCCGAGAAAGCCGGCGAAGGCGAGCACTGAGGCAAGGCATACCGAAAGCGGGTGCAGGAAAGGCGCAGTGTCCGGCATCCATCCAAGGGCATAGGCGGCACTGCAAAGCAGCGAGACCAGTCCGAGAGCCAGAACAAACAGGCAGAACCTCATCCGGTCCCGTTCCGAAGCGCCGGATGGAAGAACGACAAGCGGCAGCACGGCAAGGGTCATGTCCGCGGTCATGCGCTCCGGGAAGCCGAGAACAAGATCCATGACGGACAGCAGCAGCCCCATACAGAGCACGGAGACAACAAGCGGAGACTTTCTGACGAATGCATTGAGGCCGATGCGGCGGACAATGAATCCCGGACGGAGCAGCAAGGTCAGGAACGACACTGCCACTACGGACAGTGCAATTACGGAAATGGACAAAGAAATCATATCACTCAATTATTTGCAGTTTTATCATGGCGGAACATCCCAGCCGGTTACGAATGCAAAGATAAATGCAACAGCCTCCCGAAAAAAGAGGGTAACTGTTGCAAAATTGCAAGTAATTGAGTTTTTATTTTCCGATTATTTTGTTATCGCGCGAAGAGGGGGACCGGTTTATTTCGCGGGGGTTTTCGATTTCCCGCTGCCAAGACTTTTCCCCTTGAGTTGGTCGAATCCGAGTCCGAAAACGCCCATAACGGTGGAAACCGACAGGAACGCATCGGGATCTATCGCCTTGACATACCTCATAAGCATGCTAAGGTCGGCCTTTCTCGCTACGACCATCAGCACATTGCTCTCCTGCTTGCTGTACCATCCCATAGAGTGGAAAAGCGTGACTCCCCTCCGAAGTTCGTAGGCAATCGCGTCGGCAATCTCACCGTATTTCTTCGAGAATATGAACACCTGCACCGACTGCTTCATTCCCGACAGGAAGAGGTCTATGGTGTAGCTGTTCACTGTGATGAGAATCAGGCCATAGGCCGCGTTGGCAATCTTGTGGACAAGTTCGACCTCGGTTCCGTCCGGCTTGTACGACGGGCAGAACAGGGACGCGGAGATAATCACGATGTCCATTGCAAGAATAAGTTTGCCAGGCGAGGTGTTGCGGTACTTGCAGACAATCAGCGCGATGATGTCCGTGCCGCCGCTGGAGCCGCCCTGAGATATGCTTGAGCCGATTCCGATTCCTGAGAACACGCCGCCGAGCACGGTGCAGAGCAGCGGTCCGATTGCATCAGAAAGTTCTGTCAGGAACTCCAAAGGAATAACTTTCGGGAACAGGTTGAGTATCACGGATGTATATGCAATCGCATAGACCGTCTTCCATCCGAATCCCTTGCCGAGAATGGCGATTCCGAAAATGAGGAGAACCACGTTTATGACGAAATAGCTCCATCCCATGGGGATATGTCCTCCCGTGGCGTACTGGATGATTGCCGATATACCCGAAACGCCTCCGCCGACGAGATTGTTAGGAAGAAGGAACATCGTCCAACCTATCGCATAGACCAGAAGTCCGAGGGACATGATTCCGTATTCCTTCAGCGTCGTCCACGCATTGCTTTTGAGAACTGTACTTGTTGTCATATTATTCTGATTCCCATGTTCTTATTTCATTATTCCCCACATTTTCCGCTTCCTCGCAGACGGTGCTTCCGATGTTCTCCGCGGATTTCGCCTTCCTGCGTCCGGACACGCCGGACTTGATTTCCTCGAAGCCCTCGCCGAACACGCTCGCGGCGTTTGAGACGGACACGAAGGCCTTGTCATCCAGTTCCTTGACAAGGTTCACCACCGCCTGATAGTTGCTCTTGCGCACAATCACCAGAAGGACCTTGCTCTCCGCTCCGGAGTACCAGCCCACGGAATTGAGCGCCGTCACTCCCCGGTCCATAGTGATGAGCCGGTCCGCTATTTCCTTATATTTCTTGGAAAATATGAGAACCTGCACCGTTGATTTCGGCCCGAGCGTGAAATAATCGACCCCGAAGGAGAAGGCAACCATCGCCACATAGCCGTAGAGCACGTCTGTTATGCCCATGTCCGGAAGGAACACCACCGTGAAGATGATGAGCAGGTCCGCACACAGATAGACCCTGCCGAGCGAAATCGGCCAGAACTTGTTGATGCACACGGCGATGATGTCCGTGCCTCCCGTACTGCCGCCCTTGTTGAGGACGAAACTGATGCCGAACGCCTCGATGAACCCGCCGAGAAGCGCCGCGAAAAGCTTCTCATCCAGCACCACCGTGAGCCACTGGTCGAAGTTCGGAAGGATGTAGAGGAACACCGACGAGAGGAGATAGGCATATATTGTCCTGAACCCGAATCCCTTGCCCATAATCATAGAACCTATGATGATGAGTATCGTATTCATGACGAAGAACGAATACGACATCGGCACTCCGGTCGCATACTGGAAAATGGCGCACGCGCCCGTAAGACCGCCGCTGGCGATGTGGTTCGGCAACAGCACCGAGGTCCACGCCATGCAATAGATGAGCGTACCGAAGCTCAGCACGAGATAGTCCCAGAGAACGTTCAGAGCCTTCTTTCTTTCCATCCTTAAGGAATATTTATTTTACCACGACATTCACAATCTTGCCCGGGACGACAATCATCTTGAGTATGTTGCCGTCTCCGACATATTTCGCCGTCAGGGCGTTGGCGCGTACCTCGGCCTCGACCTCTTCCTTAGGCATTGCCTTAGGAAGGTCGAGAGTGAAGCGAGTCTTGCCGTTGAAGGACACCGCGTAGGTGCAGTTGTGCTCTACAGTCAGCGATTCGTCATACTCCGGCCACTGCGCCCATGTGATTGTGTCTATGTGTCCCGAAGCCCTCCAGAGCTCCTCCGCGATGTGCGGCGCGAACGGGCTGAGCAGGACGACGAGAGGTTCGAGTACCTCCCGCTTGCTGCAGCCGAGCTCGGTAAGTTCGTTCACCGCAATCATGAATGCGGAAATCGCAGTGTTGTAGGAGAATGCCTCGATGTCCGAAGTGACCTTGCCGATGAGTTTGTGGAGGGACTTGAGTTCTGCCGGAGTGGCCTTCTCGTCCGTAAGAATGAGCCCGTCACGGTCATAGAAGAGCCTCCATACCTTTCTGAGGAAGCGGTGAACTCCGTCGATGCCCTTCGTGTCCCACGGCTTGCTCTGCTCCAGCGGACCGAGGAACATCTCGTAGAGACGCAGGGTGTCGGCTCCGTAGGTGTCGCAGACAGTGTCAGGGTTCACGACATTGAACATGGACTTGCTCATCTTCTCGATTGCCCAGCCGCAGATGTACTCGCCGTTTTCAAGTATGAACTCCGCGTTCGCGAAGTCCGGCATCCATCGCCTGAACGCCTCGGTGTCGAGACGGTCGTTGTTCACGATGTTCACATCCACGTGGATTTCCGTCGTCTCATATTTGTCCTTCAGCCCGTAGGAAACGAAGGTGTTGGTACCTATGATTCTATAGACGAAGTTCGAGCGGCCCTGAATCATTCCCTGGTTGATGAGCTTGCGGAACGGCTCCTTCTCGCATACATATCCGAGGTCATAGAGGAACTTGTTCCAGAAGCGGGAATAGATGAGGTGGCCGGTGGCGTGCTCGGTTCCGCCGATGTAGAGATCGACATTGCGCCAGTACTCGTCCGCGTCGCGGCTCACGAGAGCCTCGGAGTTGTGCGGATCCATATAGCGCAGATAGTAGGCGCTGCTGCCGGCGAAACCCGGCATGGTGCTGGTTTCGAGAGGGTTACCCTCATAGTTCCAGTCCTTCGCGCGTGCAAGAGGCGGCTCTCCGGTCTCGGTCGGAAGGTATTTGTCAATTTCAGGAAGCTGCAACGGCAGCCTGTCCTCAGGAAGCGGAGTGGCTATGCCGTCCTTGTAGCAAATCGGGAACGGCTCCCCCCAGTAGCGCTGGCGTGAGAAAATCGCGTCGCGCAGGCGGTAGTTTATCTTCCTGTGTCCCAGGCCGTGGCTCTCCACATAGTCAATCGCAGCGGGAATGGCCTCCTTGACCGTCATTCCGTTCAGGAAGCCGGAGTTGCACATGATTCCCTCCTTCGCGTCGAAGCTGCTCTCGCTGACGTCGCAGCCTTCGATGAGCGGGATAATCGGCAGATTGAAGGCCTTGGCGAAAGCATAGTCCCTGCTGTCGTGCGCCGGCACAGCCATAATGGCACCCGTGCCGTAGCCCGCGAGCACATATTCGGAAATCCACACCGGAACCTTTTCCCCGGTAAGCGGATTCACCGCGTATGAGCCGGAAAACACGCCCGCGACTGTCTTGGTCTGGGAAATGCGCTCCCTCTCGGTCTTCTTGCGGGCCTGCGCAAGGTAGGCATCGACCTCGGCACGGCGGTCGGCCGTCGTAAGCTTATCAACCCAGTCGCTCTCAGGTGCGAGCACGAGGAAAGTCACTCCGAAAACGGTGTCCGCACGGGTAGTGAATATGGTGACGTCATACTCCGTTTCGCCGTTATAAGTCTTGAAGACCATCTCGCAGCCCTGGCTCTTTCCAATCCAGTTGCGCTGCATATCCTTCAGAGAATCGGTCCAGTCCAAAGCCTCAAGGTCGTCGAGAAGCCTTCCGGCATAAGCGGAAACACGCAGCTGCCACTGGGTCATCTTCTTCTGCTCAACAGGATGTCCGCCGCGCACGGAGTAGCCCTCCTTGACCTCATCGTTCGCGAGGACGGTACCGAGCTTAGGGCACCAGTTCACGGAAGTCTCTCCCTGATAGGCAATGCGCCAGTTCATCAGAGCCGCGGCCTTCTGCTTCTCGTCAAAGGCATTCCACTGCTCCGCCGTGAACGGCTCATGCTCCGAGCAGGCGGCATTGACTGATTCGCTGCCTCCCTTTGCAAAGGCTGCCTCAAGTTCCTCAATCGGACGGGCCTTCTGAATGTCATTGTCATACCAGCTGCCGAACATCTTGAGGAACGCCCACTGCGTCCATTTGTAGTAGGCAGGGTCACAGGTGCGGATTTCACGCGACCAGTCGTAGGAGAAGCCTATGCGGTCGAGCTGGCGACGGTAGCGGGCAATGTTGTCCTCGGTCGTCTTCGCCGGGTGCTGCCCGGTCTGGATTGCATACTGCTCGGCCGGAAGCCCGAACGCGTCGTAGCCCATCGGGTGAAGCACGTTGAAGCCGCGCAGACGCTTGTAGCGGCTGAAGATGTCGCTCGCGATGTATCCGAGCGGATGTCCGACATGAAGTCCCGCCCCTGAAGGGTAAGGGAACATATCAAGGACATAGTATTTCGGCTTCGTCGGGTCGGCCTGTGCCTCGAAGGTGTGGTTCGCGGCCCAATAGGCCTGCCATCTCTCTTCAATCTCTCTGAAATTGTAATCTGCCATATACTTTTATTTTACTCTTATGTTATTCACTCCAAATCCGCCCCTGCCGCTTCTCTCCAGCCGGAATTCCACGGGCAGTGTCATCGAGCAGCGCACCTTGTTGCCGCCCACACGCGCCGGCTTCCATTTCGGAGACGCCTCAATCACCTTCACGGCCTCCGCGTCAAGTTCCTCGCTGACTGAACGGGCAACCTTCACGTCCGTGACCTTTCCGCTCTTGTCAATGATGAAATCCACCATCACGGTGCCCTGAACGCCGTTCTTCACCGCTGATGCCGGGTATTTCAGATACTGATACACCCACTTGCTCAGGAACTGCCTCGGGTCGGTGCTGTTCAGGAAGGCCGGCCTCTGGTCGCATTCATAATAGGGAATCACATCGTCGAACGCGGAGCCGCGCCGCAGCGGAGCCACGCTGTCGTTGAACGAAGGTCGTATTCCCGTATTCGCAAGCGTCATCGAGAAGTCATAGAGGTATTCGAGTATCCTTTCCATTGAAGGATAGTCGATTATGGATTCCGTGTCGCGCTCCGTGTCATGCTCGGGATATTTCCCGGTGGAGAAGCAGACCGACGGTATCTCCTTGGCATAGAACGCCCTGTGGTCCGACGGATAGACCTCAGCGGAAGTAATCTCGGGCTTCACGGGAAGAAGGTCGCCCTCAAGGCTGCGCAGCAGGGTGTTCATATCGACGTTCGAGGAGGTGTAGGCATAAAAGTCTTTGTTTCCGCAGCCTATGCAGTCGAGATTTATCATCGCGTCGATGTTACCGACGTCGGAGAATGCCCTGTTGAGAAAGTACCACGCCCCGGCATAGGTCTTTGACGAAGCTCCGAAAGCGACGAAAATCACGGAGCGCTTCAGCGAGAATGAGTTGTTCGCCAGCATTCCGGCGAGTTCCAGCATCATCGCGAGTCCGGATGCGTTTCCGTTCGCCCCGTAATAGATGCGTTCCACGGGATTCCCGTCAACGGTGTAGCTGTCCGAGCCGAGATTGTCAAGCCTTGCACCTATTATTATATAGCGTTCGCTCAGTTTTGCGTCGGAGCCCTGAATGTAGCCCACGACGTTGCGGGAAGTGAGAGTGTCGCCGTTTTCCGTGGTGATTCCGAAGGTGTTGTCCGCCGACAGGTCGAGCAGTTCCACGCCCTTTGCATCAAGCTGCCTCGCCACATACTCGGCCGCGGACTTTTCCCCTGCGGAACCGGCCGCACGCCCCTCCGTATCGGCAGAGGCGATTGAGCGGATGTGGTGGCGGAAGGCCGCCGTGGTCTCGCTGTCATAAAGTTCCTCGTAGGCTCCTCCCCCGCGGTACTGGGCGAATGCGCTGCCGCCGGAAAGCAGCAGGACAAGCGCGGCAACCACGCACGGCATGAGAGACCGGACCGAAGCCGCCCGTTTAATCATTCTTGAGAATCCACGCATCTTTCGGACAGAATTTTTCGTTTCTAACTTTCCCGTAAGCAGCCACGGCATCGCAGAGCCGCACGCAAGGCTCCACGGCGACGGCCGCCATCCCGTTTTTGAACGTCAATATCACAGGCGAGTAGCCGGCATCAGTGACATTCCGGGCCATCCCCTCAGCATTGGACGCGGACTTGAAAGAGCCCACGACAATGGCATAACCATCGGAAATCGCGTTCTCCGCGCCGCCGAGACTGGAAAGGGAGATGACCGCGATTTCGAGACTGTCAATGCGCGAAAGCGCCGCAAGCGAATCATTCACAGTCTTCTCCGCGACACGGATGGAATCGAAGCGGGCCTGTTCCCTTTCCCTCTCCGCCAGTTCAATAGCCGCTCGCTTGCTGCTGATTTCGGCACTTGTGGGCCTGCCTGCAAGACCGCGGAAAAAATCACAGCCACAGACAATCGAGGCTGTGAAAATCAAGGCTACAATGGCAGTTCTCTTCATATTCATTAACTTTTCAGCATCGCTCCGGCACATTTCCCTCAAGTTTTGGCGCTATTTTCTGGGCATCAGCGAACCTTTTCATGGCACCAGCGGACAGCGCAGCCGAAGCAATCTGCAAATTTAGGATAAAAATCCATATATTTGCAGTCAGTTTGGGATATAGTGTTTCAAATTTTTGAAAATATATTCATATTCACACGAGAGTATAAACGAAAATATAGGAATATATATGAATTTTTTCGGTAAAATCGGACATTTCTTCAAGGACATCGTTGATTTGTCAGGACACATGGACACGGCGGCGGCCGAGCAGTCAATCAGGTCAAACATATATTTCAAGGGTCCAAACGCATGGATTCTCGCGTTCTCGATAATAATCGCGTCAATCGGACTCAACATCAACTCGACACCGGTCATCATCGGAGCGATGCTGATCTCACCTCTGATGGGGCCTATCTTCGGAATAGGTCTCTCGCTGGGTATCAACGACATAAGCCTGTTCAGGGATGCCGGAAAGAACCTGCTGACCATGATGGGAATCGCGCTCGTGGCATCCTGCCTCTACTTTCTCATCACCCCTCTGAACCTCAGCAACCCGACGGAACTTCTGGCGAGGACGAACCCGACGATTTACGACGTCCTCATCGCCCTCTTCGGAGGATGCGCGGGAATATTCGAGCAGTGCCGCAAGGAAAAGGGAACGGTGTTCTCGGGAGTGGCAATCGCGACCGCCCTCATGCCTCCGATGTGCACGGCGGGCTATGGTCTGGCGAACGGCAACATGAGCTATTTCTTCGGGGCCCTCTACCTCTTCTTCATCAACTGCGTGTTCATCGCCCTCGCGACCTATCTCGCGGCCAAGGTGCTCGGATTCAATGCCGTGAAGTTCAACGACAGCAAGACGGAGAAGCGCACGAAATGGATTATTGCCGTGGTCATGATTCTCTTCATCGTCCCGAGCATCTGGTCGGCCATAACCCTCATCCGGAACAACAATTTCGAGGACAAGGCGATAGGCTTCGTGCAGCAGAACAAGTCACTCGGAAACTCGATTATATATGACTACAAAATCAGTCACGAGGACGGAGGCAAGGTCGAGTTGTTCATCACCGGCGAGGAACTTTCAGCCGTTGATCGCAACAATCTCTACGAACTTGCGAAGAACGCGGGACTCAAGCAGGAGCAGGTGGTCATCAACGAGCACACGAACGGGCAGAGCAAGGTCGAGAAAGAGCTGATTCAGGGGATATACGCCCGGACGGACAGTGAAATCAACCGCAGGGACGATGAAATCAAGAGGCTTGAGGCGGAGATTGAACTGATAAGGAAGAACGAGATTCCATACGCCCAGGTTACGCGCGAGGCCATCAATTCCTGGCCGGAGATTACCGAGCTTAGCATCGGGGACGGTGCCGGGGTGACCGCCGACAGCCTGAAGGTCAGCAGGAGAATCGTCGTGGTGGCAAATACCGACAAGGCGATGAGTGCGGCCGAGAAGGAAAAGTTCATCAAGTGGCTGGGTATCAGGCTCAACAGCGACAATGTCGAGTTCATCGAGAACGCTCCGGCAGCTGTGGACAAAGGGACTAAGAAAGCACACAAATAGCGCGGTGCCCGGAGGATGCAGAGAGTGTTGGCTGTAGTATTGTCAGGGATTCTGGCCCTGTTCATGGACGATGTCATCAGGGAACCGATGCCGCCGTCCCCGCAGCCGCTTGACCGTCCGGACACGGCGACCGTCTGCGTGATTGGAGACCTGATGATGCACTCGGCCCAGATTGCGGAGGGCGGCTGGAGGGAGAGCCTGCGGCTGATTCGTCCGCTTCTTGAAGAGGCAACGGTCAGCATTGCGAACATGGAGTTTCCCCTCGCCGGCAGGCCATACAGCGGCTACCCCTGCTTCAGCGCCCCGGAAGATTATGCGCTGACTGCGGCCGACTGCGGCATCGACGTGTTTCTGACGGCCAACAACCACATCACGGACAAGGGAAAGGCCGGACTTGAGCGCACGCTCCGGTTCTACGACCGCCTCCACGACTCCCTCGGCATCTTCCACACAGGCTGCGACTCGCTCTCCGCCCCGCTCTTCGTCCGGGCGAACAACATCCGGCTCGGCATCGTGAACGCGACCTACGGAACCAACAGCGGAATCCGGGGCACCTCCGTCAACTGGCTCGGCGACACGGAGAGGCTCCGCAAGGCTGTTGCCGCCTCTGCCGCAGCCTCCGACTTCACGATTGTCCTTCCCCACTGGGGCGAGGAGTACCGGACGCGGCACAACGCCTCCCAGGAGAGCACGGCGCGTTTTCTTGCCGAAGCGGGAGCCGACATCATCATAGGAGCTCACCCGCACGTGGTTCAGGACACGGCGTCAGTTTTTGTCCGGCAGGACGCGAAGGCCTCCGGCTCGGACGAAGACTCCGGCAAAGACTCTGAAAAAATCTCTGACACTCCAGAAGGAGCCGCCCGCCGCGTCCCCGTCCTCTACTCCCTCGGCAACGCCCTCTCCAACATGAGTGCCCGCGACACGCAGCTGGAACTGATGGCACGCCTGACGCTTATCCGCGACCACAGCGGCACCCGCCTCGACTCCACAGAGCTTATATGGCTCTGGTGCTCCCGCCCCGGCGGCTTCGACTCCCATTACACCGTCATCCCCGTCGCCGACTACGCCGACCGCCACGACCTCTGGCTGAACCCCGCCGACCACGACAGGATGCTCGACACCTGGAAAAGATTGAATTTCTGCAAATAAATATGAAAAAGACGATTACACTTGAGGCGATTGACCCTATTGAGATTTACGGGCCGGCTAACAGGCTTCTGGAGGCGCTTTGCGCTTATTTTCCTAAGTTGAAGGTGGTGGCCCGGGGAAATGAGCTGCTTTTGGACGGGACGCAGGACGACATCATCGGGTTCAACGAAAAAATAGGCCGACTGATTGAGAAGAGAATGCACAAGCGGACGCTTTCGACCTACGATGTGGAGGAGCTTTTCGAGGGCGGGAACGCCGCTGAGGAGTTCATGGTGCACTCGGACGCGCCGATTGTGTTCGGGAACGACGGGAAGCCGATAAAGGCGCGGAATGCCACGCAGGAGAAGATGGTGAAGGCATATTTCGAGAACGACCTGCTCTTTGCCGTGGGGCCTGCCGGAACGGGAAAGACTTATGTCGCCATAGCGCTGGCTGTGAGGGCATTGAAGAACAGGGAGGTCAAGAGGATTATACTCACGCGGCCTGCGGTGGAGGCCGGGGAAAGGCTCGGATTTCTGCCCGGCGACCTCAAGGACAAGCTCGACCCGTATCTCCAGCCGCTTTACGACGCGCTCGGCGACATGATTCCGCCTAAGAAGCTTCAGGACTTCATCGCCGACGGGACGATTCAGATTGCACCGCTCGCCTATATGCGCGGACGCACCCTCGACCGCGCCTGCGTGATTCTCGACGAGGCGCAGAACACCAACCTCGGTCAGCTCAAGATGTTCCTCACGCGAATGGGCCGCGACGCGAAGTTCATCGTCACCGGCGACGCCTCGCAGGTCGATTTGCCCAACAAGGCGGACAGCGGCCTGCTGCGCGGAATGAAGCTCCTGGAGGGAATCAAGGGAATCTCCTGCATCCACTTCACCAACGCCGACATTGTGCGGCATCCGTTGGTATCGAAAATCGTCAAGGCGTTCGACGGCGAATAGCGGTGAACACACTATCCTTCTCTATTATCACATAGGCACTTAAGTGCCGTACGGAGAACAACGAAGCAAAGGTTGTGCGTTAGTGTGCACGGAGTACCACTTCCCCTTCGAGGGGACGGGAGGGGTCAATTTGCAAGGTGCAAGGCACACGAAAGCCCCTGAACCGGAGCAACCTGATGGTTGTGAGGATTCAGGGGCTTTGTGTAACGAAGCAATCCGCTTCTTTGGCGGCTTTTACTGCTGACTGTTCTTTACGATTTCGTCGTACTTCTTGTAGGCGGCCTCGTATTCAGGGCCCTGGGTGACGAAACGATAGTAGATGTTCTTGAGGTAGAGGGCGATGTTGTTCTTTATGCTCTCATCCTTTGAAACCGCGTAGGCCTTCTCGAACGGGTCTATTGCGTCCTTGAGGCACTGCTCGAACTGAGCGACGAGCTCCTCGTACTTCTTGTCGTCCATCTCGTTGGAAGCCTTCTCAGAAAGGGCCACGGCGTTCTCGTAGAGCATGATGCCGGCGCCGATGTAGCCGAACTCGTAGTCAGGATTGATTTCAGCGCACTTGTAGTAGGCATCCTTCGCCTCCTGCTGCTTGTCGAGCTGCTTGTAGATATTGCCCTTCACATAGTAGAGGGACGCGTTGTTCGGCTCGTTGGCGATTGCAGCGTCGATGAGGGTGAAGAGCTTGTCCGGATCCTCGTTGTTCTCGATGTAGAAGTTGATGAGAGAGATGAGGATGCTCTGGCTGTCAGGGAATATCTGGAAACCGGTCTCAAGAACCTGTCTTGCCGCATCCTTGTCTCCGAGCTTGTTATTGATGTCGTGAAGCTTCGCGAACACCTCGCCGCCCTCGTAGTAGTAGCCGTTTGCGAGGCAGGTCTCGAAGAAACCCTTGGCACGCTGATACTCGGCAACCGCTGCAAGAGAATCAGTCTGCGCGAGGGAGTTGGCGTATGCCCATCCCGTGAAGCCGGCGTTATAGACGGCCGTGGTGTCGAGACGGTTGCTTGGAGGAGTCATGGCAGCGTTTGCCGCATTCTCAAAGTCAATGCTTGAAGTCCTGAGGTCTCCGAGAGTGTAGGCGTTCATTCCGTCGTTGAGATACTTTCCTGAAATGTCGTTGAGAGCCTCGGTGATGGCCTTGCTCTTCTTGCCGGCAACATCAAGTTCCCCGGCCTTGGCGTAAGCCTCCACGGCCTTTGCAAGGGCATCGCCATAGACCGGCTTCGTGACATTGATGAGGACGAGCTGTCCCTGCTGATTGAAATAAAGTTCCTTGTCGGCGAACACCTGCTTCTGGCAAGGAGAGCCGCTGAGTTCAACAGTCTCGACTGAAATCGGCTGCGCGTTGCCCGTCACAAGCTGAAGCTCAGCCTGAGAGGCACCAATCCAGAGCTGTCCCGCAGGACCGTTGTAGGCATCCACATAAGCCTTTCCTATCTTCATCCACGTGTCAGGCTTCTCTGCCTTCTTAGGATTTTCAGCGGCAGCCTCAGCCTTTTCTACAGCCGTGCGCAGCGCCTCGGGTGACTTCTGCTGTGCCGTGACCATGATAGCGGAAGAAAGCAAAACTGTCAATGCGATTAATGTCTTTTTCATAATGCATCAGAAATTTAATGTTTTAATATTGTTTCAGCCGGGTCTGCCTCCCGCCCGAATCCTTTGTGATTTTACAATAATCAAGCCTCTGTTTCCGGAGCCTCGGAAGTACCGGCGTTTTCCTGCGCGTCGGCCGAGCTCTCCTCAGGCTGTTCAACCGGAGCCTCAGTGGTCTCTTCCTCGTCGTCGCTCTTTGCAACGACTGAAACAGCCGCAATCGAGTCGCCGTCCTTGATATTAATCAGGCGCACGCCCTGAGTGGCCCTGCCCGCGATGCGGATGTCAGAGACCGCCATTCGGATTGTAAGTCCGGAGCGGGTGATGATCATAAGGTCGTCGTTGTCCGTAACATTCTTGATTGCAATGAGTTCGCCTGTCTTGTCGGTGATGTTCAGGGTCTTGACGCCCTTGCTGCCTCGGCTGGTCTTGCGGTACTCCTCAAAGTCGGAACGCTTGCCGTAGCCGTGGTCGCTGACAACCAGAATCGAGTGGTCGGCGGCATCCTCGGCCTGAGGCTCGTAGCTGAGCAGCCCGATGACCTCGTTGCTCTCGCTGTCGAGGTTGATTCCCTTCACTCCGGCGGCGGTTCTGCCCATAGGCCTTACGTCAGACTCGTCGAACCTCACGCAGCGTCCCTCCTTGCCGGCGATGAAAATCTGGCTGCTGCCGCTCGTGAGGGCGACGTCGAGAAGCTCGTCCCCCTCGCGTATGGTAAGGGCGATGACACCGTTCGCGCGAGGCCTTGAATAGGCTTCGAGCGTGGTCTTCTTGATGACGCCGTTCTTCGTGCATAGAACCACATAATTATTGTTGATGTACTCCTCGTCCTTGAGGTTACGGACGTTGAGATATGCCTTTATCCTGTCCTCGGCGGTGAGGTTCAGCACATTCTGGATGGCGCGTCCCTTCGACGAACGCGAGCCCTCCGGAACCTCATATACCTTGAGCCAGAAGCACTTGGCGCTCTCCGTGAAGAGAAGGAGCGTGCTGTGCATATTCGCCACATAGATGTGCTCGATGAAATCCGCGTCCCTCTTGGCGGCACCCTTCATTCCCACGCCTCCGCGAGCCTGGGTGCGGTACTCGGTGAGCGGAGTCCTCTTTATGTATCCGAGGTGTGAAATCGTCACGACGACATCCTCGTCCGGATAGAAGTCCTCAGGATTGAATTCCTCGGCGGAGAGGGTGATCTCGGTCCTTCTCGCGTCGCCGTATTTCTCCTTCATCTGCATGGTCTCGTCCTTTACGATTGCCATCTGCATATCGTAGCTTCCGAGAACGTCGATGCAGTATTTGATGAATTTCATAAGTTCGTCATATTCGCCCTGAAGCTTTTCCCTTTCGAGTCCGGTGAGCTGACGCAGACGCATCTCGACGATTGCGGAGGCCTGTATGTCGGTGAACTCGAACCTTTCGATGAGCTGGGACTTGGCGTCATCGACATTCTTCGACGCGCGGATTATGTTGATGATTTCGTCAATCACGTCGAGGGCCTTGAGCAGTCCTTCGAGGATATGTGCGCGGGCCTGGGCCTTCTTGAGGTCGAACTTGGTGCGGCGCACGATGACCTGATGGCGGTGCTCCACGAAATTGCGGATAAGGTCCTTGAGATTCAGCGTGTAAGGCCTTCCGTTCACGAGCGCGACATTGTTCACGCTGAAGCTGGACTGGAGCGGAGAATACTTGAACAGGCTGTTCAGCACCACGCTCGAATTTGCCCCCTGCTTGAGGCGGATGATGATTCGCACGCCGTGACGGGTGGTCTCGTCGTTCACATACGAGATGCCGTCAATCTTCTTTGTCTCAACGAGTTCGGCGATTTTCTCAATCATCTCGCGCTTGTTGACCATATAAGGAATCTCGGTGACGACGATGGTCTCGCGGCCGCTCTCGCTCACCTCGATTTCGGTCTTTGAACGGATTACAATCCTGCCCTGACCGGTCTCGAAGGCATCCTTGATGCCCTGGCGTCCCATGATGATGCCGCCCGTCGGGAAGTCCGGTCCCTTGATGAAGTGCATCAGCTCGTCAACGGTGATGTCCGGGTTGTCGATGTAGGCGCAGATGCCGTCGCAGCACTCGGAGAGGTTGTGCGGAGCCATGTTCGTCGCCATTCCGACCGCGATTCCGGAAGATCCGTTCAGCAGGAGCAGAGGCAGCTTGGTCGGCAGCACGGTCGGCTCCTGAAGGGAGTCGTCGAAGTTGTTCTGCATATCGACCGTGTCCTTCTCAAGGTCGCCGAGAATGTCCTCGGAAATCTTTTCGAGCTTGGCCTCGGTGTAACGCATCGCAGCCACAGGGTCGCCGTCCATGGAACCGAAGTTTCCCTGACCATAAACGAGCGGATAGCGGACGCTCCACCACTGGGCGAGACGTGCCATCGCGTCATAGACACTGGAATCTCCGTGCGGATGATACTTACCGAGCACCTCGCCGACGATTCTGGCGGATTTCTTTGTCTGCCCCGAGTAGGAAAGCCCCAGTCCCTCCATGCCGAAGAGCACCCTCCTGTGAACCGGCTTGAGACCGTCCCTGACGTCAGGAAGGGCACGGGAAACAATCACCGACATTGAGTAGTCGATGTAGGCGCTCCTCATCTGCTGGTCGATGTCAACCTGCTCAATCCTGCCTGTCGTAATCTTTTCTTCGTTGTTTTCCATATTTCAAATATTCATTTTCAACTTTGAAATCCTCAAAATTCTGAGGTACTATGCTCTTTTCATTTTTCGGGGGCACATATAATGATATATGTATCACCCGTCTGGAATAACGTGTTCCCCGACATCGTACGAGAAGGCACGGCATAGTTTGCAAATATACGGAGATTTGCGTAATTTTGCAAAAACAGGGGCTGAAAATACGTCAGCCAAAACACTCTCAAAAGAATGTCCATATATGAAAATATCAATTTCCGACACTCTGAACGCCATAGTGGGCTACGCAAGGGATGAGGCTATGCGAACCGGCAGCTATATGATAGGGCCGGATCATCTTTTTCTCGGTATGCTGCGGCAC
The DNA here is from genome assembly GCA_934675095.1 of uncultured Bacteroidales bacterium. Classification (GTDB taxonomy): domain Bacteria; phylum Bacteroidota; class Bacteroidia; order Bacteroidales; family UBA932; genus Cryptobacteroides. The sequence goes on along the minus strand of CAKUPC010000023.1, from coordinate 2,337 downwards.
GAGGAAAACCTCGGGGCGATGCATCTGAAGTTTCTCGGGATTGACCTCGCTGATTTCAAATGCTTTATAGACGAGAGGGTCGCAAACGCGAGACATATTCCCTACTCGGAAATCGACAGTGTCACCGTGTCGAGGACTTCGGCCAACATCATCAACATAGCTGTCTTGGAGGCGACAAAAGCCGGAGGGAACGTCGTCGGGCCGCAGCACCTGCTGCTGGCGCTGTGCAAGTCGATATCCAACAATGGGGTCGAGTACCTGCGCGAGCACGGACTGACATACGAGACGCTGCGTGACGAGTTTTCGCGGCTCGGACTGCTGGGCGGAGAATACTCTCCGGAGGCTGGCGGAGCCGCGACCGGAGGGAGCGGCGCTGAGTCGGGAGCGGAAAGAGGGACCGGGACAGGCACGGGAGCAAGGTCTGAGGCGGGCGCTGAAATGGCCGGGACAGAGGACGGCGCGGGAGCAGGAGCGAAAGCCGGAAGAGGAGGATATTTGGCTTCGGCAGAGGAACAGAGCCTGCTGGATGAGTTCGGGTATGACCTCACGGCGGCGGCGCGGGAGCACAGGCTGGATCCGGTCGTGGGACGCGAGGACGAAATCATGAGAGTGATTCAGATTCTCGGCAGGAGAAAGAAGAACAACGCGATGCTCATTGGAGACCCTGGCGTGGGCAAGTCGGCCATTGTGGAGGGAATAGCGATAAGGATTGCCACAGGGGACATCCCGCCGACCCTATCGGGGAAAAGGCTGGTTTCGCTTGACATGGCATCGGTCGTTGCGGGAACGCGCTACAGGGGAGACTTCGAGAAGAGGCTCAAGGGCATCATGAACGAGATAGCCGCCAATCCGGACGTGATTCTGTTCATAGACGAGTTCCACACAATGGTCGGGGCAGGAGGCGGTTCAGGAAGCCTCGACGCGGCGAACATACTCAAGCCGGCCCTTGCACGGGGAGAGATTCAGTGCATAGGAGCGACCACGCTCGACGAATTCCGAAAGATTGTCGAGAAGGACGGGGCGCTGGACAGACGCTTCCAGAAGATTGTGGTGGAGCCGACCTCAGCGACGCAGACACTGTCAATCCTTGAGCGGATGTGCCCGAGATATGAGCAGTACCACGGGACAAGCTACAGCGAGGACGCTCTGGAAGCCTGCGTGTCCATGTCGGCGAGATATGTGACCGACAGGTGCCTTCCGGACAAGGCCCTTGACATCATGGACGAGGCGGGGTCGATGGTGCGGCTGCGCGGCGGGAAGGCCGTGCGGAGGGAAGATGTCGCCGAGGTGGTCTCCAAGATGACGGGCATTCCGGTGAGCAGCGTGGCGCAGTCGGAAAGCCTGAGGCTCATGCGGATGGAAGGCCGGTTGGAGCAGCGGATAGTCGGGCAGGACGAGGCCGTTGCCGGCGTCGTCCGCGCGATTCGGAGGAATCGCGCCGGGATCAAAGATCCCGCCCGCCCGATAGGCACCTTCCTGTTTGTCGGCCCGACGGGAGTGGGAAAGACCCAGCTCGCGAAGTCAATCGCGGAATATCTCTTCGACAGCGAGGACAACATGGTGCGCATCGACATGAGCGAGTATTCCGAAAAGTTCAACGTGTCGAGACTCATCGGCGCGCCTCCGGGCTATGTGGGCTACGAAGAAGGCGGGCAGCTCAGCGAGAAGGTGCGCCGCAAGCCCTACTGCGTCGTGCTTCTGGATGAGATTGAGAAAGCGCATCCCGATGTGTATAGTCTTCTGCTGCAAGTCCTTGACGACGGAAGACTGACCGACGCCGACGGAAACACCGTAGATTTCCGCAACACCATCCTCATCATGACATCGAACGTCGGCTCCCGCGAGCTTGACGAATACGGCAGCGGAGTCGGCTTCGCCACGGCCGGCCGCAATGTCGGTGACAACCGCAGGACAGTGCTTAACAAGGCTCTCAAGCGCACCTTTCCGCCGGAGTTCATCAACCGCATCGACGAGGTGATTTTCTTCGACAGCCTCACGCCGGAAAGCATAGCGAAAATTGTCTCCATCGAGTTGAAGGCACTCCAGAATAGGATTCTCGATGCCGGATACAGTCTCGACATCGCTCCCGGGGTGAAAAAGTTCATCGCCGAGGCAGGCTTCGACCCGAGCTACGGAGCACGCCCGCTGCGCAGGGTCATCCAGAGATTCGTCGAAGACCCCGTCTCCGAATTTATCATCGGCGACCGCAGCCGCGGGAACCGGAAGGAAACGGTTCGCCTGCACATCGGCCTCGCTCCTGACCAAAAGGGCACGACAGTAAGCAAAGTAAAGGCAAAGAAATAGAGACAACTTCCACGAAATCAGGGAACAAGGCAC
>CAKUPC010000022.1 GCA_934675095.1 uncultured Bacteroidales bacterium | reverse complement strand
CTGCGTTGCCTACGCCGTCGCCGACACTCCTTTCGGCCCGTTCGAGCGCAGGGCGACCATCCTTCAGAGCGACTATGTCCACGGCACCGGCCCGGGTCATCACAGCGTCGTGAAGCACGGTGACGACTACTACATCATCTACCACCGCCATCCGATAGGCTACAGCGACGGCAGCGACCGGGTCGTGTGCATCGACAAACTCGAATTTGATGAGAATGGAAATATTCTACCGGTAAAAATGTCATAATGTTTTGATGTTTTGAGTGTCTTTTGGGCCATATTTTCCCAAAATACATCTCAAAACTTCCGGTATCCTATCCCCCATACACAAATGGAATGAAAATGATGACAAAAATGCATATCTTGCTGACCTTTCTGATTTGTTGCTGTGCTCCGGCGTTTTCGCAGCCGCGTGCGGTGAGCGTCAATCCGTCGGAGAGGTTCCAGACCATAGACAATTTCACCGCGTCGGACGCATGGAGCGGGGAATTTGTCGGGCGGTATTGGGGCGAGGCGGAGAAGTCCCGCATTGCGCGCTGGCTTTTCAGCCGGGAGACGGACGCGGCCGGGAACCCCTGCGGGATAGGCCTGTCGATGTGGAGGGTGAACCTCGGAGGGGGCACGCTGGAGCAGGAGAATCCTGACATACTGCCATATCAGAGGCGTGCCGAGTCCTACCTCACGACGGACGGCGGCGCGTATGACTGGACCAAGTGCCCGGGTCAGAGGTGGTTCGTCTCCAGAGCCGCCGAACTTGGCTGCAACAACTTCCTGCTCTTCTCCAACACCCCTCCCGTGCAGTTCACCAAGAACGGCCGAGGATGGGCTCAGACGACCGACTCCGCCAATCTCCGTCCGGAGTGCTACGCCGCCTTTGCAGGCTATCTCGCCGACGTGGCGGCGCACTACATCGGGAACGGCTGGAAGGTCTCCTACATCAGCCCCATCAACGAGCCGAACGTGCGCTGGAACTCCCCGCGCCAGGAAGGCTCGTCGTGGAGGATTGACCAGATGCACCGCGTCTTCTCCGAACTCGATTCCGCCCTCACGGCACGCGATGGGCTTGAGAATGTGAAGATTGCGGTGGGGGAGAGCGGCGACCTCAAATATTTCTACTCCACCTCCGACTATCTACGGCAGGGCTTCGGCGGCTCTGACCTTGCCCCGGCCTTTCTCGTGCGGCATTTCTGGGACGCTTCCAGCCCCTATTACCTCGGGAACTTCAGCCACGTTCCGCGCATGACAGTAGGGCATGACTACTGGAGCGAGACCACAAACCGCCAGATGACTGATGTGCGCCGCAGGGTCCGCGAGGTCTGCGACGAGTACGGCGTCGGCTTCCAGCAGTCGGAGTGGTGTCTGCTTCCGTCTTCGATTATCCGGATTAAGGACGGGATGACCCATGAGGACTATGCCTGTGGCGACATTGACGTGGCTCTTCTGATGGGGCGGCTGATACACAGCGACATGACCGTGGTCGGCGCTACGGCCTGGGGCTACTGGAAGGCCATGGAGGTGAAGGGCGACCATGCGCTGATTGCCCTCTGGCCGGAGGCCGGCGACCTGCATAAGGGCGGTCGCGCCACGGCGAACAAGCTGCTCTGGGCGCTGGGCAACTACAGCTTCTTCATCCGCCCGGGCTATGTCCGCATCGCGTGTGAGGGCGCGGATGACCTGAACGCCCTCGCCGTTTCCGCCTATATGTCCCCGGAGGGCGACAGGCTCGTTCTCGTCGGCGTGAACTCCGGCTTTCGGGACGAGGACATATCCCTCAGGCTCCCGTCGTCCGTCCGCAGGAAGGTTTCCGCTGTGAAGACCTACCGCACGGATTCCCGCACCGACCTCGCCCTCGTCGGCTCTTCGGAGCGCCTGCCGTCGTCCATAACGGCAAGACAGCGTTCGATTACGACGATAGTCATTGAGCTACAATAATATATATCCACCCAAAACAATATTTCCGAAAAATCATATCCCCGAAAACAATATTCCCAAAATCATATTTCGATGAAAAAATATATCCTCACCCTCGCTTCAATTCTTTTTTCGCTCATTTTCGGAGTTTCGCTCTCCGCACAGGAATTTTTCCGCATCGCGGCGCACGACTCTTCGGAGGAGTCGAAGAAATCGGCGGACATCGTCTGCACCGGAGAACACGACGAACTCACGATTCAGCGGGTTCTGGACGGCTTTGACGGCACGATGACCCGAGGCTGCCACATCCTTTTCTACGACGGAAACTACAACATCGACGGGTTCTACACCGACCCGCGTTTCCCGATGCCGACCGCGCTCAGGGTCCGCAAGACCGTCGGTGTGGTGCTGCGCGGAATCGACGAGAGCGGCCTGCGCAAGAATTCCGGCGTGCTCTTCAACGTGCGTCCGCAGGCCTACGAGGGGATTGACCCGTCGGTGCAGATGAACGTGATTGCGTGCTCGAATGACAATATATATAACACGAATCACTTGACAATCAGGAATTTGTCGATAACGCTGCCGGACATAAACCATAAGGTGATATGCATCAATACCTTCTATGCCGGAGCGGCGATACTCGAGAACATCCGTCTTTTCTCGATTGGCTGCGGCCCGGGAAAGATGCCGGTGGAAGGATCCGTGGGCGTGAGGGGGTCGAACATAAATCCGAACGGAGTGGGGCATCATTGGAACGACATTATCGCGGACGGGTTCTACGAGGCTTTTCAGATTGGAGGGGAACATCTCGTGGCGACTAACCTGCTGGGTTACAGGAGCTATTATGGCTACACTTTCGGGAACTATGACGTGGTGGAGCAGTCGAAGGCTTCGGGCTGGTACGGCGTGTGGGAGCATCCGATTACGCTGATTAACTGCGGCGAGGAACTCTGCGCGTCGCTTCCGCTGTTCAATGTCTGCGGTGCTTCGCGCAAGCCGCATTCGCGTGGCTATCAGGTGATTGACCTCATCTCGCACACGGTCGAGTACCGCGAGAAGGAGAACCCGACGCTTGCCCCGGTGCTCCCTGCCCGCGAGACCGTTCCGGGTTCCTGGTGCGGAAACATCACTTTCTGCGGGAACAAGTTTGCCGAGAGCATGGAGAACGCGGTTGATGTGCCGTTCTGGGAGAAGGGCTCGGGGCAGCGCTTCTTCACGCGCAACTCCGCGCATTCCCTTTCCGGGACTTCCGCCGAGAGGGAGAGCTACCTGCCGATGTATATGCAGCAGTACTACGACACCGACATCGAAAAGCTCCTGATTTACAACGGTTCCGACTGGGTTGACACGATGGGCAATGTCGTCGGGCCTCTGAAGCCCGCGTTTGACCGGGCGCTCATCCCGCAGCCGGTATTCGACGCGGAGCCGGGCTATGTGGAGCTCTACTGGAAGGCCTGGGAGCAGGCCTACGCCCACATGAAATGGCAGAAGGGGCTCGTGCAGCCGCTCTATATGGACGAGGCCCTGTGGGACGACACCATCTGGATCTGGGACTCGGAGTTCATGGTGATGTTCTGCAAGTACGCCCCGAAGCTCTTCCCCGGCATCCAGACGCTCGACAATTTCTACTACACGATGCTTGAGGACAGCGGCTCGTCCCTGCGCATCCAGCATCCTGACAACCCGCCTTTCTTCGCGTGGGTGGAGAACGACTACTACAAGATGACCGGCGACGACGCACACATCCGCGAGCTGCTCCTTGACAAGAAGTTCCTCCAGCGCTACTGGAACCTTTTCCCGACGCTCTCCCCGGAGAGGAAGCTCCAGTTCGACCACTATCCGATGGCGCTGAGGTACAGGGGCATAGGCTACGAGTGGAACGGGATTTCGTCCGGAATGGACAACACTCCGCGCACCCGTGCCGGCAAGGGGATGCTCTGGGTCGACGCCATCTCGCAGCAGGCTCTCTCCGCGCTCTACATCTCGCGCCTTGCAAAGGTCGCCGGAGACGGCGCAACGGCCCGCGAGTTCGAGAAGAAGTGGAAGGAGATGCGGGGAATCGTGAACAGGTACTACTGGGACGAGAAGGACGGCTGCTACTACGACATCGTGCCGGCGGCTCCCGGAGAGACTGCAACGGCTTCAGAAGCGACCGCATCGGCTTCGGGAGATGGCACTCGACCGGCTTCCGGTGGCGGCGCTTCGGCGGCGGATGCCCCGACCTCCCCGTCCGCGTGGCGCACTACGGGCATCCTGACTCCCGCGTCCTTCTGGCCTATGCTCGCGGAAATCCCCTCGAAGGCTCAGGCAAGGCGCATGACCGAATTTGCCCTGCGCCCCGACAAGCTCGGCGGAGAGGTCCCGTGGGTGACCGTCTCGCGTGACGACCCGGACTTCAACTCTAAGGACGGCTGGTACTGGCGCGGGTCGATGTGGCTTCCGACCGCCTACATGGGCATCAAGGCCCTTGAAAAGTACGATTTTAAGGAGACCGCCGACACCACTGCCGAGCAGGTTCTCTCATGGATGCTCCGCACCTACAGAGACTACGACCCGCACACCATCTGGGAATGCTACTCCCCGACCGCTCCGGCCCCGAGCAGCAACCACGGCAAGCGCGTCCGTCCCGACTTCTGCGGCTGGTCGGCCCTCGGTCCCATATCCCTCTTCATCGAGAATGTCCTCGGCTTCCACGACATCGACGCCTCCTCCCGCACCGTCCGCTGGGACATCCGTCACGACTGCCGCCACGGCCTGAACAACCTCAGCTTCGGCGACACGACCACAGACCTCCTCTTCGACCCGGCGACCTCCACCGTCACCGTCCGCAGCAACAAGCCCTACCGCCTCATCCTCAACGGCAAGACTCACCTCATCCGAGCCGGAGAAACGGAGATAAAAACCGAGGGGATAGGGCAGAAGGCCTTGCGGCCGGAGTGAAACTGATTACCGGCAGTCCCTTAATATCTGCGGTAATGACCTTTCACTCTCTCATTTCGGCCTAGGCGGATACGTTTGTACCCGCGAACCCAGACCAATCTGATAATCTCCACCCTTATGGAGATTACAAGTTTGTGATAAGTTCTTTTTCTCATGATATTTAAAACTGTTAGCTTGTAAGAACTATCGACCCCTTGCAAAGTAACCATCCCCTCGGTAGATGAAAAAGGCAAGCATCCATAAGGGATAGATGCCTGCCTTTAAATTGCTAACAGTCATATACCATGACACTGCAAAGGTAAGCAAAATTTATTATATTCAAAGCAAACAGATGAAAAAAAGACGCAAAAGCGCCGTGCGGAGAACAGCGAAGCGCAGGCCAAGTGGGATGGGGCGCACGTAGCACGACTTCCCCCTGATGTAGGGGGACGGGAGGGGGTAAGAAAAAAGGTCGGACAACTCCGACCTTTTTTCTTAATTAGGAGGGTGCCCGGTCGGATTCGAACCGACGACATTCAGAACCACAATCTGACGCTCTAACCAACTGAACTACGGGCACCATGTTCGTTTGGGATTGCAAAGATAGACAAATTCCTCCGTTATGCAAAAAAAATGTTATTTTTGTAAAACTATTTTTGCATAACAGGGACTTCCACGATGGCGGTCCTCTACAAATCAGGGCTTATGGGGCGTGAAATAAAATTCTCCCTTGTCTATAGGGATATGTGGCAGTCTTCGGGCAAATATGTCCCGAGAGTTGACCAGCTGGTTAAAGTTGCGCAGCCAATCATTGACATGGGCTGCTTCGACCGCGTCGAGACAAACGGCGGGGCTTTTGAACAGGTCAATCTCCTCTTCGGGGAGAATCCGAACAGGGCTGTGCGCGAGTGGACGGCTCCTTTCAGAAAGGCCGGGATTCAGACCCATATGCTTGAAAGGGGACTCAACGGCCTGAGGATGAACCCGGTCCCGGCCGACGTGCGCGAGCTGATGTATAAGGTGAAGAAGGCGCAGGGCACGGACATATCCCGTTCGTTCTGCGGACTCAACGACCACAGGAATCTGCGGCTCAGCGTCGAATATGCCAAGAAGGCGGGAATGGTTTCGCAGGTCGCCCTGAGCATCACCCATTCTCCCGTCCACACCGTCGAATACTATATGGACGTCGTCCGCAGGGTCGTGGAATACGGGGCCGACGAGATATGTCTCAAGGACATGGCCGGAATCGGAAGGCCTACCGCCCTCGCGGAGCTCACGCGTGAGATAAAGAAGGCATATCCGCACATTCTCGTTCAGTATCACGGCCACAGCGGCCCGGGCTTCTCTCCTGCGTCGATGCTTGAAGTGGCGCGCGCCGGCGCTGACTACCTTGACGTCGCCGTCGAGCCGCTCTCGTGGGGAAAGGTGCATCCGGACGTGATTACGATCCGCGAGATGCTGCGCGCCGACGGCTTCACCGTCAAGGACTTGAACATGGACGCCTACATGGAGGTGCGCTCGCTCACTCAGTCTTTCATCGACGACTTCCTCGGCTACTGGATAGACCCGAACAACTCGCGCCTGAGCTCGCTGCTTGTCGGCTGCGGGCTTCCGGGCGGGATGATGGGCTCGATGATGTCCGACCTCAAGGGCTTCCAGGATGCAATCAACGCGGCGCTCCGGGCACAGTCGAAGCCGGAACTGAGCATAGACAACCTCATGGTGCGGCTCTTCCGCGAGGTCGAGTATGTCTGGCCGAGGCTCGGCTACCCTCCGCTAGTGACCCCGTTCAGCCAGTATGTCAAGAACACCGCGCTGATGAACCTCCTCGACTCGTTCAAGGGGCGTCCGCGCTGGTCTTCGATTGACAAGGACACGTGGAACATGATTCTCGGCAAGATGGGACGGCTTCCGGGTCCGCTTGCTCCTGAAATCGTTGAGCTCGCCGCGTCAAAGGGGCTGGAGTTCTACACGGGCAACCCTCAGGACGCCTTCCCGGACGCTCTTCCGGAGTTCCGCCGGATGATGGCTGACGAAGGCTGGGACGAGGGGCAGGACAGCGAGGAACTCTTTGAACTTGCCATGCACGAGAGGCAGTACCGCGACTACCGTTCTGGGGTGGCCAAGGAGCGCTTCGCGGCGGAACTTGAGTCGAGAAAGGCCGTGGCGGGGGCTCCGATTGTGGTGACCAGGCCTGTCGTGGAGATGCCAAAGTTCGACATCGACGCCCTTCTGGAACGCTGGCCGGACGCGAAGCCGCTCCGGTCGCCGGTCAAGGGGCATATGCTTTGGCAGATTGACGTTGACGACAAATCGACGGCTCCGGCGGAAGGAACTCCGGTCAGGGCGGGGGAGGCCGCCGGATATGTCCAGGCCTACTACGGCATCGAGGAAGTCATTCCGGCGACGGATGGCAGAATTGTTGCAGTCACCGCTGCCCAGGGCGCGAAGGTCGAGAAGGGCGAAATCGTGGCCCTTTATATATAATAAGGAATACAGTTGCCTCCGTGTCGTGCGGTGGTTAAAAGAAAGCTTCTAAACATATAAAACGAGTAAGATAATGAAAATCAACAAAATCGTTGCGCTGGCTCTGCTTGCCTGCGCGTCATTTACCTCCTGTCTCAAGAGCGAATACCGTGTAAGCGGGCAGGTCTGGTTCGCGGAGGTGGTCGATGCGACTCATCTGCGTGCTGACGGGAACATTATATACAACATTGTCGAGAATGCCACGGACGCCGATTTCGTCGATTGCCGTCGTCTCATCATAAACTGCGACCTTCTGACCGCCGTTGATGCCGACGGCAGGCAGGACATAAAGCTGAACGCCTACAATGAAGTCGAGGTTAAGGAATGTGTATCGTCGGAGAACGAGGCCGTGGCTGGATTCGGGCGCGACTCCGTATATCTTGCGGAAAACGGACGTATATGGACTGCCAACGGCGAGAATCAGTATATGACCCTGTTCGTCAGCGTCCCGAAAATCAAGGACAGCGAGACCGTGCATGACCTCGAACTCGTGTTCGACAACACAAGCAACTCTCAGGAAGTCCGCTTCGTCCTCTATCACGACGCTAACGGCGACGTCATAACGAAAGAGACTCCGGACGACAAGAAATCATCCGACAATTTCTACATCAGCTTCACCGTTCAGGATTTCCTCAAGAACATAGACATCACAAGCTCCACCCGCTTCACCTTCACCACCGCCTTTGACGAGGCCAAGGAAAAGTCCGGGGACAAATAGTGATTCAATCATTTCTACAGTGCCCTAAGATATTTTCAAGAACGCCGACAGTGCTGCCTCGTCAAAAGTCTTAGAAATGTGAAAAATAAGTTGCCTCAGATTGGGGACTTATTTTTGAGGGCTTCTTAGGGAAAGGGGATGAGGAAAAAGATGGAGTGCAAGGCGCACAAAGCCCTCGGAACCGGAGCAACCTTGTCGGTTGTGAGGATTTCGAGGGCTTTTGCAACGAAGCAATCCGCTTTTTCCTCGCCCCGTCATTTCTTTTTTGTGGGGTGACCGACGATCTGGATGTCTATGTAATCGACCTTATATCCCTTGAACCTCTTCTTTGAGAGTTTTTCAAGCAGCTCACTTATGACCTTGTCCTCCGATATGTCGCGGAACGTGTTGTTCTCGATGTCGTAGAAGTGCGCGTGCTCGTATGTGTTGAAATCGAAGAACATCTTGTTGTTGGCGCTGAGTCGGTGCTGATATATCCCGAGATTCGCGAACTCCGAAAGAATGTTATACACGGAAGCGACGGTGATCTTCGTGTTTGCGTCGTTTTCTATCTCCTGCGCCACCATGTCAGCTGAAGCGTGTCCCAGTTTCTGCATTGCCCTGTGCACCGCAAGTCTCTGCGGAGTGGCCTTGAGCGCTTTCCTTTTCAGCATTGCTGCGAAACCATTTTGCGTGTTCTCCTCGATATTGTTCATTTGCATCAATCTTACTTTATTTTCATACTGTTGTTGTACATACATTCATTCGCAGTTGGTATTGTCTGAGGCTGTATGCCTTTCATATCCCGAACTTTTCATATCCCAAAGTTATTGAAAAATAGTCTTTTTTACAAAATTTTCGTTCTCGTATTCCGGGAATTTAACCGATTTGTAACAGAATAGTGGAGGTGTGGCACGGAATATACGGAGAATTTTGCTAATTTTGCATTCTTTGTGATGTCCGATGAACGGGCGTCAGGACAATTTTGATATATGGAAAAGACGAAATGCCTCATAATAGGCGGGGGACCGGCCGGCTACACAGCCGCGATTTATGCGTCCCGCGCCAATCTCGCGCCTGTGCTCTATGAGGGAGCGCAGCCTGGCGGTCAGCTCACCACAACCACCGACATTGAAAACTACCCCGGCTTCGCGGAAGGAATCGGGGGACAGGAGCTTATGGACGCGATGCGTGCCCAGGCGCTGCGTCTTGGGGCGGACATCCGGATTGGAACCGTCTCTGACGTGGACTTTTCGTCCCGACCGCTGAAAGTGAAGATTGACGGGGCGGCTGAGATTGAGGCTGAAACCGTAATCATAGCTACCGGAGCCACCGCAAAGTATCTCGGGCTGCCGTCCGAGACGAAATACCGCGGAATGGGTGTGTCGGCCTGCGCGACCTGCGACGGGTTCTTCTACAGGAAGAAGGTCGTTGCGGTCGTGGGCGGCGGAGACACGGCGTGCGAGGAGGCAAGCTATCTCGCGGGGTTGTGCAGCAAGGTCTATATGATTGTGCGGCGCGATGTGCTCCGTGCCTCCGAGGCCATGCAGAGGCGCGTGCTTGAAACAGAAAACATAGAAATCCTGTGGAACTGCAACACGCGGGAGGTGCTCGGCGACGACTTCGGTGTCACGGGCGCGCGTCTTGTCCGCAGGGACGGCGAGGTATTTGACATAGCCATTGACGGATTTTTCCTCGCCATCGGGCATCATCCCAATTCCGACGTGTTCAGGGACTGGGTCGATGTCGATGCGCAGGGCTACATCATAACTGAGGGAAAGTCGTCGCGCACGAGCATCGAAGGCGTGTTCGCCGCCGGGGACGTGCAGGACCCTACCTACAGGCAGGCCGTGAATGCGGCCGCGTCCGGCTGCCGTGCCGCCCTCGATGCGGAAAGATACCTGAAATCCAAGTAGTTCCTCCGATTTTTTCGGGATACATTTTTTGTTGAAAAAATAAATTTTATGAGAATACACCTTAAAACCGCAGTAATTTCCGTCCTCGCGCTCTTCTCGCTTAATGCCTGCAAGTCGCAGTATGAGATGCTGCTGAACAGCGCCGACACGGAAGCCAAGTACAAGGCCGCCTTCGACTACTTCAACAATAAGAAATACAGCAGGGCAGCAGCCATGTTCGAGTCCCTTTCGATGTTCACCGAGGGAACAGAGAAGGACGACACCGTGCGCTACTACTGGGGGCTGAGCAACTACCGCCAGAAGGACTACTACACCGCCGAGACCAATTTCCAGCGCTTTCTTGAGGTCTATCCCCGCAGTCCCTTCGCCTCCGACGCGCGTTTCCTCCGCATCGACTGCCTCTACCGCTCGACCCTGCGCTACGAGCTGGACCAGACTCCGACCTACACGGCACTCAACGCGATGACCGAATATCTCCGCGAAGAGCCTGACAACGAGCACCTTGCCGACTGCGAGGCGATGATTAAGGACCTGAACGAGCGCCTCGACCGCAAGGCCTACGAGGGCGCGAAGCTCTACTACCGCATGGAGGACTACCTTGCCGCCCGCGTCGCCCTCAAGAACGTGCTGAAGGACGACTCCGAGAACATCTACCGCGAGGACATACTCTACTACATAGCCATGTCTTCCTACAAGTATGCCGACCTGAGCGTAAAGTCCAAGCAGCGTGAGCGTTACCTGCAGTTCATGGACGACTATCTCAACTTCATAAGCGAATATCCGGACTCGAAATATTGCCGGAGTCTTGAGCTTCCGCATTCGAAGGCACAGAAATATCTGAATAAAAATTAGAAAATATATGATATGTCCCGAAAATTTTTGAAACCTCGGAATTTGACGGGCGTATATAATATCAGAACGGGGTATGTGACTGATGAAAAAAATATAGACCAAGAGAGACAAACAATACAAGACAAACAAAACACAAAACGATATGGCAAACAGTAAAATTCCGACAAACACGATTACGCGCGACCTGTGCGACCTCGCGGCTCCGACGGGCAACATCTACGAGACCGTCGTGATTCTTTCAAAGAGGGCCAACCAGATTGCGGCTGCTGAGAAAAAGGAACTTACAAAGAAACTTGAGGATTTCAAGAACGAGAGGGACACTATGGAAGAGGTGTTCGAGAACAGGGAGCAGATTGAGATTTCGAAGTACTACGAGCGTCAGCCGAAACCGGATCTCGTCGCTATCTATGAGTTCGAGCACAACGAGATTTCCTACAGGATGGCAAAACACGACGAGGAATAGCGCCACGTCTGTCCGTACCGTTCTTTCCTCACGAAAAAAGGAGGAGCAATGCTGAATCGTCTCGAAATACACAACTATGTTCTGATAGACTCTCTGGACATCACGTTCCCGGAGGGTCTTGTCATTATTTCCGGACAGACCGGAGCCGGGAAGTCAATTCTCTTGGGGGCGCTGTCGTTGCTCTCCGGGGGCAAGGCCGACGCGGCCATGATTTCGGAGGGTGCGGACAACTGTGTGGTCGAGGCTGAGTTCAGCGGCGTGGAGCCGTCGCTGAAGCAGACCGTTGAGGATGCCGGGGCCGAATGGGACGATGTGGGACTGATTGTCCGCCGTGTCGTCGCGCGTTCAGGACGCTCGCGTGCATTCATCAACGACTGTCCTGTGACGGTGCAGACGCTTGTCGGGGTGACGTCACGCCTTTTCGACATCCATTCCCAGCACGGGACACTCGAACTTCAGAATCCTGCCTACCAGACAGATATGCTCGACAACTTCGCCGACAACCTCGCGCTGAGGGCGGAATACGCGGCATCCTACTCCCGCCTGTCGTCACTGACGGCCGAAAGGCGCAGGATGGAGGAAAGCCTTGAGCGGATGCGCGCGGAGAGAGACTACAATGAGGCGCAGTACCGGCAGCTTGACTCAGCGTCGCTCCGGGACGGTGAACTTGCCGAACTTGAGCAGGAACAGAAAGGGCTTGCCAACGCCGAGGCGATACAGGAAAGCCTCTGCGCCGTGTCGGAGGCATTCTCTCCGAGCGGCGAGGAGCTTCCTTCCATTGACGCGCTGCTGAAGGAGTCGGAGAAGGCTCTGGAAAAGATTTCTGCCTTTGTCCCGTCGGTCGGGGCGCTTGCGGGAAGGATAGAGTCTTCGCGTCTCGAACTGGACGACATCCTTTCTGAGGTCACGGCTCTCGCGGAGAAGTCTGAAGCCTCTCCTGAACGGCTCGAAGCCGTAGAGGCAAGGATGTCGCTCATCTACGGGCTGTTCCAGAAGTTCGGATGCACGACTGAGGCCGAGCTCATCGCTCTTAAGGATAAGTACTCGGCCGCGCTTGCCGACACGGACTGCATGGACGAAAGGCTTGCGGCGCTTTCCTCCGACATTGCCGCCGAGTCAAAGAATAACGACCGGCTTGCCGCGGCTCTGACGGAATCGCGGCGGAAGGCTGCCGGACCTTTCTCAGAGCACATCCAGTCGATGATCCGAAATCTGGAGATGCCGCTGTCGGTCTTTGTGGCCGACGTTTCCCCGGCAACGAAGCCGGGTCCTCTCGGACGGGACAATGTCCGTTTCCTTTTCAGTTCCACGGGCCGCGCCCCGATTCCGGTGCAGTCCTGCGCCTCCGGAGGTGAACTTTCCCGCATCATGCTCTGCCTCAAGGCTCAGATGGCTCATTTCGTGTCCATGCCGACGCTAATCTTCGACGAGATTGACACCGGCGTTTCCGGCAGCGTAGCGGACAAGATGGGCACTATGATATGCTCCATGGGCGCTGATATGCAGGTCTTTGCCATCACGCACCTCCCTCAGGTCGCCGCCAAGGGCTCAGCCCACTACCTCGTCGAGAAATCCGTCTCCTCCGACGGCCGCGCCACCTCCTCCATCCGCCGTCTCTCCACCGACGAGCGCGTCCTCGAACTCGCCCGAATGCTCAGCGGCTCCACCGTCACCCCCGCCGCCATCGCCAACGCCAGGGAACTCCTCGGGTAAGTGGTGCGGCCGTCAATATCTGATTCTGAAATAGTCAAGGAGTTTCTTGTAATAGTCCTGTGCTGTCAGGCAGGTATCTGTCAGGTAGCCTGGAAATGTTTTCCATTCGTGCAGACCTCGGTAATAGAACATCTTCAGTTCGTCCGTGATAATGAACGGAACGATGTTGTGGTTCAGACATTCCTTGAACATTATCAAACGCCCGACCCTGCCGTTGCCGTCCTGAAAGGGGTGTATTGACTCAAAGCGCTGATGAAAATCGAGTATGTCCTCAAAACGAATTGTCTTTTTGCTTCTGTACTCTTTTAGCAGCGCACGCAATTCAAACCCGACCTTTTGCGGCGATGTCGTCTCCATCCCGCCGACCTCGTTCGGCAGCCGTTTGTACTCACCAACCGCAAACCACGATTTCGAGGCATCCGATGTCCCGCTTTTTAGCAAACGATGAAGTTGTTTCATCATGCTTTCCGTCAAGGGCTCCTTTGCGTGGTCAATTATAAAGTCGATGCAGCGGAAATGATTGGTGGTTTCGATGATGTCATCCACCTTAACCGCGTTGTCTGTGATTCCTATCGTGTTGGTCTCAAATATATATCGGGTCTGTTCTTTTGTCAGCCTGCTGCCTTCGATGTGGTTAGAATTATAGGTCAGGTCAATCTGCGTGCGATGATAGATTCCGCCTTTGATCCTGGACTCTTTTTGCTCGCGCAATATCTCCAGAAGTGGAGACGTTTTAATTCTTGCATTCTTGCGCTGTGGAAGTGGGGCATCGGCAGGCACACTCCATGTTTTGCCGACAAGTCGTGCTCCGGCAATTTTCCCCTGAATACAATAGTTTCTTACTGTACGTTCGGCGATGCCGTGTTCCGCCGCATATTCTTTGGTTGAGATGTAATCCATACTTATCGGCATAAAAAATAACAAATCCCGATACAAAGATAAGGTTTCTTGCCGATAACGGCAAGAAACCTTATGATTTTTAGCCGATTTTAACTGAAATTATGCCGATAGGACTTTACTCCACGGATTTAATCCGATAGTTGGAACGGTACTCGATGCGGCGGACGCCTTCGTTGATGCGGGAGCCGTCGCGGAAGTTGAAGCTGGTCTGGAGGCCGGTCTTCGGGCAGTGGCCTATGGCCTTGAGCCAGTCGTCCCCGTAGGCGGCGCGGAGCTCGCAGAAGTATTTGGTCACGTCGTAGCCCTGAAAGCTGAACTGAGTCGGTTCGGTGTTGAAAAGGGCGCGGTAGGCCTTGACGAAGCTGATTGTTTCCGGAGTGTTGTAGTCGATGTAGTAGGCGAGGCTTATGTGCAGGTCGTTGTTATGCAGGCTCTCAACCTCGATGTCATATCCGCGCACCCTGGAGTGGCAGAACACCTCAACCTTGCGGTTCTCGCGGGAGAGGAGGCTGATGTTGCGGAACACGTCATTGACGAAGGCCTCGCTTTCGGAGGCGATGATGAACCTGTTGGTCTTCGGACTTTCGACGGTGATGCTCTTGAGCTTCGCAATGATGTCGCGCCCTTCGAGCAGGCTGTACTGCAAATCCTTGTATTTCAGGCCGGATATGTCCAGAATCTCGGTAAATACCTTCATTGCCTCGCTTTCCTTTCCGCCCTTCTCGGAGATGAGCACCGTCCTGTCGCCGCTCTGAGTCTCGTCGGCAATCCACTGCACGAGGTCGGCGTACTGAAGGTCGTGCGGGGTGGGCACCTGAACGAGCTTCGGGAACTCTCCGGTGAGAGCCGCTGCCTTAGGGTCGAGAGGGGAGATTATGGCGACGTCGTCTCCGGCCGCGTCATGAACCTTTCTGATGTCGGCGGGGGAGAGCGGGCCTATGATGAAGTCCTCGTTGCCGAGACTGCGCCTTGTCGGCGCGTCCGTACCCGTGTCGAACACGCTGACGTTCACGCTGAGACCGTCGAGTCCCAGTTCCCTTGCGGCGAGCAGCGCTCCGCAGTAGAAGTCGAACGAAGATGAACTCGGCTTTTCCGTCCCTGCCATGAACGGCAGCACGAGCGCGAAGTTCACGCTGTTCTCCTTTCTGACACCGGTCTCTGAACCGGCTGACAGAGCGGCCTGCGGTTCATCGGCACTGAACTCGTCTTCAGCCTTCACCTTCGTTTCCGCTGCGGAGTCGACGCCGTAATCCGGACTTTTCCGGGACTCCCTATCCTGCGCTGGGGTCTCGGCGGAGCCTTGCCGGGCCGCCTCCGTCTCACGGACCGTCTCCGCAGCCGCGTCCCTTGACGGAATCACAAGTTTCTGGCGTGATTTGAGTTCCTTTCCCGAAAGGTTGTTCGCTCTCATTATAGCCTCTACGCTCACTCCGTATTTCTCGGCTATCGTCTCTATTGTTTCATACCAGCGGACGGTGTGAACCGTCTGCTCTTTCTTCGGATTATTCTTTTCTTTTTGAAGGGTCATCTCCGCATTGCCATCCTTCGCGGACATTTCCTCTGCTTTAGTCGTCTTGGTCGGTCGGGCACTTTCCTGTCGGTCGGCCTTCTTCTCGGCCTTCGCGGATTCCCTGCCCTTTGCCGGCTTCGTCGCGGTCTCTTCCTCTACCACGGGAATCAGGATTATGGCGTTCTTCTTCAGACCTTCCGTGCGGACTGACGGGTTGTACTTGTAGATGTCCTCGACGCTGACCCCGTAGGCCTTGCTTATCGAGTAGAGGGTCTGTCTTTCGAGAACGACATGGGACCAGCACAGCTTTCCTCCTACCTTGACCTTCTCCTTTGACACCGTCACCGGCGTCGGCACATAACTGTCCTGCGCAATTGCATCCGCCGGTGAAAGGACGGTCAGCGCGATTGCGGCCATGGCAAGGCCGAGTATTCCACGAATGTTCATATTCCGGTTCTCCTACTTCTTTTGTGTTGGTTACTTTCCGCAGTTTGTCCCCCTGCGCTTTCCGGCAGGCTCAAGACCGTCTGCAAATTTAAGAAGCCTGTCCGCAAATCCTTTCCATGACAGCCTCTCCTTTTCCTTCCTTATCTCCGCGACGAAACCCTCCCGCAGCGACGGATCGGCAAAATAGCGCACTATTTCCGCCCTTATCGCATCCGGAGTCACGTCCTCCGCCACAATTCCCGTTCCTCGGTCTCCTATTGTCTCCTTCAGGCCTCCCACGGCCGTGACCACCATCGGCACCTCGAAGTGATAGGACACCGAGCTTATCCCGCTCTGGGTCGCGCTCCTGTAGGGAAGCACGGTGAGATCCGCGGCCGAGAAATACAGAGACACCTCCGAATCCCTGACATAGTGCAGCGCCTTGACAATCCGCCTGTCGCCGCCCGGAATCCTGTCTATGATTGCCTGATAGCGGTCGAAGCTCCCATAAGGCTCTCCGGCGATAATCAGCTGATAGTCCCCGTCCAGTCCGGCAAAGGCTTCGAGCAGAATGTCCAGCCCCTTGTATTCGCGTATCAGCCCGAAGAACAGCAGGTTCTTCTTTCCGTGCTCAAGTCCCAGCCTGCTTTCCGCCTCTTCCCTCGGCATCTTCTTCCCGAAGTGCGAGTAGAGGGGGTGCTGGATGACGGTGAACCTGGCGTCAGGCCTCAGCCTCAGCAGGTCTTTCGACACAGCCTCGCAGAGAGTGACATAGCCGTCGCATCCCGACAGAAAATACTTCGTGAGCGGCGCGTCGAAGAAATGCGGCTCGTGAGGGACGACATTGTCGAGAATCCCGATGACAGAGCAGCTGCGCCTCATCCTTCGGCAGACATAGCCGAGCGACGGGGCGAACCAGCTCATCCAGTAGCGGACAATCAGCAGATCCGGCTTCCAGCGGCGTATCTCGCGCACCGTCCTGAGGTAGGAAAAAGGATTGGCCGTGTCCAGCACGGATGTGCTCCGTACCGGCACGGCCTCGTCGTCCTCCGTCACCTTCTGCGTCTTGCCCGGAAAGAGAAATTCGGGATACTGCCTCGTGAAATTGAAGGCCTTGACATCATTCGTCTCGCCCAGTTCTTCAAAAAGACAGGCGTTGAACTGGGAAATCCCTCCTCTGAAAGGGTAAAAGCAGGACAGCAGCGCTATTTTCAATTTTTATTTCTTTCCTTTGTCGGCGACATATTCCTCGTTCAGCCCGGCAATCACCTCGTCGGTGATGTCCAGCGTCGCATCTCCGGTGATGACAGGAGCACCGCCCTGATTTGTGATAATCATCGCATATCCCATCGTCTCGTTGTACTTGTCAAGCCATGTCTTGATTGCGTCCGCGAGCTGGTTCATCATCACAATCTGCTCCTCCTGAATCTCGTTCTGCTTCTGCTGGGCATAGACGTTGAAGTCGTCCTGCGCCTTCTGGAGCTTCTGTCCCTGAACCTCCGCCACCGAGCGCGTCATCAGTCCCTTGTCCATCTTCTCCTGAAAGTCCTTGATGTCCTTTTCGAGCTTCTTGCCTCTCCTGTTCACCTCGGCCTGAATGTTCTGAACCTTGGTTTCAACGACCGAGCGCTTGTCGTTCGCCATGTCGTATTCCTGAAGAATCCTGTCGAGCTGGACATAGACGATGTCGCCCGCGTGAGACACGGACTCGACTTCCGCTGCCTCAGTTCCGGCGGCCGCCTTCTTGTTGTTCCCGACGAATGAGAGTGTGCCGAAAACGATGACGGCAATAAGGGATATAACGCTGATTGTCAGTGTTATAATTTCATTTTTTTTCATTTATGTGTAATTTTTTTTGTTTTGTCAATAAAAATCCGTGTCTCCGAAAATGGTTACAACTTACAAATATATAAAAATATATTCATACGACCCTTCTGTCATCCGCAATTTTTCTCCGCAAATTTTCGTTGCAGAGTTTGTGGATTTCACGATTCGGGATTATTTCAGACAGTTCAGATATGCCTTTATCGTGTTTTCGAGTCCCATATATATGGCGTCGCAGATGAGGGCGTGGCCTATCGAGACCTCGTCGGTCCACGGAATCGTCCTGATGAAATAGGCGAGGTTGTCGAGGTTCAGGTCATGCCCCGCGTTCAGTCCGAGACCGCATTCCCTTGCCTTCTCTGCCGCCTTTAAATAGGATTCGATTGCTTTCTCCGGGGAGGCAGGGAACATTTCGGCATATCCTGCCGTATAGAGTTCGACCCTGTCGGCACCGCACTCCGCGGCGCCCTCGACCATTCGCGGATCCGGATTCACGAAAATCGAGGTCCGTATTCCGCAGGCCTTGAACTCTGAGCACATCCTCGTGAGAAATCCCTTGTTTTCCAGCGTGTTCCATCCTGCGTTGGAGGTTATCGCGTCCGTCGCGTCCGGAACCATCGTGACCTGTGCCGGGAGGACTTCCCTGACGAGCGCGACGAACGACGGAATGGGATTTCCCTCGATGTTCAGTTCCGTCCTTACGAGCGGTCGTATCGCGCGCACGTCCGCGTACCTTATATGTCTTTCGTCAGGCCTCGGGTGCACCGTGATTCCTTCAGCCCCGAACCTTTCGCAGTCTGTCGCAGCCTTCTCGACGTCGGGGATGTTGCCGCCGCGGGCGTTCCGCAGGGTTGCGAACTTATTTATATTTACACTGAGCCTTGTCATATTGTTTGTATTTATTGTTTGTCTTTTTGGTATATATCCGTTTTCTCATCGGTCACATACGCCCGGTATGTATTCTCTTCAAAAACAGGGTGCAAAAATATACATTATTGTTCAAATCGTGCTAATAAATTGCTAATTTTGCAGTTTGCCCATCGTTTGAGGGCGGCAGATGTTGACTTTATGATTGCTATTTTTTACAGAAACCCGGAACTTCTCGGCACGGATTCGTTTCTCTCTCTTGAGAGGAGACTGACGGAGGCGGGACTTGAAACCGTCACCGTGTGCGAACGGGAGCAGAATGGCCTGACGGGAGGTAATGACGGCGGTCTCACTCCGGGAGAGACTGTCAGGGACATTCTCGGGGCGTCGTCGCTCATCGTCAGCCTCGGGGGCGACGGGACTTTCCTCTCGGCGGCAAGGCTGGCGGCCCCTCTCGGAATCCCGGTGCTGGGCGCTAACATGGGCCGGCTTGGTTTCCTTTCCGAGAACAGGCCGGAGGATGTCGCGGAGGCCATCATCAGCGGTGACTACCGGATTGAGGACAGCCCGGTCCTCTCGGCGGAGGTTCGTTCGGCCGGCGGGAAGCTCAGCGCGGAATTTCTCGCCCTGAACGAGATTTCGGTGCACCGGCTCGGCCCGGCCATGCTCGGGGTCGATGCTTCCATAAACGGGAGCCTGCTGCCTACATACTGGGCCGACGGGCTCATCGTCGCCACGGGAATCGGCTCCACGGCATATTCCCTCAGTGCGGGCGGCCCGATTGCATTCCCCGATTCGGGGGTTCTGCTCGTCACCCCGATATCCCCGCATAACCTCAATGTCCGCCCTCTCATAATCCCGGAATCATCGACAGTGGAACTTCGCTTCCGTTCAAGGGATCCTAAGCTTGTCCTTTCGGCGGACAACGTCAATTTCGTGATGACGGGGGATTCGCTCGTGCGGGCGGGGGTGGCACAGTTTTCGCTCAGGCGGGCGAGGCTCCGCGACACGGGCTTCATAAATGCGCTGACGAGCAGGCTCTATTGGGGCGAGGACGTCAGAAATCATTGAGACATGAAAATTTCTTGCGATATGGAAAACAAAGGGAACGTCCCTGTTCACGTGTCCATCATTATGGACGGAAACGGACGCTGGGCGAAGGCACGGGGAAAGGAGCGGATATACGGACATTTCGAGGGCGTCGAGTCCGTGCGTGCCTGCACCGAGGCCTGCGTTGAGGAAGGTGTGAAATATCTGTCGCTCTATGCCTTTTCGGAGGAAAACTGGAACCGTCCCGAGGAGGAAGTCTCCGGGCTTATGTCGCTCATGGCACGCTGCATGGCGAACGAACTGCCGACATTTCTCAAGAACGGGGTGCGCTTTGTCGTGCTCGGACACCGCTCCCGGCTTTCCGACGAGCTGAACGCGACGATTGACGACTGCATGGAGCGGACCAGGGACGGGAAGAACCTCACGCTGATTCTCTTCATAAGCTATTCCGGCAAATGGGACATCTTTCAGGCGGCGAGACGCATGGCCATTGAGGCGGCCGAATCTCCGGAAGCCCTTGAGAGACTGAAGAATGCCGATATGTCGTTTTTGGACTCCTATCTCGTGACCGCCGGCATACCGGATCCTGACCTCATAATCCGCACTTCCGGGGAGACGCGGCTGAGCAACTACCTGCTGTGGCAGGCGGCATATTCCGAATTCATTTTCACCGACACTCTCTGGCCGGACTTCCGCAGGAAGGAGTTCCGCGAGGCGCTGGAAATCTACGCGAAACGTGACCGCCGGTATGGCAAAGTGAAATAAATTGCATATATTTGCAGATTGTACGTGCCGCGCATGAGACGGCACACCATAGAATGACGAAATACTAAGGTTTGAAGATAGATGGCGATTAGACTCAGATTCCTGTTCTGCGCGGCGGTTTTGCTTCTCCTTGCGGGGGCGGTTGCACGGGCGCAGTCCGGACCTACTGTGGATTACGGCAATCCTCAGAAATATGTCGTGGGCGGAGTGTCCGTCGAGGGCAACAATTATGTGAACAGGGACCAGATTATCCAGCTCAGCGGCCTGCGCGAGGGAATGGAGGTGACAGTGCCGAGCGACTTCTTCTCGCTGCTCATCGACAAGATGTGGCACAGGCGCTATTTCGAGGACGTGTCGGTGGCCATCGACTCGCTCAACGCCGCTCGCGACACGGCCTTCTTCAAGATTACCGTCGCCGAGCGCCCGAGGGTTTCCAAGTGGACCTTCTCCGGCATCAAGAGCGGCGACCAGAAGGACCTCAAGGAAAGGCTCAACCTCAAGCCCGGAGGCGTGTTCTCCGACTATGTCGCCAAGACCTCTACCGACATCATCAAGCGCTTCTATGAGGAAAAGGGCTACAACAACGCCTCCGTCGATATCCAGACCCGGCGCGACACTCTCGTGAAGGGCGCAATCCGCGTGAACTTCGCCATAAGCAAGAACGAGAAGGTGAGAATCAAGAAGATAGACTTCGGCGGGCCTTATGACGTGAAGGAGTCGAAGCTCGTCAAGTCCATGAAGAAGACCAGGGACAAGAGGCTTCAGAACTTCTTCAAATCCAAGAAATTCAACGAGACCGAGTTCAAGAACGACAAGAAGGGACTCATCGAGGCCTTCAACGAGGCGGGCTACCGCGACGCGAGGATTCTCAGCGACACCGTCTATTTCGTCGAACCGGGAAAGCTCGAGATTGACTTCAAGATTGACCAGGGAAAGAAATATTATTTCCGCAACATCACATGGACTGGAAACTCCGTCTATCCGGCCGAGGCACTGAACGAGATCCTTCAGATAAAGAAGGGTGACGTATATGATGTCGTGACGATGGAGAAGCGTCTTTTCGGTGGAGGAAAGCAGAATGAATATGACGTGTCGAAGCTCTACCGCGACAACGGCTACCTCTTCTTTAACCTCCAGCCTGTGGAGCTGAACGTCGTGGGGGACTCCGTCGATGTGGAGATGCGCGTGGTGGAGGGCAAGCAGGCGACCCTGAACAACATCATAATCAACGGGAACGACCTCACCAACGAGAAGGTCGTGCGCCGTCAGGTGTTCACGCGCCCGGGCTACCTCTTCAGCCAGTCCGACTTCGAGCGCTCCATACGTGAGATCGCGTCCATGGGGCAGTTCGACCCCGAGGCCATCGCCGACCCGAACAAGGGATATTCCATACTCCCGAATCCGAACACGAACACCGTCGATGTCGTCTATAACGTGACGGAGAAGCCTTCGAGCCAGCTTGAGCTCTCCGGAGGGTGGGGCGGAAACACTTTCGTCGCCACCGTCGGCGTAAGCTTCAACAACTTCTCGACGCACCGCTTCTTCGACAAGACGGCGTGGAGGCCGGTTCCGCTCGGAGACGCGCAGAACCTCGCGTTCAGGTTCCAGACCAACGGTACCTACTACACCTCGCTCTCGGCAAGCTTCTCGGAGCCGTGGCTGTTCGGAAAGAAGCCGACCTCGCTGAACCTCTCGCTCTACTACACGCGTCAGACAAACTCCTACCTCGCGTTCAACATCCTGAACAACGACCAGTACATGGAGGTCTATGGATTCGCGGCCGGAATCGGAACCCGTCTGAAGTGGCCTGACAACTACTTCGTGCTCTACAACCAGCTGAGCTGGCAGACATACAACCTCAAGGACTGGCAGTACAACTTCCTGTTCAACACGGGCATCTCGCACAACCTCAGCTACATGATAAGCCTGTCCCGCAACTCCACGGACCAGCAGATTTATCCTCGTCAGGGTTCGGACTTCTCGGTATCCCTCCAGCTCACCCCGCCTTACTCGCTTCTGAGAAAGAAGGACTACGGCGTTCTGGACGCGAACGGCAAGCCTACAATAAGGAATCCTAAGGACATCGACTACAATCTCCAGTCATCGGAGACGAGGTACAAGTGGATCGAGTACCACAAGTGGCAGTTCAAGGGATCGGTCTATACGAAGCTGATCGGCGACCTCGTCCTGATGACCCGCGCCCAGTTCGGATTCCTCGGCTACTACAACCGCAAGTGGGGATATTCTCCGTTCGAGGGCTTCCGCGTCGGCGGTGACGGAATGTCCGGCTACGACACCTACGGCTCCGACATCATCTCGCTCCGAGGCTACGAGAACTACTCCCTCACCCCGACGAGCACCTCGCAGTACAACAGTTCCGGAAACTACTATGCCGGCAACGTATATGACAAGTTCACCGTGGAGCTCCGCTACCCGGTGGTTCTCCAGCCGCAGTCAACGATTTACGCCCTGCTCTTCCTCGAAGGCGGTAACTGCTGGAGCGACCTGCGCAACTTCAACCCGTTCCAGATCAAGCGTTCGGCCGGGGTCGGCGTGAGGGTGTTCCTCCCGATGATCGGACTGCTCGGCGTTGACTGGGGATATGGCTTCGACGACCCGGTGAACGGAAAGAGCCAGTTCCATTTCGTCATCGGACAGCAGTTCTAGGCCGGATTCCGCTGTGGCACAAGTTTAGCATTGCTGCGGCGGGTCTTTTGATGAAAGAATGTCAAACGAATATATAAAAACAGAGTTTATACAATGAAAAAAATGCTTTTTGTCGCAGTCGCATCGCTCTTTGCAACGGCTGCATTTGCCCAGAACGTAACCACGGGGCACGTCAACACCACTGAACTGATTCAGCTCATGCCGGCAATGGACACTGTCAGGACCCGCCTTGACGAGGCTCAGAAGGAGGCCAATGAGACCTACGGAGCGATGATGGAGGAGTTCCAGTCAAAGAATGCCACCTTCCAGCAGAAGCAGGCTTCATGGACTCCGGCAATCAAGGCTTCAAAGGAGAAGGAACTTCAGGACATCTACACCCGTCTTCAGGAATTCGAGCAGTCCATCGGGCAGGAACTTCAGCAGATGCAGCAGAACCTTCAGGCTCCGATTTATCAGAAGGTGAACGAGGCCATTCAGAACATCGCGAAGGACAAGAAGCTCGCCTATGTCTTTGACGTTCAGTCCGTTCTTTATGTCGATCCTGCTCAGAGCATCGACCTCACTCCGGAGCTTCGCGTGATTCTCGGCATCCCTGAGGGACGCACGCTGGCTTCGCTGCAGGAAGAGTTGCAGGCAAAAGCTGCCGCTGCTCAACAGTAAAAACGCCCTAAGCGGCACGCTTGCTGCGTTGTGCTGCGACAGATTAAATCCTCACAACCATCAGGTTGCTGCGGTTTAATCTTCTTGCACGCCTTGCAATCGTACCACTTATGACATTTTTACATCTCAGATATTTTTGTGAGATGAATCTTTTATGAGACATTGAAGGACTTTGTGAATTTTTGTTCACAAGGTCCTTTTTGCAATAATAACCACTCTAAAACACTGAAACATGAAGACTGAAAGGATTATGGCCTCGCTGGAGGCGAAGTATGGGGAGCAGAAGGAATACCTGCAGGCGGTGCGGGAGGTTCTGGAGACCATAGAGGAGACCTATAACGGGCATCCGGAATTTGAGGCGGCGCGGATTGTCGAGAGGCTTGTGGAGCCGGACAGGATTTTTACATTCAAGGTGACCTGGGTTGACGACCGGGGAGAGATTCGGGTGAACACCGGCTACAGGGTACAGTTCAACTGCTCCATCGGTCCCTACAAGGGCGGGCTTCGCTTCCATCCTGCCGTGAATGTCTCCATGCTAAAGTTCCTCGGCTTCGAGCAGACTTTCAAGAATGCCCTGACCACCCTTCCTATGGGCGGAGGCAAGGGCGGCGCGGACTTCGACCCCAAGGGCAAGTCGGACGCTGAAATCATGCGCTTCTGCCAGGCCTTCATGCTTGAGCTGTGGCGCAACATAGGCCCGGACACCGATGTCCCTGCCGGGGACGTGGGCGTGGGCGGACGCGAGATAGGCTACCTGTTCGGAATGTATAAGAAGCTTGCAAGGGAGCACACGGGCGTGCTGACCGGCAAGGGCATGACTTGGGGAGGCTCGCTGATTCGGCCGGAGGCCACCGGCTACGGAGCCGTCTATTTCGTCCGGGATATGCTCCGCCGTGCCGGACTTGAGCTCGGGGGAATGCGAGTCGCGGTCTCAGGTTTCGGAAACGTCGCCTGGGGAACGGCGAAGAAGGCGACAGAGCTGGGCGCAAAGGTGGTCGCAATCTCCGGTCCCGACGGTGTCGTTGAGATTCCCGATGGAATGACCCGGGAGCAGATTGCCTATATGCTTGAACTTCGGGCGTCCAACAATAATGTGGTGGAACCGTTCGCTCATAAGTTCCCGGGCGCGCTCTTCACTCCGGGAAAGAAGGCCTGGGGCGTGAAGTGCGACATCGCGATGCCGTGCGCGTTCCAGAACGAGATGACCGGCGAGGATGCCCGGGAGCTCATCGCGGCGGGAGTCCGGCTATGCGCGGAGGTTTCCAACATGGGCTGCACTCCGGAAGCCATCGCGGCATTCCAGGGCGCCGGAATCATGTTCGCTCCGGGCAAGGCCGTGAACGCGGGCGGAGTGGCGACTTCGGGGCTTGAGATGACCCAGAACGCGATGCACATCTCATGGACGGCCGCAGAGGTGGATGCGAAGCTTCGTGAAATCATGCACAGCATCCACGAAACCTGCGTCGCGCACGGAACGGAGCCGTCCGGATATGTGAACTATGTAAAGGGAGCCAACGTCGCCGGATTCATGAAGGTTGCCCGCGCCATGTTGGAGCAGGGGGTCATATAGTTTCGAGCCGGCACAGAGATTTCTCGCTTCGCTCGAAATGACAGCGGTGTTATACCGTCAGGAGTATTATCACGCCGCAGACGCCGATGTAGCCATAGACTACCTTGCTGAAAATCTTTGCGGGGATATGCCTGAAGACCAGCGCTCCGACAGCGGTTCCGATGGCTATGCCCCCGAGTCCGGTGAGGTAGTCGATGCCGACTGCCCGTGTGAGGTAGCCGTTGCCGGCCCGCGCAATCGTCATCATCGCGTTTCCGAGCAGCAGGTAGGTCTGAATCATCGCCATATAGTGCTCCTTGTCGGGTTCGGACGACATGAAGTAGAGCACCGCCGGCGGTCCCTGCATCCCGAAAAAGCCGCCGAGCAGCCCGCTGACCGAGCCTATGCCGACTTGTGCATGGACGCTCGGACGGATGTGTATCCTTTCGCTGAACAGGAAATAGAAGCTCGTCAGGATGAGCACCGCCCCGAGAATCCGCCGCAGAACCACATCATTGATGCTCCTGAGCGAGAACACCGAGGCGGTCGAGACCACGGCGAATGTCAGCAGCATCGGCCACAGCCGCTTCCATGATATATATTTCCTCATCCTGAAGGTTATGAACAGTGAGGTCGTCATCGCCAGCATCCCGCTGAGCGTCGTGGCCTCGCCGTAGCTGTCCGTCAGGAAAGGGAGTACGGTCATTATGAAAATCCCGAACCCGAACCCCGTCGTCCGCTGGATGAAGCTCGCGCCGATGCAGAGCAGAAATATATAAAGGACATTGATAGACATAAATCCGTCGAAATTGATGAGGATGCAAGCCACGCCTCATATATGTTTTTATCTCACAAATTTATAAAATTTCGGGGACATTTCGGGCTTTGTAGGGCAATATGCGCAATGCAATGCCGGCAATCGAAAATTGCGATTGCCGTTATGGAAAAAATGACTAAATTTGCAGCCTTTATGTTCGTGGGGGCTGCAATTTTTTGTCTGTCGGAGCATATCTCCGGACGATTGCCTTCATGAGCCGGGAGTCTCATTCCTGCCATATAGTAATGACTATAAAACAATAAACATAAGAAAAATGAGTGATAAGAAACTCAACCTCAAGTATGCGGTGTGCCTACCGATTGCACTGATACTTTTCGCTTTCCTCTGGTTCTTCCCTATTGAGCCTGTGACCATTGGAAACCTCACGTTCGGCTATAGCCTTTTCTTCGGCGACGGAGTGCTGTCGCAGGTGGAGGTGAGGGTAATAGCCCTGTTCGTCCTCGCGGCGATGTTCTGGATTTTCGAGATCATCCCTACCTGGTGTACTTCCACGATGATTATCGTGCTTATGCTCCTGACCGTTTCCGACCAGGCGGCATTCACCTTCGCTTCCGACGCTAACGTCGGCAGCCTCATCAGCTACAAGTCGATTCTCGCAACCTTCGCGGAGCCGACCGTAATGCTCTTCCTCGGCGGATTCGCCCTGGCTCTCTGCGCCACCAAGGTCGGCCTTGACGCGCAGCTCGCCCGCATCCTCATGGCTCCTTTCGGAACCAACCCCAAGATGGTGCTCATGGGATTCCTGTTCGTAATCGGGCTGTTCTCCATGTTCATGAGCAACACCGCGACCGCAGCCATGATGCTCGCGTTCCTTGCCCCCGTGCTCAGGTCGCTTCCTGACGAGGGCAGCAAGATAGGCCTTGCATTGGCGATTCCGATTGCGGCGAACATAGGAGGCATCGGAACCCCTATCGGAACCCCTCCGAACACCATCGCGCTGAAGTATCTCAACGAGCCTTCGTTCATCGAGACCATCAACGGAAAGCTCGCGGCCGCCAACGAGGCCCTCGGCACGGCTTTCGAGCCCATCGCCCGCATCGGATTCCCGGAGTGGTGCTCAGTCATGGTGCCTTTCGCGCTGCTTATGCTGCTCATCTCGTGGGGCGTGCTCCTTCTTATCTTCCCGTTCAAGGTGGATAAGATTGAACTGAAGATTGAAGGCAAGCCTAACAAGGACAAGAACTACTGGATTGTTGTCGTGACTTTCATCGTGACCGTGTTCCTGTGGATGACCGAGAAGCTTCACGGACTCAACTCATACGTCGTGGCGATGATTCCTGTCGGCGTTTTCGCAGCCACCGGGGTGCTCGGCAAGAAGGAACTCAAGTCGCTTGACTGGGATGTGCTCTGGATGGTTGCAGGAGGCTTCGCGCTCGGTCTCGGACTGAACAAGACCGGACTGGCGACGCACCTTGTCGAGGCGATTCCGTTCGGACAGTGGATGCCGCTTCTCGTTCTCGTCGTCGCAAGCCTTCTCGCATACGCGCTTTCAAACTTCATCTCGCATTCGGCGGCTTCGGCTCTTCTCATTCCGATTCTTGCCGCTGTCGCGACCGGAATGGCCGGAACTCCTGGCTTCGAGGGAATGGGCGGTGCGGCTACGCTCATCGTGACCGTTGCGGTGACCTGCTCGCTTGCCATGCTCTTCCCGATTTCCACTCCGCCGAATGCCATCGCGCATTCGACAGGGCTTATCAAGACTAAGGACATGGCGCTTACCGGAGCGATTATCGGCGGTGTCGGCGTAATCCTTCTTTATCTGATTATGATATTCATTGGCTTACCTAAATTCTGACGGAATCCGAATAAGAAGCGGATGCCTTGTACTCCGTCTTCTTATTCAAATTCCTTTATCTCAGTATAATTAGAATGAGAAAGATTTTATCAAATATTATTTGCACAATGGCACTTCTGAGCGTTTCAGCAAGTGCCATTGCTGCGGTTGGCGGTGATGCGGCTTCAGGGCAGGCTTCTGCTGATGAAGTCAGGACCTCGACGCCGGGCGGGGCTGTCAAGGAGCATCTCCAGAACCATTACAAGTTTTACGGATTTGTCCGTAACTATATGACTTATGACTCCCGCGAGTCGGTGGCGGGGACGGGCGACCTGTTCTTCTACCTGCCCAAGGACCGCAATCTCAACACGGATACGGGCGAGGATCTGAATCAGAAAAATTCCTTCCGCTTCCTCGCTATCACTTCACGGGTTGGCGTGGATGTGTCCGGCTACCAGTTGGGACGCACGGCGATTGGGGCGAAGATTGAGGCGGACTTCTATGCGGGTCTTTCCGGCGTGACCGGCACGGCCACCCTTCGTCTGCGTCAGGCCTACCTTACCCTCGGGTGGAAGGATCTTCCGCTCTCCGGCGGGAAACGGGCGAATGTCGGACTCAAGATAGGTCAGGCATGGCATCCCATGGCGGCCGACCTCTGCCCGGTGTTCACGCTCGAATCAGGCACTCCTTTCGGTCCGTTCAGCCGCACGCCCCAGCTGACTGTGGACGCCGCTCTCGGAGATCATTTCGTCCTTACGGCTTCGGCCCTGTGGCAGATGCAATATACTTCGACCGGCCCGGACGGCGCGTCGGCAAACTACATGAAGTATGGCTGCACCCCGGAGGCCTACCTCGGCGCGACCCTAAAGTTCGGGGGATGGCTGGCAAGGGTCGGAGTGGATGTGCTCAGCATCAAGCCGCGCACAACAGGAAGTGGCGGTTTTTACGAGACACCGGATGGCGCTGCGGAACCGGTCTGGAAATCCACGACGGTGAAAGTCTCCGACCGCATAACCACGGCCTCTCCCTTTGTCTATATGCAGTATGTAAAAGGCAAACTGGCTCTCAAGGCAAAGACCATTTATGCTCAAGCAGGCGAGCACTTCAACATTCAGGGCGGCTACGGAATAACGAAGAAATTTGAGGGCGAGGGCGAGGACGGTCACTACGAATACACCCCGACCCGCTCCTCGTCGTCGTGGTTCACTGTTTCTTATGGAAAGAAGTGGATGCCGATGCTCATGCTCGGGTACTATCAGAACTTCGGGACGGCGGCCGACCTCTATAGCGCGACCGGTGACGGCATGGTCTCCGAGACGGACTTCTATTTTTCGAAGAACAGCTTCAAGAACCTCAACCGGCTCTACCGCATCTGTCCGGCGCTCATCTGCAATTTCGGCAAGCTGTCCCTCGGGCTCGACTACGAGTTCTCCGGTGCACAGTTCGGAACTCCGAAAGAGGTGAAGTCCACGGGTGCGGACGGCAAGACGACCATCACGAAGTATTATTACAATTCTAGAGGTCTCGCCAAGGACGGTCTCCACTGGGTGCACAGCCACCGCGTTCAGTGCATGGTCAAGTTTACTTTCTGACGCTGCCATGACGACGGGTTTGACATGACATGGTCGTTCGGGGTGGTTGCCCGGAGCGTTCCTTCGTGGCGTTTGTTAGCATCGGCCTTACGGGACAAAGTCGGCACGGCTATTGCAATGTAGGCAATATCCTGAACATCAGGATGTTAAATATGTGTCACCGTTAATCTGTATGCTTATGGCAAAGACAACGAAGTACGAATGCCTCCGCTGCGGTTGGGTTTATGACCCTGCGGAAGGCGACCCGGACGGCGGAATAGCTCCGGGAACACCGTTCAAAGACATCCCGAACAGCTGGAAATGTCCGGTCTGCGGCGCGGCCAAATCAGACTTTGCCGAGTACCCTGAGAATTAGTCGCTACCATTAAGAAGATGCTTTTACGGCATCTTCTTTTGGTTTGTTTCGGATGCAGGCCTGCGGAGCTTTTGAACTGAGGCATTGTACGCGAATCCGGAATGCGTTGCGTGAACTTATTGCCGGATGAGGTTCAGAAATTCGTTGCGTGTGCGTTCGGAGTTGAGGAACGCGCCGGAGAATGCGGACGTTACGGTGACGGCGTTGGACTTCTGCACGCCGCGCAGGGACATACAGCTGTGGGAGGCCTCGATGACCACGGCCACTCCGAGCGGCCTTAGCGTGTCCCGGATGCAGTCGCGAATCTGTACCGTGAGCCTCTCCTGAACCTGAAGCCTTCTGGCATAGCACTCCACGACGCGGGCAATCTTGCTCAGACCCGTGATGAGCCCGTTAGGAATGTAGGCCACGTGAGCCTTTCCGATGAACGGCATCAGGTGGTGCTCGCAGGTGGAGTACAGTTCAATGTCCTTGACGAGGACCATCTGGCTGTACTCTTCCTCGAACATCGCGCTCCTGAGGATTTCCGCCCCGTCCTCTTCATATCCCTTTGTCAGGAACTGCATCGCCTTCGCCACGCGCTCAGGAGTCTTCAACAGCCCATCGCGTCCCGTGTCCTCTCCGAGCAGACGCAATATTTCCCGATAATGCCCGGCAATTTCCGTCGTCACTTCGGGGTCATATATTTCTTCCTTTCTGTATGCCATTTTGTCCTTATTTTATGTCTTTTGTCGCACCGTCGCCGTATGGAATTGTTTTTGCCATTGAGCATCCGGCTTCAAGGCGATGCAAAATTAAGCAAAAAAGGGTTCATATTACCTAATTTTTATATATCTTTGCCGCCCCAAACCAAAAGGGAACATTTATTTGTTGATTATTAACGTTTTAAAACACATAAAATTATGTACTGGACACTTGAACTGGCCTATAGACTTGAGGATGCACCGTGGCCGGCAACCAAAGACGAGCTGATTGACTACGCATCACGCTCCGGCGCCCCTCTCGAAGTCATCGAGAACCTTGAAGAACTCGAAGACGACGGTGAAATCTACGAAAGCATCGAAGACATCTGGCCGGACTACCCGACTAAGGACGATTTCTTCTTTAACGAGGAGGAGTATTAACCCATTATTGAAACATTATTGATTGATTTTCAATAATTTATGATTGGAGCACTGGGGAGTCCCGGTGCTTTTTTCGTGCCGAAAACGCCCCTTTTTCGGGCTAAAAACAGGTTCAAACTACCCAATTACTATCCAGTGAAACGGCAAATCTTCCTTGAAATAAGAGTAGTATCCAGTCTGTGTTTACAGATGCCACCCAGGAAAAAAAGATAAGGAACTGAATTCTCTGCTGAGGATTGATGACTCTTTTAAAAAGTCGGTTGTTGTCAAGGATGACATTCTCCCTTGGACAGGTGAGCACGGTATATCGTACATTAATGTGCAGGACTTTCTTCTTGATGCGATCGATAGATTATAGACACGAGTTATCCACGTTTTATGTGATTTTGCGATGAAATAACTTGACTTCGTTGCCCCATTTGAGCAGCCAACCGACCACCAACTCATGGCTCGTGGAAATCACAAGACAGAATTATGCTAAAACAGCGGTTAGCACAAGATTTAGGTGTGGACAGTCGTCCTATGTAAACATGTGATTGATAGTTGAATCTTGAATGCGATAGTGAACATCTTTGAATATAATCCTAAGCGGTTCTTCGTCTTTGTCGCTCTTCCATATCTCGGACGTGACTAATGACTCCATCTCCGACGGCGAAATCGTACCGATGCGTCGCTCGGAATTAATGCTAGTTTCTCTTGTGTGACGAAACCAACCGTAGGTCATCTCGGGGGGGGCAAAAACGGAAACTGTGCACCGGAAGTGTACATAAAACTATCGCCCGGGTGCGAATGGGCTGTTTTTGCCCCCCCCCTCAAGATACGGATGAAATCGTACTGAAACGTTACTGAGGACAAGTGTTCAATATGGATGGCAAAGCGCAACTTTTTGTGTAAATTTGCATATGTAAAGTGTGATTTGTAACTAATTGCAAAATGAGTGAACTATAAAAGCGCTGCCTTCTGTATTAGAAGGGCATGGCTTTGTAAATGGTTTAATGTTAATAAATTAGATTTGGCGCTGCATATAATATGAAGAATGTACTTTTCATCCGCCATGGGAACATCTGCAGGAATCCGATGGCGGAATTCATAATGAAAGACATGGCACGGAAGGCCGGAGTGGCTTTGCGGGTCGGTTCAGCGGCAGTGTCTTACGAGGAGGAAGGAAATGACATCTACCCGCCGGCAAAACGGACGCTTGGTGCTCACGGAATCCCGTTCGGGAGACACGACGCCCATAGGGTGACT
>CAKUPC010000021.1 GCA_934675095.1 uncultured Bacteroidales bacterium | reverse complement strand
GTCCCGGACCGCGGTTCATGGCGTACCAGTAGTAAGACGCCGCTCCTGTGGTCTTGTTGATGAAGGCGTCCCTGCCCATGACCGCGAGCCTTGCCATGTCAAGCATAAGCTTGTCTCCCGTGAGAGCGGCCTGACGGACGAACATACCGGCGTGCGAGGCAAGCAGTATCGGACCGACTTTGTTTGCCGAGCCGAAGGTGCCGCCGTGCTCGAAGTTCATCCCCACCTGCGAAATCTCGAAGTCCCTGCGGTATTCACGAATCTTTTCTCCGGCAAGCTTCATGTCGTCCGTCGGGAACGGATGCGTGAACACATGAGTCGTATATACTTCTGTAGCATCGATGTATGCCTGGAGATATTTCCTGTCTCCTGTGAGACTGTAGAGGTCGTTGAACGCCTGCGCGGTCTGGGCCGTGGCGAAGTCGGGAGCGAAGCGCGTGTCTCCGCAGACTCCGATGTAGGATCCGTGCCTGACTGCATTTTCGAGCAGCCAGTCGCCGCCCTTTATCGCCGCGTCGAGATATTTCCTGTCCCCGAGCGTGCGGTAGGCAATCACGAGCCCGTAAAAGGTCGGGCGAAGGTCCGGGATGTCGGTGAACTGCGGTTCGCCTGTGATGTTGTCGTAGGCCACCTCCCAGTGTCCGTCCGGGTACATCCATTCAAGAAGCCTGTCTGCGGCAAGGCGGATGCGCTCCCGGATTTCCTGATTTTCAGGCTCGAAGAGACAGATGTTTCCGAGGTCGCAGAGCATATAGAAGGTGTTTGCCATGGGCTCGGTGTAGTGCCCCCATTCTTCGGTAAATCTCCGGCTCTTATAGAGATAGTACTGTCCCTTCGTGGCTCCGTCCGCGCCCTGGTTGGCGAACTTGAAGTTCAGCGCGTAGGGTAGCCTGTCCGAGGTGATGCGCGGGTCGCCGGTGAGCCGCCCGAGCATCCACATCGTGCCGTAGTCGGCGTTCTTCATCGCGTCGTGGTCGGAATCCTTCACGGAGCCAAGGTAGTCCTGCGCCCCGAGCGTCCTGCCGTCAAGCTCGACCGTACGCCAGCGTGAGGCCTTGTCATCGAGGACATGGGCGCGGAGCATGGACAGACGGCGGCTTAATGAGTAATGGGTTTCGCGCATCGCAAGCTGCTCGGGAAGGCGGTTGATGTCGAGGGCGACATGAGAGTAGGTCGAGTACCAGTCCGCCCTCCTGAGGGTGTAGGCCACCTTGAGCGTGGTGCTCTCTCCCGCCTTCAGGAATGAGTCTTCCTCGCCGAGTATCGGCTTGTGGACCGAGGGGGTGAAGATTCCGTCGCGGTTCACGAGCGAGACACCGACCTTCCACTCGCCGTTTGTGTTATGGTCCCATTTCCATGGGTCGCGTGACTGTCCCGGAAGTGCCGAGACGGCGAGCGAGAGCCCCTGTCCGTCGGAGATGAGCGCCGAGAGGGTGGTGCAGGTGCCCTCGAAGAGCACGGCGGGGCGTTCAGGGATGCCTATGCCATAGTTGAGCGCGGTGTGGAAATCGGGATTGAAACGGTCGGAGTGGTAGTAGCCGGGAATTGTTGCCCAGGTGAAGACGCTGCGGTCAAATTCGGCGAGCGTCGGGGTCTGGAGCGACCACCAGCCGTCCCTTTTTGCGGTGAGCCGCTGTTCGAGTATGATGTCGTCTCCATGCACATACCAGCTGTTCACCAGCGTGAACTCCGGGCAGTCGTGACGGAAGACAAGAATGTCATCACCGGAATACGCGAGTTCCTCAGGCAGGAAGCGCAGTGTCTCCCCTGCCGTGTTGAGCCCGACGGCGCTGTAGGTGCGGTCGTTGATGGCGTTCACGGGATAGTCGGGATAGGGCTTTGGCATGATGGGCTCGCCGGAGGGTTTTTCGGCGGAAAAGAGCACGATGCACTCTCCGGAAGGCGACCTGAGGGACAGACCGTCGGCCGATGCGGACGCGACAGCATAGCCGCGCTCCGTCTTTTCAAAAGTAACCGTCGTGTTTCCCGCGTTGAGCGTCAGACCCCCTGCAATGGATAGAAGTGAAAGCAGAATGTTCATTGTCCGTTCTGTTGTGTTTATGGCTAAGGGCCTATTCGGTTATGGTGATTGTCTTTCTGAGAACCTTCGACGCGCTGCCGTTGTACCACACTGACGAGCAGTCGAAAGCCACGTTATATACTCCCGGCTTGCTGAAGCTGTAGCTGAAAGACGACGGGCTTATGCTGATGAAGCTGATGACCTCGCCGGTGTCAGGCGAAACCTTGTTGGGATAAAAGGCCTTGGAAACCAGCCATTCGTCCTTGCCGTGGATGGCGTAGTTCACGTTCTTCTGCCCCTCGGCCATGACCTGTGTGCCGCCGACGCTCCAGAGCTTTTCCCCTCCCATGTCGGCACCGAGGCTGACCGTCTGCCAGCCCATTGTCTGCGACTTGTCCGCGAGGACTGTCTCCCCGCCGTCCGTACCGACGCTCTTCACGCTGTAGGTTCGCACCACCCAGCGGTTCTTGACGGGCGCATCGGGGTCTTTGTCAAAGTATCTGAACGCGAGGTAGAAGACCGGATTCTCAACTTCGCCGGTTTCGGGAAGCAAATCCTTGAGGTCGAGCTCCTTCGAGTCGGTGTTCACCAGTCCCCCTTCCGTCGCCATTCCGAATTTGTCCGTGAGGTCGTTCCACTCGGCGGCCTTCACATTTTCGGCATCAAAGACTCCGTTGAAGTCGGTTGAGACGAGGAAGCGGAAATTGTCGTCCGGCTTGCCATCGACAAGGACTCCATCGGTTGCCGTGCGGAACTTGACTTTCAGCGGGTTGTTCGCGAAATGGGCGTCCTTGCGGTCGAAGCTGTGCCCCGGCTCGCCGGAATAGAACACGATGTTGTCCGCATTCCCGCTGAATTTGAATACCACGCTCTCACCCGCGGCGTATGTTTCCTTTTCCGTCGAGACCTCGATGTCGCAGACGGGCGTCTCCTTGGCGAAGCATCCGCAGAGTGCGGGGGCCGCGGCGACGAATAAAAATATATTTCTGATTTTCATATACTTGGAAATATCAATACTGTGAATAATCCTACCAACCTTTGTTCTGAACGATGTTCTTGTTCATCGAATACTCCGAAACCGGAATCGGGAAGAGGACGTTGCGGTCGGAGATGTTCTCGCCGACGAGCTTATAGCTGTTGTTCGGGAAGTATGTCCCGA
This sequence comes from uncultured Bacteroidales bacterium, assembly GCA_934675095.1. Classification (GTDB taxonomy): domain Bacteria; phylum Bacteroidota; class Bacteroidia; order Bacteroidales; family UBA932; genus Cryptobacteroides. The sequence continues at coordinate 29,171 of CAKUPC010000021.1, read as the reverse complement.
GGTCCTTGCCCATGGCCTTGACGTTCTCCACAAGCTCGCCCCAGCGGACGAGGTCGGTCTTGCGCACGCCCTCGAAGCAGAGTTCCGCCATCCTTTCGGTCTTTATGGCCGCGAGGAAGTCCGCCCCGCTCATGGTCTCCGGCAAATCAACGCTCTCGTCAGGCGTCTCTACCGGGAGACCCGCCGCGCGGCGGCGCACCTGATTCACAAGCTGCAAGGCCTCGTAGTTCGGAGCCGTCCTCTGCGCGTTTATCGCCTCGGCTCTCATCAGCAGCACGTCCGAGTAGCGCAGGGCCGGGAAGTTGGTGGCGTTGAAGGACTTGGCCTTGGTCCCGGTCTCATATTCCCGTCTCCATTTGCCACAGTTGCGCTCGCGAATCTTGTCCGCGCCCCATTCTGTCTTCTCGACGTTCAGGGTGTTCGGAATTGTCTTATAATAGTAGGACGCGACGCACCAGTCACGCCTGAGGTCATTGTCGCCCATGAAGCTGTCCCAGAGTTTCTTGCTGATTCTTATCGAACCTCCGGAGTAGCCCACGGTCTCGTTTATGCAGGAGATTCCGTTCTCGATTCCGAGCATCCCCGCTTGGGTTGTGCCGTCGAGGTTGTTGCCGAATGCGGCGATTTCCCAGAGGCATTCTTTCGGTTCGGAGACACCGGTGATTTGGTTGATGAAAATCTGCTTATAGTCAGGGTTCAGTTCGTGCTTTCCGGACTTGATGACTTTCTCGCAGTAATCGGCCGCATCGGCGTATCTTTCAGTGTCTTTCAGCGGCTCGCCCGCCATTGACATATAGACCCTTGCGAGCATGGCCTGCACGCCGGTCTTTGAAATCCTCTCGTTGGTCGAGAGTTCGTCAATCTCGTGGGTCGTTTCCTCCGCCTCCTTCATGTCCTTGATTATCTGGGCATAGACTCCTTCAATCGGGGTCTGCGGCAGGAAGTAGCGGCTGTCCGGGGACAGGGTCGGCTCAAGCGGCATAGGAACGCTTCCGAAGTTGGTCACGAGCAGGAAGTAACAGTAGCCGCGCAGGAACTTGGCCTCGCCGAGCATCGCCCTCACCTGCTCTGTGTCGGGAGCTGACTGCCCCGCGTAGTGAATCAGATAGTTGGCGCGGGAGATGCACTGGTAGAGCCCCACCCACATCTTCTGAATCTCGATTTCGGATGCGTCGAAGGAGTATATGCGGACATCCTGCGCAGGCTGGTAGGAGCGGTAGTAGAACTCGTCGGAGATTGAGAGGTAGGTGTAAATCGGGCCGTTGTAGAGGCGGTTGTAGCGTCCCATCAGGGCGTTGTATGTCCCGTAGAGAGCGCTCTCGACGTCCTCTTCCGTCCTGTAGGAGTATTCGGGCGTGGTGAAGTCGGGCTTCAGGTCCAGCGAGCAGGAGTTCAGGCAGGCTGCGGCGAGAAGCGCGGCGATGGATATTCTGATGATTTTTCTCATAATCCTGTTGTGCAAAATAACTGAACAAAAAATTCAAACATCTTCTTAGAATGTTATTTCAAACCCTGCGGTGTATGCCCTCGGCCTCGGGTAGGACGACCAGTCAAAGCCCGGAGTGAGTGCGGACTGATAGGTGGAGACCTCCGGGTCGGAGCCGGAATACTTCGTTATAGTGAAGAGGTTCTGGCAGGTGACGAAGAAGCGCAGGCCGCTGATGTGAGCCTTCTTGAGAGGCTTCTTCGGCAGATTGTAGCCGAACGAGAGGGACTTGAGGCGGAGATAGGAGCCGTCCTCGATGATGCGGTCCGTATAGACCTTCGGCCCGCCTCCGCCGGCAACCGGAATCGTGGCGTCGGTGTTGGTCGGTGACCAGCGGTCTGCAACGGTGGCGAACTGGTTCAGGTGCTTGCGTCCGGTCGCTCCCTCGAATTCGAGGCGGTTGGCGTTCATAATCTGATTGCCGTAGCTGAACTGGAAGAATATGTTAAGGTCGAAATCTTTGTATTTCAGATAGTTCGTGAAACCTCCTGTAAAAATAGGGTTCGGATTGCCGATGACCGTGAGGTCGTTGCTATCAACCTTTCCGTCGCCGTTGATGTCCTTGTACTTTATATGCCCCGGTTTGATGTTTTCACGCGCCTCCCCGTTGTTCGGAATCCCGTCCTTGAGGATGTAGGAGCCTTCAGCACCGTCGAAGTCCTCGACCTGATAGAGCCCGTCGTAGAGGTAGCCGTAGAAGAGGGCTATCGGCTGGCCGACCATGGCGATGTAAGGGGCGGTGAAGTTGTATGAACCCCAGTTGAGCACGGTCGTCATGCTGCTCTCTCCCTCGTTCAGCGCGAGCACCTTGTTCTTGTTAAAGGAAATGTTGAAGTCGGTCGTCCAAAGAAAGTTTCTGTTAGCGATATTTCTTGTCTTGAGAGTGAACTCAAGGCCTGTGTTGGAGACGGAGCCGACATTCTTGTAACCGTTCATGAATCCGACGCTCGGAGCGATGGTCGCGTTGATGAGCAGATCGGAGGTCTTCTTGTAGTACCAGTCAACGGTGAGGGCGAGGCGTTCCCCGAAGAACGAGAGGTCGACGCCGGCGTTTGTCTGGTAGGTCGTCTCCCATTTCAGGGCGTCATTTCCGAGATTCACGGGCACGAGTCCCTGATTGCCGCCGTAGCCGGAACCGGAATTGATTTCGAGCGAAGTCATTGCACCATAATCACTGATGCGGTTGTTGCCAGTCGCTCCATAGCCCACGCGCAGCTTTCCTTCGCTGAGCCACGGAAGCCGTTTCATGAACTTTTCCTCGCCGAACGACCATGCCGCCGCCACTGAAGGAAAATAGCCCCATCTGTTGCCCTTAGGGAATTTGGACGAGCCGTCGGCGCGGAAAGTCGCAGTCAGGAGGTAGCGAGAGTCGTAGTTGTACTCGACCCGGCCGAAGAATGACAGGAGACGGTTCTCTGTCTTTGTGGTGCGGGCCGACGTGAGCGTGCCTTCGTCGAGCCCGGCGATTCCGAGTTCCTCGTTCTTTATGTTGGTGGCATAGAATCCGTTAAGGCTGTAAAGCGACTGGTTGAAGGCCTCTCCCACGACTGTCGTGAGCCTGTTCTTTCCGATGTCCTTCTTCCACGTGAGGGTGTTCTCGTTCGAGAAGTAGCCGCGCTCGTGGTTATAGACGCTTCCGTTCACCTTGGTGTTGGTGCGCGAGTTTCCCGAACCGGTGTTGGAGTTGTTGAATGTCTCGGTCTTCTGGAAAATCTTCTGATAGCCTCCGCGGACCTTGAGGACGAGGTTGTCGCGAATCTTCCACTGGAGATATGCGTTCGCTATCATCGTCTTGACGCTGTTGGGGTTATATGTGTTCTTCAGGGTCATGATGGGGTTCACCCTCTGGTCCTGGTCGTAGTCGATGAAGTTGTCGAAGAGTTCGTGGAGGAGATCCTGCTGCGAGGCCGCTCCCGAGACGATTCTATATCCCCAGAGTCCGTACATTATCGATGATGTCGAATAGTTCGCGTTCGCGTTGTCAGCGACGACGAAGCCATATTTCTTATGCTCCGTGTAGTTCAGATTTAGATTGAACTGTAATGACTTGGAGAGATTTACGGTCAGTTGTGCGCGTCCCTGGTATTTGTTGAATCCGCTGTTTATCATCGTTCCGTTCTGGTCGGCGACGAGTCCCGAAACAGAGTAGCGGATGTCCTTGTTGCCGCCCCGGACGGAGAAATTGTGGTTCATCACGAAGGCATTCCGGTAGGCGTGTTCCTGCCAGTCGATTGCCTCGGCGTCCTTGTAATAGTCGAGTGTCTTTTCGCTTGATATGTAATAGCTTGAGAGCGAAGGGTCGAGTTCGAGTTGGTAGCGGACGAACTCATACGGAGTCAGAAGGTCCATCTTTTTCGCGACCTGATTTATCCCGTACCACGACTTGTAGGAGAACGTAGGCTTCGAGGTCTTTCCCTGTTTCGTGGTTATGAGCACGACACCGTTCGCTCCCCTAGCGCCGTAAATCGCCGTCGCGGAGGCGTCCTTGAGTATGTCGATGGATTCGATGTCGTCGGAGTTAATCACATTGCCCATGGAGTCCTCGGTCGGGAAGCCGTCTATGACATAGAGCGGGGCGTTGGACTGGGTCACGGAGTTGTTGCCCCGGATGACGATGTTAAGGTCACTGCCCGGCTGGCCGTCGTTGGATGTGATGGAGACTCCTGCCACCTTTCCGGCGATGGATTCCTCGAAGTTGGTGTCCGCCGTGCGGGCTATGTCGGCGATGTTCACCGAAGCGACGGAACCGGTGAGGTCCTTGCGTGCCGTGGTGCCGTAGCCGACGACGACGGCATCGTTCAGAGTGTTGATTTTCTGGTGCATACGGACGAGGACTTTCTCCGATTTCTCGATTTTTATCTCCTGTTCCTCGTAGCCGATGTAGGAGAACACCAGCACGGCGTTCCTTTCCGGCACCTCTATTTTGAATGTGCCGTCAAGTTCCGTGATTGCTCCTGTCGTGCTGCCTTTGAGGCTGATTCCGACTCCGATGAGGGTCTCGCCGGTCTCGAAATCGACGACGCTTCCGCTGATTTCGCGGCTCTGGGCCTGCGCCGGGGCGCTCCCGAGCAGGAACGCCGCGACTGCGGACATTATCAGTGTCAGTGCTTTCTTTGACATATAGTTGTTTTTAGTTTATAATGCTTGTTGTCTCAAGTTCCATAAGTGCGAAACACCATTTTGAACTCATTTGGCACGGGCGATTTCGTGGCTTACATTGCTGTCTTCATGGCCTTTCTCCGTGCATGAGCGTCGAGTTCCCGTTTCACGGCCTCAAGGTAGCCGAAGCCGTTGAGACGGTCAGGAAGCAGATAGCTGCCCTCAATCCATTCGTTCCACGCATTGATTGTCACCATCCTCGGCTGTTCCGGGTGGGCATCGACATAGTCAAGGGCCTCGCGCAGGACGACGGCGAAAGATTCCGGAGTGCTGTGCCATGCGGTGCAGTGCTCCCGTGTCTTGTGCGGATAGCGGGGACTGTCATCCCAACCGATTGATGCGCATGGAAATACCGGAAGGTCAATGAGTTCGTCCCACTGATCACGGATTTCTCGGGCGTTCTCCCCATGGCGGAGATAGTCCGGGTCGAAGCCGCCCATGTTGTAGAAGGCAAATGCGTCGAGCGCGAGGCTGTCTGCGAGTGTGCGGATGTGGTCGAGCTTGCCCTCGTGGCCGTCGGGGTTGCTTCCGCCGCCCTCGGTCTGGATGATGTAGAGTCCCGGATGCCCGGCCTTTACTGTCTCTTCGCGCAGATAGTCGAAGACGCGGCGCACCTCGGCCATGGAGCCGAAGCTGCGGACGAGGTTGTCGGTGGAGAAAATCATCAGCACCGGCTTTCCGTCGAAGCGGAGGTAGTTCGGCTGCGAAAAATAGTTGTCAACCCATTTGTGCACAATGACTTTCATATCCTCCCATGTCACGTCCGGATTGAAGAGCCTCTCCCTCCGGTCGCCCCAGATACGACAGTTCCAGTAGTTGAAGCGCACGTCGTGGTTGGCCCACATGAGGCAGAAGTTCATCTTGCGGCTGGACGGGGCCTTGAGGAAGCCGTCGTTCAGGGCGCTTTCGAGGAACTCGCCGTTGTAGCCGTCGGGGTCCTTGTACCAGTACCAGTCATAGATGAAGGTGTTGATGCCGTAGTCCAGCGCCGTGCCTATCCACTTTTCCACTACTTCCGGGTCGTTGTCCATCTCGTAGCCCCACAGCGGCTGTTTCGGCTGGTAGTGCCCCGGAAACCGGGGATCGCCCTGTCTGATTACCTCCCACTCCCCTTCTCCGGCGGGCCAGATCCATTTGCGCGCGAGCGAGTCGTCGTGGCATGACGGCCAGACGTATGCGGCGACTGTCAGGTCGTCTCCGGATTTTAGGTTGCGGTGGTTTGGGGAGTTGCAGGACACGAGGCTGAGGATGGAGGCGAGCGTGAACGCGGCAATGCCTGCCTTCACGAGGAAGGCAGGTGATGATGAAGTTATGCTGCGGCAGTCTGTCATTTGAGGACTATCTTTATGTCGTCGAGGCAGATGCAGGAGTTGCTGTCTGTAACGAATCCCACGAGGTCTCCGGCGAGCAAATCAATGTCGAAACTGTATTCGTACCACTTGTGAGTCTCTGACAGTCCGTTCCACTCGGTGGCGTTCTCATCAACATTGCCGTTGGAGTTGGCAATCTTGATTTCGGTCACCGTATCCCAGAGGTCTGTGGTGGCAGTTTTCTGGTCGCCGTTTTTGTCAAAATGAATGACAGTAATCTTTCCTGAACGTCCTTGAACTGCGAGAGCCTTGAACGAGGCTGTGCAGGTTTTCTTTGTTGAAGATGAAAGTTTGTCGCTGGCCTGTACGACAAATGCCGCGGGCTTCTTCGATGATACTGGAGCGTCCCCAGAGCCATAATACATACCGAGGACAACATACCCCTCACCCATATATGAATCAGCCGTTATGAAGCGAGTACCACCGACAAGTGTCTCGAAACCACTTTTTTCAGCAGTGGTGAAAGAACCTATTCTTGCTCCGGCGAGTACTTTCGGGGCAAGAAGAGTAGTCGATGACGAGTTCTCTGTCACCCAATACTTTACGGCTCCGGCATTTTCCTTTCCTTCAAAAACAACATTTTCTCCCGTTCCTTTTTGTTGGTTCAGGAAGCCGAGGGCGGCAAGTGTGGTCGCAAATCCTGTTCTTAGTCCGTGGAAAGACCATGGTTTACCAGCCTGTTCCCAATTCGTCCATAGATTCCTGTTCAGTTTGTAATCTGTATTTGAAGCGCTTTTGGCGAATGTCTTTACTGCCGGCATAAGACCTACAGCACAGTTGATGAAATCCGCAGAGAAGAAGCAGTCGTTGAATCCCTCGAATAAAACCTCATTGTCTTCTGCGATATGTTTTGCTGCCGTCGTCAATTTGAAAGGTAGCGAATATTCGGAATCGCCGTTCTGGGACATCATTGTCTTTGATTGGCCGGCGATTGAGGATGCACGGTAGGTCAGGTAGGTGTCGGAAGCCACAGATTTGACTCTGAACCAGTAGTCTTTTCCCGCCTCAAGACCGCCGAATGCGAGGTTGAATGGAGGAAAAGTAGTGCCAGAGCCGGCGACAAGAGATTTATAGAAAGGATGACCTTCACTCTGCATCTCGTTGTCACGGACGAACGCCTCGTATTTAGGAGTTCCGCTAACATCCTCGCTTTCAAACAGCTGTACATAGAGGCACGGCTTGTCATTGCCGCTGAGCGCACCGGCGCGGTTCTCGATGCCGACGGCGACGGATGTCGGGCTGACATTCTTTGTAAGTTGCTCAATCTTACCGGTGGTGATGCTGATGGCCTCTGATGCCTTCTCATCGTTCTCGCCATAGACGGCGGCGACCTTCACGCTGTAGGCCGTGCCGTTCGCGAGTCCCGTGATGTGCGCCGTTGTCGCGCCGCTTTCTGCGGTTGCCGCAAGTTCGTCGTTCACATAGACTTTGTAGGAATCGACCTTGCCCGCGTGCGTCCACGAAATGTGCGCGTCTGACCAGAAAACCTTGTCGGCAGTGACCGCAGTCGGAGCTTCTTTCCAGTTAATTGTTGTGTTGCTGAAGTCGTAGGCAAGCGGAGTGTTGCGCTCGAATGCGGCTGCGGCCTTGCCCATCGCGACCGTCGAGACTGTGCCGTCGGTCTTTGTAAAGGTCAGCTGCCAGACGGCCGCCTTGCCGGGAAGGACAGGGATGAGATAGCTTCCGCCAAGCGCTTCAGTGCATTCGAGCGTGACTGTGGTTGCCGCGTCAGAGGCGACTGAAACGACCTCCGGAACTCCGTAGGCATTCATTTTCACGACTGCAACTCCGGCGAGCGCAACATCGTTGTTTTCAGAAGAAAGAACAACTTTGTTTACACACTGTTCCGCCTTGAATGTGAGCTTGAGATAGGAGCAGACATTCTTGAAAGCGAGGTTCGTGTTCTCCTGAAGTTCCGCGGCGTATGCCACCGCTACATTCGAGCCGTCGGCAAAGCCTGCGGCTGAAACGGAATGCGTGGCCGGGACAGTAACGGTGACGCCGGTCTCGGAAACGGTATTTTCGTCTGAATATGGATATACCGCCCAGACGGCTCCCTCATCGCTCATCACGGACTCACCGGAAGGAGTAAGCGAGGTTGTCTCGCCGTCGGACTCGGCCGTGTAGAGCAGATTCTTCTCAGCCGTGAGCAGGCTCACCTTGTCTCCGGCCTTCCATTCGACGCTCTTTCCGTCGGTGCCGAGGACTGTCTTTGTGCAGGCTTCCGACGCTGCGGAGAACTGCACTTCAACAGGCTCCGCAGCGGGAGTCTCAACGGGTTCATTCTTGGCGCATGAGGCTGCGCAGGCGGCGATGACCGCCGCATAAACAAATGTCTTTTTCATGGTCGCAGGCGATTAAAATTCAAAGTCATACTGTTTTGCATCGCTGATGCTTTCGTTCGAGTTTCCGCCGATTGCCGAATTGCAGTAGCCGGCTTCCGGAGCAATCCGCTCCTCCGCCATTTCTGGAGACCGGTATTTCCTGCCCCCCCCCTAATGATAAAACAAAATCTTTCATAATTATATGGTTTTTAACTAATTACATATTTTTCTTCAGCGACGACGCCCTGATATGGAGTTCAGCGTCGAGCGTGAGATTCGTCGGGAGCGAACGTCCCTGCGTCTGAATCTGCTCAATCATAATCTTCGCGGCCTCCACTCCCATCCTGTAGCGCGGCTGGGCGACAGTCGTGAGCGGCGGTTCCACGACGGTTGACATATCCGTCTCGGAAAAACCGACCACGGCAATTTCCTCGGGGATTCTCCTGCCGGCCTCCTTGAGCGCCTTCATCGCGCCGATGGCGAGGTTGTCATTGAAGCAGAAGATTGCGTCGGGCAGCGGCGACATCTCCGAAAGCACCCGGCGCGTGGCCTCGTAGCCGTCCTCGTAGTTGATTCCCGACTCCACGACAAGCCCGTCCTGAACGGCGGCTCCGAACGCCTCAAGCGCGTCGCGGTAGCCGGCGAGCCTGTTCTTGGCGACCTGCATATTGAGAGGTCCGGTGAAATGCATAATTCTCCGGCAGCCCTGTCCGAGCAGATGAGCCGTCGCCTCCCTCGCCAGAAGCCTGTCGTCCAGCATCACCTTGGATGCCCTCGGCAGGTTATAGACCCTGTTGAAGAACACGACCGGGATGCCGCGCTTAATCACCGTCTGGAAAAGTTCCTCATTGCCGCCTTCCTTGGTGACGGAAGCGATGATGCCCTCGACCATGTTCCCGAGCAGCAGCTCAAGGTTTTCCCTTTCCTTTTCCGCTGACTCGCCGGACTGGGTGATGAGCACCCGGTAGCCGGAGCGGTGAAGTTCGTCCTGAATGCCGAGTATGATGCGGGGAAAGAATCCGGTCTCAAATTCCGGGACTATGATGCCGATGATTCCGCTGCGGTGCGATGACAGGTTGCGGGCAAGCAGATTCGGGTGGTAGCCCAGCCTCTGCGCCGCTTCCTGCACCTTCTGCCGCGTGCTTTCCCTGATTTCCCCGCCTCCGGTCAGCGCACGCGAGACGGTGGAAGTCGAAAGTCCGAGTTCAGCGGCAATATCCTTTATCGTCACATATCTTTTCATTTCGTTCATACCTTACTATATATGTGTCACCTCTTTCATCCGTTTTCGTATGTTTATCCTCTTACGATGACATGAAACATCGTCGCCGGTGAATCGAATTCAATCGAAATCGTGTCCGTCGATACTGGATTTTCGAGTCTTATGTCATTGACTGCCTGATAATTCCCTGTCTTTTCATATATCATCCTGTAGCTTCCGTCAAAAATTCGGTAGTTTCTGACGCACTGCGGCATCATGCTCTCGGGGTGTCCCATCTGGACAGTTTCCATCGCGTGGTCAAAGTCAGTGTCGAAGAAAAGAATCAGCCGGGAAACCTCCACGGGACGCTCCCATTGCAGCCGCAGCCACGGAGTCCTGTCCTCGGGGGCCGAAGCCCATGCGTTCGTGGCGATGTAGGGACGCTTGTAGGCATTGCGGAAGAGCTCCGTTGAATAGAGCGTCACGGGCTCGGCAAATTCCAGCGCGAGGTTCCTTGCCTCCGGCCGCCTGTCGGGGCACCAGAACTCGAAGCTCTCGAAGCCGTTGCCCTCGGCGACCTGACGGCCGTTGTTGGAGACGGCCTCGTTCTTCTGGTTGAAGACCGTGACGACGCCCGTTGCAAGAGCGCTGCTGACTCCGACGCTGAGGTCGGGATTCGCGTCCAAAGTCAGGAAGCAGTATTGCAGCTCCGGGACTGCCGCTTCGAATGCCACGACTGCCGATGACTGGCCGGGGACTACCTCTATCTCCTTGACATCCAAAGTTTTCTCCGGCGTATAGTTGCCCGCCTTTGCGCTTATGCGAAGCTCCGCACGGAGCGTCGTCGCCTTTTCGACCCTGACGCTGACGGTGAATGCCGGCACCTTGCCCCCGAGCGGAAGCGCAAGCGCCACGGGACGGCTCAGCCGCCTGAACGAATCCGCCTTGAAGCCGCGGAAATGCCATGTGCTGCTTGCCGAGACCGCCGCCGAGTTCAAGAGATTATCCTCGTCCTTTTCAGCAAACCCCGGGACAAAGTGTCCGCTTTCCTCAAGCGAGAGGCGAAGTTCAGAGGCCTTGTCCGCTGTGGCAAAGTCAATTGGCTTCAGTCCGTCTCCGAGACAGAGTGTCGCGGCTGTTCCTACTGCCTCGGCGCCGTGGGCTCCCGTGCACATGACCCTTGTAGAGCCGTTGGCAACATGAGAAGTGCTGATTATCCTGCCCGCGAAGAAGAGGTTTTCGACCTCGTTCCCCACAAAGCAGCGCCACGGAATCTGATAGATGCCCTTGCTGTGCCACTGGTTGCAGGCCGAGCCGGCGGCATAGACCCCGTCTGCGGGATGCAGGTCAATCGCCCAGCCGCCGTAGGAAACCGCGTCATCGAAATGTCTCTGACTGACTATGTCGTTCTGTGTCAATGTATATAGTCCCTTCATTCTGCGGCTTTCGCGTTTTCCGGGGATTGTCCCCACCCATTCGAGAGTGTATGTCCGCATCTCGGGATATTTCCCGGAGTTCTTGATGTAGTCCCATATCCCATAGACCACTTTCCACAGTTCCCGCTTGATCTGCTCGGTGTCGTGAACGGTGTCCATGCGTCCGCCCCATTCAATCCACCAGTATTTGCAGCCGTGGTGGGAAGTGTTGAAGTAGCATGAGTTTTCGAGTTTGGAGATATATTTCCCGACATCCTTGAGGGCGAAGTCGGGGGCGACATATTCGACCGGCTTTCCGGTGTCCTTCATATAGAAGAATATGGTGTCGCCCATCAGCTCTCCGTATTTTCTCACGTCGGGGGCGAAGGCCTCTCCATAGACTTCCCTGTCCTCGGCGCCCATGCGTGCGGTGACTCCGGAGAGCCAGGAAAGTATGCCGTCGCCGGAGCAGTCGGCAAAGAGGCGGCCGCTGACGGTGTAGCTTGTCTCTGAGCTTGAACAGAAAGCCGTGACGGACTTTATACGGCGAACCGGAGACAAATCCGAGCCGCAGGACGGCGTTTCGGCTTCTGAATAATTTTGTTCCGTGTCTTCTGTATCAACATTATATACTGCCGTATTAAGCAGCAGGCGTATGTTCTTTTCCGCTAGCACCTTGTCCATGAGGACCATATCAAAAAGCACAGGGTTGCCCTCCCTGTTGCGGCGCAGGTTCTCGGTCATCAGCTCGTCGATGATTCCTCCCTCGCGTGAGAAGCGGTTGTTGTTGCCCATGTGCGAGGTCGCCCCGAGTGCCCAGACGCGCACTTCGCTCGACGAGTTTCCTCCGAGCACCGGGCGGTCCTGAATAAGGCAGACCTTGACTCCCCTGCGAGCCGCAGCAATCGCTGCACACACTCCGGCGAGTCCGCCGCCGACAACCACGAAATCGGCATCGACGGTGACGGTCCTGAGTTTTCTGCTGTTATTGAAACTATATATTTCCATACGGTATTTATTGTTCTGACAGTCTTTATTTTTCTGATTTTGCAAATATTGCGAGTCCGATGCCCGCCACGGTGATTCCCGCGGCGACCGTTATCAGCTGATGCTCACCGGAGACGGCTCCGAGCACCGCAACCACAACTCCGGCCGCAGCTATGCTCATTCCCAAGACCTTGTAGGTAAAACTGTTGGCTTCCATGCCCTCCGGTGACTGTTCCTTGGCAGGCCTTTCCGCCGCAGCCAAAGCCTTTGGACGGACATATCCCCTGCGCCACAGCGCAATCTCAAACACCGCGAGAATCCCAGCCGGAACGAGCGCCCCGACCATCATCTCCGCTCCCCTGCTCAGCGAAAACCCGAAGAGAGCCGGTGTGCAGAACTTGAAGAAAAGGTTGATTGCCAGCGAGATGAACGTCGAGGCGAGAAGCGTCTTTCCGGTCTGCCGTTTCGAGAACATGGACCAGATTACCGGAAGATAGAGCGGGACCCCGGTGAGGGCGGCGACGCTGATGACCACGTTCACTATCCCTCCCATCGACTTGACCAGCATGGCAACGACGATGGCAAGAATCCCGAAGCCGATGGTGGAGAGGCGTGCCACGCGGATTAGCGTCCTGTCGGACGAGCCCGGGCGCAGCCTCCTGTATATGTCATTGGTGAAGACGCCTGCCGAGATGTTCAGGGTGCCGTTGAGCGAGCTTGCGGTCGCGAAGATCATTCCTCCGAGCATCAGGCCGAGCAGGCCGTTCGGAAGAGCCTCGCGGCACATGAGCAGGTAGGCGTTCTCGTTCTCAAGTCCGGACAGTCCGGGGTTATAGACTCTGTAAATCATCGGCGGAAGCATCCACAGAACGGGGCTGATGAGGTAGAGGGCTCCGAAGAGCCAGCCGACCTTCTGCGCGTCGCGTTCCGTGCGGACGGAGGTGTATCTCTGCACGTATGACCAGTTTCCTCCGATGAAAACGGCGTTGTAGAGACAGAAGGCGAAGATGAACCACGGGGTGTATTCGCCGCTGAAACACTGGAAGAATCCCTCGGGAACCTTGGCTAAGAACTCGTGCACGCCTCCGACTTTCCCGAACGAGAGCGGGACGGCTATGATGACCGCCGTGAAGAGAATCACGAACTGGAGCACGTCCGTGACCATCACTCCGCGCAGCCCTCCGAGGGAGGTGTAAATCACGCAGAACAGGCCGAGCGCGAGGATAGATGCCGTAAGAGGCACGCCGGCCGCGATTTCGAGAATCTTTGCCACCGGGTAGAGGAAAGAGCCTGAGGTGAATACGGACACGGCGAGGAATAGGTAGGTGTAGGTCTTCTGGGTGGCCTGCCCGAAGTTGTCCGTGATGTATTCGGCGGCCGTGAGCGCCCCGGTTCTGTGCCAGCGCGGCGCGATGAAGGTCCCGACGGCGAAGCCTGCCACGGCCATGGTCAGCTGGATGATGATTGCGGTGAGCCCGCAGGAGTAGGCGATGCTGCCCCAGACGACGAACGTGCCGGCGGAGAAGAAGCCCATGAATAGCGACAGTCCGCTCATTGCCCAAGGGATGTTCCCGCCACCGCCGAAGAAGCCCTTGAGGTCCTTGCCCGACTTTGACAGGGAGATGCCCGTCGCAAGCACTGCGAGGGAGAATATGATTACGGTTATTATGTCAAGTGTGCCCATAAGTACGTGTTTCTTCTTACTTTGGGCAAAGATAGACGTATGGACGTTATAAACGAACCGAAAGGACGGAATAAATCAACGGAAACGTTCCCGAAATCATGAAACCGCCGGAAGACGGCGGTCCGGTCACACGATGACGGCAAGAATCAGCACTGTCCGAGGACCATGTGTTCGATGAGAATCTTGATACCTATACCAATAAGTATTATGCCGCCGATGATTTCGGCCTTGGACGCGAAGCCCTTGCCCACGAGATGTCCGGCCTTCACTCCGACGACGGAGAAAGCCAGCGTCACGACGCCGATTGTTCCCGCGGAGACCCAGATGTTCACCTCGTTCATCGCGGCGAATGAGACTCCGACAGCTAAGGCGTCGATGCTTGTCGCGACTGCCGCCATAAGCATTGATTTGAAGGCGAGGTCGCTCTTTTCCGGCTTCTCTGCCTTCTTGTCGTCCTTCCCGAAGGCTTCGCGAATCATGTTTATGCCGATGAGGGCGAGCAGTCCGAAGGCAATCCAGTGATCCCACGCGCTTATGAGCCCCATGAACTGAACGCCGAGGAAATAGCCGATTATAGGCATAAGCGCCTGAAAGCCACCGAACCACAGCCCCACGATTAAAGCCTGGGCAAAGCGGGTCTTCTTCATTGACATCCCCTTGCAGACCGAGACGGCGAAAGCGTCCATGGAGAGACCTGCGGCGAGCAGAAGCAGAGTAATAAAATCCATAATATTCCGTTAAAATCCGTTATAATTGGCGAAAAGCGGCGCAAAAATACAAATTTTCTCCCATTTATTGCTTACCTTTGCGAGGATTTGTTTTAAGCGGCACGTGCCGTATATATAATAAGGTATAGGATTCTAATTAAAACATATTTATATGAGAAAAAACATTTTTCTTGCATTTGGTTTTCTTGTTGCCGCATCGTCGTGCGTCAATAAGGAATATGACATAACCAAGCCCATTGATATGGAAATGAACGTCGGCGGACAGATTGAGGCTCCGCTGCCTGGAAAGGATAACACATTTTCATATTCGCTTGGCGACATACTCCTTCCTGAAGGCTCCTCTGACGGAATTCTGAAAAAAAGGGCGGACGGAAGCTTCATACTTTCCGTCGAGCCGACGGAAGGGATAAACGAGAAATATGTCTTCGGGCAGATTGCTGCGGACGACTACGCCAAGAAAGACAGCCACACTTTCATGGCATTGGCATCGTCCATAGGGCAGGAGGTTGACTATCCGGTAAGCGTTCCGCTGAACCTCAAGGTGTCGGGGATTGACAGCAATGTCGAAACAATCCGTGAGGCAGACCTCGATGCTCTGCTTACCCTCTCCATCGAGACTATTTACGGGACGCGGATCAGCATAAAATCCGGATATAAGTTCACGCTTCCGGAGTTCATGTATGTCGATGAGAGCACGCTCCCGTCATTCGCGGAGATTGACGCCGCGGCGAAGAATGCCGGACACAGTAATGTCATCGTGATTAAGGAAACGCAGACTTTCGACGGCGTGTTCAGCCTCAGCTGCCACATAAACAAACTGGAATTGAGCGGGTTCGCGATAGAGGACGGCATAATGCATATTGAAGGAAACGCGACCGCGGAAGGCGGGATTGCCTTCATGGCATTCGCACTTTCCGACGGGGCGCAGTTTCCTCTTGAAACCATCGTGAATATTACCGGTGTGACGGCAAAGTCCGTGACGATGAAGGCTTCCCCGGCAATCATCGGTGAAGACCAGGCGATTCAGATAGGAGATGTTCCGGATGCGCTGAACGACATTGACTTCGAGCTTGCTGACGTCGGACTTTTCGTGAACGTGAAGAACGAGACCCCGTTCAATGCGGCTATTTCAGCGAACATCTCCGCCTTTTCGGACGGCAATTACACCGACCCTGTGACCGTGAGACCCGAGAGCGGCTTTGCAGTCGCGGCAAACACATCCGGCGAGAACTTCTGCCTTTCAGACTCCGGCGAATACGGAACGGCGAACGACAAAAAAATCAAGGTTCCTGGACTTGCGGGGCTCGTCTCCCCAGTTCCGGAAAAACTCCGGATCTCCGGAATCCGGGTAAGCGGCAGCGCGGAGAGCGAAGACGGCTTTGTGACCGTGCTTGTCGGCAAGGAATACAATCTCGGACTGTCCTACAGGATTGAGGCTCCGCTTTCGTTCAAATCCCTGAAGCTCAGGAGGGACGAGGACATCGACATAAATTTCGACCTTGACAAGGTCAGTTTCGACGACCTCTACATCCGGGCGAACATTACGAGCACGCTTCCTCTTGAGGCAAGGCTAAGCTTCGCGCTTACGGACAGCGAGGGCAATGCGGTGCCGGGCGTGAGCGTGAAATACGAGGACGGGGACGGGAACGCCATTGATGACCTTGAACTTGAGGCCGGCGACTTGGGCTGTCCTGTCACGAAGCCGCTGAAGATAGTGCTTGTCGCCGACGAGGGCACTCATATTTCCAAACTTCAGAGCCTGAAGCTCCACATCGAGGCCGACGCTCCGGAAGGCAAGGTGGTGACACTCAATGCCGAGCAGTCCATTTCGATTTCAGACATAATCGTGGGCACGACAAGCGGCGTGTTCGTCGATGGGAATGACAAGACTCCGGAGAGTGACTGGGAAAACCAATAAAATGAAAGGACTATGAGAAAGAATGCTTTGAAATATATGATTGCGGGCGCTGCCATGATGGCTGCGGCTTTGACGGTGGACGCCCAGAACATGAGGACGGGCTATTTCATGGACGGCTATGCGTTCAAGTACAAGATGAACCCTGCGATGGGCTCAAGCCGCGGATTCGTCGCGATTCCTGTGCTCGGAAACTTCAACATGGGAGTAGAGTCCAACCTCGGAATGACCTCGCTGCTCTATCCCAAGCAGGACGGAAGCGGTCTCACTACATTCCTCAATTCCGAAGTAGATGCCGCCACGGCTATGAAGAAGTTCGACGCGAGGAACTATATGGACATGAACACGGATCTTTCGCTCATTGCCTTCGGGTTCTGGGGAAAGAAGGGCAGGATGTTCCACAATGTAGATCTTTCAATAAAGGCCGACGTCGCGACATCGCTTCCCTACGATGCCTTCCGCTTCGCGAAGGAAGGCTCTGTGAACGGCAACGTGTTTGACCTCAGCGAGACCGGAGTGAATGTAAATTCCCATATATCACTGGCCTACGGATTTTCCCTTCCGATTGGAAAATATGTCCGTTTCGGCGCGAGGGCGAAGTTCCTGATGGGTATCGGGGACGTCAACGCCTCACTCAAGGGAACATCGGTCACGACGGGAGCCGAGGGATTTTATACGGTGACGGACGGCTCGTTGCAGGCTGCCCTGCCTTTGGGAATGCATCTTCCTCTGAATGAGCAGGGTTATGTCAACTGGGAGGAGTCCATAAAGACATACAGTTTCGAGGCCGACGCCATCGCCAAGTCTTTCACCAATCTTGGCGGCGCCGTGGATTTGGGAGTGACGGTGGATTTTCTCCGCGACTTCACGGCTTCCGTTTCGGTGACCGACCTCGGTTTCATCTCATGGAACAATTACTCCGCGGCTTCCGCGGCAAGGGATGCGGACGGAAATCCAAAGACGACATACGTTGTGAAGAGCGGCGAGGACATTGACGAGAATCTTGGGGAAACTTTCCTCAAGTGTCTGGATTTCAATCTGAACGAGGACAGGACTAAGAAGGTTCTCGGACTTGACCCGACGGTTTATGTGGGGTTGGAATACAGGATGCCGTTCTACAGGAGGATGTCCGTGGGACTGCTATCGACGACTAAAATTGCGGGAATATATACATGGAGCGAGGGACGGCTCTCTCTCAACGTGAATCCGACGAACTGGTTCAGCGTGGCTACGAACTATGCATACTCGACTTTCGGGCATTCGGCGGGTTTCGCCCTCACTTTCCACCTCCCGGGATTCAACTTTTTCATGGGCACGGATTCATATATCCCTATGTTCAATGTTTCACCGCAGTTCATTCCGCTCAATCGCGTCAATACTTCGGTGACTTACGGAATAAACATAATGTTCGGGAAATATCACGGCAAATACGCGGCAAAATAGGATTTATCCTCGGAACGGAGGAGATTAACAACAAACAAGAGAAGATATGTCAGTAGAAATTCGCAAAGTCCAGACAAAAAAGGAACTCAAGGACTTCATTCATTTCGCAAATGACCTCTACAAGGGTGACAAATACTATGCTCCGAGCCTGATTTCGGACGACTATAACACTTTCGACCCCAAGAAGAACGGGGCGTATGATTTCTGTCAGGCGCAGATGTTCCTCGCCTACAAGGACGGGAAGCTTGCCGGCAGGGTCATGGCTATCATCAACTCCCGTGCTAACGAGAGCTGGAAAGTGAAGCAGGTACGCTACGGATGGATTGACTTCATCAATGACGAGGAGGTAGCGAAGGCTCTTCTTGACGCGGTTGCCGCGTGGGGAAAGGAGCGCGGGATGACGGAGATTGCCGGACCGCTCGGGTTTACTGACTTCGACCCGGAGGGTATGCTCGTGGAGGGATTTGACCGTCTCGCCACCCTGCCGGGGATTTACAACTACCCCTACTACCCGCAGATTCTCGAAAAGCTCGGCTTCACGAAGGAGACGGACTGGATGGAGTACCGGATTACCATTCCGGACGAGCTTCCGGAGCGCTACTACAAGTACGCGGACATCGTGATTGCCAAGAACAAGCTGAATGTCCGCAAGGTGACGCGCCGGATGATCAACAAGGAGAATTACGGGCGCAAGTTCTTCAAGCTCATCAACGAGACATATTATAAGCTCTATGGTTTCTCGCTGCTCTCGGACAAGCAGATTGACTCCTACACGAAGCTCTATCTCGGACTGCTCGACACGCGGATGGTCAGTTTCATCGAGAACGAGAAGGGCGAGCTTGTGGCTGCCGGAGTGACCATGCCGGACATCTCGGAGGCGCTTCAGAAGTGCAACGGCGAGCTGTTCCCGTTCGGCTGGTATCATCTTCTCAAGGCAATCTTCTGGAAGCCGGGCGACACGATTGACATGCTGCTGGTCGGCGTGCGCGAGGACTATCGCGGAAAGGGCCTCAACGCCGTGCTAGTGACCGACCTCTACCCGCGCCTCAAGGCCATGGGCTTCAAGTATGCGGAGACTACCGCCGAACTGGAGACCAACGACAAGATTCAGGCGATGTGGAAGTACTTTGAGCGGGAGCAGCATAAGCGTCGTAGAGTTTACGCAAAAAAAATCGAGTAGTTTGCAAAAAGGTGATTCAGCATTATTTCTGATAATAAAAATTGAACGTATAAAATACGAATTGATTATGTCAGCACCGTTACCGGAAAGAATGCGTCCTCACAGCCTTGACGGCTATGTGGGGCAGAAGCATCTTGTCGGGAAGGGATGCGTGCTGCGCAACATGATTGAGAGCGGGAACCTGACCTCGTTCATTCTCTGGGGGCCTCCGGGAGTGGGAAAGACGACTCTCGCGAACATTGTGGCGAAGTCGGCAGGGCGGGATTTCTTCACGCTTTCGGCCGTGAGCGCCGGAGTGAAGGAAGTCCGCGAGGTCATCGAGAAGGCCAAGTCTCAGGGACTTTTCAGCCGTGGCGTGGCTCCGGTGCTGTTCATCGACGAGATTCACCGTTTCAGCAAGTCGCAGCAGGACGCGCTTCTCGGAGCCGTGGAGGACGGGACGGTCGTGCTGATAGGCGCGACAACAGAAAACCCCTCGTTTGAGGTCATAACTCCCCTTCTCTCCCGCTGTCAGGTGTTTGTGCTCAAGTCTCTCGGGAAGGAGGACCTGAACGAACTGCTGGTCCGCGCACTTGCCGAGGATTCCGTCCTGAAGAGCATGAAAATCCGCGTGGATGAAACCGACGCCCTGTTCCGCTACTCTTCCGGAGACGCCCGCAAGCTGCTCAACATCATAGATATAATAGTTTCCGCACATAAACCCGGAGACGAGATTGTGCTCAACAACGCGCTTGTGACAGCCAGCCTTCAGGAGAACATGGCAATCTATGACAAGGGCGGCGAGATGCACTACGACATTATCTCGGCGTTCATCAAGTCCGTGCGGGGCTCCGACCCCAACGCCGCCGTCTATTACCTTGCAAGGATGCTCAAGGGCGGCGAGGACCCGCTCTTCATCGCGCGTCGGCTCTGCATACTCGCGGCGGAGGACATAGGTCTCGCCAACCCGAACGCCCTGCTGCTTGCTAATGCCTGCTTCCAGACAGTCCACAGCATAGGCATGCCCGAAGCCCGCATCCCGCTCTCCGAGACGACAATCTATCTCGCGACCTCTCCTAAGAGCAATTCGGCCTATCTCGCCATCGACAAGGCGCTCGAACTGGCCGGACGGACTCAGACCGCCTCGGTCCCGCTCTACCTGAGGAACGCCCCGACCAAGCTGATGGAAGAACTGGGTTACGCCGACGGCTACAAATATGCCCACGACTATCCCGGCCACTTCACCGACCTCGAATTCATGCCCGAAGGCCTCTCGGGCACATGTCTCTACGACCCCGCCGACAACAAAAAGGAAGCTGAGCTCTCCGCCCGCCTCTCCGCCCTCTGGCCGAAATACTACAAGAAATAAAAATTTCTATCAAAATAAATTTATTGATTTCAAAAAAGATAAAAAATTTTGCGTTTCTTTTTATAAACTCAAATATGTTTTGAGTTTTTCTTCCGAATATTGCGATGACATCTGACTAGGATAAATCGTATGATTGATGAAAAAATTGATATGGAAGAGAAAAAAGAAATCTTTGACACCCCCTCTGATTTAGATGAAATCGGGCAGAAAATCCTTGACAACAGCGTCTTTGTCGATTTGCTGTCTGACGCCGGTTTCAAAACAGTCTTTACAAGCCGAGATAATGAGGAGTTGCTCGTCGAACTCATAAATGTCATGCTTCAAGGAGAAAGGACGGCTAAAAGCATCCGGCTCAAATCTGCGGAGTATATGCCGAACCGCATCGGCGGAAAAACTTCAATCGTCGATTTATGTGCCGTTGATGAGAATGGCGTGTCGTTCGACATTGAGGTACAAAGGTGCAGCGAAGATGATTTATTCAAAAGGTTCATGGGCTATGCTAGCAGGATTTACTATGACAACATGAAGAGAGGAGGTGAGAACCGCGACCTCAAGCCAGTCTATGTAATTGTGCTTTTGGACAGCGAGCCAAGAGATGAGGACGGTGTCTCGTACGCGCATAGGCTTTATTCGTTCTATACGATGATGGAAAAGTTCACGAATGAGGTTGCTCCTTCAACAATTTGTATTATATTCGCCTCGTTGTGTTATTTCGACAAGACGCCTGAGCAGTGCGTGACCGACCTTGATCGCTGGTGCTACATGTTCAGGCATATGGGAAGCATAAAAGACATTCCCGAATGGGTCAAAGATAAGGTTATGCTTAAATTGTTCAGCGCGGCCCTGGTCGCAAATTTCAACAGCGAACAAAAACACATATATGTCAGAACAATTATGGAAGACTTCAGAATGAAAGGAATGCTTAAGGCCGCTCGAAGCGAAGGCCGGGAAGAAGCATTGACAAAAACGGCAACCAACATGCTCAACAAAGGAATACCTATTGAAATTGTCGCCGAATGCATGGAGACGAATGCCGAAACCATCATGCGTTTCATATCAAAGGCGCATAATAGCTAAGCGAGGGTTAGGGCCCCGGTTATCCGTTCGCTAGAACGGATAGCCCACGCCAAAGTGTAGGGCATAGCCATTTTTCTGAAACCATTGCTCGGGCTGGAGCCAGCAGGAGCCGCGCTTGCGGGCCGGGTCGTGCAGACGAAGTCCCCAGTCGATGCGGAGGATGAGAAAATCGAGGTCGAGGCGCAGGCCGAGTCCCCAGTTCATTGCCATGCCCGTCCAGAGAGTGGCGCCGGTGATGTGCGAGGGGCGTGAACCGTCATCGCTGCTGTCGGATGCGGCGGTCTTCAGGTTCCAGACATTGCCGGCGTCGATGAACACCGCCCCGGAAAACATCCAGAACATCGGAAAACGATACTCGACGTTCGCCTCCAGCTTCATGTCGCCCGTCTGGTTCGGAATCACGAAAGTCGTGTCCTTCGCGGCGAGCCCGGGACCGAGGCTGCGTGCCTGCCATCCGCGCATGCTGTTCGCGCCTCCGGCATAGAAATGCTTCTCGAAAGGCAGCGCGGAAGAGTTCCCGTAGGCATATCCGGCGCCGGCCTGCACCCTTGTCGCAAACCCGTGCCTGTCGTCCTTGCCGAAGCGCCACGTCTTGCCGAGAGTAAGCTCCGCACGGACATACTGCGAATACGGCGTGTTCCAGATCATTCCCGAGCCGTTGCCGTCCTTGGACATGAGCGGCTTGAAAATGCTCAGGAGATTGCCGGAAATGTCTGTCTGAAGCCTCGCGTACTCATAAGTGGTCTTCGGGTTCACATCCGAATTCGTCGTGCAGTAGAGGGTTCCGCCGGCACCGAGGTCGAAGTGGTCCCTGTAGGCGTTCTGAAGGAACGGGTCGCTCTTGAGGTTGTCAAGGAAGGAGGATTCGAGGTTGAAGATGTGGATGATGCTGAGCTGCAGCGGATAGACCTGATAGTAGAAGCGGGAACGGGCGTTGCCGTTGAATCCGAGCGAGGTGGATATGATGTTGCGGGTGTATTCCGGGCGGCTCTGATTGTTGGAGGAAGCGCTGATGTCCGTGCGCGGGATGCTGCCCTCGAAGAGTCTGTACGGCAGGAAGAGGAACTTCGGAAAACTCAGTCCGGCGCTGACTCCGAACTCGTTGGAGCGGACGCTGTCGTTGAACTTGAACTGGAAGTTGCCCATGAAGCCGAGGTTGAGCCATTCTCCTCCGTGAAAGATGTTCTTGTGATAGTAGGAAAGCTGCGGCGACACCCCGAAGAGTCCGGACGAGTTCACCGAGGCCTCAAGATTGACCTTGAACCCCTGAAGCTTGGATGGCATCAGGCTTATGTTGCAGTTCACCGTGCTGTTGTCGGCCGGAGATACGCCGATGTTGACGCTTGAGAACATCCTCAGTGACGACAGACGGGAATATGTCCGGTTCACGAGGCTCTCGCTGTAGGTGTCCCCGGGGCGGACCGCCGTGAGTTCTTCGAGCAGGCCGCCGCGCACCTTCAGCTTGGAGGGATAGGATATGCTGACCTCGCCGAAGCTGAATTTTCTGAACGGAGAGGCATCCTTGGGCATCTCGTTTCGCGTGTATTCGTTCAGGCTTACCTGCAGACGCGCCCGTCCGGGAGTTCCGAGCGTGTCGGCCTCGCAGAAAAAATAGTTCTTGTTGAAAGTGTAATAGCCCTTGTCGCGAAGCACCGCGCTTGCGCGGACAGTCTCCGCCTCAAGAGCAGACTCCGACAGCCAGTCCCCCGCCTTCACGGTCGAGTTCGGCACATCCGCCATAAAGTCCGAGGCAAGCTCGCCCCGCAGAGGCAGCTGAAAGGAGATACTGTCAATCCGGTAGCGTTCCCCGAGCGTGATGTCATAGGTGACATAGACCTTCTTTTTCTTCACCCGAATCCGGGAATCAACCGTGGAACCGTAGTAGCCGATGTATTCGAGATGCCTGCGGAGGTTCTCCTCCGACTCCCCGACAAGCTCCGGGTCATAGACAATAGGCGCGACGCCGAGCTTCTGCACGAACTTGTCCCACCCCTTCCCCTTGCCATTGGACCAGTTATAGACGCTCACGAACGGATTCCATCCGAAGATAAAGTTTGAGTTCGGCTTCTGCTTTATGTACGCGGTCAGCCCGGATTCCTTGAAGTCCTTCGTCCTGTTCGTCACGTTCACCTTCGTGCCGGCAAGGCTGTACTCTCCGTCTCCGAGAACACGCGTCGTGCTGCACGCCGTCGCGATGACGGCGAGAAACAGAATGAACGCATATCCCAGAATCCCGTGTCTCATAAACCTCGTTTTGCAAAATGTCGCGAAAACATATCGCCCGACAGGGCACATACGATGCAAAGTTATGGATTTATACGCATATATCCCCATTGTAAAACGAATATTTTTTAACTTTGCACGTTTCGGGAATATATGTGTCCCTAAAAAATACATTGAATATGGGCGTGATGTCGAACAGTGAAATCAAATATCTCCGCTCTCTGGCGCAGAAAAAGTTCAGGGACGAGTACGGAGTGTTCGTCGTGGAAGGCGAGAAAATGGTCGCGGAGGCCGTAAAATCGGGATTTGAGGTGGAAAGGATATGGAGGACTGAGGAAATCGGAGCGGACGCGATGGCGAGAATCTCGTCGCTCTCGTCGCCGTCTCCGGTGCTTGCCGTAGTCAGAAAGCCCGAAAATGTCAGAATCGACGGTATCGCCGGCATCAAGGACGTGCTCGGCTCCAAAGGGCTGTTCCTCGCGCTGGACAGCATCCGCGACCCTGGCAACCTCGGGACGATAATCAGAATCGCGGACTGGTTCGGGATTGACGCGGTCTTCGCGGCCCCGGACAGCGTCGAGATTTTCAATCCGAAAGTGGCGCAGGCCACAATGGGCGCGATTTTCCGCGTGAAGTTCCACTATTGCGATATGCTCGCGCTCGCCGATGCGGTCTCCGAAGCCGGCGGGCAGCTCTATGGGACATTCCTCGACGGGCAGGACATCTACCGCCGTCCGCTTTCCACTGGTGCGGACTCCCCTGCCGTAATCGTCATCGGGAACGAGTCAAACGGCATCTCACCCAGTCTCGGGGCAAGAATCGTGGAACGCCTGTTCATCCCGTCATGGCCAGCCGGGGCGCAGACTTCCGAATCGCTGAACGCGGCGGTGGCGACCGCTATAACCGTCGCGGAGTTCCGTCGCCGGGACGCCTCCGGCCAGGAATGACGACATTGTCGCGCCTGGTTCCCTGTGCCGTCTCCGTATCAAATACTTGCAAATTATAATCAATATTCGTATTTTTGCAGGCTGAAAGTAGTGTAAGAATGTGGTTATGACTGAGATAAAACGAGTTTCAATTTACATATCACTCGTTATTGTCCTTTTCCTGTCATTGGGGGGGGCAGCATACGGGCAGGCTTCAGGTTCCTCTGACGGAAAGTCGGGAGCCTATTCGGGACAGGTGACCGACAACACAGGAGAACCTGTAGTCGGTGCTTTCGTATATTATAAAGGGACATCCACGGGCGTCAGTACGGACATTGACGGGCATTATTCCATTGCCGCGCCGAAGTCGAAGAAAGGCGCAACCCTTATTTTCCAATACCTCGGAATGGTCTCGCAGGAGTTCAGCGCGGACCAGGAAGGCGGAACATTGAATGTGAAGCTCCTTCCGGACAATGAACTTGACGGCTCCTACATCGTCGGGGCATACGGCACCGCACAGAAACGCGAGGACATGGTGGGCTCGGCCTTTCAGGTCAATTCAGCCGCGCTGGTCGATAAGCCCAAGACACGTGTGGAGAATATGCTTCAGGGACTTGTCCCGGGTCTTTCGGTCTCTCCCAACGCCGACTATGCCTCTACGGTGCGCTCGCGCTTCAACACGAGGGTGCGCGGCGACGCCTCCCTCGCCGCTTCGAGCGAGCCTCTGTGGATTGTCGATGGAGTGCAGTTCTACACGGGCGGCCGGACGAACCAGATGGCCGGGATGTCGAGCACCGTCGGACCGCTGTCTTTTCTCGACCCGGATGACATAGAATCAATCACGGTGCTGAAGGACGCTGACCAGACGACGATTTACGGCTCTAACGGCTCGAACGGAGTCATACTCATAACCACGAAATCGGGAGGAAGGAACCGTCCGCTCAGCGTTTCGGCGAAACTGAACTTCGGAGTCGTCGCCGCGGACAAATCGACGATGTTCAAGATGATGAACGCCTCTCAATATATGGAGGTGGCGAAGGAGGCGTGGCTCAATTCAGGCTACACGATGGAGAACTTCCCTCTTCAGGACAACGACATGAACTCCTACAGCACGACATCAACCTCGTGGTATGACGAATGCATAGGCCTGGGCAACAACATCTATGCGAACGTCTCCCTCAGCGGAGGCACGAAGAGGTCGTCCAGCTACACCTCTGTCTCATATTACCGTGAAAAGCACACGGTCAGAAAGGACGACCAGCAGAGATTCACCCTCAGCAGCAAGAACAGCTACAGCATAGCCAAGTGGCTGGACTTCACGGCCGGGCTCAACGGCTCCTACAACGTGAACAACATCGTGAGCATAGACAAGTCCTACCTTGAGCTCTCCCCTGTTCTCTCGCCCTACAACGACGACGGCAGCTACCGGCTCTATTACAAGATCTGGGACCAGTCGCTTTCGGACTGGGCTGTCAAGAAGTTTACCTACAACAAGATACCGAACAGGGAGGAGGGAGATGACACCCAGACGTCCATATATGTCAAGGCAAACGGACAGCTCGCCTTCCACATAATCGAAGGGCTTGACTTCACTTCCCTCTTCGCGTTCGACCTCACACATTCCCACGAGGACATATATTATTCAAAGAAGACCCTCGAAGGAATGAATACGGCAGGCGAGGCGGTCGGGTATTCACGCAGGGGCGACGCCAACTATATGTCGTGGCAGAACGTCAACCGGCTCAACTTCAGCCGCCGGTTCGGCAAGCACAGCGTCTCCGCGCTCGCCGTCCTCGAACTCTACAGCCACACCAACAAGTATCTCAACGCCAGCGCACAGGGATTCATGACGGACAACATCAAGGAAATCTCCTACGCCGACAAATCCACTGTCCTGGCATCCAGCGGCACCTCTCCGGACCGCAGGCTGTCGATGATAGGCCGCGCCTCATATTCCTACGACTCGCGCTACTACATTTCCGCGAACTACCGCCGCGACGGCAACTCGAACTTCGGCAAATATGCCCGCTGGGCGAACTTCTGGTCCGTGGGTGCGTCGTGGAACATCCACAAGGAGGCGTTTTTCAATTCTGACCTTATCCGTATGCTCAAGCTCAAGGCATCCTACGGAATCGACGGAAATTCGAGGCTGGACACTTCCGTGGCCAAGGGAAGCTATCTCTATTCCGACTCGTTCAGCTACGGCAGGCTGTCCGGAGCGACGATTTCCAGCGTCCCTAACCCCGGACTTTCGTGGGAGACGACGGCGAAGTTCAACATCGGAACGAGGATTGAGCTGAAGGACATCCTCGACTTTGAAATCGAGTACTACAACAACACTACGGACAATCTCCTCTCGAATGTCTATGTCTCCCGCGCAGTGTCGGCCGACAAGGTCTATGCGAACATCGGTGCGGTGCGCAATCAGGGCGTGGAGATTGACCTGCGCACGACTAACATCCGCCGGGGCGACTTCACTTGGTACTCCACCCTGAACATGGCGCACAACCGCAACCGCATACTCGAACTCTACAACGATATGCTGACAAGCTACGGGGAATATGCCAACAAGGCCGGCTACGAGAAGAATGTCTATTATCTCGTGGAATGGGCGGGCGTCGATCCTACGGACGGCTCCGCCATGTGGTACGACCTTAACGGCGACCTGACAAAGACCTACAACACCTCCAACAGGAGGCTGATGGCGGACAAGTCGCGCAATCCGGTGGTTTTCGGCGGGTTCATCAACGAGTTCCAGTACAGGAACCTGAGCCTCCGCGTCCAGCTGAACTATTCCATCGGGGGATGGGCTCTCGCCACCTATGCGAGACAGATGATTGCCGACGGCTACGACATCACCTCCAGCAACGGGAACCAGGCCGTGGAGGTCTATAAGTACCGCTGGACGACTCCCGGACAGAAGGCTCTGCTGCCGAAGGTCTCGCAGGTCTCAACAAAGTCGCAGATGACCTCTTCCAGACATCTCTACAACAGGACTAACTTCGACCTCGCGAGCATATCCCTGACTTACAATATGCCTCAGAGGATAGTTTCGCGGATGAAGATGAAGGGCATGGGCTTTTCGCTCGTGTGCGACAACGTCTATATTTTCACGCCGGACATGAAGGCCGGGGAGAATTCATACAAGACGATGATGTACGGCTATCCCCGTAACAGGACGATAACCTTGGGAATTAACTGCCAGTTCTGACATGAAGAAGATATTTTACATACATTCCATTGTGCTCGCCTGCCTCTGCGCCTCCTCCTGCAATTTCCTGGAGGTGGAGAAAATCGGCAAGAGCGACATCGAGTCGTTCTATGACTCGCCGGAGAGTGTTACGGCGGCGGTCACAGGCTGCTATTCGCTGATGAACACGCTGACGGACAAATACATGATTCTCTACCCGGAGATTTGCGGGGATCTGGTGACGATGAACGCGGCGGAAAGCTCGGCGTGGTCCTACCTCTACAATTTCGACCTCTCGGAGTCCTACAACGCCACCCCGATAGGCTTCGTCTGGAAGTCGGCCTACGAGATTGTGCTGAATGCCTGCGAGGTCATAGACTACGCGCCTCAGGTCACCGAACGCTACCCGCTCAGGAAGCAGGAGGTCGAGAGCCAGATTGCGCAGGCCCATTATCTGAGGGCGCTAGCCACACTCGACCTCGCCCTCTGCTACAGCCAGCACTACGGCTACACCCACGACGCGTCGCATCTCGGGGTTGTGGTCATGAGGTCATTTCCGAATCTTAACGCATCCATCGTCAGGTCTTCGGCACGCGAGACCTACGCCTTCATTCTCGAAGACCTCGCGGCCGCATATTCCCTCCTCCCCGACGACAAGTCACCGGACACGCACTATGTCTCGAAGGCGGCCGTGGAGGCTCTTCGCGCAAGGGTTCATCTCTATATGGGGAACTATGAGCAGGCGCTCGGCTCCGCTTCCGACGTCATTGAGGACTACGGCTTCAGCCTCACTCCGAGAGAGGGATATTTCGATATGTTCACGAGCGTGAACAACCGGGGCACGGAGACTATCCTCGCGCTCGACGGCTACAACGAGTCACGCGACCTGACGAAAGCCTTTGACTATCAGAGCTTCTATCTGCTTCCGTCGAAGAAGCTGCTTGACATTTTCCTGGCCGACGAGGACTCCGCGCATCCGGATGTCCGCTACAGCCTCCTGAACTATGACGGCCGGACCGGCTCCAAGGGCTGCTCGATGAAATACACCATACTCGAAGACGTGTCTGACAAGGAGAAGGCGGTCGATGTCTTCGTGTCGAGGCTCTCCGAAATGTATCTCATCCGCGCCGAGGCCCGCTGTGCGCTTGGCCGGGACCTTGACCTTGCGGCCGCCGACATAGCCGCTCTACGCTCAAGGGCCACGGGGCTGCCGGAAGCCTCATGCATGCCGGCCTTTTCGGACGCGAAGGAACTTGCAGCGATTGTTGAACGAGAGAGGCTTAAGGAACTCTACCACGAGGGCTTCCGGCTCTGGGACATAACCCGTCTGCGCGAGAATCTTGAAAGGGACGAGGCCTCGACCGCGACGGTAAAGTTTATGGAGTATCCGAACGACGACTTCATATTCCCGATTCCGGGCGTGGAAATCGAGGCGAACAAGGAGATTCAGCCGAATCCGAACAACGAGACGCAGAGATGACGGAACACGGCCGCAGGCACTTTCCGGAATTAGGA
>CAKUPC010000020.1 GCA_934675095.1 uncultured Bacteroidales bacterium | reverse complement strand
GTTCAAGGTTAAGCAGCTGGCCGACGGACGCTACCTCTACAAGAGCGGTTCCTATGCCTCATTCAACGTTACGGCTGATGACAAGACGGCCAACGCCTGGGCTGTAAGCTTTACTGAGGACGGTCACGCGAAAATCGAGAAGGGCGGTACATGGTTCGAGTTCGCTCCGAGCTATGGAACCTGCCAGTTGGGCGGTAGCGAGAATCTCCCTTACCTCTACGAGGATGAGCAGGAGCCGAGGGCGGACGAACTTAAGTGGAATCCTGTTACGCTTTCCAAGGTGACTGCAAAGACAGCTTCCGTTTCCGCTTCCTACAATTATGGCGGCATCGAACCTCTTGACGGGGCCGGATTCATTCTCCGCAAGGGCAAGGCTTCGCAGAAGATTGCACTCACCGTTCCTGAGGACGGCAAGCTCTCATTCGATTTTACGGAAGGCACTGAGGAAGGCGCGGTTGCACTCGAGCCTGCGACTGCATACTCCATCGCGGCATATCTTGACTACGAGGGCGCTGTCCACGAGTCCGCTGCCGTTGAGTTCACCACTCTCGGAACGGAGGTGACCACACTCAAGGTCGCAGACCTTGTCAAGTACCTCAACGACACTAAGGCAGAGACGAGCCTCAGCCTTGCGGGCAACTTCGTCGAGGGTATCGTTACGGCAATCAACGCCGACAACAACCTCTACAAGAGCATCACGATTGAGGACGGCACGGGCGAAGCCGGCACGGGCGTTCTCTGCTACGGCAATGCGTTCCAGAAGGGATTCGCCGTCGGAGACAAGGTTAAGCTCAGTCTTGTGGATGCTGCCTGTGGCGTGAACAACGGAATGTATCAGGTTACGGGAGGAACGATTGAGGTTCTTGGGTCCGGCAATGACTTCACAACACCGGTGATTGCGGCTGAGGATATTGCCAAGTATGCCGGAATGTTCGTGACCGTGAAGGACGTGACCCCTGACGGAATCGCTGCCGCAACCGTATGGAACGACGGCAAGTCAAGCAATGCGGTAGTAAACTTCAAGGCTGTGGAGGGCGATGCCAAATTCACCGTAAGCACCTACAAGACCTGCTCTTGGGCCAAGAACTTCATCGGCTCAACCACGAAGGGCAACATCTCCGGAGTGGCAAAGACCAACAACGGCAAGCCTGTCATCTACCCGAACACGGCAGCTGACGTCGCAGCCTTCGCCAACACCGAAGACCCTGTCATCCTCAGTGTTGACCCTGCCGAGCTCACCTGGAAGGGCGAGGAAACTTCGGCCAAGACAATCACTGTCGTGGGAACGAAAATCGAGGCGGTTTCCGTCTATACGAAATCAACTCACTTCGCCGCAACCGTTGAGGGGCTGAAAGTGTCAGTGAAGCCGGTTTCTGCGAATACTTCGGATACTGACGCCATTACCGGAACTCTCGTGATCTCAGTGCCGGGCGGCAACAGCGTCGAGGTCGCTCTTACTCATGAGCGTAAGGCAAAGGTTTATTTTGAGGAATCGTTTGCAACTCAGGGCAAGTTCACGATTGAGAATGTTACCCTCAGTTCGGGGCTGACTTATGTTTGGAAAGCGGATACGAGCAACAAATATATGAAGGCCTCTGCGTATGTCAGCGGTTCCAACAAGGCTGCGGAGTCTCTTCTTATTTCTCCGGAAATAGATCTTGAAGGAGCAAAGAGTACGGTGTTGATGTTCACGCACGCGCTTAATTTTGTCAAGACGGGCAACAAGGCGGAGCATATCTTTGTACTTGCGAGAAAGGTCGGTGATGAGAACTGGACACCTCTGACGATTGAAACATATCCGAACGGCAGCTCTTGGACATTTGTGGATACAAGCGTTGATTTGAGCGCCTTTGACGGCTGCAAGATTCAGATAGCCTTCAAATATGTCAGCACAACATCATGCGCCCCTACATGGGAAGTCAAGAATGTGAAGATAATCTCGTAAGCTTATCTTCCCCTATGTCACAACAGACGGCGACCGGGAACCCCGGCCGCCGTCCTTGTTCATTATCCCCCACACAGCTGGAGACTGTTTCGCCTGCAATCGGGGATTAGACTCTTCCTGACATGATTGTTTGCTTTTGAGTATTTATAGAATTGACTTAATGATGCGCGGATATTCGTAATCCTCGGATTATCAAGACTTTCTGTAAAAAGATGCCAAAATTCGCAAACTTTCAAACCCCGAAAACGTCAGAATCCGCAAATTTTGGGGGCTAGGCTAAACCTCCTCCATCCGGAGCAGGTGATATCCCTTTATTTGAACGACAATGGCGTGCAGGGTTGTTCCGGCAGCGAGAATCCGCAGCTTTTCTCCTACGGTGTATCCTTTAATCTGTTCAATCGCCTGATTCCATTGTGCAAGTGCCTTTGCCTCGGATGCATCATTGGTGAGATATTTCAGTTCGATTATATAACTGTGGGCTGTTGTCGGGCAGCGGTTGAAATCAGGCATCAGAAAGAAATCGCAGTAACCATGGTTCATCTCCATCTCCGGATTTATCTTATAATATGGGGATAGACTGAAATATGCGGTCATGAAGCCTTGCAGATTCCTCTCTCCCTGAATCAGGCTGCGTACCGATGTCGTCTCGTCGTATTTCCGGCAGATGTATTCCAGCATCGGCTGCCATGCTCCGCGAATAGCCGCTTCCTTGAAGTATCTGTTGAGCGCGTCCGTGTCAATGGGTTTGATTTTTCCGTATTCAACAACAAGGTAGTCATAGTATTGCCTTCGGACATTGTTGTTCGGGATTCCGAGGATTGTGTCGCTGCCGTCGGTTCCCGTAATGGTCAGCATTCCATAGTAATAGAGTAGGCTCCTGAACATATTCGGGAGCATCAGCTGATGAGCGGGGAAGGACGGCTGGACATTTCCGACCGTCTGTCCGTTTTCAGCGATTTCAAGCAGTATTCCTTTGCGGTCGCCGTCAATGTCGTCCAACCGAATGAGCCTGTCCAGCTTTTTGTAGTCTGTCGCCGTGTTCCTGTCAAGCATTTCTGCCGGAGCCGCGCCGTTCCTGATGTAGTGGCGCAGGTAGTAGCTGACCATATCCGTGTTGAACATCTTCGGGTCAATGTCCAAGGATTCCGGTGCGAAGCAATATCCGTCATACCACGGCTTCATCTCGGCAATCAGCGTTTCCTCTTCGGCTTTCAGAGCCCCGACTGACTGATAGTAGCGAATCATTTCTCTGACCTCCGTCTCGCTCAGACCGAGCATCATGTTGAATTTGGGGTCGAGGGTCAGGGCTGTGGCTATGTTGTAGCCGCTTGTGACATCATCCATCGTGACGGGGCTGACTCCCATCATGAGAATCCTGTCAAAATTTGGCTTGAATTTCTTGAACAGATCTCGGTAGAACCCTTCCGCGTGTGTCATCGCATGATAGACCTTCTCTCCCTTGACATTCAGCACCGTATTGGTGAAGTTGTCATATTCATCGACAATAAGATATAGCGGCCGGTTGTAGTATTTCGCGTATTGTACAATCCAGTCGAATTTCTCAAGATATGATGCTTTGCTGTTGACCTCCTGCGCGAATCCGTTATGAAAATATTTCTCATATTTACGGGCAAACACACTCAGGACAACAGAAAAATAATTCCCGAGATTTTCCTCAATCGTATCGATATTACCGCCTGTTTGCGAAAAATCAAAATGCAGGACAAGAAACGAATTGCGGAGCGGAGTCGGATATTCCTTAATATAAAGTCCATCAAAGAGTTCATCGAAGTTGCCTGCGTTTTCAATGTCGTAGTAGTGCTTCAGCATGGACAGAAACAGACTCTTTCCGAACCTGCGTGGGCGTATCAGAAACAGAAAGTTTCCCGCTTCCTCCAATTTCGGGAGATATGTCGTCTTATCGACATAGTACTTGTTTTCCCGACGCAACTGCGCAAAGTCTGAAATTCCGTAAGGTATGAGTTTGTAGTCCATATACATCCGATGTTTTGTTGATGCCTACGAAGATAAGACAAATTTCATTCAACTCAAACTTTATCTTGTATTCCCTCTTCCCTCGACGACAGCGCAAACAGCGCGGAAATGATGATGGCGACGATGGAAAGGGTTATGAAGATGTACTCGGACCTCATCGCCGCCTCAATCCCGCCAAAGCGTTTGAAAATCGCTCCGACCGCGACCGGGACAGTCATCAGCCCTATGTTCTGAATCCAGTAAATCAGGGAGTAGGCAGTGCCGAGGTTCTTCTCCGGAACAATCTTCGGCACCGAAGGCCACATGGCGGCTGGGAGCAGCGAGTAGCCTATTCCGAGTATGCCGATGGCGACATATCCAAGGAATCTCGTGTCTGCAATCGTCCCTCCTATACTCAGTCTTGCAGGCGCGAAGGCAATCATCAGATGTGCGATGAATACCAGGATTGCTCCGGAAATCATCCATCGCGGTCCCTTGCCAATCTTATCGACCAGCAGGCCGAAGAGCGGTGCGAACACGACGGTGAAGAAAGGTATCATTGAAACCATCACTCCGGCCGTTTCCGGCGCTATGCCGAACCTCGGAATGAGAATGGAAGTCGCGAATTTCTTGAACGAGATGATGCAGCAGTAAAAGAACACGCACAACAGCGCAATCATGAGAAAGCGCTTGTTCCCGAGGATTCTGAATATGTCCGAAAACCGGAACTTGTCCTCTTCTTCCTTCTTTGGTCCGGCCTCCTTTTCGGCGCACGCCGCCCCACTCATGTTCCCCGAACCTTTGTCGAATCTCGCATCCACCGCAACGAACACAGCCCAGAGCACGCATCCGAGCATCAGCAGCGCAAGGCCGACAAGGGCGGGTCGGTTCGTCTCGGACAGCCTGTAAATCGCCCCGTCGGTGTGTTCGGCTATGAGCACGGGGGAAATCAGCAGCGCGGCGGCCGT
Organism: uncultured Bacteroidales bacterium; assembly: GCA_934675095.1. Taxonomy (GTDB): domain Bacteria; phylum Bacteroidota; class Bacteroidia; order Bacteroidales; family UBA932; genus Cryptobacteroides. Next base: position 29,047 of record CAKUPC010000020.1, on the reverse strand, counting down.
TCCCAGACGGGCAATCGCCAACTGAAGGCCCATCGCAAGCGCCATCGGGCCGCCCTTGAACCATTTCGCTATCGAACGTGTCACCGCGACTCCCGCAATCTCCGACCCTAGCCCGAACAGCATACAGCCGATGTATGAGACTGTCAGCGAGACCTTAGGCGCAAGCCCGGCCGAAATTGCGGCGGTCACCATCGCGGCTCCCACAGTCATCATCCCGACGAATATCGACCCCGTGATTCTCACCCCCCACTTGTCGAGCAGCATTCCGCAGAATATAAGCCCGCCCCACACGCAGAGGAACGAATATCCCCCGGCGTAGAATCCGTAGTCGGCAGAGTCCCATCCAAGCTCCAGCAATTCCGGAGTCTTGAAAATCTGGGACACCGCCGAGAACATATCGTCGAAGAAATAGGACGCGAACATCGGCACCACAAGCAGCGCCAGCACGCCCCATTTTTTATTCATCTTTTTTGACATTTGGCAGTTCAAGTCCATAACCCTTCTTCCTGTCCTCGGCCTTGAGCCACAGCGCGAAGAAGAACGCCAGCACGCCGAACGAAGCGAAGATAATCATAGGCCAGAAATATCCTCCCGTGGCGTTGAGCACGTTGCCGATGAGCAGCGGAACGAGGCAGAGACCGATGTTCTGAACCCAGAAAATCACGCAGTAGGCAGAACCGAGAATCTTCTCGTCGATAATCTTTGGCACTGAAGGCCAGAGGGCTGCCGGGACGAGCGAGAATGAGACTCCGAGCGTGAGAATCAGCGTCAGGGCGAGACCCTTGGACGGGAACGCCGGAAGAAGGAACGCGAAGCTCAGGTGGCAGACAATCATGATGACTGCTCCGAGCATGAGCATCGACGCGCCCTTGCCCTTGAAGTCGAGGAATGCCCCGAGGAACGGAGTGAGGCACATCGCGAGTATCGGGAACACGCTGAAGAGCTGTGCCGCCGTCGCGGAATCCACTCCGAGAGTCTGCTCGATGAAGTTAGGGGCATACCTCTGGAACGGGAAGATTGCGCTGTAGTAGAGCACACAGAGCAGGGCCACAATCCAGAACATCTTGCTGGTGAAAATCCTGCCGAGGTCGCTGATGTGGAACTCGTCCTCAGCGGAGTGCTCCTCGGTGGCTTCTCCTGCTGCGGCGAGCTGCTTGTCGAACTTCCTGTCCATCACCGTGAACACGAAGTAGTTGATGAGCCCAATCAGGAGCAGCGCGGTACAGAATCCGAGCGGCGCGACGATTGCCGCATTCGGGAACTTTGCCGATATGATAGGGGATATCCACATCACCGCGAACACGCCGAGCCTTGCGATTGCCATCTCAAGACCCATGGCGAGCGCCATCTCCTTGCCCTTGAACCATTTTGCAAGTACCTTTGACACGGTCGTTCCGGCCATCTCGCAGCCGCATCCGAAGATCATGAAGCCGAGGCAGGCCATCTTGGCGCTTCCCGGCAGCGCTACCCACCAGCTGTCGAGCCAGCCGCAGAACGCCGTCGTCCGGAACCAGTCCGAGATGCCGACGAACTTGATTGACGCGCCGAGAACCATGAGCCCCGCGGAGAGAAGTCCCGTGAAGCGGACGCCCATCTTGTCGAGGATGATCCCGGCGAAGATGAGGAAGAGGCAGAATACGTTGAGGAAATATTCCGAAGCCGCGTATGTCCCGAAAACGGAACTGTTCCAGCCGAGGCCTCCGTCGGCGACGCTCTTTTCGATTGTTGACTTCAGAGGGGACATGACATCGACGAACATGTAGGCGAAGAACATCATCGACGCGACGAGAATCAGGACAGCCCACCGGGCTACCGGATTGTCATTCATTAGTTTATAAACCTTTTGCATATATTTGTATTTTATATATTCAGGCAATTTTCCGCTGCATTGGGACGACATCGCGTATCGCCCGTTCATTTTCGGCGCGAAAAAACTCTGCAATTTAGGAAATTGTTTGTAACTTGCGAAACTTTAGGCGCTGAAATTTGCTGCCTGATGAAAGATTGTTGAAGAAATGCTTGAAAATATAAATTCGCCTGAAGACATAAGGAATCTCTCCGTCCCTCAGCTCGCACAGCTCTGTTCCGAGGTGAGGGACTATATGATAGAGTGCTGCTCCGTGAACCCCGGTCATCTCGGCTCAAGTCTCGGTGCGGTAGAACTCATCGTCGGGCTTCACAAGGTCTATGACACGCCTCACGACAAGATCGTGTTCGATGTCGGACATCAGGCATACGCCCACAAGATTCTGACCGGACGGCGCGAGGCGTTCCGCAACAACCGCCGGAAAGACGGTATCAGCGGCTTCCCGAAGATGGATGAGAGCCCTTTCGATGCTTTCGGCGTGGGACATTCCTCGACTTCGATTTCCGCGGCACTCGGACTTGCCGTCGCTGCGCGGCTTCAGGGAAGCGACGAGAAGATTGTCGCGGTCATCGGTGACGGGGCGCTGACTGGGGGACTTGCCTACGAGGGCCTGAACAACGCCGGCGCGAGCAAGGCTGATCTTCTCGTGATTGTTAATGACAACAATTTCTCCATTGACAGGAATCTCGGTGCCATGCACGAGCACCTTCTGCACCTTACGACCAACGCGACCTACAACCGCATCAAGACTCATCTCTGGAACGCGATAGGGGAGAACGGCCTGCGCGAGACTCTCAGAAACTGGACTTCAAACGCGAAGCACTCCATAATCAAGGGCTCCGGCGGCGACGTCTTCGAGGCTCTCGGCTTCCGCTATTTCGGCCCCATTGACGGCAACGACATAGCCCAGGTAGTCACGACCCTTCAGAAAATCCGCACCCTCGGCGGACCGCGTGTCCTCCACATCATAACCAAGAAGGGCAAGGGGTATGCTCCGGCGGAGAGGCAGCAGGCCATCTGGCACGCTCCCGGGATGTTCGACCCGGAGACCGGCGAACGCATCCCGAACAAAGGCGGGGTGAGCCGCTATCAGGATGTCTTCGGCGCGACGCTTCTCGACCTTGCCGAGAGGAACCCCAAGATTGTCGGCATCACGCCGGCCATGGCCTCAGGCTGCGGGATGAACCTGCTGGCCGAGAAGATGCCGGAGCGTTTCTTCGATGTGGGAATCGCGGAGGAGCACGCCGTCACATTTTCCGCAGCCCTTGCCGCCGGCGGTCTCCGTCCCTTCTGCAACATCTACTCCTCCTTCTCGCAGCGTGCATATGACCAGATTATCCACGACGTCGCTCTTCAGAACCTGCCCGTCGTGATTTGTCTTGATCGCGCGGGGCTTGTCGGGGAGGACGGAGCCACTCATCACGGATGCTATGACATCTCCGCCTACCGTTCCGTTCCGAATGCCGTAATAGCCGTTCCTGCGGACGAGGTAGAACTGAAGAACATGATGTTCACGGCTTCGGAGCATTCAGGCGGGCCGTTTATCATACGTTATCCGCGCGGCTGCGGGGAGAATGCGCCGTGGAAGAGCAGCGGATATGAAATTCTGGAGCCGGGTCATGGAGTCCGCGTCATGGATGGACGTGAAATCGCCGTAATCGCCGCCGGCCCTTCCGCATACAGGGCGAAGGATGCAATCGGGAAGTTCGCCGAGACGGAGGGCTATTCTCCGTCCCTATATAACATAAGGTATGTGAAGCCGCTCGACTCGGCTCTTCTGGCCGAGGCCTGCGCGGGACATCGCGTGATTGTCACGGTTGAGGACGGATGTGTCGTCGGCGGACTGTTCGGCGCAGTTTCCGAATATGTGGCCGAGAACGGCCTCGATGTCATGGTTCGCGGGATAGGCATCCCTGACGAGTTCATCCCGCAGGCGAGCCAGGCGGAGCAGCGTGAGCTGTGCGGCCTTTCTTCCGGACGGATTCTTGAGACGCTGCTGGCTTTGGCTTCGGGAATTGAAGGCGGGAACGGAGGATTCTGACAATTTTTGAATGAAAAAGAGCAAAAAGTTTTGGAGAATAAGAATTATTGCCTATCTTTGCAATCCCTTTCGGGGAAACAGGCCTTTTGCCGATGTAGCTCAGTTGGCTAGAGCACGTGATTTGTAATCTCGGGGTCGTGGGTTCGACTCCCTCCATCGGCTCAAAAACTTCAGAATATTGAAGTTCTGAAAGGAACTTGACATATTGGGAGAATACCAGAGTGGCCAAATGGGGCAGACTGTAAATCTGCTGGTTTACACCTTCGGTGGTTCGAATCCATCTTCTCCCACAAAGGAGAGTCTTCGAGGCTCTTTTTTGTTAGACATACGGTTGTTAAAAGCGGAAGTAGCTCAGTTGGTAGAGCATTAGCCTTCCAAGCTAAGGGTCGCGGGTTCGAACCTCGTCTTCCGCTCAAAACTACGCCAGTGTAGCTCAGGGGTAGAGCGCTTCCTTGGTAAGGAAGAGGTCGAGAGTTCAATTCTCTCCACCGGCTCTGCTTTTTTTGTGTATAATATTGCATAATACTTTTAAAAAACATACAAGTATGGCTAAAGAAACGTTTAAAAGAGACAAACCCCACGTTAACATCGGTACGATCGGCCATGTTGACCACGGTAAGACCACTTTGACGGCGGCTATCACGACCGTCCTCGCTAAGAAGGGTCTTTCAGAGCTTCGCTCATTTGACTCCATCGACAACGCACCGGAGGAGAAGGAGCGCGGTATCACAATTAACACCGCTCACGTTGAGTACCAGACAGCAACCCGCCACTACGCACACGTTGACTGCCCGGGCCACGCCGACTATGTGAAGAACATGGTTACAGGTGCAGCACAGATGGACGGCGCAATCCTCGTAGTCGCTGCAACTGACGGTCCTATGCCTCAGACTCGTGAGCACATCCTTCTCGCACGTCAGGTGAACGTCCCTAAGATCGTCGTTTTCATGAACAAGGTTGACCTTGTTGACGACCCTGAGATGCTCGACCTCGTTGAGATGGAAATCCGTGACCTCCTTTCATTCTACGGCTTCGACGGCGACAACGCTCCGGTTATCCGCGGCTCTGCACTCGGCGCCCTCAACGGTGACCCTCAGTACGAGGAGAAGGTTATGGAGCTTATGGACGCAGTCGATACTTACATTCCTATCCCTCCGCGTGACAACGAGAAGCCGTTCCTTATGCCTATCGAGGACATTTTCTCAATCACAGGTCGTGGTACTGTCGCAACAGGCCGTATCGAGACAGGTGTCGTTCACACAGGTGACGAGGTTGAAATCGTAGGTCTCGGCGAAGAGCCGAAGAAGACTGTCATTACCGGTGTCGAGATGTTCCGCAAGATTCTCGACGAGGGTGAGGCTGGTGACAACGTAGGTCTCCTCCTCCGTGGTATCGACAAGAAGGAAATCAAGAGAGGACAGGTACTTGCAAAGCCGGGTACAATTCATCCTCACGAGAAGTTCCAGGCAGAGATTTACGTTCTGAAGAAGGACGAGGGTGGCCGTCATACGCCGTTCCACAATCACTATCGTCCTCAGTTCTTCCTTCGTACGCTTGACATTACCGGCGAGATTACTCTTCCGGAGGGCGTAGAGGTCGTAATGCCTGGCGATAACGTCACAATCAATGTGGATCTTATCTACCCTGTAGCAATCAACGTAGGTCTCCGTTTCGCAATCCGCGAGGGTGGTCGTACGGTAGGTGCAGGTCAGATTACAAAGATTCTTGACTAATCAACTCATAGACGGGCGCTTTCTCAGGGATGGCACCCGTCTTTTCACAGGGGAATAGAACAAGGGTAGTTCAGCGGTCTCCAAAACCGTCGATGTGGGTTCGAATCCTGCTTCCCCTGCCAATATCAAAGGTTACGATTTGGTAAAGTTTAACAGGTGCCGTCATAAGCTTCCAACCGACAGCACCCATTAAAGGTAAAGATGAAAAAATTCATTAACTACATCAAAGAGTCGTACTATGAACTGACCAAAAAGGTTTCCTGGCCGACTTGGGACAAGTTGCAGAGTTCCGCCATTCTCGTTATGGTGGCGTCTGTGATTTTCGCCATTGTCATTCTTGCCATGGACACCGCTTTCCAGTACCTGATGAAGGCAATATACACCCTTTAATTTTCGTTTCGTCATGAGTGAAAGTTCAAAGAAGTGGTATGTGCTCAGAACTGCCGGCGGAAAGGAAAAGAAGGCCAAGGAGTATCTCGAAAAGGAAATCGAGCGCTTTGGTCTGAAGGATTTCGTCAATCAGGTTCTTGTTCCGACTGAAAAGGTGTATCAGATTCGCAACGGTAAGAGAGTCTGCACAGAGAGACTCTATTTCCCGGGCTATGTGCTCATCGAGGCGGAGCTTGTTCCGGAACTTCAGTACATCATCCGCAACGACGTTCCCCACATGTCGGGATTCCTGACAGAGAAGAGGGAAGTCAAGAGGGACGGTGCGAAGGTTCAGGAAGAGAGGCTGCCTATTCCATTGCGTGACGATGAGGTGCGCAGGCTGCTCGGTGAGCAGGACGAGAAGGCCGGAAGCGAGGCTGAGACGCTTGTCGATTATATGGTCGGCGACGCGGTCAAGATTACGGATGGACCTTTCAGCGGTTTCGACGGCACTGTGGAAGAGATAGTCGAGGACAGAAGCAAACTCAAGGTGATGGTTATGATTTTCGGCAGAAAGACTCTGCTCGAACTCAATTTTACCCAAGTAACTAAAGAATAATCATTTATTATGGCAAAAGAAATTACTGGATTCATCAAACTCCAGATTAAGGCCGCCGCAGCAAATCCTTCACCTCCGGTAGGACCGGCACTTGGTTCGAAGGGTCTGAACATCATGGATTTCTGCAAGCAGTTCAATGCTCGTACACAGGAGAGCGCCGGCAAGATTCTTCCGGTAGTCATCACTGTCTATAGCGACAAGTCATTCACCTTCGAGGTGAAGCAGCCGCCTGTAGCCATCCAGCTCAAGGACGCTGCCAAGATTCAGACAGCATCTGCGGAGCCTAACAGAAAGAAGGTTGCGACAATCACCTGGGATCAGGTGAAGACCATCGCCGAGACCAAGATGCCGGATCTCAACTGCTTCACGATTGAGTCCGCAATGTCAATGGTTGCCGGCACGGCAAGAAGTATGGGTATAAAGATTGACGGTGGCGAGAAGCCGGCCGGCATCAAATAAATTCACACGCTATGAGTAAACTTACAAAAAACCAGAAAGTGGTTACGGCCAAGGTTGATTCGGCCAAAATGTATAAGCTTGCCGAGGCATGTGAGCTTGTGAAGGCGGTTTCCTTCACTAAATTTGACGCCTCTGTCGAGCTTCATGTGAAGCTTGGCGTCGATCCGCGCAAGGCCAACCAGATGGTCCGCGGCGTTGTCACCCTTCCTTACGGAACTGGTAAGACAAAGCGTGTCCTTGTGCTTTGTACTCCTGACAAGGAGAACGAGGCGAAGGAAGCCGGAGCCGACTATGTGGGCCTTGACGAGTACATCGACAAGATCAAGGGCGGCTGGACTGACGTTGATGTCATCATCTGTACTCCTTCCGTCATGGCTAAGGTCGGCGTAATCGGTCGTATTCTCGGTCCGAGAGGCCTCATGCCTAACCCTAAGACCGGAACTGTCACGATGGAAGTCGGCAATGCCGTCAAGGAAGTCAAGGCAGGTAAGATTGATTTCAAGGTCGATAAGACAGGTATCGTTCATGCTGCAATCGGCAAGGTTTCATTCACCGGCGAGCAGATTCTCGGCAATGCAAACGAGCTGCTCGGAGCAATTCTCAAGCTCAAGCCTGCAACTCTGAAGGGAACCTATCTCCAGACAGCTACCATCTGCTCTACAATGAGTCCTGGTATTCATATTGATGTTAAAACAATCGGCAGTGCTGAATAAAGAATTACAATTATGAGAAAAGAATTGAAAGTCGAAGTAATTGAGGCAATTTCAGCACAGCTCAAGGAAACTCCTAATTTCTACATTACGGACATTTCCGGGCTCAATGCTGAGAAGACATCCAAGCTCCGTCGCGAGTGCTTTGAGAAGGGCATCAAGCTCTGCGTGGTGAAGAATACTCTCTTCATCAAGGCAACCGAGGAACTCGGAGAGGATATCCACGAACTCCATCAGGCACTTGAAGGCCCTACGGCCATCATGTTCACCACCACTCCGAACGCTCCTGCAAAGCTCATCAAGAAGTTTCAGGATGCCGGCGAGGAGAAGCCTGTTCTCAAGGGCGCCTTCGTTCAGGAATGCGCGTTCCTTGGCGCTGACAAGCTCGGAGAACTCTGCAACATCAAGTCTCGTGAAGAGCTCATCGGTGACATCATCACTCTTCTCCAGTCACCTGCACGCAACGTCATTTCTGCACTCCAGAATGCGTCCGGCAATACTGTCGCAGGTCTCGTGAAGGCGATTGAGGAGAAAAAGTCAAATGAATAATAATTATCAACAATTTAAATATTAACTAATTATGGCAGACATTAAAGCACTCGCAGAAGAGTTGGTAAACCTTACTGTGAAAGATGTTCAGGAACTTGCTAACGTTCTTAAGGAAGAGTATGGTATCGAGCCTGCGGCAGCTGCAGTTGCTGTAGCTGCAGGTCCTGCGGCAGCAGGCGAGGCAGCAGCGGCTGAGCAGACTGAGTTTGACGTCGTTCTCAAGAGCGCAGGTCAGGCTAAGCTCAACGTAATCAAGGTCGTTCGCGAGAAGACCGGTCTCGGACTTAAGGAAGCAAAGGAACTTGTTGACAAGGCTCCTACAGCAATCAAGGAAAAGGCATCCAAGGCTGAGGCTGAGGAACTGAAGGCTGCCCTTGAAGAGGCAGGTGCAGAAGTTGAGGTTAAATAACTTCGCCCGCTTCCCCAGAGGGGAACAATCTCAGGTTTAGGGTCCGAAGTAGGCCCTAAACCTTTTTGTCGTATTTATGTCTTAAATAATATCATAAGGGCAGAAGATGTCACAAAAGACTAAAAATCAGCGAATTTCCTTCGCAACATCAAAGATTCTCCTTGAATATCCTGACCTTCTTGAAGTGCAGTTGAAGTCCTTCCGGGATTTCTTCCAGCTTGAGACTACCCCTGAGAACAGGAAGAATGAAGGTCTGTATCAGGTGTTTCAGGAGATTTTCCCGATCGAAGACACTCGCAACAGCTACAAGCTTGAGTTCATTGACTATTTCATTGACCCGCCGCAGTATTCGATCGAAGAGTGTCTGGAGAGAGGACAGACTTACAGTGTTCCTCTGAAGGCAAAACTCCGCCTTTCATGCAGTGATCCTGACCACGAGGGCTTCGACACGAAGGTCCAGGACGTATATCTCGGCAACATTCCGTACATGACGCCGGGTGGCACGTTCATCATCAACGGTTCAGAGCGCATCATTGTGTCCCAGCTCCACAGGTCGCCGGGCGTTTTCTTCGGCTCGAGCATCCACGCCAACGGCACAAAGCTCTATTCTGCCAGAATCATCCCGTTCAAGGGTTCATGGATAGAGTTCGCGACTGACATCAACAATGTCATGTACGCCTACATCGACCGTAAGAAGAAGCTCCCTGTCACCACTCTGCTCCGTGCAATCGGATTCAACGGTGACAAGGACATCATCGACATCTTCGGACTTGCCGACGAAATCGAGGTGACTCCGGAGAATCTTGAGAAGTTTCAGGGCAGGAAACTCGCCGCGAAGGTGCTGAAGACCTGGATTGAGGACTTCGTCGATGAGGACACGGGAGAGGTCATTCCGGTGGAGAGAACTACCGCCATCGTCGAGCGCGGGGAGATTCTCGGCCCGGAGACGATAGAGAAGCTTGCGGAGACCGACGTGAAGACCATACTTCTCCAGAAGGAGGACGCGAACGTCAACGAGTATGCGATTATCTACAACACTCTCCAGAAGGACCCGACGAACACCGAGACGGAGGCCGTCACCTACATCTACAAGCAGCTCCGCAATTCCGAACCGCCTGATGAGGCCACGGCAAGGGACGTCATCGACAAGCTCTTCTTCTCCGACAAGAGATATGACCTCGGAGATGTCGGAAGGTACCGTCTCAACAAGAAGCTGAATCTAACCATTGATGACAATGTGCGTGTGCTCACGAACACTGACATCATCGAGATTATCAAATATCTCATCCAGCTCATCAACGCTAAGGCCGTTGTGGATGACATCGACCACCTCAGCAACCGTCGTATCAGGACCGTGGGCGAGCAGCTCGCCAACCAGTTCAACGTCGGCCTTTCAAGGATGGCACGTACAATACGGGAGAGGATGAACGTCAGGGACAGCGAGCAGTTCGCCCCGACCGACCTCATCAACGCTAAGACTCTTTCTTCCGTCATCAACTCGTTCTTCGGAACCAGCCAGCTGTCCCAGTTCATGGACCAGACCAACCCGCTTTCGGAGATGACCCACAAGCGTCGTCTTTCGGCTCTCGGCCCGGGCGGTCTTTCAAGGGACAGGGCGGGATTCGAGGTCCGCGACGTGCACTACACGCACTACGGCCGTCTTTGCCCTATCGAGACTCCTGAGGGCCCGAACATCGGTCTTATCTCGTCTCTGTGCGTATATGCCCGCATCAACAATCTCGGCTTCATCGAGACTCCGTACCGCAAGGTGGAGAACGGAAAGGTCGATTTGAGCAGCGGCGGGTGGCAGTACATGAGCGCCGAGGAGGAGGAGAACCAGATGGTCTCCCTCGCCAACGTGAAGATGGACGACAACGGAAACATTCTCGAAGACCGAATCCTCTGCCGTTACGGGGCGGACTTCCCTGTGGTTACCAAGGAAGAGGTCAACTATATGGACGTGGCGCCTAACCAGATTGCGTCAGTCGCGGCCTCACTAATCCCGTTCCTCGAGCACGATGACGCGCACCGTGCCTTGATGGGCGCGAACATGATGAGGCAGGCGGTTCCGCTTCTCAGCCCGGAGGCTCCTATCGTGGGAACCGGCCTTGAGGAGAGGGTCTGCCTCGATTCGCGCACTCAGGTCATGGCCGAGCGAAGCGGAGAGGTCGTCTATGTCGATGCCAAGGAGATTCACGTGAAGTACGACCGTACCGACGACGAGAAGTTCGTAAGCTTCAACGACGACATCACCGTCTATCAGCTTCCTATATATAGAAGGACAAACCAGAGCACGACAATCCTCCTCAAGCCTATCGTCCGCAAGGGTGACAGGGTCGAGAAGGGACAGGTTCTCACCGAAGGCTATGCTACCCAGAACGGCGAGCTTGCCCTCGGACGTAACCTCAAGGTGGCATTCATGCCTTGGAAGGGCTACAACTATGAGGACGCAATCGTGCTTTCCGAGAGGATGATCCGCTGGGATGTCCTCACCTCAATCCATGTGGAGGAATATCTCACCGAGGTCCGTGACACCAAGCGCGGTATGGAGGAGCTCACTTCCGACATTCCGAACGTCAGCGAGGACGCGACGAAGAATCTCGACGAGAACGGTATCATCCGCGTCGGTGCGCACATCGAGCCGGGTGACATCATGATTGGTAAGATTACCCCTAAGGGCGAGAGCGACCCTTCTCCTGAGGAGAAGCTCCTCCGCGCAATCTTCGGCGACAAGGCCGGTGACGTGAAGGACGCCTCCCTCAAGGCAAATCCGTCCCTTGACGGAACCATCATCAAGACCGCCCTCTACTCGAAGGCGGGCAAGGAGGCTGGCGCCAACAAACGTCAGGCCAAGGCCGAGATGAAGGTTCGTGTCGAGAAGGCCGAGGAGGAGTTCAATGTCAAGGCCGAGGCTCTCAGGGCGCGGTTCCTCGACAAGCTTGCGGTTCTTGCCGAAGGTAAGAAGAGTGCCGGCGTCAGCGACCTTTACGGTGTGGAAATCATCCCTAAGGGCGAGACCATCAAGATGTCCGTTCTCCGTGACATTGACTATGAGAACATCAACACCAGCAAGTGGACTTCCGAGAAGAACACCAACCTTCTCATCAGGGAACTCATAAACAACTACTGCATCGCCTACAAGGAAGAGGCGGCGAGGTCAAAGCGTGAAATCGACAGGATAAAGGTCGGTGACGAGCTTGCCAACGGCGTGCTTCAGGTGGCGAAGGTGTATGTGGCGAGAAAGAGAAAGATCAGGGTTGGCGACAAGATGGCCGGCCGTCACGGTAACAAGGGTATCGTGGCAAAGGTTGTCCGCGACGAGGATATGCCGTTCCTTGAGGACGGTACGCCTGTCGATATCGTCCTCAACCCTCTCGGCGTGCCGTCCCGAATGAACCTCGGTCAGATTTACGAGACCGTCCTCGGGTGGGCCGGAGCCGAGCTCGGACTCAAGTTCTCCACTCCTATCTTCGACGGTGCGTCGCTGGATGACATCTGCGCCTACACTGACAAGGCCGGCCTTCCTCGTTTCGGAAAGACCTATCTCAGGGACGGCGGCACGGGCGACTGGTTCGACCAGCCTGCAACTGTCGGAGTCATCTACATGATTAAGCTGGGACACATGGTCGATGACAAGATGCACGCGAGGTCCATCGGTCCTTACTCACTCATCACCCAGCAGCCGCTCGGCGGTAAGGCCCAGTTCGGCGGACAGCGTTTCGGAGAGATGGAGGTGTGGGCCCTTGAGGCATTCGGCGCGGCCAATGTCCTTCAGGAGATTCTTACAGTCAAGTCCGATGACGTGACCGGACGTTCAAAGACCTACGAGGCAATCGTCAAGGGTGACCTCATGCCGACCCCGGGCATTCCGGAGTCGCTCAATGTCCTCCTCCACGAGCTTCGCGGTCTGGGCCTCAAGGTTACGCTGGACTAATTACGGTTAATTTGAAATTTTAGAAATATGCCGACTTTTAATAAAGATAACAAGGTTAAAAGCAATTTCGAAAGAATCAGCATCGCTCTCGCTTCTCCTGAAGACATCAAGGAAAGGTCTTCAGGAGAGGTCCTGAAGCCGGAGACGGTAAATTACAGGACCTACAAGCCTGAGAGGGACGGACTTTTCTGCGAGAAGATTTTCGGTCCTACCAAGGACTATGAGTGCCACTGCGGCAAGTACAAGAGAATCAAGTACCGCGGAATCGTCTGCGACCGATGCGGAGTCGAGGTCACGGAGAAGAAAGTCCGCAGGGAAAGGATGGGACACATCGAGCTCACCGTTCCAGTTGCGCACATCTGGTACTTCAAGTCAGCTCCGAACAAGATTGCGGCTCTTCTCGGCATCGCTGCCAAGAAACTTGAGGCTGTCATCTATTACGAGAAGTACATCGTGACCGCCCCGGGCCAGACCGGACTTCAGAAGCTTGACCTCCTTTCCGAGGACGAGTATCTTGACATATTGGCGCAGTATCCTGACAATCAGAACCTTCCTGACGACGATCCGGACAAGTTCAAGGCCGGGATGGGAGCCGAGTCGATTTATGAGCTTCTCAAGGAAATTGACATTGATGCCCTTGCGAAGGAACTCCGCACCAAGATGCTCACCGAGACTTCCCAGCAGAGGAAGGCAGAGGCTCTCAAGAGGCTTTCAATCGTCAAGTGGTTCCAGGAGTCAAAGGGAATCAACCGTCCTGAATGGATGATTCTCAAGGTCATTCCTGTCATTCCGCCGGATCTCCGCCCGCTCGTTCCTCTCGATGGCGGACGTTTCGCGACATCCGACTTGAACGATCTCTACAGAAGGGTCATCATACGTAACAACCGACTCAAGAGGCTCATCGAAATCAAGGCTCCGGAAGTCATCCTCCGCAACGAGAAGCGTATGCTTCAGGAGGCGGTCGATTCCCTCTTCGACAACTCAAAGAAGTCGAACGCCGTGAAGAGCGAGGCAAACAGGGCGCTGAAGTCGCTCTCCGACAGCCTCAAGGGGAAGCAGGGACGTTTCCGTCAGAACCTCCTCGGTAAGCGTGTCGATTATTCGGCCCGTTCCGTCATCGTCGTGGGCCCTGAGCTCAAGATGCACGAGTGCGGTCTTCCTAAGTTCATGGCCGCCGAGCTCTACAAGCCGTTCATCATCAGGAAACTGATTGAGCGCGGCATAGTGAAGACGGTCAAGTCAGCGAAGAAGATTGTCGATAGGAAGGACCCTGTAATCTGGGACATCCTCGAGAATGTGATGAAGGGTCATCCGGTTCTTCTCAACCGTGCCCCTACGCTTCACCGACTCGGTATTCAGGCGTTCCAGCCTAAGATGATCGAGGGCAAGGCAATCCAGCTGCATCCGCTCGCATGTACGGCCTTCAACGCCGACTTCGACGGTGACCAGATGGCGGTTCACCTTCCGCTCGGCAACGCGGCCATCATGGAGGCGCAGCTTCTCATGCTCGGCTCGCACAACATCCTCAACCCGGCCAACGGAACGCCTATCACCGTGCCATCTCAGGACATGGTGCTCGGACTCTACTATATCACCAAGCTCCGTCCGGGAGCCAAGGGCGAGGGTCTGAAGTTCTATGGACCGGAGGAGGTCATCATAGCCCTTAACGAAAAGGCAATCGACATACACGCGAAGATTCTCGTCCGTCTGCCTAAGGACAAGATGGACCTTTCGAAGGGAACCGAGATGGTGGAGACCTCCGCAGGTCGTATCATCGTCAATCAGTTCGTTCCGACAGAGGTCCCTTATGTGAACGAGATTCTCGGAAAGAAGTCCCTCAGAAAGATTATTTCCGTCGTCATCAAGAACACCGGAGTCTCAAGGACTGCGCAGTTCCTCGACGACATCAAGAACCTCGGCTACCGCAAGGCGTTCGAGGGCGGCCTTTCGTTCAACCTCGGTGATGTCATCATCCCGGCAGAGAAGACTCAGCTGATTGAGGACGGCTACAAGACCGTCGAAGAGATCAAGTCCAACTTCCAGATGGGTTTCATTACCAACAACGAGCGTTACAACAAGGTCATCGACCTCTGGTCCGGCATCGACAACAAGATTACGAAGATTGTCGAGCAGCAGATTTCGACTGACCAGCAGGGATTCAATCCTGTCTATATGATGCTTGATTCCGGAGCCCGCGGTTCAACACAGCAGATTAAGCAGCTCTGCGGTATGCGTGGCCTGATGGCGAAGCCTCAGAAGTCCGGAGCGCAGGGAGCGGAGATTATCGAGAACCCTATCACCACCAACCTTAAGGAGGGTATGTCGGTGCTCGAATACTTCATCTCTACGCACGGTGCACGTAAGGGTCTTGCCGACACGGCGTTGAAGACCGCCGATGCAGGTTACCTCACCCGTCGTCTTGTCGATGTCTCCCACGACGTCATCATCAACGAGGAGGACTGCGGCACGCTCAGGGGACTCATCGCCACTGCAATCAAGAGCAAGGACGAGGTCGTCGAGTCACTCGGAGAGAGGATTCTCGGACGTACTTCCGTCCACGATGTCTTCAACCCGCTTACCGGAGAACTCATCGTTCCGGCAGGGGAGCAGATTACCGAGGACCTTGCAAACCTCATCGAGTCACTGCCTATCGAGCAGGTTGAAATCCGTTCAGTGCTTACCTGCGAGTCCCGCAAGGGTGTCTGCGCGAAGTGCTACGGACGTAACCTCGCTTCAGGAAGGATGGTCGAGAAGGGTGAGGTTGTCGGCGTCATCGCCGCCCAGTCAATCGGTGAGCCTGGTACCCAGCTTACGCTCCGTACTTTCCACGTCGGAGGTACGGCGTCAAGTGCGGCTGCGGACAGCTCCATCACTTCCAAGTATAACGGAAAGCTTGAATTTGAGGAACTCAGGACAATCGAGAGGGTTCTCGACGACGGTACGAAGCAGACGGTTGTCGTCAGCCGTACCACCGAGCTCCGCATCATCGACGAGAACACCGGCATCACTTTCTCGCAGTATGACGTGCCTTACGGCTCAGTCCTCTACAAGAAGGAAGGCGACACGGTTCAGAAGGGCGACCTCATCTGCGAATGGGATGCCTACAACGCAATCACCATCATCGAGACTGACGGTGTCGCTCGCTTTGACGGAATGGTCGAGGGCGAGAACTTCCGCGAGGAGGCTGCCGACGAGTATTCTCTCAACCGTGACAAGGTCATCATCGAGGGCCGTGACAAGTCCAAGAACCCGAGCGTGCTCATCGTCGATGAGAACAACGAAATCAAGAAGCAGTACAACCTGCCTGTCGGCGCCCACGTAATGATAAGCGAGGGCGACAAGGTCAAGGTCGGCGACATAATCATCAAGATTCCTCGTGCAATCGGAAAGGCGAACGACATCACAGGAGGTCTTCCTCGTGTCACCGAGCTCTTCGAGGCGCGTAACCCGTCAAATCCTGCGATTGTTTCAGAGATTAACGGTGAGGTGCTCATGGGCAAGGTCAAGAGGGGTAACCGCGAGATTATCGTCCGTAACAAGTCCGGAGTCGAGAAGCGCTACCTCGTGCCTCTTACAAAGCAGATTATGGTTCAGGAGAACGACTATGTCAAGGCCGGCATGAGGCTTTCAGACGGTGCCGTCTCACCTACCGACCTGCTCCGTATTCTCGGTCCTATCAAGGTTCAGGAATACATCGTCAATGAGATTCAGGAGGTATATCGTCTGCAGGGCGTTAAGATTAACGACAAGCATTTCGAGATTATCGTCCGCCAGATGATGCGCAAGGTTCAGATTGACAACCCTGGCGACACGGAGTTCCTTGAGGACGAACTTGTTGACAAGTGGGCTTTCATGGACACCAACGACAATATCTACGGCAAGTTCTATGTCGTTGAGGCGGGTGACTCCCAGCGCTTCGAGGAGGGTCAGATTATCACTGCAAGGGAACTTCGCAGCGAGAACTCGTCTCTCGAAAGGCAGGGTCTCAAGCCGGTCGTTGTCCGCGAGGCAAGGCCTGCTACCGCAAGTCAGGTGCTTCAGGGTATCACCCGTGCGGCATTGAAGACCAACAGCTTCATTTCAGCCGCTTCCTTCCAGGAGACTACCAAGGTGCTCAGCGAGGCTGCCATCCGCGGCCGTGTCGATTACCTCGAAGGCCTGAAGGAGAATGTCATCTGCGGTCACGCTATTCCTGCCGGTACCGGTCAGAAGGACTTCCAGGAGATACTTGTATCTCCGGTGGTGGAGGCTGCTCAGACTGACTTGTCTGAATTGTAGTCGGGCCCTTGTTTTAGACCCCTCCCGTCCCCTCGAAGGGGAAGTGGTGCTCCGTGCACACTATCGCACAAGGCTTTCGCTTCGTTGTTCTCCGCACGACGCTGATGCGTCTGTCGATTATCTGCCTTGCACCACATCCATCTGAATAATGTGTAAAGTGGCTCGGTCAGTTTCTTGGCCGAGCCGCTTTTGTGTTTGTTTGAAGGCAATGCTGAACCTATGTTGCCTGCCGGTTTTTGTGTTTTGAAATATTTGAATTAACTTCGTGGGGTTAAATTTATTAAAACGCAATTCACTAAATGTAGTATCTGTCATGCAGGTCAGAAAACTCTCGAAATTCTCCATTGTCATATTGGTGCTGTGTGCCGTGCTTTTTGTGGGCGGCATAGTCTCGATATGTATCGTTGATGATGACGCGACGCAGAGCCGTCTCGCCTTTCAGACATTTGAGGTCGCGCTGATGATGTTCCTGACTTTTGTCCCGGACATCCTGCACAGAATCATACACATAAAGATTCCTCATCTTATGGAGGTGATTTTCGTGTCATTCTGCTTCTGCGCCCTCATTCTCGGTGATGTGGCTGACTTTTACGGAAAGTTCGGCTGGTGGGACTCGCTTGAGCATGGTATGTCGGGAGTCCTTCTGGGTATCCTCGGCTATGCAATCATCAACACTTTCAACAGCGTGGAGGGCAACAAGCTGAAGTTCTCTCCGGTGTTCGTGTCGCTTTGGGTGATATGTTTCGCCCTCGCTGTCGGAGCGCTTTGGGAAATCATGGAGTTCATCACGGACGGTCTCTTCGGTCTGAACTCCCAACAGTATCTCACGACCCCCGGCACGTTCGACAATGCCGTTCCTCTTGAGGGACATGAGGCATTGAGAGACACGATGGAGGACTTGATGCTTGATTTTGCAGGCTCGTTCGTCATCTCGATAATCGGTTATTTCGACCTCAAGAAACAGCGTCGCGGCATCGCCGACCTGACTCTTGACACTTCGGAATAAAATGCCTATCTTTGTCTTGCCGTCCGTCATGCAGATGACAGGCGGCAAGAACTGAAAATATAGAGCTTTGCTCTTGTTCCGGCAACTCGAAATCTGGACAATTTCAATATGCACTGGAACAAGTGGCTGTAGTTCCACGCATTGCGTGGACTGCTTAGCTGCTTGCAGGTGCATAAAGGCCGTCCAGAGCCGCGAGTTACCTGTGTTGCAGAAAAGCGGCCCGCGCTTTTTGCATTGTTTCGGGATCTCCTCCGAGGGAGCGGCATCGTTCTGGAGACAACAACTTTCCAGAAGAGGAATCTTTTTTCGGAAAGGCACAAGGCAAGCCTGTACCGGCAGATTCTTAGGTTCCGCCGATATTTGCAATACTGCATTTTTCAGATTCCTCCGACTTTTATCTCAGTCTCCGTCGTCGATTCTCTTGAGTCTCCTCGCCATCTGCAATGTTCGTGACATATCGCAGATTACAGTCTGCTGGTTCCGTACCATCTCTTTCAGGCTGTTGATCTCTGTCCTGTTAACATAAAGTCGATTCTCATACTCTTTTCGTATTTTTGCATTTTGCTCAGAGTCCGGTTTCCTGGCAAGATACGGCACGCCGTCATCCTCCAGAATGCCGTACGCGGACTGTTCCGTTTCTGTCAGAAGAACTTCTTCGCTGATGCCCAGCACTTCGGAAATTCTCTGTACCATCGGATGTATGAGATTGGTGTTTCCGCTCTCGATGTTCCTGTAGGTCGTGATGGAAGTGCCCAACAGGGCGGCCATGTCTTCCTGCGTATATCCTTTGGCCTTTCTGAAACGGTAGATATTGTCCTTGATAGAATTGTTATCCATTCCGCTCAACTGCTTTACATGTTATTACGCCGCAAAATTATAACAGAAACATGAACAAAAACAGCAAGCAAAACTTGCGATTCGCAAGAATTTCTTGCGATTTCAAAAATTTTTTCGACTTTTTTCAGAATTTTTTACTCCGGACTCCCGCTCCGACGATTTGTCGGAGCACAAATTTCTCAAGCTTTCTTTCTAAGCGAAGTCCTCGAAAATTTCATTCAGCGATTTTTCAGCGATTTTTTTCAGGAGGCGCATAAGCGCCGTGCGAAGAACAGCGAAGCGCAGGCCCGTGGGATAGTGCGCACGTGGCACAACTTCCCCCACAAAGGGGGACGGGAGGGGGAGTTTGAAAGTACCCGGAGCCGGGGTCGAACCGGCACGCCTTGCGGCACTGGTGTTTGAGACCAGCGCGTCTACCGATTCCGCCATCCGGGCAAATTTCCCGCAGACTCATGGCAAGACCTTGAGAACCGCGAGCCGATAGACTCCTTGTGAAAGGACTGCAAAGGTAGAAAAAACTTGTGATACCGCAAAATACCACTGCAAAATGTGAGAAATATATTTGTAAAAAATTAAAACTGAATATAAATTTGTCGCGCCGTTGCTCCTGAGAAATCCGATTCGGGCGCAACCGGAGGATTTTGTATGGAAGAGGAAAGAGAAACGATATGCAGGATAGTTCGTGCGGACAGTCTTGACCCGCTTTTCCCGTTGCTGGACGGCTATGGGAAGGTCTGGATTGTCTGTGACGAAAATGTCTGGGACCGGGTCGGACAGCCTGTTGCTGAAGGGCTTGCAGGCGTGCCCCTGAACTTTTTCGGGAGTCCGGTTGCGAAAGGAAAACTCTTGGGCATCAGTCTGATAGATGCCAGGGAGGAGAACAAGACAATGGCGGCCGTTGAGGCAATCGTCGGAGATATGCTTGATTTCGGCGCGGACCGCAGTGTCCTCGTATTAGGTATCGGAGGCGGAATCACGACGGACATTGCCGGCTTCACCGCCTCAATATATAAGAGGGGAGTTCGTTTTGCCTTCGTTCCGACGACGCTTCTCGCACAGGTCGATGCCGCAATAGGCGGAAAGAACGGGGTGAACTTCCATTCTTTCAAGAACATGCTCGGAATCATCCGACAGCCGGTGTTTACCTATGTTTATCCCGAACCGTTGCGGACACTGGGCCGCGAGACTTTACTTTCCGGAGTTTCAGAGATGCTCAAGACTTTCATCATCGCTGATCCCGAAGCATACGGGAATGCCGTGACTGTTCTGAAGGAGTGGACGGGGCATTTGGGTGTGAAGCCTTGTGAAGCCACCGACGGTTCGGCGCCCGCAGTGGCGGACAGTCTCGGGTTCGGAAGCCATGAGGCTGAAATCGGTCGTCTTGCCGCGCGGACTGCTGAAATCAAGGCCTCGATAGTGGAGCGGGATCCTGAAGAGCACGGACTCAGGCGGGTACTCAACCTCGGGCACACGTTCGCCCATGCCATAGAGACTCTTTCCGGGGGAAAGTGGGCTCATGGACTGGCCGTCGCTATCGGCATAGTCGCGGCCGCAAGGCTCGCGGAAAGACTGTCCGGTAAGGTGACCGACGCCGAAGGGCGGGCGTTTGTCTGTGAGGACGGTCTCTCTTCGAGGCTTGAAGCCGATTTCCGCGACATCGGACTTCCGACCGAATGCCCGTTCGGTATGAGGGAAATGTCCGCGGTGATCTCCAAGGACAAGAAAGCCGAAGGCAACAGGATAAACTTTGTCCTCCCGACAAAGATAGGCTCCGTCAAAACAGTGGGATTAGACATTGTGACATTGACGGGAAAAGGAATCTAGACCAAAAAGAACCCCAAAATATATGATTTGTACAGTATTAAAAGAAAAAAACTTTGACGAGCTCCTGGCCGCCATGGACGAGTGCAGGATGGCTGAAATCCGCCTTGACCTCTGCGATGTCAGTGAAGATGAGATAGACGAGCTGTTTTCCACTGCCGACATTCCTCTGGTTGCCACGTGCCGGATTGCCGAGACAGCGAAAAGGCATCCTGAGATGAGTCCCGTCGCCGTCGCGTCCCTTTGCGAGAAACGGCTTGTCGCCGCGATAAAGGCGGGCGCATCATACGCGGACCTTGAGATAGAGGCTCCCAAGGAAAACCTCAAGCGCGTAAAGGCGGCTTGCGAGGACAACGGGACCCTGCTGATACGCTCGTTCCACGATTTCAACGGAACGGACTCCACTGAGGCTCTCAAGGCTGTGGTCGAGAAATGCGTATATCACGGAGCCGACATCGTGAAGGTTGTCACTACGGCGAACTCCGCCGAGGATGCCGACCGCGTCCTTGCCCTTTATGATGACCCGTCATGTCTCGCTCCTCCTCAGGCCGGCCGCCGCGCCGCCCCTGCTCCGGAAACCACAGAGGGGCGCCTCATCGCGTTCTGCATGGGAGAGGCCGGGCGTGAGTCCAGAATGGAATGCCTGAGAAAGGGCGCTCCGTTCACCTACGCCGCCTTGACCGACGAAGATGCGGCCGCTCCGGGACAGATGGTTGCGGATGTCATGTCGGAAACTGTCTATGGCAGGCTTCCGTTCTTTGATGTCGACATCATTGTCCCATCTTCCAAGAGCTTCGTTCAGAGAGCGGTGATTGCCGCCGCCCTTTCCGAAGGCACGTCTCGCCTGCGCAACTACACGCCGTGTGAGGATTCGGAAGCGGCAATCAGGGTCGCCGGGCATCTCGGTGCCAAGGTGGAAAGGGAGACGGCAGGCGATGAGACCAACCTCGTCATCACCGGCACGGCCGCGTCGGAGGGCTGCCTCCCGGGGCTCAAGGAAATCCATGTCGGGGAGTCCGGACTGCTTGCGAGACTGATGATTCCTCTCGCCGCCGAGCTTTCCGCCGGGCAGGACGTGAAGATAACCGGCGAGAAGACCCTTGCCGGACGCCGCCTGCCGGGAGTTGGCGAAATAATGGACGGCCTTGGAGTCAGGGCCACGGCTGAGGAAGAGAAGCTTCCCGTGACCGTGACCGGCCACATTTCCGAGCTCAAGGCCGAGGTCTCGGGAGAGAGCGGCTCCCAGCTGATTTCCGGGCTGCTGATGGCAATGCCGCTCGCTGACAGGAACATGACCCTGCTCGTGGAGAATCCCAAGAGCATACCATACACGTTCATGACCGCCGAGGTCCTCAAGAAATTCGGCGTGAAGATTTCCAACGAGATGCTCGGAGGCCGCGACTTCCTCGAATCCGACGGAGACTGGTCGCTCTGCACCGAGATGATTTTTAAGGTGCGCGCGGGCCAGAGATATACCGCCGCCGATTTTGACATAGAGGGCGACTGGAGCGCTGCCGTACCTTTCATGGTCGCGGCTTCGATTTTCGGAAAGGCCTGCATAGACGGTCTGGATGTCAATTCGTTGCAGGCTGACATAGCGATAATGGACATACTCATGGCGGCCGGCGCGAGCATCACCCAGCTGGACGGCGACGACGGTGAGATTCATGTGCAGCAGGCTCCTCTGCTTGCCTTCGAGGCCGATGCTTCCCATTGCCCGGATCTTTTCCCGTGCGTTTCAGTGCTTGCCGCGTTCTGTCAGGGCAAGAGCCGGATTTATGGGGTGAGCCGTCTGCGCAACAAGGAAAGCGACCGTGCCGCGGCGATTGTGGGAATGCTAGGACAGATGGGCGTTGAGGTGGAAATCGACGAGTCCTCGGACGTGCTTGTCATAACCGGACATTCTCTCGCATGGCGTATCCTCAACGGCAGTATGCTCAGGGGCGGCAAGTTCACTTCCTGCCACGACCACCGCATGGTGATGGCTCTGAAAGTCGCATCCCTCGGCGCCGACGCTCCGATTGAGATTGACGACGAGTCGTGTGTCTCAAAGTCTTGGCCTGATTTCGTCGCGACGTTCGGCGGCTCCGTTGTAAAATGAGTCTTGGAAATTGTGCGTGATTGTGAAAATCGGGAATATATGATGCATGATTCGTGAATATGATTATATGACGCTTATGCACAATACTTTCGGCGACAAGTTCAGGATTACGATATATGGCGGCTCTCACGAGCCGAGGCTCGGCGTGGTCATCGACGGAGTGGAGGCCGGGATTCCGCTCTCCGCTTCCGACTTTTCCGGTGACATTGCCCGACGAAGACCCGGCGCGAAGGGGACGACCCCACGGACGGAGACGGATGAACCTGAAATCTCCTCAGGTGTCCGTGATGGTCTGACTGACGGTGCGCCTCTACGCATTGAGTTCACAAACAGTAATATACGCCCGGAAGACTATGACAGGTTTCTCGATGTTCCGCGTCCCGGTCATGTGGATTATGTCACCCGCGCGGGGCAGTACGGGGCGGAGTCATCACGGCAGTTTCCGCCCTTTACCGGAGGAGGCATCTTTTCCGGAAGAATGACGCTCGCGCTCGTGGCGGCGGGGGTTGTGGCGAAGCAAGTTTTGCTCCGGGCCCTTCCTGATGTGCGGATTCATGCTGAGCTCATAATGCTCGGCGGCTCCTCGGATAAGTCGCTGTGGCAGCGTCTTCTGGATGAGGCCATCGCGGACGGGGATTCGCTCGGCGGGATTGTGGAGTGCCGTGCCGGGGGACTTCCTGTCGGTCTCGGCGAGCCGTATTTCGACTCTGTCGAGTCGCTGGTTTCCCATGCCGTGTTCTCGATTCCGGGCGTGCGCGGCATAGAGTTCGGCGACGGCTTCGCGGCCTCATCCATGCGCGGCTCCGAGCATAACGACCCGTTCGGACCCGGCGGTCGGCTGATGAAGAACGGCGCCGGAGGCGTGAACGGAGGGCTTACCAACGGCAACGGGCTGCTTTTCCGTGTCGCCTTCAAGCCGACTTCCACCATAAGCCGGCCGCAGACGACATGGGACTTTTCGCGGAAGCGCCTTGTGGAACTCTCCGCCGGAGGCCGTCATGATGTCTGCTTCGCGCTGCGCACCCCGGTGATAGTCGAGTCCATGACCGCCGTCGTGCTCTGCAACCTGATTTGAATTTTGCGCAATCCCGATTTTGTCCTATATTTGTCACCTAAAATTATGAAAATATATTATGCTGACAGTTCCACGCCTGAGGGTCGGAGACCCCATACACGAAATCCTTTCCGACAAGTCCATGTTCGCGAAACTTCCTGACAATCGTCTCGAATGCCTGAACTGGGCGGAGGAATATCCCTATAAGCCGGAGGTTTTGTTCCGCATTTTCCATAACGACGAGTACCTTTTTCTTGAATATCATGTCCGGGAAAAGTGCACGGCGGCACTGGAAATGACGGACGGGAATGATGTCTATAAGGACAGCTGCGTGGAGTTCTTTGTCCAGCCGGAATGCGGTGACGGGCACTACTACAATTTCGAGTGGAACGCCGTCGGGACGCTCTGTATGTCGCGCCGAACCGGACGGTTTGACCCGCTGCACGCCCCTAAGGAGGCGTTGGAGAGTGTTTATACGGCTTCCACATTCGACCGTGAACCCTTCGAGGAGATAAAGGGAGACAACCGCTGGATCCTTCGCGTAGCGATTCCGTGCCGTGCGCTTTTCGGCGGTGAAGTCAGCACATGGCGCGGAGCGCGTCTCAGAGGCAATTTCTACAAATGCGGAGATGCCCTCTCGACCCCTCACTTCGTGACCTGGGCGCCGATTTCCACCCCGTCTCCCGACTATCATCGGCCGGAGTTCTTTCAACCGATACTTTGTGAATAAAAAAGAGCCGCCTCGACGAGACGGCTCCAACCGGGTGACGGGAAGTTACCTTTCAGGCAGTGAACGGTGTTATTCTTCAGAGCCCCAACTCTTCCGAATGTAGCCGATCACTTTTTCTGTCTTGCCATTCCTCACTCTCGTGTAGGAACGAACCTCAACAGACTTCTTGTGTCCGTTGCATACCTTGATGCTGACGGTACTTCCTTTCAGGAGCAACCTTTTTTCTGAAAAATTACAAAAATTTTTCAAATCTCGGTTTCGCGCTCGTGGATGTCGCGAATGCGCAGCTGCATATTGGAATTTCCGCGGTAGTAGTTCTCCACGATGGAGTAGCAGACGTCGAACGGGTTGCCGGCCTTGATGTAGTCGAACGAGTCCGACATATTGAAACCGATGGCGGATATGTGGCGCCCCGGGTTGTTCTCCTCTATCAGTTCGAGCTTCAGATGCCCGCCCTCGGCCCCGACCTTGCGCCCGTTGCCGTTGTCGTAGATGTTTTCCGTGAGGAACACGGGCGTGGCGTTCTCCGGCCCGAACGGCTGGAACTGCTTGAGTATGCGCAGGAACTTGGGCGTAATCTGCGCGAAGCTTATCTTCGCGTCGATGTTCACCACCGGCACCTGCATCTGCGGGACAATCTTCCCCGCTATGAATTTTTCGATGCGCTCGCAGAACGCCGGCAGGTTCTCCTCGCGGAGCGTCATGCCTGCGGCGTAGAGATGACCTCCGAAGTTCTCTAAAAGGTCCGAGCAGCTCTCTATGGCCTCGTAGAGGTCGAATCCCGGAACGCTCCTCGCCGAGCCGCTGACGAACCCGTTTGCCTTGGTGAGCACTATGGTCGGCTTGAAGAATGCCTCCACGAGCCTAGAAGCCACGATTCCGACCACACCCTTGTGCCATGACGGATTATAGACAATCGTCGCGTTGCCGAAGGACAGGCATTTTCCTTCCCTCACCATGTCGAGGGCCTCCTGTGTGTTCTGACGGTCGATGTCCTTGCGCTGGGTGTTGTAGCGGTTGATTTCCTCGGCCGCCTCGAAGGCTGTCCTGTCGTCGGTCGCTGTCAGCAGTTTAACCGCCACCCCTCCGGACTCCATTCGTCCCGCGGCGTTGATTCTCGGCCCTATCTTGAACACTATGTCGTCAATCGTGAGGTGCCCGGGCTCCAGTCCGGAAAGCGAAATCATCGCCTTCAGCCCCTTGCACGGCTCCTCATTCAGCCTCTTGAGGCCGAAGTGCGTCAGAATCCTGTTCTCTCCGGTCACGGACACGAGGTCGGACGCGATGCTCACGGCGAGCAGGTCAAGCAGCGGCAGCAGGGTCTCGAACGGGATGTCGTGCGACTGCGCGTAGGCCTGCACCAGCTTGAATCCCACTCCGCAGCCTGAAAGGTCGTCGAACGGATAGTGGCAGTCCCCGCGCTTGGGGTCGAGCACGGCCACCGCCGCAGGCAGCTCGTCCTCGGGAAGGTGGTGGTCGCATATAATCATGTCAATCCCTTTTTCTGCGGCATACCTCACTCTTTCCGTTGCCTTGATTCCGCAGTCGAGCGTGATTATGAGCGTATATCCGTTTTCCTCCGCCCAGTCGATGCCCTTCGTCGAGACCCCATATCCCTCGTCATACCTGTCGGGAATATATGAGCCTACGGACGACGTAAGCCTCGCGAGAAACAGATAGACCAGGGACACGGCGGTGGTTCCATCGACGTCGTAGTCTCCATAGACGAGGATTTTTTCCCCGCTCTTCAGAGCCCTCTCGACCCTCTCGACCGCCTTGTCCATGTCCTTCATCAGGAACGGGTCGTGCAGCCTTTCGAGCGACGGGCGGAAAAAGGCGCGCGCCTCATCGAACGTGTGCACGCCCCTCTGAACCAGCAGCTCTGCCAGAACGGGGTCTATGCCCAGCTCTGAGGACAGCACCCGCACCGTTGAATCGTCGGCTCCTTCGCGTATTACCCATTTCTTTTCCATACCCATAGTTTACAAAGATACTCAAATAGTTTCAGAATTAAGAATAATTGTCGTATTTTTGTACGATTGCGCCGGTGTCCGGGAATGTCATCCGTCAGCGACGTCGTCATATTCAGGAAGATATGAATTTGAAATTATAAATAAAGAGATATGATTACACAGGAATTCAACGAACAGGAACAGCAGCGCCGCGATGCGCTCGGCAAGCTTCGCGAACTCGGAATCGAGCCCTATCCGGCTCCTCTCTACCCGGTCAATGCGACGACAAGGGACATAAAGGAGGGATATGACGCCGAAAAGGGCAATTTCAGCGACGTCTGCATCGCGGGAAGAATCATGACCCGCAGGATTATGGGCGCGGCGTCGTTCATCGAGCTTCAGGACGAGACCGGAAGGATTCAGGTGTATGTGAAGCGCGACGAGATATGCCCCGGCGAGGACAAGACGATGTATAACGTCGTGTTCAAGAAGCTCCTCGACATCGGAGACATCATCGGAATCAAGGGCTATGCCTTCATCACCCAGACTGGTCAGCTCTCAATCCACGCCAAGGAACTCACGCTCCTGAGCAAGTCGCTGAGGGTGCTCCCTATCGTGAAGGAGAAGGACGGCGAGGTGTTCGACGCCTTTTCGGATCCGGAGCTCAAGTACAGGCAGAGATATGTCGATCTCATCGTGAACCCGCAGGTGCGCGAGACTTTCATTAAGAGAAGTCAGATTATCGCCACGATGCGCGAGTATTTCAACGAGGCCGGCTGCCTTGAGGTGGAGACTCCTATCCTTCAGGGCATCCCGGGCGGCGCGACGGCGCGTCCGTTCATAACCCACCACAACGCTCTCGACATTCCTCTCTATCTGAGGATTGCCAACGAGCTGTACCTCAAGAGGCTGATTGTCGGCGGATATACGGGCGTGTATGAGTTCGCGAAGGACTTCCGCAACGAGGGTATGGACAAGACCCACAACCCTGAGTTCACCTGCATGGAAATCTATGTGGCCTACAAGGACTACATCTGGATGATGGACTTCATCGAGAAGCTTCTTGAGAAGATAGCTCTCAAGCTTCACGGCAGGACCGAGCTCACAATCGGCGACAAGACCGTCGATTTCAAGCCGCCTTACCGCCGCCTGCCGATTCTCGACGCGATTAAGGAATATGCCGGAGTGGACGTCAGCGGAATGGACGAGGAACAGCTC
Organism: uncultured Bacteroidales bacterium; assembly: GCA_934675095.1. Taxonomy (GTDB): domain Bacteria; phylum Bacteroidota; class Bacteroidia; order Bacteroidales; family UBA932; genus Cryptobacteroides. The sequence goes on along the minus strand of CAKUPC010000020.1, from coordinate 1,360 downwards.
GTCGAGACCTGCAAGAAACTTCATGTGGAGGTTGACAAGACCATGGGCAAGGGCAAGCTGATTGACGCCATCTTCGGGGAGTACTGCGAGGAGCACCTTGTGCAGCCGACGTTCATCACCGACTATCCTGTCGAGATGTCTCCGCTCACGAAGCGTCACCGCAACAACCCTGAGCTGACCGAGCGTTTCGAGCTCTTCGTCTGCGGAAAGGAGCTTGCCAACGCCTACAGCGAGCTGAACGACCCGATTGACCAGCTCGACCGCTTCAAGGAGCAGGCGCGTCTGAAGGACGAGAAGGGCGACGACGAGGCGATGTACATCGACATGGACTTTGTCCGCGCCCTCGAATACGGCATGCCTCCGACATCCGGCCTCGGAATGGGAATCGACCGCCTGACGATGTTCATGACCAACCAGCCGACCATTCAGGACGTGCTGTTCTTCCCTCAGATGAGGCCGAAGGAAGTGAAGTAGGATTTTCATCTCCAGTGGTCTCATGGCCGCTTAGGCGGCCTGAGCCTCCTGAACCCCAGTCAGCGGAGCTGACAGCCCCTGTCAGGGGCATACGGTCTCCGCTTTGCTGCGACCGGCGACTTCGGAATTCCATTTCATTCCACTCCTCCGTCGCGACGGCTGATGCCGTCTTGTAAGATTCATATTATGCGAATAGAAACGATAACTTCGGCTCAGAACCGGAAGATAAGGGATTTGCAGGCGCTCGTGGAGAAATCCAAGGCCAGGGGCGCGGCGGGTCTTTTTGTGGTTGAGGGACAGAGGGAGCTGGGGCATTGTCTCGACGCGGGGTTTGTTCCGGAGACTCTGTTCGTCTGCGGGGAGGTTGTCGCCCATGAGCGGCAGCGAGTGTCTGAAACCGGGCTGCCCCGCTTGCCGGCAGGGCGGGACGGCGGAGCCGGGTTGGGTCGCCTTGTCGAAAACATTGAAGGGAAGGACGGACTGGAGACTCTGGTCGCCAAGGCCGAGGCGCTGAACCCTCGCCTTACGGTGGTGCAGGTTCCCGCTTTCCTTTATGAGAAAGTGGCTTACAGGGGTTCCACGGAGGGAATCCTCGCCGAAGTCCGTGCCGTGCCGCGTCGTCTCTCCGACCTTAGGCTGGGGGAAGCTCCGCTGGTCATGGTGCTCGAGTCCGTCGAAAAGCCCGGGAATCTCGGCGCGGTGCTGCGCAGCGCTGATGCAGCCGGGGCTGATGCCGTGATTGTCTGCGACCCCCTGACCGACATCTGGAACCCCAACCTCATCCGGTCTAGTGTCGGGGCGATATTCTCCGTTCCGGTCGCCGTCTGCAGCTCGGAAGAGGCCATTGCCTTTTTCAGGGAACGCCGCATCCGCATACTCACGGCAC
>CAKUPC010000019.1 GCA_934675095.1 uncultured Bacteroidales bacterium | reverse complement strand
GGCGTAGGCAAGGCAGTAGTCGTCGGTCCAGTAGCCGCCCTCGCTCCACATGAAATAGTATTTTCCGTCACGACAGAGCATGAACGGGCCCTCGACATAGCCTTCGGGAGTGATTTCCCTGTAGGTTTCCCCGTCGGCGAAAGGCAGGAGACGTGTGAAGTCGTCCGAGAGACGCACGATGTTGCAGCGCCCCCAGCCGCCGTAGCACATCAGCCAGTCACCAGTGGCGGGGTCCTGAAAGACGAACTGGTCAATCGGCTGCGCCCCGTTCACGATTTCGCCGACAAGAGGCTTGCCGAGCAGGTCGCGGAACGGCCCTGCGGGATTGTCCGCAACGGCTACTCCGATGCCGCCGTAGTCTCCCTCATAGATGTCGTTGCAGGAGAAGAAAAGGTAGTATTTCCCGTCCTTGGTGAGGGCAGCCGGCGCCCAGAAGCACTTCCGGAGCCACGACACCTCATTTTCGGTAATCACGTCCTCGTGCTTCACCCAAGTCTTGAGGTCCTTCGACGAGAATGCGTCGAAATGGTAATATCTATGGTCGGCCTCCGCTTCCGAAGTCGTGGGGTATATCCACAGCTCGTCGCCGTACATCACGCCCTCCGGATCGGCATAGCGTCCCTCGATTACCGGGTTCGTCCATCCGCTCCACTCAGTCTGCTTCGGGCCGCAGGAAATCGCGGAAAAAGTCGCCGCCGCAAGAACCGTCGCCGCTGAAAAGAATCTGAATTTCATAAGATATGTCATATAATTATTCAGTGAAAGACCCGTCATTGATTGTCGCGGATGACGACCGTGGTGAGGGACCAGGTCTCCATCGGGAGCGCGACAGAAAGGAAATTGCCTCGGTATTTTATCTGGAACTTCTTTCTTCTATGGAGATTATCCGACGCGATGAACACGACTATGCTGCCGTCGGGGTTGCGGAAAGCCATGGACGGGAGTTCCTTGTCGGGGTGCGACGCCCGAAGAATCACCGCGCCGGGCTTGACGAAAGGAGCGATATGGCTGAAAACCGTAAGCTGCGACGACGGGAGGACGGTGCCCGTGTCCGTGTCGATGGAATAGAGTCCCGCACAGTGGAACTTGCCCGTGACGGGCTGACCGTCCGTATCGAGAAGCAGGTTCCATCCGGTGTAGGAACTGCATCCGTAATTAAGGCAGGCGCAGATTTCCTCAGACCACCACTTTGCCGTCCTGCCATGGTCGCCGACAGCGGGACCGTGCTCTGTAAGGTGCATTTCCATTCCCGGGAATCTCTCATGAACCTTTTCCTGAACTGACGGGCTGCCCTCGTACGGATGCCATGCCACGGCGGCGACATTTCTGAGAACATCCTCGTCGGAGAGTTCATCAATGACGCGCTCCCAGAACAGGAAATTGTGGTCAAGAAGCCATATCTTCGTCCCGAGTCCGGCTTTCCTGAAGGCGGCGGGCAGCAGTTTCCCCACCAGCCTCGCCTCCTGTTCCGCCGACACGAGAGTCGCCGGACATCCACCGGCCTGATCCGTGAGCGGCTCGTTCTGAACCGTCATGGCATCTATGACCACTCCCTCCTCCTTGTATGCCTTGAGGTAGGCCGCCCAGTAATTCGCGAACGCCTGAAGGCACTCATCCTTCAGCGAGCCGCCGCACATCTGCCCGGAAGTCTTCATCCACCCCGGGGCGCTCCATATCGAGGAGAATATGAACACGTCGGGGCGTATCTGCTGTATCTCCTTGATTATCGGAATCATATACTTTCTGTCCCGCTCTATCGAGAAGTGCCTCATCGAGACGTCGCCGGAATGGTCATTATAGTTGTAAAGTTCAGTGGCATAATCGCTTGAACCGCAGTTCAGCCTTATTATGCCGAGGTTCATCCCGTCCCTGCCGAACACCCGCTCAAGAAATGCGTGCCTGTCCTCTGCGGACATCTGCGACAGAAGCCAGCAAGAGGCGTCTGTAATGGAGATGCCAATACCCCAAAAAGGATGCGAGTCGGATGCGGAGTCAAGGTCGAGAAATCCCACGTCAGAGTAGCGGTGAGGAGTGAACGGAGTCGAAAGGACACTGCGGAAAGGCTTCTCCTTTGTCGTCTGGAACAGGCTGAACCCTATTTCATCGTCCTTCGGGACATAAGACTGAGCGTTGGCTGCAAGGCATGGCATCATGCAGGAAAGCGTCGCGATGAAAGCATAAATCTTATTCATTTCATTCAATGATTCGTTAAACATTATATTATTCCGTCATGAGGGGATATACCCTTATGGGCTGGAAGATTGTCAGTTCGCGGCCGTTGCCGGTGAAAGTGCACACGAGTCTCACGGCGCGTACCGGACGTTTCGGGAATATGGAGACTCCGCCGTCAGCGAGCGGGCCTGCCCTGTGGAAATGCTTCCCGTCGTAGGAGACCTCCGCGTAGCCGTATGGAAAGCCGCCGCTCGCAAAATGAGCCTCACCGGTCTTTAGTGCAACTTCACGGCACTTTACCGGTTCGGAAAAGTCGATGCGAATCCAGTCGCCCTCGTGAGGCGCACGGGAGAAATGAGCCTTGTCCCTGTATGCCTCGACTCCGGAAAACGGTTTCCAGCCGTCTTCGGGAAGGGATGAATTGAGGCGGATGGCCGGTTTTATGATGTCGTAGCACTGCCGTGCCTTGACGGGAACGCTGCGGCCGCTTCCGAAACGGGCTACAAAGTCATAGCGCTCCGGATGCGCTGTCCTGAACGGCTTGTCATAAGCCTTTGGACGGTCTCCGTCCTTTATGCGGAGGATTGTCGTCCCCGCTTCCGCCGAGGCCGAGAGGACTCCGTCCTCCCATGTCACGGACGGCTCCGGGAGTCGGAACGCCACGCCCATAGCGGAAAGGCGCGGATAGTGGCGCGTCCTCATATATTCCCCGAACTCCTCGCCCGAAAGTCTTTTGCCCCAGGACATCGCCCCGAGCGCGGCGGCACGCGGCCAGAGCATGAAGTCGAGGTAGTCGGAGCATTCGGGGTCGTTCTGAAGATGGGTTTCCGCCCAGAACGCGCCCTCGTAGCCGACGACGGCGGACTTTTCCGCGTCAGTCACGCCGATTCGCCCGAGGTCAAGGTCATAGACCCTGCGCCAGTCTATTATGCCGCCCCAGTCCTGACCGGGGTCGTGCGGGCCCTGCTTCATGTCGAAGTAGAGATGCCAGGCCGACATGAAGACCGTCCTGTAGCCCTTGTCCATGGCATAGCGACAGGCAGGGATGTCCTGCCATGCGCAGACGAGGCTCTCCTTGGTGAAGCTGTCCGTAATCACGTCCTTGTCCCACCATGCCACCGGGGTCTTGCCCTTGGACTTGACGATGGCCGTGACGCGCTTCATGAACAGGTCCTCAAGCTGCCTCGGGTCGGTGAATCCCCTCTCCTTCATGAGCGCGGCGCAGTGAGGGCAGGACAGCCAGCCCTTCATCCCTACCTCGTCGCCGCCGATGTGGATGTATTCCGACGGGAAGAGAGCCGCGATTTCGGAGATTATGTCGTCTAAAAGGCTGTAGTTCGCCTCGCGGGAGACGCACCAGACCCCGCGCATATCATAGCCCGCCGTCCGGGTGGTGTCCGGAGCATAGTCGCAAAGGATTTCCGGAAACACGCGGGCGATGGCCTGACTGTGCCCGGGAAGGTCTATCTCGGGGATTACGGTTATGTTGCGGAACTTGGCGTAGGCGATGATTTCGCGCATCTGCTCCTGAGTGTAATAGCCGCCGTAGCGCCTGTCCCAGAGGCCGTACTGCGCCCCCACGGGAGAGTCGCCACCTCGGAATCCCCCTACCTCGGCAAGCTCCGGATGTGACTTGATTTCAATGCGCCAGCCCTCGTTGTCCGTCAGGTGCAGATGCAGAACATTGAGGTTGTGCATGCTCATGAGGTCTATCTGCCGTTTCAGGCCTTCGGCATCCACAAACGCCCTTGCGACGTCTATCATCAGTCCCCTATAGGAGTTCTCCGGCGCATCGAGCATCACTCCGAACGGCAAGCTGACCGATTCTGAAAGCCCTTTCTTCGCATAGACGGACGGCGGAAGCTTGCGCAGAAGGTGCTGGATTCCATAAAATACCCCGGCTCGGTCATGTCCGGTTATGCGAAGCTCTCCGGGGCGAACCGCGAACTCGAAGCCCTCCGGGCCGCATTCAAGGCCGCCGTCGATGTCAAGGACAATGGCTGCCGCACCGCCGCAGGCATTATCAGCCACCGAATTTGTTCCGGTTCCTTTCCGCCCGCGAGTCTCATCTGACGGCTGGAGTCCGATTCCGGCCAGATATTGCTTGATGTAAGGGACATAATCACCGACCTCGTCGGAGAGCGCCGTGACCTCGGACGAAGCCGAGAGTTCAAGGCTGCCGCCGAAATATTTCCGGAACATCCGTTCGGCACAGTCAACGGCAGGTTCATCCGACAAAGGATAGAGTTCCCGTCTGCGTGTCCATTCATTTTCAATCTCATACCACCCGTCTTCGTCAGGAAGTCCCTCACCGCGTTCCACAGCCTCAAAGAAGCGCTCCCATCGCGGAAGATAGAACGAGGAAAGCATCCCTCCCCATTCACGGTTGGAATAGTCGTGCAGGCTGCGGGCAGAGAGACGGTCGCCCCAGACGGTGACGAGAGTCCGCGCGTTACGCTCCATCATCGCCCTGTCTGCGTCGGTCGCGCCGGCCATCTCGTCACAGACTTTCCCCGCCGCCTCAATCCACCGGTTGACATGAAAGAACGAATCCGTGGAAAGCAACGTGTCAATGTCGGCAATCATCCCGAGAAACGCCTCATAGCCGGAGCGGAACGCCGCCGTGTCTCCGGACTTATACGCCGTCTCGACATTCCGCAGCAGACAGAGCGTGGAATCCGTAAGAGTCTGGCGCACGAGGTCTGTCAGGTCGTGACGGTAGTCGGCGTTTCCGGAGAAGCGAGGCTTGACGTCAAGGAACAGGGCAGCAGCGGCGCGGAGTTCTCTCACATCATAGAAGATCTCCGCCGTGCTCCACCTGGAGACGGATTTCAGCCCCCAGCCGGGGCGGGCGCAGACTATCGGCTCGCTCGTGCCTTCCTGTCCTGTGGGGCAGGCCAGCGCCGAAGCGGCAATCTTGTGCCAGGCACGGGAAAGGGACGGGTCGGATGCGCCGTAGCGGGCGAGCACATAGCCGTCAAGCCATCGGTCGCATCCGCGACTTCTGTCCCTGCCCGAGTCACAATCCCAGTCCGTTTCCCGGTTCATCCAAGGAAGTTCAAACAGCAGGTCATAAAGAACAGGATTGGTCTCTATGCCCTCCGGAGCCGCGCCTATGCCGACCATTGTCTCCGGGAAGGCCTCAATCGCGTCGAACCAGCCTTCCGCAGCCTTGGAGAGGCGGCCGTGCAGGCCTATCCGGCCTCCGAAGTTAGGCAGCATGCACCATATCATGTCGTGCCCGTAATAGCCGTCGCGCCATTTCGGCCTCGCCTCGGAAAATAGGTCAAGGACAATGCAGTCCCCGTGTCCGATAGCCTCAAGTGCCTCGCGCCTCGGATTCTCATTCCAGCTCTGGAGCACCCAGACAGCGTCCGGATTGCGGTCGCGCAAGGCGGAGAGTATGTCTTTGTAGGCCTGCGGGATGTCAGTGCCGTCTATGTTTCCGCCTTCATGGAACGGATCCATGCTGTAGAAACGAGACCGCCCCATGAGCCCCTCCTGCTCCTCATAGTACAAATCGGCAACAGAAGCGAACTTGGACGAGGACGGCTGAAGAAATGCAGGTCTGGGGAATGCCGCCCAAAGTCCGGTGTCGGACAGGTCGTAGCCCGGCTTGCCGAGAAAACCACGAGGAAGCATCCCGCAGTAGCCGGGAAGGACGGGTTCCATCCCGAGCGAGCGCATCCTGCCGAGGACACTGCGGCAGAGCCTTTCCTGACGGTCGTACCACCGCTCCGGAAGCGGCCCGCCCCAGCCCTCAAGGTTGCCCATCATCCACCATGCCTGAAATCCCGGGCCGGCGATGAAAGAGGAAATTTCATCCTCGTCACAGCCGAGGCCGCGGAGCACATTGCGCCAGACGACATCCGTTCCGAGAGCCATCAGCGGCATGTTTATCCCGTGCAGGGCCATCCAATCGACTTCCTTCATCCAGCGTTCCTCCGTCCAGAAAGCACAGGAGTAGGAATAGGTGCAGTAATTCAGGTAGTAGCGCCATTCCGCCCGGCATTCCCTGCGCTCCGGAGCCTTCGGCAGGGGAAGAGAGCATCCACGAAGGTCTGCGTTGAGGCTGTTCCATGATATGTTCACATGAACATAATGGTTCAGATACCATCCCAGTCCCGCCGTCGCCGCAGAAACGCCGCTGCCGACAATCTCAGGCTTTCCGTCCCTTGAGGATATGACAAAGACATCATGCCCTCCGGCGGAAAGTGAAGCGTCGGTGCCGATGAGAATACGCTCCGACATACCCTCGCCGCAGACGCGGTCAACGAATGAGGAAAGAGCTGAAGATTCCGAAATGGAGTTTCCCGAAACGGCATTTTCAGAACCGGAGCAAATCGGGGTGAGCGCGAACAAGAGCGCGATTGAGAGGAATATATGCGGAATGATTTTCATTTACATGAGAGGGTTTATATCCCGTATGACGAAATTTGACACATCTTTATTCGATTGGGCCTTATTCGATTCGGCTTTATTCGACGTCAATCTCGAACTTCTTGTCGGCGGTGAGAATTTCAAATTTGCCGGGCTCGAAATACCGCTCGCCGCTCCCGTTCACATAGCCGAGGTCGCGGAGACGGTCGGCCTCGAAGCGGAAGGTCTCGGTGGCCCCCGCCGGAATCATGCGCTTCTCGAAGAACTTGAGTTCCTTGTAGGGGCGGGTGACGGTGCTGACGGGGTCGCTGATGTACCAGAAGACGGTCTCCATGCCGTCACGCTGGCTGTCGTTGGTCACATCGACCTCAAATGCGAGCGGAGTGTCCGAAACTTTGCGGATGTCGCCGTAGGTGAAGTGCGAGTAGCTCAAGCCGTGGCCGAACCAGTACATCGGCTCGCGGGGAATGTCCTGATAGAAGCCCATGAACGGACGGCTCGTGCGGCGGCGGTTGTAGTAAATCGGAATCTGTCCGGAGGAGTACGGGAAGGTTATGGAGAGCCTTCCTGAAGGGTTCACACGGCCGGAGAGTATGCCTGCCGCAGGCTTTCCGCCGGAGATGCCCGGCTGCCACAGCTCCACAATGGCATTGGAGAGCGGTTCGAGGCGGCAGAGTTCCAGAGGACGGCCGTTGTTAAGCAGCAGGACGAGAGGCTTTCCGGTCTTGCTCAGCTCGACGGCGAGCTGCTCCTGAATCGCCGGCAGGGCAAGGGTCGAGCGTATTCCGTTCTCGCCGCTCCATTTCGTGAGCTCGCCGAGGCAGAGCACCACGACGTCAGCTCGTCTTGCCGCCGCCACGGCCTCCGAGAAGCCGCTGCGGTCGTCGCCCTCGAAGCCGCAGCCCTTGGCGTAGAGAACATTGGCCGCGCTGAACTCGTCGGTCATGGCCTTGTGAAGCGTAATCACGTCCTCGGCGAGCGGATGACCGCCCCACGAGCCGACCTGTCCCCAGAGGTCCTTCGCCATAGGGCCTATCAGCGCAATCTTGCCCGGCTTCTGGCCCAGAGGCAGCAGCCCGTCGTTCTTGAGCAGCACGGCCGACTCCTCGGCAAGGCGCATCACTGTCTCGCGGTCACCCGGAAGGGTGAAGCGCTCGGAAGGCGAAGTCACCGGCGCGTAGGGGTGCTCGAAGAGGCCGAGTCGGAACTTGAGCCTCAGAATCCTTCGCACGGCATCGTCTATGGTGCTTTCCTTGACCTTGCCCTCGGTGACGAGGGAGGCGAGGTTGTGGTAGTAGCAAAGGTCGGCCATGTCCATGTCGAGTCCCGCGTTGGCGGCTATCTCGGCGCACTGCCTGTGGTCGGCGGCGGCGCCCTGATAGACAAGCTGCTTCACCGCGTCGTAGTCAGAGACAATCATCCCGTCCCAGCCGAACTGCTTCTTGAGCACGTCGGTCAGGAGGTAGCGGTCGCCGTTCACGGGAAGCCCGTTAATGGAATTGAAGGAACTCATGACGGTCGCCGCCCCGGCCTCGATGCCGGCCTGATATGGAGGCATATAGGTGTCCCAGAGGGTCTGACGGGAGATTTCTGTGGGGACATAGTCCCGGCCGCCCTCGGAGGCTCCGTAGCCGATGTAGTGCTTGATGCAGGCGGCCACCCTCGTGGTGTCGGAGATGTCGTCGCCCTGATAGCCCCTAACGGAGGCGGCGCAGAACACGGAAGCGGCATAAGGGTCCTCGCCGTAGCCTTCGGCGCAGCGTCCCCAGCGTCCGTCACGGGCAATGTCGACCATCGGCGCGAATGTCCAGTGGATGCCGGTCAGACGGGTTTCGCGGGCGGAAATCGCGCAGGCGCTCTCGACGAGCCCTGGGTTCCAGGAGCAGGCCTGGGCGAGAGGAATCGGATAGACGGTGCGGAAGCCGTGGATGGCATCGTAGCCGAAAAGGACAGGGATTCCGAGGCGTGTCTCCTCAAGTGCGCGGCGCTGCATGGCGTTGATTTCAGTCGCGTCCGTGGCGACGTAGGTGATGTAGCTTCCGAGCACAGGCTCCGCCGTCTCGTTTCCTATATTATTGGCGTTCAGGTTCTTGCCGAGCGTAATCTGGCTCATCTGGAGGACTTTCTCCTCAAGAGTCATCCTCGACAGCAGGTCCTCCACACGCTTTTCTACCGGAGCGTCGGCCTGCTTATAAAGCGGCGTCGATGACTCCTCGCATGAAAGGGCCGCCAAAACGGCTACTGAAAGCGAAACACATCTGAAAAATGCCGTCGCGGCTGAATAGACATTCTTATAATTCATTATATATCAATAAAATATATTTACACAATATTATATATTCCCCCACCCTCAATCGATGCAACTTATTTTTCATGTTTCCATGAATATTCCCGAAGATTGGGGAGTTTTTTTTCAGATTCCGGATCATTTCAAAGTGAACCTGACCGTCTGGAAGATGTCGGCCGACGACGTTCCGAACATCGCCTCGAACTCGCCCTTCTCCGCAGTCCACGCCTGTTTCGCGTCGTCGTAGAAACGCAGATCCCGGGAGGTCAGAGTGAGTTCAACAGTGCCGCTCTCACCGGGTTCAAGCCAGATTTTCCCGAAATCCTTGAGTTCCTTCAGAGGACGCGGAAGCGAGGACTCGACGTCGCGGACATAGAGCTGGACGGTCTGCGCTCCGCGGACCTTTCCGACATTCTTCACGGGGACGCGGAACTTCAGCGAGCCGCCCTCACGCAGGGACCTGCCCGAAGCCTTGACCGGTCCGGTCTCGAAGTCGGTGTAGCTCAGGCCGTAGCCGAACGGGAACAGCGGACGGATGCCCATCTTGTCGAACCAGCGGTAGCCGACGAAGAGGCTCTCCTCATAGACGACGTCGCCGGTGTTGTTGCGGTCATAGATGTTGAGGTAGTGCGGCGGATAGTCTTCAAGTTTCTGAGCAATCGTGAACGGAAGCTTGCCGGAGGGGCAGACATTGCCGAAGAGCACGTCCGCAATCACGTTGCCGGTGTCGCTGCCGCCGTACCAGCCGTAGAGCACGGCCTCCGGTGCGTCGAGCCAAGGCATCGCTGCGGCGGAACCCGAGACGAGGGTCACGACAAGGCGGTCGCTGACCTCCCCGAGAGCGGCGATGAGTTCCTCCTGCCCGTAGGAAAGCCCGTATTCGATGCGGTCCATTCCCTCGCAGTCCTGAGTCCCCCAGCGGTTGTGTCCGCCGAAGAAAAGCACGACGTCGGCATCCCGGGCAGCCTCGACGGCCTCCTCACGGAGCGCGTCCATGTCCTCCGGACGGCCGGAGTTGCCCTTGGGACGGTAGCCCCGGACATAGCTGACCTCGGCACGGTCGCCCACGAGAGCGCGGACTCCCTCAAGCGGAGTGACCTCGTACTTGGTCTTGAGGTACATCGAGCCGCCTCCTCCGATGTGCCTTGCGGTGGCGTTGTCCCCCACGACGAGAATCTTCTTCACGCCGTCAAGGTCTATCGGAAGGGTATGCCCCTCGTTCTTGAGCAGCGTCACGCCCTCCTGCGCAATCTCACGCGAGGTGCGGAAATGCTCCGGAGAGGCAAAGGAGCCGAAGTCGGTGTTCCCGGACATTGTGGTGCGGAAAATCAGGCGCAGGACGCGGCGGGCCTTGTCGTCGAGCCCTTCCAGGGGATATTTCCCGCTGCGAAGACCCGCGAGATAGGGACCGGCGAGGAAGTAGGCCTCGTAGGAGTCGCCCCAGTCCTCGGCAAGGCCGTCGGTGCCGGTGCCGAACTCCATGTCAAGCCCGTTGAGGGCGGCCTGCTCGGTGTTTGTGGTGCCTCCCCAGTCGGAGACGACCACGCCGTCGAAGCCCCATTCCTTTTTGAGTATGTCGTTCAGAAGATACTGGTTTTCACAGCAGAACTCGCCCCTGTAGCGGTTGTACGCGCCCATCACCGCCCATACGCCGGCGTCCTTCACCGCAGCTTCGAAGGCCGGGAGATAGATTTCGCGCAGGGCACGGTCATCCACGACGGAGTTTGTCTTGTGGCGGTGCGCCTCCTGGTTGTTCAGCGCGAAATGCTTCACGCAGGCAGCCACCCCGTTTTCCTGAACACCCCTGATGTAAGGCACCGCCATCTGTGCCGCAAGGAAAGGGTCTTCGCCCATATACTCGAAGTTGCGGCCGCACAGAGGCGTACGGAAGATGTTCACCCCCGGAGCGAGCAGGACGGTCTTGCCGCGGAAGCGGGCCTCCTCGCCCATATTCACGCCATAGCGGTGGGCCATCTCGCGGTTCCACGTGGCCGCGAGGCAGGTCAGGTTCGGATTGGCGGTGCAGGAGTCGTTGGTGTGTCCCGCCCCTTTCCACTCGTCCCAGAGGTTGTCCTCACGGATGCCGAAAGGGCCGTCGCTCATCCATACGTCGGGTATGCCGAGCCTCGGAACTCCCGGAGAGGAGAACTTGGACTGGGCGCTGAGCAGCGCGACCTTTTCTTCGAGGGTGAGCCGCGAGAGGGCGTCCTCGACACGGGCCTCGACGGGGGCGGATGTGTCGAGATAGACAGGGGTGCCGCCCTGTGCGCATCCGGCACAGAACAGCACCGCCGTCAAAATAAGGTTGATGGTTGCCTTGAGATTCATTACTTCGTCGCTGTCTTCTTTATGATTCTGACATCGTTAACATAGAACACTGAACCTTTGGCCGCTTTTACCCTGTCATCGGTTTTCGGATTTATATGAATCTCTATTCGGTTCAGATAGCCATCAGAACCGAAATAGTCCTTGAGCGGAATGGACACACGATGCCAATCCGTATCATTCAGCCCATTACTACCTTTGTAAGTGCTGCGCCAACCTTCATCACTTGATACCCTATATATCGGAGCGACATTCTCCTTCTTCGGATTCCCCATAAAGCTGTGCCAGTAAACCTCCCAACCGGTGTTGGCATCAATTGCTGTCTTGTTTGCCTTGACATAGTATTCAAGAGCATAGTCGTTGTAGTAATCGGCCATGGAAAGATTAGATGAGCCTTGGAATTTCAGATAACCAGTCCAAGCCTTTTCTTCGGTAAGCTCCCAACGGATTGACTTGCCTCCAATAACTTTCTCATCAGATACTTCCTCAAGCGAAACTGTCGGCGTGCCATTGCTCTCACTTCCGAGGTAATAAAACTTGTCGTTTGCCTCGCCGTTGTAAATCACTGTTCCAAGGTCATCCTCCCAAACAGGGGTGACATTTATCGGGCGAACCTCACCGGCGCCGACCTGAAGACCGGTTGCTTCCTTGATGGAAATCTTGCCGTCATTGCGACGCATGGTGAGAAGTACCTTTCCGCCGTAATCCATCGGACACACGGCAAGATAGTAGTTCCCTGCCTCCATTGCTCCGCCATCCGGAGAAACAAGAGTGGCGCTTTTGTACCACATATCCGTGTGATAGGTTGGGAACTCGTAGTTCAACGATGCCGCAATGCCGCCCGCAAGTCCATTTGCCTGCGCAGCATCAGGAAATTCCAATGTAACGGCTACGCATCCGTCAGGAACATTGATACGGACAAGACCGCAGAGATGACCGAATTTGAAGGAATTGCTTGAGACATCGCATTTCGCCCTCAGCAAGGTTACATTGTCTGAGACACCATCCTTCTTCGCATACTGGATTTCAGGTATTATCGTGTTCAAGGTCGTCGAACTGACTTTTGCAGTCTCGCTGTACGGATAGAAAGCATACCATGTGTTCTCCGGTGTCTCGGCCGCGCCCTTGAAAATCGCCGTCGCGCCACCCGCCTCGGTCGTGAATGGCTGAACCTTGCCATTCCTGTCAACCACGCCGATGACGTCGCCGGCGCTCCAGACCATCTTGGTGTATTGCCCGGCCTCGTTCTGGGCGAGGTTGGTTCTTGTGCCCGGAGCCGGCTCTCCGAGCGCGTCAAATCCGGCTGTGAAAGTCACCACTCCGTCGGACGTAGCCGGAGTAGGATTGTTCTGTTCAACATTTTCCTTATTGCAGGCAATGGCCGCCACGGCGGCTGCCGCAATAATCATTATTTTTGTAGTTTTCATTGTATCAATCAGTTTGAAGTTTTTATAAGTTAATTCGTGAGATGTTTACAAGCAATATAGGTCGAAAGACCTGTTACCACTGAACCTCCTCCAGATATGTCACATCACCGATTTGCCCTTCAGCTTCCTTGCTCTGGCAGAATCCGGCCTCAACGCCGAGCGTGAAGACCCTGATTTCGGGAGAGGGATATGCTTTCCTGCCCCCCCCATTTTCTGAAAATTGTTTGTTTTTCATTGTTTTGTTCATTATGTTGTTAGTAGTTATCGTGTTACATCGTCATGATTCCAAACCTCCATGACGGTGAACGGTGTCATGTCAATAGTCAACCGACGGCAGTATGTTGAGGTCGTTTATCATCCCGCTGTTCTGCCCCGGAGTCGGTTCCGGTTCAGGGTCTGGGTCGGGATCCGGCTTCGGATCAGGGTCCGGATCCGGTTTTGGATCGGGGTCGGGATCCGGTTTCGGGTCCGGGTCCTCGCCGCCCGGCTTCCAGTTAGGGTCGAGCGGTCCCATGATAACCACCTCGTCGAGGTAGAAAACGGCTCCCGCAGAAGCGTCGCTGTCGAATGTGCCGAACTGGATTTCCTTCATCTTAGCCCATGTGAAATGCCCTTCGGACGGGACGTATGGCGCGTCCTCGCTGCTGCGATAGTCGAAATCCTTCAGCGGAATCTTCACCTCGTGCCACTCGCCGTCAGCCTTGGCGTTCGCAGCCGTAACCCCATATCTCATCACCCAGTTGTGCTGCTCGGCAGGGTCGGTGAAGCTGTCCTTGTTGTTGACGCACCAGATGCTCCAGCCCACGGACTTGGCGGTGCGGAGGTCGGCCTTGAAACGGAAGCGGATGGAGGTCTTGCGGAGGTTGAACTTCGTTAGGTCCTCGCACTTGCTCTTGAACTGGAAGGTCAGATAGTTCCACGTTCCCTTGACGTCCCACTTTATGCAGTTGGAGCCGACAGCCGGTGAGTCAAAGCTCGGAATGGTGAGATACTCAGGATATCCCTCTTCCGGCTTGCTTGAGTCTTTCAAGAACGGTTTGATGTCCTCACCCCAGTCGTCGTCATAGAGGACTACCTTCTCGTAGCTGCTCTCGTCCTCGTCAGGGTCGTCCCTGTAGGCCGGAGGCACTGTGAGCCCGAGGGCATTGACCAGATCGAGATTCAGGTCCCGGTCGAACTTGACGCTGCCGTCGGTGTTGAAGAGTCCGAATTCCTTGCTGTAGGTCCACAGGGTCCAGGAGACGCCGTTGAGCTCGGCATATTTCCTCACGCACTCGTGCCAGTAGCAGCGGTCAGCGTTGGAAGAGCCCCGGTTGTTCGCAAAAGCCCCGATGGCACCGAACTCGCCCATGAAAAGAGGCACCCCGCGGCGGCGCGCTTCGGAGATGGACTTGTCCATGTCCTGATAGATGGCGTACTCGGTGCCGAGGTAGGAGTAGTTCTGAAGAGCCTCCTTGTAGGTGGAGTTGGTAATCTGCGAGGCGAGCTTGTCCCCGTCAAACTTGTCGTTCCAAGGGAAAGGCACCTGCCCGCCGATGGCGTAGAGCTTCGTCCAGTCGCTCGACGTCCCGCCCTGATGGGTGAAGACCATCGGGGAGTAGAAGTGGAAGGTGTAGATGAGGTTTTCGTCCTCATATTCCGGAAGTTCGGAGAGGGAATGGTAGGGGTTCGCGCAGACGATGATGGAGTGTCTGTCATCGACCTTGCGGATTTCCTTGATCAGCTCGCCCTGAAGCTCGTGCCAGTGTTCCTTCCACCAGTCGCCGTCCGGCTCGTTCTGAAGCTCATAGACGACCTTGCCCGAACGGTTCTTGCAGTGCTCGGCCACCTGACGCCACACGGACTTCATGAAGCCCTCGGCGTGGTCGTCGGGGTATTTGGCGACATAACCCCACTGGTGGTTGTCGACGATGACTGTGATTCCCCATTTCTCGCCGAGGTCAAGCAGTTCGTCGAGACGGCTGAGGAACTTGTCCTGAAGCTTGTAGGCCGTGCCGCTCGTCGGTTCGACGAAACGCCCGAAGGTCATCGGAACGCGCACAACGTCTATTCCGAGTTCGGTCAGGTGCTGGAAGGTGTCGTCGTTTATGTAGCCCATCCAGATGTTGTTCGCGTCGCTCCCTTCGGAAACGTCGAAGCACGAGGACAGGTTCACTCCCCGGGTGAAGCCGGTCTTGACCAGCTCGTTGTCCGTCCCCGCCTCCGAAGGCTTGACGCCGTAGAGGTTTCTGGTGCAGCCCACGATGGCAAGCAGCATCAGAAAAGGAAGCATTATTTTCTGTATTCTGTTCATATACATAGTTTTAATGGTATTGTGTCTTTCTCCGTAAAGTGACCCTATTTGTCCTTGTCCGCATATCCCGGGTTCTGCTTGATGACATCCGATACGTTGAGGATGTGCGTCGAAATCGGGAAGAGCTTCTTGTGGGAATTGTTCGCGCCGTCAGGGGTGTGGTCCCACCATTCTCCGGTGATGTACTGGTTCCAGCGGATGAGGTCGGTCCTGCGGCGGTTCTCCCCTATGAACTCAATCATCCACTCGTCGAGCATCCTCCACTGGTCGAGGTTCTCGGCCGTCGCCTTGTTCGGGTCGTTGCCGTTCTCGAAATAGCGCTTGCGCACCTCGTTGATGAGCTCGGCCGCTCCCTTCCTGTCACCGTCGCGCCACTTGCACTCGGCTAGGATGTAGTAGGCCTCGGTCAGGCGCATGATGGGGATGTCGGGGTTGAAGAGCAGGTTGGCATCGCTGGCATTGGGGCGCGGAGAGAACTTGACAAGGCGCACTCCGGAGTTCTCCTCGCCGGTTTCCATAGAGGACTCGGTCTTGCCCTCGGAAAGGCGCGCCACCTGATCGACGAGCCTGAGGGTCTGTCCGGAATATTCCTGGGTTCCGGTGACCTTCCACGACGGGTTGTCCGGATTCACGAGTTCGCCGAAGAGGAACATTCCCTCGTATTTGCCGTTGCCGAGGTAGCGGTATTTCTTCTTTCGCACGTCAGTGTCCTCAAACTTCGAGAACGGCGAGCCGAGCTTGTAGGCGTACGGCTTGCCGGTGCCGTCGAGGGACGGGGTGAGGCAGTACTGGTTGGAGCCGTTGGAGTTGGGGATGCCTCCGAAATAATTGCTCATGTTCGTCGGCATCTGGCGGCCCCACTCGTAGTAGGCGTCCGTCTCAAGCTGGGCGCGCTCGCTCGGAATCGACCATATTATCTCGTTTGACCAGGCGTTCTCGAATCCGAAGATTTTCGTCCAGTCCTTGTCGAGCTCGTATGTTCCGTATTTCCCCTCAATCAGGTCCTGACATATCCTCGCCGCGTCGTCGTAGCGCTCCTCCCCGATGTAGGAGATGGCGTTGAAATAGAGTTTCGCGAGCCCCAGCGCCGCCATGGCCTTGTGTATCTCGCCGGTTTCCTCGGCGCCGAGAGCCGTCTTGGCCTCAAGGTTCGGAAGAGCCTGCTTGAAGAGCTTCTCTATGAAGTAGAAGGTCTCCTTGGCGGTCGAGCGCGGACGTTCCTCCTCGGCGCTCTCGGCATAGAGCGGGAGACCGCCGAAGCAGTCGAGGTCCTCAAGGTAGTAGAGCCCTGCAAGGGCGGTCAGCTGCGCCGTCCAGTTCTCCCATGTTCCGTCAGGGAAGCCGAAGCTCGCGAGATCGACGTCACGAAGGTCGTCGAGCGCCGCCCAGCACCTTGCCACGCCCACCATCCTCGACGCATAGACCTGGTAGCTCGCGCCGAAGTAAATCGGGAAGTCGTGGTAGTGCATCTTGTACTCCTCTCCCCGGGAGGCGTTCTGGCCTCCGCGAACCGGATTTATGAACTCGTCTGTGGTGAGTTCCTGAAGAGTGAACGGGCTTCCGTCCTGGGCAAAGGTCCAGCGGGCGTGGGTGAAGGAACGGTAGTAGCGCTGCCACACCGCGTCCTTCGAGTCATAGAACGTGTCCGGAGCCACCTGCTTGTAGAAGACCGGCTCTATGTCGCAGCCTGCGAGCGCCGCGAGGGACAGCAGCAGGAGCGTAAGTTTCAATATGCTGTGTTTCATGTCTGTCGTAATTTATGGTGAACGTCAAATTTCCTGTTCAGGCCGGAGCCCCGTCAGAACTTGAGCTGCACGCCGAGGGTCCATGTGCGCGACATAGGGTAGGCGCGTGTGTAATAGTCTATTCCGCCGTCATATCCGGTGATGTTCACCTCCGGGTCGAGTCCGGTGTAGCCGGTGAAGGTGGCGACGTTGCCGCAGGTCGCGAAGACACGCAGGCTGTCAACATATTTCGTCCACCTCTTTATGTCCAGGGTGTATCCGAGGGTTATCGCGTCTATCTTGAGGAACGAGCCCTCTTCGAGGTAGTAGTTGCTCATGAGCTTCTCGTCCTTGATGTGGGCGAAGGTCGAGTAGGCGTCGCGCAGGACGTTGCACTCGCCGTTGCGCCGGGCGATTCCCAGACACATCGCGTAGGTGTTATAGACGTCGAAGCCGAGCCAGCCGTGCATGCTCACGCCGAGGTCGAAGTCCTTGTAGCTGAGGCTGTGGCTCCAGCCGTACATGACCTTAGGGGTGAAGTTCCCGAGAAGCTTGCGGTCGTCGGCAATCTTCGACGAGGACGGGATGGTCCTGCCGTTGCGGTCGCTGATGAGGAACTGGCCGTCCGTTGAGAATCCGGCGAACTCATAGATGTAGAACTGCCCCACGACGCTCCCCTCCTCAAGGATGATGGACTTGCCCGGAGAGTTCGGCCCCGGCATCTGGCCGCCGTCCCATCGGGTGTTGCTGCCGTCCATGGTGAGGACGCGGCTGGAGGAGTGGCTGAGGTTCACGGAAGTGCTCCACTTGAAGTCCTTGGTGCGGATGATGTCGCCTCCGAGCTCGAACTCCCAGCCCTTGTTTTCCATGGAGCCGATGTTCTGCCACTGGTAGCCCCGGATGTACGGAGGCTGAGGAACCCTGACATAGAACAGCATTCCGGAAATCTTGCGTCTGAAGAGGTCGGCCTTTCCGTATATCCTGCCGTCGAGGAAGGAGAAGTCAAGACCCACGTTCCATTCGCCCTTGGTCTCCCATCCGAGATTGGGGTTCACGTCCTCGCTGCGGCCGTAGGTATATTTCCACGTCCCGTTCGGAAGTATCCACCTGTTCTCGTCGGCTCCGATGAAGTTTCCGGAATACGTCGCGCTGAAGTCGTTGTTTCCGGTGACTCCGTAGCCTGCGCGTATCTTGAGGTCGTCAATCCATTTCACGTTCTCCATGAAAGGCTCGTTGGCGATGCTCCAGCCGGCTGAAACCGCCCAGAAGTTGCCCCAGCGGTTCTTCTTTCCGAACTTGGAGGAGCCCTCGCGGCGGTAGGTCGCGGAAATCATGTAGCGGTTTCTGTACGAGTAGTTGGCCCGGGCGAAGTATGCCATGAGCTTTTCGGTGACCTCCTTCGAGGATGACATGGAGGCGAGGCCGTCGTTGAGGTAGGAGCCTTTCTCCATGTCCCAGTATTTAACGCCGTCGACGGTGAAGTTGCTGTTGGACATGCTGAAAGATTCGCCGTCGTAGCGGTTCCAGGAGTATCCGAGCACGGCGTTCACCTTGTGAGCGTCGCTGAATGTGCGGTCGTAGGAGAAATATCCCTCGGTGTTGATTCTCTCCGTCTTGGAGAAGCCGAGCGAGGCCGTGCCGTTGATGCTGTTCGCGATGCTCTCGCGGTGGAACATGGACCTGTAGGTGTGAGGTTCGCTCTGGTAGTTGGAGTATCCGACGCTCTGGCGGTACGAGAGACCCTCGACCGGCAGGATGTTCAGAGTGAACGAGGCCTCGGGCTTGAACCACTTGTCGGTGGAGTTGCTGTCGTAGAGGGCCGCGTCGGCGATGATGTTGTAGTCGTTGGACTCGCCTGTCCAGATGTTGTAGCCGGTGCGCGAGTTCTCGTCATACGGCGAGCGGGTCGGGTTGTTGAGCAGGGCCTGTCCGAAGTACGCGCCCTGATTGTTGCGCTTTGCCTGACGGTAATCGACGTTGGTGCGGATTTCAAACCAGCCGTCGAACATGGTGTATTTCGCGTTGAGCCTTCCGCCGAAGTCCTTGCGCCACTCCCCGGTGGCGATTCCGTCCTGCTTCTCGTAGAAGAACGACGAATAGACCGTAGCCTTCTGAGTTCCGAAGTTCACCGCGACGTTGTGCTTCTGGGAGAAGTTGCGGTGGTTTATGGCCTCGTCCCACCAGTCGGTGCGGCTGCCGTAGTCCTTGCCCACGCCGTTGGCGACATATTCCTCTGCTGAGAGGATGTCCGGCTTTCCGTAGGCCTGACGGTGAAGAAGCTCGGCGCTGTAGGTGAGGTTCAGCTTGCCTTCGGTGTCGGTGCCGCTCTTGGTGGTGATGAGAATCACGCCGGCGGCGGCACGGGTTCCGTAAATCGCGCCTGCGGAAGCGTCCTTGAGCACGTCGATGGACTTGATGTCATCGGGGTTGAGGGAGCGGATGTCGCCGCCCGGGAATCCGTCGATGACGACGAGAGGCTCCTGCCCCGCGACGATTGACGCCATGCCCCTGAGTTGGAGCTTAGGGGAGGAGTTCACGCCCTTGGTCTGGCCTATCACGAGACCGCCTATCTTGCCCTGGAGCGCCGTGGTGATGTCCGCGCCGCCCACGCCCTTCATCATCTCGTCGGCGGAGATGGAGGCGATGGAGCTGGTGACTTCCTTGCGGTCGAGAGTTCCGTAGCCGATGACGACGGCCTGATCGAGGAACTCAATCGAGTCCTTGAGCGTGACGTCGATGTTCTCCGACGAGCCGACCCTCATCTGTGCAGTGTTGTAGCCGATGCAGCTGACGGAAATCACCGGAGACTTGACACTCCGGGGAATGTCCAGGGAATATGCGCCGTCGACGTCGGTGTTAGTTCCGGTCTGCGTGCCGCTGATGAAGACGAACGCGCCCACTACAGGCTCGCCGTAGGCATCGGTGATGTGCCCCTGAATGTGCGAGACAGTCGCAGCGGTACGGGCTTCACCGTCCGCCGTCTCATGGGCGGCTTCGAGGACGATGTTGCTCCCGGAGATGCTGTAGCTGATGCCCGAATCCCTGAAAATCTGGTCGAGCACGCCGCGCAGCGGCTTTGACTTGGCCTTGACCGTCACCTTTCGGGAGAGGTCGCAGCTCTCGTCATAGACAAAGAGGTAGCTGGTCTGCTTCTCCACTTCGTCCATGCAGCTCTTGAGCGTCGCCTCCCTGCTGTCGATGGAGACGGTGACGCTCTGGGCCGCAGCGGTTCCGCAGAAGAGCAGCAGCGTGCAGAGAAGGGCGGCGAAGATTGGAATCCGCCTTCCGTGCAAGTGGTTAGTTACTGTCATTGTTTTGTTGTTTATTGAATATTACCTTATGTGCACCTGTTTAGTCTCGTAGTCTATCTCGAATGAGTGGCCCGTGCCGGCGAGGATTATGCGCAGGGCGTGTTCAAGGCCGTCGGCGGTGCGGATTTTTCCCCTGTTCTTGACAACCGGCTCGGAGGACTCCGTCATTATCCTCACGTCGTATATCCTCTCAAGCCTCGCCGCGAGTCTCGCGAAGGACGGGGTGTTGAGGGAGAGTATGCCCTCTATCCACAGGTAGTCGTCCGCGCTCGCCATTTCCTCCGTGTGCAGCCGTCCGTTCCGGAGCTCGGCAATCTGTCCCGGCGCGAGCTCAACGCTTCCGCCCTCGCCGCTCACCCGGACCTTTCCCCGGAGCAGGGCTGCGGAGAACGTACCGGTCTCCTTCTCGGCAAGCACGTCGAACTTTGTCCCGAGCACTTCCACCTCCCCGGCGAAGGTGCCGACCACGAAAGGCTGCCTGTCGTCCCTGTGGGTGACGTCGAACATGGCCTCTCCGGAAAGCGCGACGCGGCGCTCCCCGCCCGCGAATGCAACCGGGTATTCAAGCGTGGAGCCTCCGGCGAGCCAGACCTTGGTGCCGTCCTGAAGGGTAAGGTTCACCGTCTGTCCGGCAGGAGAGCTGAAGGCGACGGTCTGCTCCGCGAAACGGGAAATCTTCCAGGAGCTGTAGAGGTAGCCCCCGCCGAAGACAAGGGCCGCGCAGGCAGCCGCCACGGCTGCATAGCGGAGCACGAGGCGGCTGACTTTTCCGGTCTTTCCCGTCCCGTTCCCCTCGGCTTGCGCCCCGACACGTCCGCCGGCCATTTTCTGCCCGGCATATTCTCGGGAGTCTCCCTGAGCCGCAGCCACAGGCGCATGAAGGACCATGGCGTTGAAGGTCTCGTCCAGCGAGTCCATTTCCCTGCGGTTCTCCTCGCTCTCGTCAAGCCAGTCAAGGACGGCCTTTTCCTGCTGCCGGGTCGTCCGGCAGAGCATATAGTCTATCAGCGTGTTCTTGTCCATATATTGTTTGTATTTTCGGGCCATATTCCTTTTTTCATCAGTCGTGTACGCCATGTACACTCTTTCTTCAAAAAGAAATCTATCCTCGAAAATACTGCACAATATCTCCGAGGTGCTTATATAACAAATGAAACGGGGAGGCTTACAGTCCTTTTTTGAAAAATTTTGATTACGGCGCCGGATTGATGCCAGAGAAGGAACTCAAGTGATTGTACGCGGGTCCTGATGATGATTCTGCAAGGCTTTGAAGAGCTCAGGAGACATTCAGAAGCCAGAGAATGAGGGAGGCCGGGAGATAGTCCTTCAGGGCATCCCTCATGATGGCGAGGGCGCGCTGCATCTCGGAGGTGACGCGGCGGCGGGAGAGACCGAGGATTTCGGCGATTTCGGCGTAGGTCTTTCCGTAGAACCGGCTGAGCTCGAAGACCTGGCGGGTGACCTGCGGCATGGAGCGCATCTCCCGCTCGACGATTGCGCGTATCTCGTCGGTGAACAGACGCTGAGGGTCGCAGGCTCTGAGTGAACGGATGCCCGAGGCGACAAGGCGCGACTGGTGGCTGTGGATGTCCTGCTGCTTGGCAAGATGCAGGGCCTGCGCGTTCAGCCAGTTCAGGCAGTTGTTCCGGACGGAGGTGGCTATATATGCCGGAAGATTGGTCTCCGAGGCTATCCTCTCCCGGTTTTCCCAGAACGAGGCGAAGCTCTCCATCACCAGGTCTTCGGCCACGGCAGCGTCACGCACATATCTCCGCGCAATTATCACGAACCGCGCGTAGTACTGAGAATATATCTCCTCAAACTGCGTATGACCTATACCCGCCCCCATTTATACCATTGAATATCATATATTTACCGCATATTCCAAATCCTCCGAATCCGTCGTCACCACCGGAACTCCGCGCAAATATATCAAGATTTTTATTTATTTTTGTAAATATTTTAAATTTTACGGAACATGAGAAAGACATTCGCCATTGCGGCGGCTATCATCGGCCTTGCGGCGGCTAGCGGAGCCACGGCGGCCGAGAAAAAAGCAAAGATATGGACAGATGCATCCGATTCGAGGATCACCTATGTCGGAAGGGTGCTCAGGGACGGGGGCGACGTGTCGTTCGACTGGTCCGGTGTGCAGTGCAGGGTGAGGTTCAACGGGGCGGGCATCGCTCTCAGGTGCTCGGACACCAAGGCAAACTACTATAATGTATGGTTCGACAAGGGCACGGAAGAGACTCCGGACCTCGTCATCAGGACTGCCGGGAAGGACACGACCATCGTGCTCGCGGAAAGGCTCGGCAAGGGGACGCACTGCATGACACTACAGAAGCGCACGGAAGGAGAGCAGGGACGCACGACTTTCCACGCCTTCGAGACGGACGGAGAGCTGCTTCCGGCCGAACCGCTGCGGGAACGCTACATCGAGTTCATAGGAGACTCCTACACCTGCGGCTACGGCACCGAAGCTCCTTCATACAAAGATCCTTTCAAGCCGGAGACCGAGAACTGCAACCTGACCTACGCGGCCATTGTCTCACGCTACTTCGATGCCGACTACAGCCTCGTCAGCCACTCGGGACGGGGAATAGCGCGCAACTACAACGACTATGGCAAGGACATCCCCGGGACCACGATGCCGGACAAGTATGACAGGCTCTTCGACGAATTTGACGAGCCTGCGTGCCCACCGGCGGAAAAGAAGCCCGACCTTGTGGTCATCTATCTTGGAGACAACGACTTCTCTACATCCAGACAGCCGTCCATGGATGTGTTCTGCGAAAACTACATCAAACTTCTGGACAAGATTCGCAGCCGCTGCGGAGAGGATGTTCCTGTGCTCTGCCTCGCGGCGAAGCTCGACCTCGGAATCTACGCCTACATCCACGAGGCCTGCAGGAAAAGCGGACTGGGCAATGTCTGGGATATGTGCTTTACGCGCGGAGTGCACAATGACGATTCCGACCTCGGGGCAAGCTGGCACCCGAACTATTCCGGGCACAGGAAGATGGCAAGCGTCATAATACCTTACATTTCCACCATCACGGGCTGGGAAATGGAGGATAAGGTCATCCGGTAAATCTCATTGAGGGTGTATGAATGCGTTGAGGGGATTTGCGCTCACGGGACTTGTCGTCATTGCAGTGACGGCATTTTCGCTCGTGTCGCCCGCAAAAATAGGCGGAGTGCAGCTCGGGCGCGCCAATCTCTGGCAGGGGCTGATTGAATTTGACGACGCGGAACTGTCCGATGAGTTCACCCCGGACTTCGAGAGCCTGTGCAGCCAGATGGAGACCACCTCCGGGAATCTGCCGGTCGAGACCTCGTTCTGGTGGAACGCGGACAGCATTTCTCTCGGCAATGCCTACAGAATCGCATTTCTCGGAGATTCGTTCATCGAAGGCGACATCCTCGTGGGAGACCTCCGCGAAAACCTCCAGTCAAAGTTCGGAGGAGGCGGGCCGGGATTCGTTCCGTGCGAACTTCCGTTCGGAGTCTATCGCCACACGGCGAAGGTCCGCGGAAAGGGATGGAAGAAATATGGAATACTGAAATATAAGAGCGTGCCTGAAAAATTCCGGGATAATTTCCTGTTTTCCGGATATATGGCCTGCGGCGGCAAGGGCGCGGAGATGACATGGGAACGCGGCCGGGGATTCGGACACCTCGACAGCAGCGATGTCTGCCGCATATTTTTCATGAACCATGCTGACTGTTCGCTCGAACTGCGGATTGACGGAGGACAGAGCAGGACATTCGTCGTCAAGGGGGCACCGGCACTGAGGCAGATTGTCGTAGTGGCTGACACGGACACGCTGGGTCTCAAGGTCCTGTCAGGAAGCCTCGTCTGCTACGGGGCGTCGTTCGAGTCTTCGCGGGGAGGGGTGCAGATTGACAACTTTTCCATCCGGAGCAACAACGGCAGCGCGATGTTCCGCAGCAATGCTTCGCTCAACAGGCAGATGGACGGGATGATGGGATATGACGCCGTGGTTCTCCAATACGGCCTGAACATTATGCAGCCGGACAAGAGCAACTACACGAAATACCAGAAGCAGCTGGAGGATATGATTCAGTACGCGAAGATAAGCTTCCCGGAAAGCGAGATTGTCGTCATGGGCGTGACTGACAGGGGCGTGAAACGGGACGGGGACACCACCTACACCTCCATAAACTCCGCGCCTGCGCTCTCGCGTCACCAGAAGGCCGCCGCCGACAGCCAGGGTGCTCTGTTCTGGGACACCTGCGAGGCCATGGAAAGGCACGGCGGGCTTGAGACCTTCGTCAGCAAGGGCTGGATGGCCTCCGACAGGGTGCACTTCAAGTTCTCCGGCGGGAAGGTTCTGGCCGAGGAAATGGCGGGATTCTGGGAGGAGATGATTGCGCGGAAGGTCAGGGAAAGCAGGAAGGAGTCAGTGATTGAAACCGTGGAGGCCGACAGTTCCATGTTCGGGACGGCGGAGATCCTCGACAGGGTTTCGAGGATTGCCGGGGCAGGGACAGAAGCCATGTCCGGCAATGTCGGGAAGGCGGGCGACTATCCTGCAAACGGGAAAAGCAGCGAATCCGCCACGGTGGCTGAAGTGACAATCCGCTGAACATTATGGACGGCATCCTTCATAGCATCGGTCTCCCGGAACCCAGTCCGCTCTGGAAGGAGCATCTTGCCTCGGCGATGCTCTATGACCCGGCGGCTCCGCTCCAGATTCCGAGCGCATTCATGCTCGCGGCCCTGCTGCTGTTCCTGCTCGTCCACGGACTTCTGCACCGGCGTCGCACCGCACGAAATCTTTTCACCGCACTGTTCTCACTCTACCTCTACTACAAGCTTGCTGGAACCTATGTACTTCTGCTGCTGTTCATTGCCGTCTCGGACTTTTTAATCGCGAGGGCAATCGGAGGCACTTTGCTCCACGAAGCGGACGTGTCCTGTCACCATACGCCGGGCAATGACGGGACAAAGGCATCCGCCGCCGAACACGCGGACGGACAGGCACGGAGAAACAGACTGCTCCTCGCCCTCAGCGTCGCGGTAAATGTCTCGATTCTCATTTTCTTCAAGGCGAACGGTGTCTTCGGCGACGTCATCAGAGCGCTTTCCAACGGCAATATAACGCTTCGCCATATCGCCGTCCCCGCAGGAATCTCGTTCTTCTGTTTCCAGTCAATCTCCTATGTCGCGGACACATATCACGGAAAAATCCGTCCTCTGCGACGGTTCACGGACTATCTGCTTCTTCTCGCGTTTTTCCCGAAGATGTTTCTCGGGCCGCTTGTCAGCAACTCGGATTTCATCGCGCAGATGCAGCGGAAGGACATTTCCGTCACGCGGGAGGACATGGGAGAGGCCACACGGCTGATTGTCTCGGGAATTCTGAAGTTCTGCATACTGTCAAAGCTCATGGGGCAGCTGTTCGTGACCCCGGCCTTCGCAGGCACGCTTGGGGAAGACGGCTTCACCGCGCTCATGGCGGCATACGCCTTCACTTTCCAGCTCTACTGTGACTTTTCCGGCTACACGGACCTCGCCTCGGGCATCTCCCTGCTCACGGGCTACCGCCTGCCGCTGAACTTCAGACTGCCCTACCACAGCGCCACCATCACGGAGTTCTGGCGCCGCTGGCACATCACCCTCTCGTCATGGCTCCGCGACTACCTCTACATCCCCCTCGGAGGCAACCGCAGGGGCACCGTCCGCACCTATCTCAACCTGCTGCTGACCATGCTGCTCGGCGGACTGTGGCACGGAGTGGGCATCATGTTCGTCCTCTGGGGGCTCTGGCACGGTGTCCTGCTCTGCCTGCACAAGCTCTGGATGCGCATCGTCCCGGGAGCAGCCCCGACGAGAAACGGCCTCCCCTTCTGGAGACGTGCCATAGGCGTAGTCGTGACGTTCAACGCCGTTGCATTCGGCTGGCTGATGTTCCGCAGTCCGGACTGGGCCACCTTCACGCGGATGCTGCACAGCATCTTCTGCAATTTCGCCCCGGAGGCCGTCACGTCCGTCCTCGCCGCGAACATCCCGGCATTCTCCGCCCTCGCCGCCGCAATTCTCCTCCATGCCATCCCATCCTCGGCTCTCCCCCGCCTCGACCGCCTCTGCACCTCCGTCCGCCTCCCCGGCCAGGCACTCCTGATAGCCCTCGCCATCTGGCTCGCCCTCCAGTGCAACGCAGCCTTCTTCTCCACTGCCTCCTCCGCCGCCCTCCCCATCTACGCCAATTTCTGAGCATGCCTCCACGTTACATCCGTGAGCATGGTTCCCTAAGCGGCTTCAATGATGATTCCATCATATATGACTATGTTTCTATGATTTCAAACGCGGCATCATTAGTTATCGCTTTGACACGCAGTCGGAAATCAGCATGTCGTTCCTATAAGAACATATCTCATGGCACAAAGATGTCCTGGAAAACATATCCACAGAATATGCATCCCTTATTTTCTTAAAAAATTTCTTCTTTGGGAAATTTCCTGCCGATGCATCCTTTGCCCTTATATAGATACACTCCAGCAAATCATGACCTCTGGTTAGGTCGCTCATGTCATTTACATAATGACTTTTTGCAAAAACTTCAACATCAGAGAGAGTAACAGATACTGACGCCCGCTTGCTTTCATGAAGCAAATCTGACAAGTACCGTTCAAAGTCTATCCGATAGGGACTGACACAGTATGTAGCCAAACTGAGAGCCTTGAAGTTTAGGCACAAATCTCGGTCATTATTCATCCACCGCAAGTAGGATATCATTTCAAGACCACGATGAATCTCCTGCAAGTCTATGTTATTGCAACGACTTCGGTATTCACCAATTACAAGTGCGGGAATACCCTCTCTGAGAATCATATTCTCCAAATCGTGCCCATCAGTCAGAAACAAGTTGTCATATTTCGACCTCTTCCCGTTCAGACGATCAAAGTCAGCATCCTTTATCGCAGCAAGCCGCGCCTTGTAGTTCGGGTTCAATGACTTCAATATGCGGCAATGCGTATCACAACATCCATCAGGGTACAACTCTACATATTGAGCGCTGAAAAATCTCGAATATACAGAAACATCATCTGCGCCTTCTACTATAAGAACAGTCTTTCCGTCTGTAACAGGAGAACGAAGAATAGCAATGACGGTGGCAATTTTTGAATCGTCATCATTGCGGCAGAATTCTTCCATAGATTTATATCCGTCCTGTCTCATATTTCTGATGCTCATACAAATCTATACAATCATTCCAACGCTGCCCCACTAATGTAGGGGAATGGGTTGCCAAAATAATCTGGAATGACTTGCCCGGCAATGATTTCATGCTTTGAATCTTCTCAATATCAGAAATATAGCGATTCAGCCACGCTGGATGGAATGACAGCTCAGGCTCGTCAATCATCGCAACCACGCCGTCTTTGGCAAAAAACAAGAGTTCAAGAGTCTGAAGAACTATATGCTTTTCTCCAGATGACAACCTGTCCACACCTATAAATTCGCCGGAATCATTATTCAACTGGAAACGGATGCCAAAATATTGATGGATTTGCATGGTCTTATTCGCAAACCTGCAATTTGAGATTATCTCACGGAAAAGATTTAGTCTATCTGCAAAATCCGCATCCAATTCACTCTCATCGGCTGCATTGTATCGCACATCAGAAAGCAACTCCTTGAATTTCTCAACATCTCTATACAGAACATTGCCGTATATGCCGGAAACGCTCTCAGTATCTGTTTTTATATTAACTTGACGGCTATCCGATATGTAGAAACACTGACGCGAGTTCATGAACAAATTAAAAGAGTTAAGTTCATTGCGTGCCCAATCTGCGCCCCCGTCTTCAATATCTATCAACATAGTCAATGGAGTTCCAGATCCATAACTGCTCTCGTCAAGGAAAGTACATTCTAGAGAAACTTTTTCAATTCCCGGCAAATCCGACGATATGTCCACATCTTCAGTTTCTCGTTTCTGTCGAACCTCAAATACTTTACCATCAAAATGATAGACAACAGAATCAAATTTGATTGATGCCATCAGTTCATAGTCTCTGGTATATAAAGCCTTTATGAGCAGCAGAATTGTTGTCTTGCCGAATCCGTTCGGACCTGTCAGGATACACAGATTTTCATTATCCCCACCTGTAAAATCCAAGTCGTAATCGTACAGACTAAACAATTTTTCTATCTCAATCCTGTTTATCATAGACCATATAATTTTTCCAGTTTAGCCCTCAGTTTTGCATTAACAGTCAAATTATGCACTTCTTCGATATTCTTGTCACCACGTGATGTCACTACCGATGTATATGAAGGATAATCCTCGCCCTTGCTGGACTTATTCATGAACTGCAGAGCCCGCAAGTTTTCAGACTCATTTATGTCCTGCGCTGAAAATCCTTTATGTTCAAGTACGCAAGGAGGAATGACATAATCAATGTCCCAGCCATAGATATTATCAGAAGCGCCATACTTATCCCACACCATCCACGCCCCGCAAGCATCCTTCCTGAATGTATGCGGGTCAAACCCTGGGACAACTGTTGCCTTATTCCACGCAGTAAGTTTCTGTTCCTCAGTAAAATTCATATTCATCCGTTGCCACTGGCGTACAAACACATATCATTGTTCAATGGTGACAAAGGTACGAAAAAAGGGCATAAACTACGACACTTTATGCAAGAAACTGATTTTTTGACATGTTTGGAATTCCAAAGATATGCTGTCACTCGACCGAGCGTAGTGGAGAAATCTTTATCGGATTGCTAAATATGCAAAAAGAGGAGCCACTTAAAATGTCGTTGCTCCCCTTTACATATCTGCACTACAGTTAATGCATGCTAATCATTTTTCTTGTAAATTACCACGTTCTTTTGCGTACCGCCATAAATAGCAAACCGTGGGTTAGAGGTATTATATTGTAAAGTGTGATAAGTCTTATTGGCTTCTATCTTCAATACAAATACATTATTGTTTCCAATTTCCGGAGTAAAAGAAGTATTTACTGAACTTGACAGTATGGGGATTTAATCACCGGCGTTGCTTCGGATACGAGTGAAAGCATCATTTGGCGTAGAAGCGGTACTCGGTGGAGCTGTAGTAGCGTTCGCCGGGGCGGAGAACCGTTGAGGGGAAGCGCGGCTGGTTCGGGCTGTCCGGGAAGTGGATGGTTTCGAGGAGCATTCCGCCGAATTTCTCTATCGGACCGTACTTGCCCTGATAGCTCTCGTTGAAGCTGCGGCCCGTGAATGTCAGAAGGGTCGGCTCGGTGGTCCAGGTCTCCACTCCCCTGCCGGAGCCGCGGTCATAGAGGTCGGCCGCCTTGCGGAGAGTGCCGTCCCAGCCGCGGAGAACCCAGCAGGCGGACATACCGTGCATTATGCGAAGATGCTCATTGTCCATGTCTATGCGGTAATCGACCCTGTGAGGCTCGCGGAAATCGAACGGAGAGCCTTCGACCGGAAGAAGCTTGTCCGGGCAGAAGTGGGTGTTGTTCTGCACGCAGGTGTCAGCCTCGACCTGAAGGAGATGCTCCATCACATAGCCGCCCTCGTCTCCCTTGAGATTAAAATAGGTGTGGTTCGAAAGGTTCACCACCGTAGGTTTGTCGGTGATGGCCTCGTATTCGGCCTTCACGGTGTTGTCGTCAGTCAGCCAGTAGGTCACCCAGGCGTCCATGTTTCCCGGGTAGCCCTGTTCCCCGTCGGGACTGAGCCTATGGAAACGCACGCCGGCACGGCCTTCTTCCATGACAATCTCGGACTCCCACACGAAACGGTCAAAGCCGAGCTTCCCTCCGTGGCACTGCACCGGTTCGCCGCCGAAGCTCTCGTTGGCGACAAGTTCATAATGCACGCCGTCAAGGTCGAACGAGGCATTGTCTATGCGGTTGCCGTAGCGCCCGATTACCGGGCCGATAAACCGGTCCTTGCGCTCGAAGTTCTCCAAATCACCGAAGCCTACAACAACGTCACCGAGCTTCCCGTCACGGTCCGGAACCCTGATGCTGACGATGCGTGCCCCGTAGTCGGAAAGCTGCATGGATGCGCCGCTGCGATTCACTATGGTAAAAAGCTTTACAGATTCGCCGGTAGAAAGTTTGCCGAAGTCGGATTCCGTAACGCCTGCCTTCGGGGAGCAGGAACAGAGCAGCATAAGGACAGCTGCCGCAACAAGTCTGGATGTTTTCATTCTGTCATCAATTATGAAGCATTTATAATCCGGCCGCCATCGGCAACCACGGATAATATGCAAAATAAGCGCAAATGATTCTCTTTCGCAAGAAATATAAGTTCAAAATATGCAACAATCCGCTCATAGCTTCGGGGAGCCTCCGCACGGAGGCGAGGACAAAGGATAGACACGCTCGTCGGTAAAGCTGAAAAAGCTGTCGCCGGCGATGATTATGTGGTCCAGAAGGGATATGTCCAGAGACTTCAGTCCTGAACGCAGCTCGGCGGTCCGCTTCAGGTCCGACTTTCCCGGCTCCGGTGAACCCGACGGATGGTTATGGAAAAGAATTACGCCCGTTGCCTTCTTTTCAAGCGCGAGACGGGCAACTACCCTGGAGTCTATGCCGGTGTCATTGAGACCTCCGGAACTGACCATCTCCCTGCCAAGCGGGCGGTTGCGGCGGTTCAGGAACAGCGCCCAGCATTCCTCGTGGTCAAGCACACGCATATACGGGGCAAGCATTCTTGCGGCCGTCAGTGAATCCATCACCGAGACGTCCGTATTTCCGGCCTGTTCAAGTGCGCACCGGCGGCCAAGTTCAAAAGCGGAAGCGACGGACGCGGCCTTTCCGAAGCCGATGCCGGGGACATCGCACATACGCAGAACCGACATCGCCGAAAGCGAGCAGAGGCTATGTCCGGAGGCTCCGTAAAGTTCCCTGGCGAGGTCCATCGCATTCCTTCCGCCCGTCCCAGTCCTCAGAAGAACGGCAATCAGCTCCACATTGGACAAGGCTGCCAGTCCCCTGTCCCTCATCTTTTCCCGAGGTCTCTCATCCTCGCTCAAATCCAGCATTTTCATAAAGCCTCAACAATGAAGCGCAATTATAGCTGATATTTCCCGGATGAACGCAAAATCTGAAAAAAGAAATGCATGATTTTTCTCTTTTTTGAAATCGACAAATTTATTTTGAGGTTCACTAATCCTCAATTAACCGGCTTCAACCCGCAAGACGAATGCCCATCCGACACGCCTCAGCTGCGCCAGAAGAGACGGACTCGGGTACAGAGCCAAGTCGCGAGCATCATAAGCAGAGTGAGAATGAACCCCTGCATGAAGCCCCAGAAAGGAGAGCCGGAGGCGAGCTTGCCAAGAAGCGGCATTACGCCTGTCAATGAGAGCAGAGGACCGATGACGAAGCCGGTCACGGTGTAGGCGACCATGGGGTTCTGCCCGACTCCGGTAAGGAAACGGCAACGGAGTCCGGCGTTCAGTTCGGCGCAAAGAAGAGCGGACACCACAAGGATGCCCATCCCGGAGGTTGTGAACAGATAGGACAGGTTGCAGTAGTCCTTTGTGATGCCGCCGTCGAGAGGGTCGAACATGATTCCGACTAGAGTCAGCGCGAAACCGACGTAGCCAATCTTTGCCCACACGGACTTTGCAAGCCGCCTTGTGAGGGCGAGGAACGCGCCTGCAAGAGCTGCGGACAGGAAGAAATCGGCCACGACATGACGAGTGTAGAGCCCCCAAAGCTGGACAAACACGGTTACGGCCGCAAGCAGAGATGCCGGCACCCAGACTTTCTCCTCAATCGCGGCGTTGTGCTCCGGCAGATTCCTGAAAGCGAGAATCATATCCCCCACGACGGAGCCGACAAGCACGGGGATGACATACTGGAGGAAAGACCACTGGAAAAGCCAGCCTATGCCCGGCGAGACTTCCGGAATGAACGACAGGGCCTGCGGTGCGTATGACGCCACGGCCTTCACAGCCGCGACAAGAGCGATGCACAGCCACCTGTGCGCCATGTTGTCGCGTGTCCACAGCCAGAAAAGTCCGCCGAAAAGCGACGCCACGGCCAGAATCATGATGATGATGTCGTTGTCCGTTGTGAGCGGCACGCCGAAAAGAAGCCTCTGCATGACCCCGCAGCCTACGAGCAGCGCGACTCCGGAGAGGTTCACTACAGATCCAACCCACTTTTTAGATGAGGGCAAACGCATGAGAGACAGGCACATCGCCGCCCACACAAGCATCCGGAACAGGGACTTCGCCCACTCCGGCTCGCTTCCCTGCCAGATTCTGTAGCCGTTTCCGAGCACGAGCGCAAAGGCCGTGAGCACCGCCCATCTCTTCAGGAGCCCGGCACATATCGTCCAGACGCTCGTACCCCGGTCCAGTTTTTTCCTCATCGAGAACGGCAGCGCCGCGCCCATTGACAGCAGAAAGAAGGGAAAGACAAGATCGACCCATGTGATTCCGGGGATGTTCGGGTTGAAGTCATAGGTCGGAGGGGGCGTCTGGGCATGGAACATCCAGCCCGGCAGTCCGGAGTAGTATCCGATGTTTGCACTCAGCACCATGCCGATGATGGCAATGCAGCGGAGTATGTCGATTGAAGCGATTCTTCCTGACGGAGCGACAGGCTTTCCGGTTTTCATAATCATGTGGTTTTAAAGGTTACAGTCGGGCGCAGTTTCCGTGTCCGGCATTTATTTATTTCGAAAAATACGAAAAATAAATCTATACTCAAAAAATAATCCCCAATCCGAGGCAATTTATTTTCTCATATTTATAAAATTTTGTAACTTTCGATTTCAAATGAATAAAAAATCTTAAAAATTGAGGATATGAAAAGGATATTATTTACTCTTATAGCCGTGTTTATGGCGCTGTCTGCATACGGAAAGCCCGTGACGGGGAAGGTTGTATGCGAGGGAAAGGGAGTCGCGGGAGTGGCCGTTTCCGACGGATACAGTGTCGTGACGACGGATGCCAAAGGGCATTTCCGCCTCGATGTCGCACCGGAAGGGCGTTTCGTTTTCATTTCAACGCCGAGCGGACACATATCCCCGAGCCGTGGGGAAGGAGCCTACTGGCAGAAAGTCGAGGCGAAGAAAAAAGTCTATGACTTCACGCTCCTGCGCAACCCCAAGGATGACACGAGGCACAACATCATCGTGATTGCGGACCCGCAGATAAGCGATGCGGACGAATTTGAGGGGCTTCGCGAGCACGCCGGATATGTCAGGGAATGCGCGGAAAGGGTCGCGGAGGACTACACCTTCGGGATTTGCCTTGGCGACATCGTGGGCTGGAACCACACGCTCTACCCGGAGTACAACGAGATTATGGACGCGACGGGAGTGGATTTCCGCAAGGTCATCGGCAACCACGACATGACCAACTACGGCCGCTCGTTCGAGGGTTCGACAAAGGACTTCGAGACCATGTACGGACCGACATACTACTCGTTCAACGTCGGGAAGGTGCACCACATCGTGCTCAACGACAATTTCTATGTCGGTAAGGACTGGTACTACATCGGCTACCTCCCCGAGGAGCAGCTGCACTGGATGGAGCAGGACCTCGCGCTCGTCGGAAAGGACATGAAGGTAGTGGTGTCGCTGCACATCCCCACCACCCTGCGCGAATGGGACAGGACAGGCTACAACTTCGACTTCAGCAAGATTGCCGACGTGATGTGCAACAAGAAGGCCGTCTATGACCTGCTGGCCCCGTACGACGCTCTGATTCTCTCCGGGCACATCCACACCGGTGACAACGAGATAATCAGCGACCGCCTCATGGAGCACAATATCAGCTCGCTCGGAGGCGCGTGGTGGTGCGGCCCGATCTGCGTCGATGGCGGTCCGGCCTGCTTCAAGCTCTATACTTTCGACGGAACGAACGTGAAGTGGACCTACTACGGATGCGGCACGAGGGAGGACTATCAGATGAAGGTCTATGCCGACGACCCGGCCTACCCGGGACAGGTCGTGGTGAATGTCTGGGACTATGACCCGCAGTGGAAGGTCGAGTACTTCGAGGACGGGACGAAGGTCTGCGACATGACACGCTTCGAGGGCAAGGACCCGCTCGCGATGGATCTCTACCGCGACCCGTCGTCACTCAAGCGCGGCTGGGTGTGCGCCGTCCTTACCCAGAACCTCCTGAAGGCTCCCCTCTCGCCCGATGCCAAGGAAATCGAAGTCCGCGTCACCGACCGCTTCGGCCGCGTCTATACTGAAAGAATCCGCCGGGACTAAGGCCGCCCTGCACTTCACGACCGCCCTCGAAATGGTCGTTTTGACCAAACTGTTCGGAAAAATCATATAATCGATGATTTTTCCGAACAGTTTGATAAGGTACAAATCGGAATATGCCCTCAGAATCTCCAAGAAGAATTTCGGGTTTGAGAACGGAATTAAGTCCGTGCCGCTGTATGCGGTGTTCTGTATATGAG
>CAKUPC010000018.1 GCA_934675095.1 uncultured Bacteroidales bacterium | reverse complement strand
GACGCATAATGACCAATGCCGGAAAGGCGCGAAGCGCGGGCATCGAGGTGTCGGTGGCCTACAGCCCGGTGGAACGGCTGACGCTCAACGCTGCTTACGGTTATACCAACGCTAAGTTCATCGAGTTCAACAACGGAAAGAAGGACTACTCCGGACGTTTCGTTCCCTACGCTCCGCAAAACACCATTTTTGCCGCTGCAAACTATCTTATACCTGCGCAGTTCGGACCGTTGCGCTACATTTCGACGGGACTGTCGACACAGGGCATCGGCAAAATCTATTGGAACGAGGACAACTCTACGGCACAGAACCTATACTTCAAGCTCGACGCGAGCGTCAAACTTATCTGCAACAAGTTTTCCGTGGATCTATGGGCAAAAAACATCACCGCCACGCAGTATTCCACATTCTACTTCGTTTCCATTCAGCACGAGTTCCTGCAACGAGGCAAACCAGTGCAGTTTGGAGCAACTCTGAGAGTGAATATTTAGAAACATAAAAAACTATAATTACAATGAAGAAATTGATTTCTCTTTTCGCCATTATCGCAATGGTGTTCTCAATGCAGTCATGCATCAATTCAGGCGACACCCCCGACGCAACACAGACAATTGCGCTGAAGGGCTACAACCACATCCACGAGCCTGCCAAAGTCGACGCGCCTCTGCGCAACAAGGCGGCAAAATACGAAATGGACATCAACCTTTCACAAATGACGATGACCCTCAAAGCAACCGGCGCCATTGACCTCGGGCCGGTGATTCTCAACGAGATAGAGGTCACGGTAAGGGATATTGACTAAGGGACGGATTCGATGTTTCCAAACATAAATCTTGAATATATGAAACTGAAAACGATATATATTTTGATGACCCTCGCGCTGCCTGCGGCAGTTTCCTGCAAGAAGGAGGCGGAGGTCAGCGCGGCGGCAGACGCAAAGGTGGGCTTTGCTGTTGAAGCCGGCGTGTTCAAGGGCGGGGAAACGGTGACGGTTCTCTCCGATGGACTTCAGTCCGACATGAACGCAGAGCCGTTCACGGTCTCCGACGAAG
The DNA here is from genome assembly GCA_934675095.1 of uncultured Bacteroidales bacterium. Taxonomy (GTDB): domain Bacteria; phylum Bacteroidota; class Bacteroidia; order Bacteroidales; family UBA932; genus Cryptobacteroides. Next base: position 33,982 of record CAKUPC010000018.1, on the reverse strand, counting down.
GAGCACTTGTGCAGGAAAGCGGCGATGAATTTCGTTTCAACGGGACAAAGGGCGCGTCATTCAGAGCCTGGTTCGCCTCTGAGGCGAAGCACGCCGACGGCAAGGTCGATTTCAGCGCGGCCGCCGACCAGAGCACTGAGGCCGGACTCAGGGCAAGCGACTTCATGACCGCCTGCACCGACGTGGCAAGAGCAACCGCACAGCCTGTAAAACTCACGTTCAGCCACAGGATGGCAAAGATGAAGGTCATCCTCGACGGGTTTGACGCGGCGTCAGTAAGGCTTCGCGGTGCGAGACTTCCGATTGCGTGGGAATGCAACACCAACAAATTGTTTGCAAAGGACGACGCCGAGACCGTTCCGGTGATGCTGAACAGGCAGGAAGCGGGCGTTTTTCTCGCGATGCTACCGGCTCAGGCACTTGATGTCACAGCTTCGGAGGAAAACCCGTTCATCACCGTGACGACGGAGGGAGGGCGCACTTTCACATGGAATCCGGAATCGGAGCTGCGTCTCTCGGAAGGAAAGGCGCTGGTTGTCACGCTCACAAAGGCCATAACAGGCACGGAACTGGTCGCCGTTTCGGTGGCGATGGAAGCGGTTTGGGGTGAGCAGCACACCGACGCCACGGCCTCTCTTGAGGAGATTGTCGGGGAGGAGCGGAAACTTGACGGAAAGGCGCTCGGATTCACTGTCGAGACCGACATTCCCCAAAACCCATGGGCAGGAGGCCCGGAAATGATGTTCGACGGGAACCTCAACACCTACTGGAACACGGACTGGGTCTCGGCTGAATCATGCGGCACGGACGATGCTGCCAAGTATGTTGTTCTCAGCAATTTCAACATCGGCTACATAGACTGCTGCGCAAAAGACCACAGCTATGAAGACTTCAACTTCAAGAAAAGCTTCACGCTCGATGAAAAGAAATCCGCAGTTACGCTCCCGTGGACTGCCGTAATCGACATGAAGTCCGTCTATAATGTCACGAAACTCGCGACGTCACATTGTCCTGAAAGCATAAAGAGCGGGCACATGTCCCTGTTCCAGAGAATCAAGGACTACGCCTACTATGTCTCCAGCGACAAGGTGAACTGGACTCTCGTAGCGGAAGGCACAATGCCTGTCTATGGTCCTCAGACCTACACAATCACAGCAGACCCGAAAAGGCGTCATACCGGACGCTACCTGAAGTTCGAGGTGAAGACAATGCACTGGCGCGAAAAGATGGCGGAAGGCTCGACCGAGGACGACTATCATGCAGCGAAGAAATGCTCGGCGACGGCCATCGGCCCGCTGATGGTCAGCGAGATTGAGGTGTGGTGCAAATAAAAAAAAGAGGAGAAAAGAAATATGAATATGAACATAAAGATATACTCTGCTCTCGTTCTGTCCGCGACGCTCATTGCCTGCGGATGCAGCAGGGAGACGGTTTCCGGAAACGGAATTGAGGTGAGTCTCTCCGTGGAAGAGCTGGTGACAAAGACCGTCACGGACTTCGGGACCGGAGTCACAAGCTTCGCGGAAGGGGACGCAGTTTCAGTCTGGTCGGCAGGGCTTGCGCCGGACATGAACGGAACGCTTTTCTCCGTAGGAGCGGACGGAGCGCTGGTTCAGGACGGCAAGGACAACACAAAGCACAAGTACTGCGGGGACGAGGGCGGCTCATTCGTCGCCTGCTCGCCGGCGTCAGGAAATGACAGCGGCACGGCGGTCATGTTCAGCGTGCCGTCTGACCAGAGTTCGGAGAAAAAGTTCGCCGCCGCCGACTTCATGACGGGAAAGGCCTCTGTCGAGACTGCCCAGTCGGCTCCCGTAGCCCTCAAGTTCGCGCACAGGGCGGCGCTCGTCAAGGTCACGACGGCAAAATTGGCGGAAGAATACGGAAGCGTGGCGGAAAACATAACTCTGAACGGAGTGCTCACATCCCTCGAATGGGACAGGGCTTCTGACAAGGTCAGCACGGTAACCGATGCCGAGACAGGCTCAGTTACAATGTGGAAGGCAGCGGACGGGCTGTTCGTGGCGGTGATTCCGGAACAGGACATAGCCGCCGGCAAGATATTCCTCACCATCAGCACCGACGACGGAAGGACGTTCACCTACAAGCCGGCAACCCCGGTTTCCCTCAAGGAGGGCGAAGTCTTCGGCCTTGAGTTCTGAACCGGCCGCTGCATGAAACAAATCGCAAAACCTGATTTGAATCATATAGTCAGCAAGCATTAAAAATAATTTGGATTAGATTTTTGAAAAATGAAACTGATATTCAAATGCGCCCTCATGCTGGCGCTCACCATTTCGGCCTCGGCCTGCGACAAGAGCGACCCGCTCGACAAGTACAGAGACCCCAAGTGGCACGAAATCACGGACGATGACACTCCTGACACACCCCTTCCCGACAAGCCTACGGTGGAAGTCAAGGACAAGAAACTCTATGTGAACGGAGAGGAATTCTTCGTCAAGGGAGCGGCGACGAACGGCGGGAACAACAAGGGAGACGGCTCCAACGCATTCTTCGACACGGCACGCGAGCGCGGCGCGAATGTGGTGAGGACATATTCCCAGATTAACAGAAGCGTTCTCGACGACCTCGCCCGCAAGGGAATGTACATCAACATGGGACTCGTCATCGGCAAGGAGTCCGAAGGCTTCGACTACAACGACGACGCGGCGCGGAAAAAGCAGATAAACACGCTCAAGGGCGTGGTCGACAGATACAAGGACCATCCGGCCATCCTCATGTGGTGCATCGGGAACGAGGTGGAATCGACGACGAAGGCCGACGGAACGAGCTTCAAGCTCAATGTGAACGTGTGGAAGGACATCAACGAAATCGGGGAATACATCAAGAAAGTCGATGGACGTCCGGTGACTCTGGCGATTATGGGAATATGGTCCGGACTCACCGAGAGCCTGAAGAAATATATCCCTTCACTCGACATTCTCTGCGTCAACAATTACGAGGGTTCGGTGGAAAAGCTCAACTCCAACTATATGGCAGCGGGATTTGACTATCCGTACATTCTCTCGGAGTTCGGAATCCGCGGGACATGGGACGCGCTGACCCCTCACACGGACTGGTTCACCAAATCCGCGAACGGAGGCCTCATCGAGCCGAGCGGAAACGAGAAGGCGGCGGCCTACAAGAAGATTTACACCGACTGCGTGAGCGCCTGCGCGGACAAGGGCTGCATAGGCTCATTCGTGTTCCTCTGGGGTTGGCAGACTCACGGGGATGTGCTCAACTGGTACGCGATGTACGACCAGTTCGAGGCCTCGGCGCTTCCGACCGTCGATGCGATGGAGGAGATGTGGACCGGCAAGGCTCCGGAGAACTCGGCGCCGGTGATTGCCTCCCGGGAGGACGGAAAGACCGGAGGCAAGATTTACATCGACGGAAAGACGTCCGACCAGAGCATTTCGCTCGCCCACGGAAGCCAGCACACGGCGTCCGTCGATGCGAGCGACCCGGACGGCGACGAGCTGACCTACGACTGGAAGATTATCACGGACGTGCGGCAGGATGTCGGCAAGTCGATGTCTCCGATTGCCGGGCTGTTCACGGGCAAGATGGGGCCTCAGGTCAATTTCAAGGCGCCGACGGCGGCGGGCTACTACAGGCTGATTGTCTATGTGCGCGACAAGGCGCACGGGACGGCAACCTGTGCAGTAATACCATTTAAAGTAAACTGAAAATGAAAAGAGCATTTTATATAGTGATTTTATTGCCGCTGCTCGCGGCGTGCGGGACGGCGAAGGACGGCTACAAACTGGTCTGGAGCGACGAGTTCAACACCGACGGACCTGTCGATACGACATCGTGGAACTTCGCGTCAGGTTTCCACTACAACTTCGAGGACCAGTGGTACCAGAAGGACAACGCATGGTGCGAGGACGGCTGCCTCATAATCGAGGCCCGCAAGGAGCATTTCCCAAGCCCGCAGTACAACCCGGAAAGCGGTTTCTGGGGCGACAGGCGGGAGTTCGTGGAATACACATCGTCACGGCTCAACACGGCGACAAAGCGCGAGTTTCTCTACGGACGCTTCGTGATGCGGGCGAGGATTCCGGTGGCGGGCGGCGCCTGGCCGGCATTCTGGACCCTCGGAACGGGCTGCGAGTACGGCGGGATGCCATGGCCGCAGAGCGGTGAGATTGACATAATGGAGTACTACCCAGTGAACGGCGAGCCGCAGATTCTCGGCAATGTTGCAAGCGGCGCTCCGGGAACGAGCCAGGCCTACTGGCAATCCAAGAAAGTTCCGTTCAGCCACTTCCTCGAAAAGGATCCGGACTGGGCTAGCAAGTTCCACGTCTGGAGAATGGACTGGGACAGGGACTGGATTAGGCTCTACCTCGACGACGAGCTCATCAACGAGGTTGCGGTCGAGCAGATGTGGAACACCGGCAGCTGGTCCGGCTACAACCCGCACCGCCACCCTCACTACATCCTCCTCAACCTCGCCCTCGGCGGAGCAAGCGGCGGTCCGATTGACGACAGCGCGTTCCCGATGAGGTATGAGATAGACTATGTTCGTGTATATCAGAGGTAACGAATCTATCCTCAAAAATACATCTCAAAGCCTACAAGTGTTTTATAATGACAATATTTCAAATAATTAACAACACAAAAATGAAGACAAACAACACTTATTATGCCCCCCCCATTTTGACAGAAACGAGGTTTGCGGCTGAAAACGGATTCGCGACAAGCGCCGAAGTACAATCCTCAGAAAAAATTGAGACATGGGGAACCGGAAACGAAAACTGGCTTTAATGAACACTAAGACAAAAAATCATATCATGAAAAATAAGGCAATCTACACATTCGCGATAATTGCGCTTGCCGCAGCAGGATGTTCCAAAGCAGAGCCTGCCAAGGTTGAAGAGCAGAAGGAGGAGAACGGAATAGTTCTCTACGCCAAAGATGCCAATCTGACCAAGACCGTCACTGACCCTAATGAGTTTACGGTTAAATGGGCAGAAGGTGATTCACTGGCAGTTTTTACTTGGAAACACGGCGAGGCTAAACCATCCGATGCTCAAAGCTGGTGGGTCGGAAATGCCGTACGCTTCAGAGTTTCGGATGTCGAAAATGGTAAATTCAATCTCATCACGAAATATGGTTCCAAGGACAAGGAGTATCCTCAGAAACTGGATGATTTCAGGGCGCGGTACAATGAAGGGAACTCAAACCTTGACTGGTATATAATCTATCCAGGGAGCATGTACAGCCCGTCTCGTCCATGTATGATGATTACCGTATTCGGAAAGAATATGGTTCAGAACGGCAAAGACAATATGGATCACCTTTCAACTCTTGACGTTATGTTCGGAAAGGCAGAGAACACAGCGAAGCCGGATGTCAGGATGAGGCATCTCGGGACTTTGATGGAATTCACCGTAACGAACGGAAATACAGAGAATATCGAGGTGAAATCCATCACTGTCAATGCCGGAGACGAAGTCATCGGAGGTGAGTTCCGCACTGAATTGGACGGCGACCCGGTTGAGATAAAAAAAGACAGTGAGCACATAAACGGAGGCACTAAACCATTGACGAGCTGCGAACTGAAAGTGAACAATGTTTCGCTGAAACCGGGAGAATCCGGTAAATTCTATATGATTCTCGCTCCATTTACAATTGCAAAGGGCAATAGCGTGTCAATCGCTGTGCTCACCGACAAAGGTGTCTGCACGATAAATAAAACCGCGGAGGAAAATGACATTGTGTTTAAGGCTGGTGAGAAAAGCACGGCGAATATACTTGTTGTAAATAAAGAAGACAAGGGAGTTACGACAATAGAGGGTGTTAAACTTGGACTCCAACATCCTCAGCATCCTTATCCGACTTTTTTGAGTTTAAAAGATGGTAGCCTTTATTTAGAATCGGAGGGAAAAACAAATTGCGGGAACATTGATGTCGTTTCATTTCAGGGTCAAGGCGGAATAACATTGGCGTCTCCGTCATATCAGTATATTACAGGGAAATACGCTCAAATATCAGAATGGAGCATAAGGCACAAAACACTGTTCTCTGCCGTTGCAAATATGTCAGAAGAAGAATTCAACAATATACAGAGCACTACAGAAATTATTAACGCATTCAACACGGCCCAGAATTCTGATTATATAGATGGGCTGAATAAAGCTGCAATAGGTAAAATCATTGCCATAAAGACATTTGATGACCATTATGCCATTCTTCGTTACACAAGCCAAGGAGCATATGATGGCACCGAGAACATCTGGAAGAACGAGTATATGGAAATTACCGTGAAATTTGAAAACAGGTAGAATAGATGACAACCCGAAGAAATTTCATTAAGAGTATGGGAACGATGGCGGTGGCGGCCGCCGTCGCTCCCGATTTGCTTGCAGGCGAACTATCAGGAGGACTATCAGGAGGACTCTCCGGGGAGCGCGGCAAGGCCAAGGACGGCGAGAGCGTAAAGTTCAGGCAGTCAAGGATAAAGTTGGACAGTAGCTGGGACGTGATTGTGGTCGGAGGAGGGCCGGGCGGATGCACGGCCGCCATAGCCGCCGCTCGGGAAGGCGCCAAGGTGCTGCTGATTGAGGCGACAGGGCAGCTCGGCGGAATGGGAACTGCGGGGATGGTGCCGGCATGGTGCCCGTTCTCTGACGGGGAGAAAATCATCTACCGTGGCCTCGCTGAGAAAATCTTCAACGAGTCGAAAAAGGGCGTTCCACATGAGCCTGAGGACAAGCTCGACTGGGTGAACATAAACCCGGAATATCTCATGAGGGTCTATGACCGCATGGTGACGGAATCCGGAGCGGGCGTCCTTTTCTTCTCAAGGGTTGCCGCGGTGGAGAAGAGCGCCGACGACACGGTTGACGCCATCATCGTCGCCAACCAGCTTGGACTCACGGCCTTCAAGGCAAAGGTTTTCGTCGATGCCACCGGCAACGGAGACCTCGCCGTATGGTCGGGTGCGTCATATATGAAAAGTGACGTGCTTCAGGACTCCACCCTCTGCTTCGCCCTCGCCAATGTCAACGGGGACAAGTACTACGGAGGTCTGCATAGCGACAACAAGCAGAGCCCCCTTCACAAGGTCGTTGGCCCCGACGGGAAATATCCCCTCACGGGACACCATTTCTGCATGAACCTCATCGGACCTAATGTGGTGCAGTTCAACGCCGGGCACATCCATGCCGACACCACCGATCCGCGCAGCGTCACCGAGGCAATGATGACCGGACGGCAGGTTGCGCAGCAGTATCTCGAAGCCTGCAAGGAGGCTTGCCCGGAGATTTTCGGCAACGCCTTCGTTGTCAAGACAGCATCGCTTCTCGGAGTGCGCGACGGTCGCCGGATAGTCGGGGACTATGTGTTCACCAAGGAGGACTGGAACGCGCGCCGCACTTTCGAGGACGAAATCGGACGCAACAGCTACTATCTCGACGTGCACAAGAGCGGGTTCAAGCCCGTTCACTACAAGAAGGGCGACTCCCATGGAATCCCCTATCGCTGCCTCACTCCTAAAGGCCTCCGGAATGTACTCACGGCCGGCCGCTGCATCTCCACCGACGAGGAAGCCTTCGGCAGTCTCCGCGTGATGCCGCCGTGCCTTGTGACAGGAGAGGCCGCAGGAGCGGCGGCCGCGATTGCCATTCAGCAGTCACGCGGCGACGTCCACGCCATCGACGTGCAGTATCTGCGCAGGCGTCTCAAAGAGGAAGGACAATATTTTCTGTAGAGAAAATATTGTCCTTCCGGACTTTATATTCAAACACATATAACCACCTGATTTTTATGAATTTTCTCCTCACACTCCTCACCGCCGTTTCCCTCGGCGGAATCTGGGACTTCAGATTTGAAGAACACAAGTCGCTCGAAGAGGTCTATGACCTTGCCTTCGAGGCAAATGACAGGATGTGCGTCCCCGGATGCTGGGACATGATGCCCGACTACTACCTCAAGCGCGGAACCGCACTCTACCGCCGGACGTTCACGGTCGAGAAGGAATTCAAGGACGCGGTGCTGGAGGTCGAGGGAATGGGGCTGCGGGGCAGGTTCGCCATCGACGGACGCGACCTCGGCGAATACCCCTACCCCTACGCGAAACTGGAAATCCCCGTCGGGAAGCTCACAAAGGGAGAGCACGAGATCGTAGCCGCCCTGGACAACCGCTTCGACAAGGAAAAGATGAAGTTGGCGAGGCCATTTTACGACTTCTACCTCTTCGGTGGGTTCTACCGCGGGGTGAGGATTGTCGAGAAGGAGCCCAAGATCTTTGTCCGCACGCTGGACTACCGGACCGGGCTGATTGAGGTCGAGATTGAAGGAGGGAGGAAGTTTCAGAAGAAACTCAAGGACTTCAAACTGTGGAGCCCCGAGGAGCCGAACATGACCACGATTGAGGTCGATGGCAGGAAGGTCCGCTTCGGGGTGAGGCAGATTGAGGCACGGGACCGCAAGCTCTGGCTCAACGGCAGGGAGCTGTTCCTCAAGGGTGTGAACCGCCACGACCAGAGCCCTCTCGGAGGAGCCACGGTGTCAGAGACCGAGTGGATTCAGGATCTCCAGCATCTCAAGGACCTCGGAGGCAACTTCATCCGCGGGGCGCACTACCAGCAGGCCGACCGCTTCCTTGAACTCTGCGACGAGATGGGAGTGCTTGTCTGGGAGGAGTCCCTCGGATGGGGCAACGGCCAGGAATATACAAAGTCCGTCGGAGACTGCACCGATCCTGAGTTCCGGGAGCAGCAGATTCGGCAGACTCGGGCAATGGTTCGAGGCAGCTTCAACCACCCGAGCGTAATCATCTACTCCTTTCTGAACGAGCCGGGCAGCACCACAAAGGAATGCAAGAGTCTGATTGACGAGCTGATAGCGACGGTGAAAGCGGAGAACTCCGGCAGATTAGTCACCTTCGCCTGCAACATGGGCGTGAACGACATCTGCAACGAGAACACGGACCTGATTGCCATCAACAACTATCCCGGCGTGATTCCGTGCTATCCCGGCGAACCCGCCACACTCAAAAAGAAAGTTAACGACAGCTTTGACGAAATCGTCGCCTCTTTCCGCGAGCGCTACCCTGACAAGCCAATCATGATTTCAGAGACAGGCTACGGCGCGGTCTATGGCTGGCACGACCAGGCGGCGAGCGTCTCGACGGAGGAGTTTCAGGTGGAATACCTCACCTGCGCCTTCGAGAATTTCTGGAGCAACCCCGACATCATAGGCTTCGCCATATGGCAGATGAACGACAACCGCACCTACTCCCGCAACAGCGAGGAACAGCCTGCAAAGCAGTTCATGGCCATGAGCCACGCCGGCCTCTACAACTCCCTCCGCCAGCCGAAAAAGTCCGCAGAAACCGTCCGCCACTATTTCTCTCTGAAATAAGTTCCCCTCGAACGCAACTCCAACCGACGTGGGTCGGAATCGCCCATTAAAAAGTGCGATTCCGACCCATAACATTTTTTCAGAAATATAGACGGCCCTGCCAGGTTCGGCGGGCGAGGAGACGGGATTCGAGAAGGCGGAGCAGTTCGACGTTGCGGATAAGTCCCCAGGGGGTCTCGTTCACGAAGCGGGGCGGGACTTCGCCGGCAAAGCGCTCTATGCAGAGGTCGGGGCGGAGGCGTTCGAGCATATCGACGAAGAAGTCTATGTAGCCGTCGAGGGTGAAGCGGATGAAATCTTCGGGACGGGCGGCATATTCGCGTTCCATGGCGGTGCCTTTCACAATCTGCAGCTGGTGAAACTTTACGGTGGTGAGCGGCAGGGAGTTTATCGCCGCGCATTCCTCCAGCATCATCTCGCGAGTTTCGCCCGGCAGGCCGAGAATGAAGTGCGCCCCGCAGTCCAGTCCGCGGGCAGCGGTCATCTCCACAGCCCGCCTCGCCGCCGCGAAGTCATGTCCGCGGTTCACCCGGCGAAGCGTCTCGTCATAGCAGGACTCAATGCCATATTCCACAATCACCACAGGAGCCTCCAGCACAAAATCCCCGGCAATCTCCCGCCGCCAGCCTTCAAGCACCTTCCCGGCCGCGAGCTCCTGAAGAAAGTCCAGCTTCGCCTCATCTACGCAGTCCGGCCGCGTTCCGATGACAATCCCCACCACTGACGGGTGTGCCAAGGCCGCGCAATACAGTTCGCGGAGTCGCTCAAGACTTGCGTAAGTATTGGAATAGGCCTGAAAATAGGCGAGATACGCCGCTGTGTTGCGGTAGCGTCCGCGATGAAACTCTATTCCCTCGTCAATCTGCTCCCCTATCGTCTTCTCCGCACGGCTGTAGGACGGGTGGAACGCCGCGTTGTCACAGAAAGTGCAGCCGCCGAAACCGACCTTCCCGTCCCTGTTCGGACAGGTGAAGCCGGCGTCAATCACAACCTTCTGAAGCCTCGCCCCGTAGCGCCGGCGGAAAAAATCCACATACGCGCCGTAGCGCCTGCCGGGAGCAAAAAGTCCCTCCGGCATCATATCCCCGTCCATATTTTCCTTCATACGCTCCATTTTCCGGACACATCATCCAGTTCTATAATATCATTTCCACTCATAAGCCATATCCCTGTCAAACCGAGCCTCATTCCAGATTACGCACCGCCTCCTCAAAGTCCTCACGGGAGCCCCGCGCACGGTTCTTGATTTTCGCCCGGTAGTTGTAAATCGTGTTTGCAGAATAGTGCAGCAGCGAGGCTATGCGGCTCGACTCCGTGATTCCAAGCTTTATCAGGGCAAAAATCCGCAGCTCAGGGGTCAGGATGTCATCGCCCTTGGGGACAATCTCGGAGCCTTCGGAGAGCAGGGCATTGAACTTATCCACGAAATCGGGATAGAGATTGACGAAAGTCTGGTCGAACATCTTGTAGAACTCGAGTATGTCGTCATCGACAGGCGCAAGGCTCTCTATCTCGTCCGTCAGAGCCTTGGTCTTTCCCTGCCTGATGCACCGGAGAACCTTGTTGCGGTACTGCCGGGAGGCGCTTATGTTGTCCGAGACCATCCCGAGGAACAGTGTTATGTACTCCTGCTTCACCTTGTCCGACTCCTGCATCCTCGCGTTGAGGCTCACGAGCCGGCTGTTCACCGCCACGAGCTCGTGGTTCCGGCTGTCAATCTCAAGATAAGACTCCTGAAGCTTCGCCCGCATCGAGTCCAGAATCTGCTGACGCCTGTAAAGGAAAGCCAGAAGAAGGAGGAGAATCACAAACAGGGCCGAGATGCACAGGAGGAGAGCCAGCGTGAACCTGCTCTGACGGGCGTGCTTCTGCTGATAGGCATTCTCGATTACGGGGAAGAACATCAGAATCTGCCACGGACGCAGCTTGCCGTTGTAATGAAGGGCATCCACCATGCAGTGGTCGGCGGCATAATGGAAAGCCCGGTCGATGTCACCCTTGTCGAACATCATCCTCGACAGGTCGTTCAGCGAGGCATAGTCCTTCGTCGCGCACATCACGTCCGCGATTGCCGAGCGTATCAGCCACTCCTCAAAGGCGGTGACGTCGGTCCGCTCGAAGCTGTGCGCATAGTAATATGCCGCCTCTGCATATTTTCTCGAATTTTCCGGACTGCACCCGAGCATACCGTAGGCGCACTCCCTGACAGCCGCGACATCCCCGGTCTCGTCAGCCTCCTCCCGTTTCAGATTGTACCATTCCCAAGTCCCCTCTTCCGTCATCGGCAGCAGAAGTTCGCGGAAGGCGTCGCGGCGGGAGAGCTTGTCGCCATAGGAGTCCGAGGTCGATGTATATGCCATCGTCTCTCCCCAATATGTATGCTCCGCCTCATAATAGTCCCGGAGCGCCCCGTCAGGAATCGCCCGTCCCCTGTAGCGGTGGAGGATGTCGTCCGCCTCGACCTGATAGCCTGCCTTGACATAGACCACCGCCATCCTGAAATCCGTCTCGGCCACCTTGTCCAAAGCCCCCGCACTTTCCGCGAGCCTTCTGTTCCTCCCGAGGTAGGCAACAGCGGAATCGAGGCTGAACTGCCTGTAGGAATCCGCGAGCCTGAGGTTCAGGCCGTAAATCTGCTCCGGTTCGGTCTGTTCGGAAAGCACGTCCTTGAGAACCCGCACCCCGTCCTGAAAATACCCCTCATAGACAGCCTTGCTTTCGAGTGTCTCGTCCAGTTTTTCGAGAAGTTCACCGTTCTCCCGCGACGAGCAGGAAAAAAGAAGAAACGGGAACAAAAAGAAATATATTATATGGCGGCGGATGTTCATCTGCGATGTGGTGTTTTTGTGGATATGTCCCAAGTTTCGGGGATATATTTCCGTGGTTCGGGGAACAAATATATGCAAAATCGGGGATATATCCATGATTACAGGAACATATCCCCGAAGAAAAGACACCGCCTGCGGAGAACCGCCGCAGACGGCGAAGAATCAGTCAACTACATCTTGCGGAAATCAATCGTCACATCGAACTTGTCTCCGTCGAGAGCGGAGCAGTCCGTGACCGTCATACGGTAGGTGGCGCCAAGTTCAAGAGGCTTATAGACCTTCTTGTCCGCATCATCCTTATGATCCACGACCAGTTCGACATTGCCGTCCTGAGCGATATACTTCTTCGCCTCATCCGTGAGAGTGACGGTTCTCATCTCATCGCCCCAGCCGGCCTGACCGAAGAGCTTGAATGAAATGTCGTTGTAGCGCCAGCAGTTGCCGACAACGGTCGCGTCCCCGTCCTCGCAGGCAACTCCCGTGAACTGATAGACACCGTCCTCAATCTGCGCGAGAGTAATCAGAAGCCCGCTGTCCCAAGCGAGCTGCTGAGCCATAGCAGGGTAGCCCACGCCCCAGCCCATGAAGGTAATAGCTTTCTCGCCCGCGTAGGTGGCGGCCTTTCCGTCGGACTTCACATGACGGACAATCACATACTTGTTCTCCACATCCAGTTCGAAAGAGTACCAGCCGCTTATGGCATTGAATTTCAAGCCTTCGGCAGTAAGTTCAAAATGATCCTTGTCAAACATCCATTCCTGAGGGTTGTCGATGCCGCTGAAAGAGATGACGCTGCCCTTATCAACCTTGACCGCCATAACCTTATAGACGCTTGCGGACATCTTGAGAGCCTTCTCTCCGTTCACAGTGATGTCAAGCCCCGCCGCAGCCACCTCGACCTCCTTGCAGGAAATCTTCGCGGCCTTCACGCCTGAGGTGAGGTCAAGGATAATCCTGTAGCCCTTTCCGGCCTTGACATCAGCAACCTCAATGTCTCCGCTGTCCGTCATATTGAATGCAGGAGCGAGCTGAACGGACGCATAGTTCTCCTTCTTGAACTCGCCGCCCCAGCCTTTCTCGCTGTAGAACTTGAACTTGCCGCCTGAAATCGCCAGCTGTCCCGGAACCGCAAGCGTGAACTCATAGACCCTGTCCGAAACCTGAGCCGCAGGATAGGCACCGTCGTCGGTGTTCCAGCTCGGCCCTATCACAGGCTTTCCGAAATTCTGTCCGATTGCCCAGACAGCGCCCGAACCGTCATCGGCAAGAGTAAGCACATTGTTCTCATCCTTCATCGGCTCCACCTTGATGAACATATTCTCCGTGTCGTAAGCCATCCTGTACAGACCATCAACGGCACGGAATGTCACAGCCTTGGTGTCCTTGTCAAGGTCGAAGAAATCCGGATCGAGCGTCCATGCCTCAACATTCACGACATTTCCGAACTCCATCTTCTGTCCCTTGCGGTACTGCGAGCATGACACGACCGCGGCATTTCCTGTCGGAGACACGGTCAGGTCCATGAGGTTAGCCTTCAGAGTATATTTCCCGGCGATGCTGGCTCCGAAAGGAATCAGCTCCGCGTTCTCGGAGGCCGTGAGAGCCGAACCGTCCCAGCCGAGCGTGATGACCTCCTCCCCGTTGAATGCCGGAGTGACGAGGTTCGCATTGACATACGCCGGAAAATCGGCGGTGACCTCATAGCTGTAGTCGTCGGTCTTTGTCATCTCATACTTCTTTCCGTCCTCATCGACCACGGTGAGCTTGTCGAAATTCGGCCTGCTGAGCGCGACGTCGAGCGTGGTTTCAGTGATGCCGAGACCGACGTTCTGTGCTCGGAGCACAAGGCTTGCCGTTCCGTTCGGAACATCCTTGAGCAGAGGAGCCTGAATCTTCAGTTCATACGCTCCCTCCTCCTTTGTCCTCAGGGTCTCGGAAGCGACCTCGGTCTCCCCGTAATAGAGGAAGGCCTTGACCGTCGAAAGCGCGAAATCCTTGTCTGTCAGACTGAGATTCACCGCGATTTCCGCTCCCATGTAAGTAGATTCGGTGTATGATGCGACCTCCATATCCGGACCTTTTTCCGCCTTCGTGAAGGTCGGGGTCTTCTCGCAGGAAAAAGCCGCGAGGGCAATGGCGCAGAAGACCGCCGTCATTTTTATGTTCAGTTTCATATTTGTCATTCTTTAATTATTGTTTGTCTTTCCACAGCGCCGACACGAGACTGCCCGCCGGCACCTTGAGGTTCACAGTGTAGCCGTCAGCTCCGAACACGACCGTACGGTCCTCGGAGGACTTGTTGCACACAAGCGCGCCGACGGTGCCGTCCGGATTCGCGAACATCTGCACCTCCGTTCCCGACGGGGCCTCATATCCGTCGAGCTTCATCATCCGCGCCCCGCTCTTGACAACGGCGCTCGCGTGAACGACATTGTACCAGTGGGAGTTGCGCGTTATCGTCCGATAGTCGGCCGAGCTTATGGTCACGCCGCCGTAGCAGGTCTTGCAGGAGCCGTTGTGAGGGCTGTATGGACCGTTCTTGTCGTCAAGCATGAGGTTCCACAGGGTCACGCCGCTGCCTCCGCGCTTGAGCGTGCCGAGGAAAATCGACGAGAAGTCGTTCAGAAGGCAGGAAGCGAAATTATAGTTCCACTCCCCTATCGAAGCCTCGGTGAAATAGATGTCCTTCTCGGGGTTTGCCGCCCTGATGTTGTCCAGCTCCGAGACGTCGCCGCCGTAGCTGTGCCATGCGGAGCCGGCAGCCCATTTGCAGGCCTCAGCGTCGGCATAGATGTTAAGGGGATAGTTCCTCTGGTCGGACTTGTTGTCGTAGTTGTAGTTGTGGTCGAACAGAAGAATCTTCACGTCAGATAGTCCGGCCTTTTCGAGCGCCGGTCCGAGCACCTTGATGAATTCCTTCTGGTCGCGCCACGGCATATACATCGACATTGAGTTCCCGTGGTTCAGAGGCTCGTTCTGCATCGTAATCGCATGAATCCTGAATCCCTCGCCCTTCATGACCTTAATCCATTCCACGAAATAGGATGCGTAGGCAGCATAGCACGAAGGCTTCAGACGGCCGCTCGTCCAATTCGGGAAATCCTTTTCCAGATAGGCCGGATCATAGTCCTCGTAGCCGTAGGAACTTCCCTTCATCCACCGCGGGCAGGACCATGGGGAACCGATTATCTTCACGTCCGGGTTTATGGCATATATCTCCTTCAGCACCGGGAAAAGATAGTCCCTGTCCTCAGCCGCGACCGCGAAGTTTTCCATTCCCTCGGAGTCGCACCATGTGTATTCGTCCTTCAGGCAGAAGTCGGACGCCCCGATGCTAACCCTTATGAGGCTCGAACCGGCACCCTCTGTCGGGGAGAACAGCTCGGTGAGGAAGGCCGTGCGGTCCTCCGCGCTCATCTTCAGAAGGTTATAGGCGGAGGCCGTAGTGACTGCAAGTCCGAAGCCCTCGACCGTCTTTGCCGAGGCATCCTCCTCGAACCTCACCTGATTCGGGCTCATGCTCCCAGCCTTGGCGAAACTGAGGCCGCTCCTGCGGAAAAGCTGCCGGCCGTCGGCAGTCGTGGTGTAGGCGACGATGTCCGAAACCGTCTCCTGCGGCGGCTGTTCCGTCCCGCCGCCGGCGCCGCCACCTCCGTCCTCACTCTCGGACGGGGTGCAGCAGCAGGCTATAGGGAAGGCGCAGGCAAGCGCCATGAACAGCATTCTGATTTTTAGTCTCATAATCAATATCCTTCATTAGGTATCAGACTCGGGTTGTTGTCAAGTGCCGTCTGAGGGATAGGCATGAGGACGGTCTCCTGCGTGAGCGGAAGCCTCGGCTGCCAGTAGCTGTCCTTCTGAGGCATCGCGTCATGGACTGCCTTCGCCCTGTCGAAACCGTGACGGAGCAGGTCATAGAAGCGGAAGCCCTCGAATGCAAGCTCGAGACGGCGCTCGTGAAGAATCGCGTCAATGGCCTCGTCTTCCGACGCCGGCACAGGAATCTCGGCGATGCCGGCCCTCCTGCGGATGTCGTTCACATAGCCGATTGCGTCCTTGATGTTTCCGGTCTTCGCAAGAGCCTCGGCATGAAGGAGATAGATTTCTCCAAGACGCATAAGGATGATGCTGGAGGCATTGGTCGGCACCTTGTTCATGAACTTGTACTTGTTGCCCGGGTAGTAGTTGGACCAGGTGGCCTCGTCCTCGCAGATGCAGGCTTCCTTCCTTATGATGTCACCCTCCTTCTCGTATGCGGCAACAAGGTCGCGTGAAGGGGTAATCCACTTAATCCAGCTGTAGCTGTCGTCCGGATTGTAGGCGTTGCGGTGGAACATCATCCACACCCAGTTGCCGCTGCTTCGGGTGAACGTGACCTCGAAAATTGACTCGGAGGTGTTGCGCACAGCGTCGGTCTCGTCGTATGCCCACATCAGGGCGTAGTCATCGACGAGGCTGTAGCCCATGCCCTCGACGGCACGGCAGTGCTCCTCGACCTTAGTCCAGTCGCGGCAGGTCTCCTCGGCATAGACTCTCGCGAGCATTCCGTGCGCGAAGCCCTTGGTGAACAGGTGCTTATTGGAAGGGTTCATGTCCGGAGCGTTCTCCGCAGCGAACTCAAGCTCCTCGATAATCTGCTTATAGACCTCGGCGCGTGCAGTCCTCGCAGGATAGTACTCGTGATAGACGTCCTCGATGTTGTCCGCCGTGATTGCCGGAGGGATGGAGTTCACAAGAGGAATGTCTCCCCAAATCTGAGACATCTGGAATAGGTTCCATGCCCTCCAGCAGTAGGCCTCGGACTTCCACTCGCGCCACTCCTTGTCGGTCATCGTGCCATCGGCCTCCTTGATGCGGTCGATGTTGAAGATGATGTTGTTGCAGTTGCTGACCTGGCCGAGATACCAGTCCCAGTCCCTCTGCACGTTCTTGTTCTCGCCGTCCTGCCGGTTGCCCTCGATTGCCATCAGCTCTCCCGTGCCCGGGTTTCCGCCGTAGGCATTGTCGGCGCGGCAGTCCGCATATACGAGCCAGTCGAGATAGCCCTTTTCCTGTATGTCCTTCGTCCAGCTCTCATAAATCGCGTTCCTCAGACCTTCCATGTCGGTCCTCGTCTTGTACTGCGACTCGCCCCCGTCGTCCGTGACTTCGACGTTGCCCTCATTGTAGCCCGTCTCCGGGAAGAGGTTCAGGTCGCAGGAAGAAAGCGCGAGCACTGAGAGAACGGCTGTAAAAATATATTTCGTCTTCATATCTCCAAATCTTTAGAATTCAACGTTAACTCCGAAAAGAACGGTCTTCACGCAAGGGTATGTTCCCCAGTCGATTCCCATGTTCGTGGCTGACGAGTACTGGCTCATCTCAGGGTCGTAGCCCGTGTATTTCGTGAGGGTAATCATGTTGTCGAGGGTGATATATGGCCGTATCCTCGAAATGTTCGCCTTCTTCAGAGCCGGGTGAACTATGTCGTATGAAAGGGTTATATTCTTGACTTTCAGATACGAACCGTCCTCGACCCATCTTGTGGAAGCCTTGAGGTTGTCAAGTTCGCCGGCCTTAGGGATGTCGGTAACCTGTCCCGGAACCCTCCAGCGCCTTACGGCATCCTTAATCTGGTTGGAGCCGTTGTACATTCCGATCATCTCTATCTTCGAGGCGTTGTAGATGTCGTTGCCCACCGACGATGTGAGAAGGAAGCTGAGGCTCAGACCCTTCCAGCTTATCGTGTTGGTCATTCCGGCCGTGAACCAAGGGTTCGCGTCACCGATGTAGTGCTTGTCGGAAACGTTTATCTTGCCGTCGCCGTTGCGGTCCTCGTAAATCACCATACCTGTCTCAGGATCAACGCCCTGCGCGGTATATCCCCAGAACTTGGAAAGCGGCTGTCCCGGAGTCATCCTCACGACATACTCGCTCAGAGCCTCGGAGGTCTGGGTGTAGTAATAGACCTGCTGGAGGGAAAGCTTCTCAAGACGGTTGCGGTTCATCGAGATGTTGAAGTCGGTCGTCCACCTCCAGTCGTTCCTGTCGATGGTCACCGAACTGAGCGCGAGTTCGAGTCCCCAGTTTGACATCTCGCCCTCGTTCCTGTAAATCGAAGGATTCGGTGCCGGGAGAGGGACGTTCATGAGGAGGTTCTTCGTGTATTTATAGTAGCCGTCAAGGGTTACGGAAAGCCTTCCGCCGAACATCGACCAGTCAATTCCGACGTTTGTCTGGGTGGTGGTCTCCCAAGTCAGGTCCTTGTTTCCGATATTGGTCTTGGAGCCGAGGGTAGGCACATCGTCGGCGTTCTCGGCCTTAGTCCAGTCGGAGTAGTTCATGCCGTACATCTGCACCCATGCATAGTCGTCCAGACCGGACTGGTTGCCCTGCTGGCCCCATCCTGCGCGAATCTTAAGGTCATCAATCCAGCTGATGTCCTTCATGAAGCTCTCTCCGGAGATTCTCCAGGCCGCAGAAACGGAAGGGAAAAGCCCCCAGCGATGACCGGGAGCAAGCTTCGAGGAGCCGTCCGCACGGAAGTTGGCCGTGATGTAGTAGCGGCTGTCGTAGTTGTAGGAAACGCGGGCGAGGTAGGACATGATGGCCCATTTCGCGTAGCCCTGCGACTGTCCCCTCAGGCCGCCCTTGTTTCCGCCGTTGATTCCGAAGATGACATTGTCGTAGTCCGGAGAGAAGTGGCTGCGCGAGCCGCTGAGGTTCTCCCAGCGCGAGGTGGTGGCGGAAGTTCCGGCCATTGCCTCGAAGTTGTGCTTCCCGTTCCAGGAGTTGTTGTAGGTGAAGATGTTGTCATAGACCATCCTCATGTCGTCGCTCCTCGTGGAAGTGGCCTCTCCGTGCTGCGTGCGGCCGTGGGAGGTCTTGATAGGGTCGAGGAAACTGTAGTCATGCACCCACCTGCGGTCCATGGTCACGGTCGATTTGAACTGGAAAGTCGGGTGGAACTTGATGGTGGCGTGGCCCGTGAGCAGGAGCCTGTCGGTCTGGTTGTAGTTGTTCTCCGTACGGGCGAGGTTCTCTGAAGGAGTGGTGAGGTTGGCTCCGTAGAACTCCGTCCAGTACCAGTTAGGGTTAGTCTCGCTCCAAGGCTTCGCGTAGGTCGGGGTGTTGATTACGGAAAGCACGACTCCGGCGCGGTTGGATCCGGTTCCGGAGATGATTCCGTTGTTCCGGTAGTGCGAATAGGCCATGTCGGCGCCCACATTTATCCAGCTGAACAGGTCGGAGTCCATGCTCGCCTTGACGTTCACCCTCTTGTTGTAGGCCACAGGGAGGATTCCCTTCTCGTCGGTGTAGCCTCCGCTGATGTAGTAGCGCATCTTGTCCGTGGCGTTGGAAACGGAAAGCTGGTAGTTCTGGTTGATGCCCGTCCTGTAGGTCTCCTTGAACCAGTCGGTCTCGTCCTTGAGCCCGTCAGGCAGGGAAACGGTGCCGATTTCGTCCATAAGTTCCTTATACTCCTGAACGTTCAGCACGTCATAGGTCTTAGCGACATTGGCGAGTCCGACGGAAGCGTTGAGAGCAATCTGCGGACCGCGGCTCTTCTTTCCCTGTTTCGTGGTTATGAGAATGACGCCGTTCGCCGCCCTCGAACCGTAAATCGCCGCGGAGGAAGCGTCCTTGAGAATCTGCATCGTCTCGATGTCCTGAGGCGAGAGATATGCAATCGCATAGTTTCCCGTGCCTACGGGAACGCCGTCAACGACATAGAGAGGGTCATTGGAAGACGCGATTGACGAGGCACCGCGCACACGGACGGTCATTCCGCTGCCAGGAAGTCCGCTCGTCTGCTGCACCGTCACGCCGGCGACCTTTCCCTGAAGGAAGCCGGACGCCTCGGTGACCGGGCGCAGCTGCATATCCTCGTTTGAAACCGTTGAAACGGCCGTGGTGAGGTCACGCTTTCTGACCGTACCATAACCGATGGCGACGACGGCATCGAGGGCGATTGCCTCTTCCTGCGCCGTCACGTTGATGACGCTCCTGCCTGCAACCTGCTCAACGACAGTCTTGTAGCCAAGAGCATTGAACTCTACTGCCCCCCCCTGAGAGGTGAGTATCAGAAGATAACTACCGTCGGCATCCGTAGTGGTACCATTCTGAGTACCCTTCTCCATCACTGTCATCCCGATTACAGGATTCCCCTGAGAGTCAACTACAGTGCCCTTAACAGAATGTTGCTGCGCGAATGCGGTGAACCCTGCGACGAGCAGCACAACCATAGTAAGATATTTTCTCATGCGGTTGATTATTTAGTTGTGTTATCAATACCCCGAGGACATTCCGCGGGTCATCACAAAGTTATGCATTTTGCCTTTCGGGTGTTCATCGCACGAGGGCATAAGTGGACGACGTGGGTATGAAAATATATCCATTTATATGATATTCAATGCATTGAAAACGACAAAAGCCGCAAATAAGTGGATATATATTGAACAAAAAATTTAAACAGCTTCTGAGATTTTGAGTAAATTTGCCGTGTATATAATATATAGGTATATGGATGTTCAAAGACTTTCGGCTTTCGCAGCGGCGATGATTCTCCCGCTGACGATGTTTTCCGCACCTGCGGCCCTTGCCCAGAATATGCAGACTTCCGGGAAAGGGAACGCGGAGACTCCGGAGCGGCGGTGGGGAATAATAGACTTCTCGGCCTCGTATCTCAGGCAGTCTCCGGACTATGAATCCGCGCTTGAGACTCAGGAACTGATGGGAACTCCGGTGGAGATTGTCGGGGAGCGGGGCTACTGGCTTCAGGTGAGGACTCCGCAGCCATACACGGCGTGGTGCACGAACAAGGGTGTGCATGAGGTTGATGAGGCGGGGATTGAGGAGTGGACTTCCGCCCGCAGATACATCGTCGTCTCGCCGCACTCCGCCGTCTATTCCGGGCGCACAGACCGCTCGGACGTGGTCTGCGACCTTGTTGAAGGCGACATCGTGCGGGCCGTGCTCGGGAAGCCGCGGGACAAGGCGCATCCACAGGGGCTTCCGGTGCGCAGAGACGGCTGGACAAAGGTGGAGACCCCGTCAGGAAGAGCCGGTTGGGTAAGGAGCGGCGATGTCATGGATTTCAATAAATGGGTGTCAGGAAGCGCGGCGACGGAAAAGACCGTGGTGGAGACGGCCATGCGCTTTGTCGGAACGCCTTATCTGTGGGGCGGAATGTCCCCGAACGGCTTTGACTGCAGCGGACTCGTGCGCTTCGCCTATTTCATGAACGGGCTGCTGCTTCCACGCAATGCCAACCAGATGGCGTTCTGCGGCCGTCCGGTGCCGGTGTTCTCCGAAGAGCGCCGCTTCTGCGCCGACAGCCTCAGAGCGGGCGACCTGCTGTTTTTCGGAAGCCGCGGCACGGACAGTGCCCCCGACAGAATCACTCATGTGGGCCTCTACATCGGGAATGGCCGCATGATTCACTCCTCCCATCTGGTCAGGGTCAATTCCCTCGTTCCCGGAGAAGCCGACTGTTACGAGAACGCCCACCGGCTCCTTTCCGCCGTCCGAATCATCGGCCACGAAACCGAAACCCGCGACGGGCGCTTCAAGGCGGAACGGCTGAGCGATTCCGTCCATTATTTCAGGCAATAAAAATGAAAAGCGGGCAGGTCATTGAACCTGCCCGCCCATAATTTCAAATCTCTCAACTATTTGCTCACAACTGCGCTGAGCTTCTCGCAGAGCTCGTCAAGCTTCTCGAACATCTCCTTGCGGATGCCGGAGAAATGAGCGGCCGGCTTCACACCCTCGGCAGGATGATTTACCTTGTCCTTGAGATTATTATAGAGATCAACAGCCTCGTCAATCACCTTGGCGAGTTCATCGTTGTTCTTGCCCGGGTTAAGTGCAGCGAAAAGAGTGCAGTCGTCAATGAACTCCCCGACGAAGTACTCGATGTCTTTTTTGATAACTCTCAGATTCATAATCGAATTTAATTAAATTTTGTTTCTGGTCACAAGCGGCTGAGGCATTCACAACCATCACCGCGCAATGCGGTTGCAAATGTAAGACAATTTATCGTCTTTCGCAAATCAAATCTGACCGGCCAGATGGCGCTCCCAGGCCCACGCCGCCGCAAGCGTCTCTTCAATGCTGCGCTCAGCCTTCCAGCCAAGTTCCTCGTTCGCGAGTTTAGTATCGGCCCAGATTGCCACGGTGTCACCCGCGCGGCGCGGCGCGAACTTGTAGTTGAGCTTCAACCCGTTCACCTTCTCGAAGGCCTTGACCAGCTCAAGCACCGATACAGGACGGCCGGTTCCGATGTTGAAGATTTCGTAGTCCTTCTTCATCCTGCAGTCAAGCATCCTTGAAACGGCGGCGACATGAGCCTTCGCGAGATCCACGATGTCGATGTAGTCCCTCAGGCAGGTGCCGTCAGGAGTCGGATAGTCATTGCCGAAGATGCTCAGGCATGCCCTCTTGCCGATTGCCGTCTGGGTGATGAACGGCACGAGGTTGTTAGGCACGCCGCGCGGAAGTTCGCCGATGAGTGCCGACGGGTGCGCTCCTATAGGGTTGAAGTAGCGCAGGGCGATTCCCTTGACCGGACCGTTTCCGTCCTTTCCTGCCTCTACCTTGTCACCGTAGGCGGCGGAAGCCTTCACGACGTCGCGGAGAATGTCCTCGCAGATCTGCTTGGTGTTTCCATAAGGGGAGGTTGCCGGCTGGCGCGGCGACTCCTCTGTGACAGGGAGCTTGTCCGTCTCGCCATAGACAGTGGCCGATGAAGAAAAGAGGACATTGCATCCTCCATGATGAATCGATGCATTAAGGATGTTGAGAAAGGAGTCGAGGTTGTTGCGGTAGTATTTTATCGGTTCCGCAACCGACTCCCCCACAGCCTTGTAGGCGGCGAAATGAATCACCGCGTCTATCTTGTAGCGGCTGAAAAGCCCATCGACCGCGGCATCGTCGCAGCAGTCAATCTTCTCGAAAGGAATGTCGTCACGTCCGGTGATTTTCTTCACGCCCTCGAAGCAGGTCATGTCGCAGTTGGACATATTGTCGGCAACGACGACATCATAGCCGGCACCTATCAGTTCCACGGTCACGTGGCTGCCGATGAATCCGGCGCCGCCTGAAACCAAAACAGTTTTCTTGCTCATAATTACATAGTTTGATTTGAGGTGGCAAATATACGGATAATCGGCTAAAGTTTTAGGCAGAATCCGAGCTTTTTTGACTAAATTTGAAGCCACTCCGAATTTCGGGGCAGGACACTCATGATGTTTGAGATTTTCTTACAAGGGAGAACAATGAAAGGAACTATGCGCTTCGCCGCCATAACGACAGTCATTTTTGCAGTCATCGCCTCCGCGGCGGCACAGAGCGACACGGCTTCTGCCCAGGCAAAGGTGCAGGGGCAAACAGCATCCGTCACTGACGAGGCTCAGGTGGGGATATGCATCAGAAAAGTTTCGGGAAAGGTCCTGACCGGTGACGGAGCCGGAAAGAACTTCCTGCCGGCGTCAAACCTGAAGCTCGTGACCTGCGGGACCGCGCTTGAAAGCCTCGGGACGGATTTCAGGTTTCAGACCGAAGTAGCATATTCCGGGAAGGTAGGTGATGACGGCGTGCTCTACGGAGACCTCCACATTGTCGGAGGCGGCGACCCCACTCTCGGTTCCTCCGACCCGTATGCCGTACCGAGGGACAGCCTCTTCGCAAGGTGGACGCGCGCGGTGAGGGCAGCCGGGATAATGAGCATAGCGGGAAGCGTGGTCGGGGACTCGCGCAGGATGCCCGGCGAGGTGAACGGCAGCTGGATGTACGAGGACATGGCGACCTACTACGGAGCCACGTGCAGTGCGCTCATGTTCAACCGGAACTGCCTCGAACTCTCCCTACGGCCGGGAGCCGCGGAAGGGGACCCTGTCAATGTCGGCGCAGACGCGAAGGTCTGGCGGGAAGGGAGCCCCGGCCAGGCTTCGGGCAACTGCCCTGAAGATGATTCCGCCGCCGTCCTGATGCCGGAACAGGCTCCATGGATGAAGATTGAGAACCGCTGCGTGACAGGCCCGTCCGGAAGCGGAGACCGGAGCTACCTCTTCGTCTCGGAGTTCGCCCCCGCCGCCCGCCTCGGAGGCAGTTTCGCCCTCGGCAAGGCCTGCAAGAGTGTCAGCTACAACAACCCGTTCGCCGACTTCAGCTGCGCATACGAGTTCGCCCGGCACCTCGCCTCTGAAGGCATCCCCTGCAAGGCCGTGACCGCCACATCCTCCTGCCACCCGACTGCGGTATTCAACATCACCCACAGCCACCCGACAGCAATACCAGCCGGCGCCCGCGCCGTTCCTTCCCCTGACAGTCCCTCATGCCCAAACCACACGACTGCCTCCGGCTCAGAGACCGTCTTCGGATTCTGCACCTTCGACACCTGCGGGAGCCTCACATATTCAGGACATTTCGCCCCGCAGGACTCCCTCACGACAATCACGGTGACATATTCCCCACGCCTTTCCGAAATCGTGCGTGAAACCCTGCGCGTGAGCGACAACCTCTATGCGGAAACCCTCCTGCGTGCGCTCACCCTCTCGAATCCCTCCGACCCGCATCTCAGCACCGACACGGAAGAGGCCCTGAAATTTCAGGCAGCCCTCCTCAAAGACCTCGGGCTGAACCTGTCCCGCACACGTCTCGCCGACGGCAGCGGCCTCTCGCGCAAGAACAGCGTCAGCCCCTCATTCATGGTCAGTTTCCTCACCGCGATGTCCTCCCGCCCATGCTTCAGCGACTTTCTCGGAGCCCTGAACACTCCCGGCCCCGACGAAGCCCTGCTCAGCACAGCCGACGCCGCAACCCGTCGCCGCATAAGGCTCAAAAGCGGCTCCATGACAGGCGTCCGCTGCTACAGCGGCTACATCCTCCCAGAAGTCTCAACTCCCCAGGTAACCTCCAACTCACCTCGGAACGGTGACATCACGGTATTCTCAATAATGATAAACGACGCCACCCTCCCCCAGTCCAAACTCCGCGAGCACATCGAACGCCTCCTCCGCCCCTACCTCGAATAATGTCACCGACCTCAAAAATAGGCGGATATTTTTAAACAATATTTCGCCGCGAACGCATAAAAAATGTCGTTCGCGGCAGAGTACAATCCCGTCTATTTATAGACAAGTATCTAAATTACAAATATTTAGTACAAATCTCACTTTAAGACAAACCGGAGGATGCGGCGGGTTTGAGGGGTGATGCGGACGGACTCATCTACGCGGTGGCCTAGGAGGGCCAGGGCATGAGAGTCTTTGTCGGAGGCGAGGAAAACGGCGCGGCGCTTCTGCGGAAGGCTGAACTTTAGGTCGGTGAAGAGGTCGCTGATTTTTTTGCGGCCACGGCAGCCGAGGGGGCGCATCCAGTCGCCATGCCGCCAGGTGCGGAGCGTCAGGGGAAATTGCAGGTCGTCGGCGCTGATTGCTATGACTCCGGCGGGTTGGCGGACATCGAAGTCGTAGCTGCGGTCAAGAAGTTCGACGCTTATATGGCTGCCGTTGAAGTCGAACTCGCCCGGGCCTGTCACGATGACGGTGGCGCCCTCGGAGCCGGAATAAGAGCCGTCGCCGGTAAGAGGGCCGTCATTGGAAGCGCTATGGTTTCCGGGAGAGCCTGAACCACGAGAAAAGCCGGAGTCCAGCGGCTGGATGATGAATGAGGAGTTCGTCGTCACGAGGCAGTGGGTCGGGCTGTAGAAGATTTTTCCGCTCACGGTGCGGTCGGAATCAAGCAGTTCCTCGACCTGACCGATGACGGCGCTGTTAAAAGAATATTTCTCAAGATAGAGGAAGAGGGCATATCGCCAGCCTTTGCTCCGTAAAGCTATCCTGTCACGCAGACGGGCATCCGAGGAGCATTCATCACATCTGTCAGAATCATCCGCCGTGGATTCCACTGCGAAAGACTCGACATCCTCAGTGTCATCACCCACGTTGAAATAATCATCAACAATCGTCTGAGCCTCGGTGAAATGCCTCATGTCGCGGTTCAGAACCTTCACCGCCGAGGGATTCAGTCTCTCCAGAAGAGGGACTATCTCGTGGCGGATGAGATTGCGCTTATATTCCGGATCCCTGTTTGTCCGGTCCTCACGCCACACTAGACGGTGTTTGTAGGCATATCCCTCAATCTGAGTGCGCGTCATTCCGAGAAGAGGCCGCCAGATGTTCAGCGTCTCCGGGAAGTCGTCCTCACTGCATCCTATGGCAGCGGCCAACTCAGGAGAGGCCGCCACATTCTGGACTGAGGTCTCCTGCATTCCGCAGATTCCTCGGAGTCCCGTTCCCCGCACAAGGTTCAGAATCAGAGTTTCGGCATTGTCGTTGGCATTGTGGGCGATTGCCACGGAACGATAGCCATATTTTCTGCAGAGCATCGCGAACCATCCGTAGCGAAGTTCGCGCGCGGCCATCTCGACGCTGATTCTCCGCGCCTTGGCATAGCGGATTGTCTCGAAATCGGCACGGTGGAAGGTCAGTCCCTTTGACTGCGCCCAGACCTTCACGAAATCCGCGTCGCCGTCGCTCTCTGCTCCGCGAAGATGAAAGTTGCAGTGCGCCACCGCGAAATTCGTATATCCCTGTCTGTAAAGCATATCGGCAAGAGTAATGGAATCCACTCCCCCGCTCACCCCGACCACGACAGGCGAGTCTCCCGGCCGATATATTTGTCCCGCTATTCCCATATATCCAAGAATTTAGAAACATTCCTCATAACTTCCCACGAACCTTCCGAAATCAGAAAAGGTGTCATCCCCTTTCGCGAAGATAACACCTTTTAATAAACTATTCAAACAAATCAGTTTTTCTTTGAAGCTATTGTGTAGGTGAACCCGAAGGAGATTGACTCGGCGAACTGAAGCCCGCGCTTCACCATGACTTTTTGTCCGGTAGCCTCATCTATCACTTCCTTTCCGTTCACTTCCTTCACCTTGAAGACATTGGTGTCATAAATCATGTTGGTTGTGACAGTGAGCGCGAAATATTTGGCAAGCTTCCAGTCGAACTTGTTGTCCCAATTGAAGCGGATGTTAGGATTGTATTTACCGTTGTCCTTCTTGCTCAGGTAGTCTGTGAACAGAACCACCTGTGAGGTATATTTGAAATTGTCGTTGATGTTCACTTTGAAGTCCGTCTTGAGCTGGGCACCAAACTGGAAGAGAGCCGGCTTGTAGGCAGTTCCATTATCCAGTGACAGCTTATATTTATCGTATGCGGCCTTTTCCTCCCCTTCGAGAGTCGCAGGGTCAACGTCGGCAAAACGAGACTTGAGCGCCTCTGACTCTTTCGAGAGCTTCATTCCGTAAGCCTTGCGGAACTGGCTGTCAGTCACCACGGTGAATCCTCCGGTAAGAGGCGCGAAGCTGACCGACACCCAATTCGCGGGATTCCAGTCAAGACCGAGCGCCAGCGTGGTGTAGGCCGGAGAAAGGAAACCGGACTTGGCAACGCGGGCATTCTGCCAAAGTTTCTTCTGATCCTTGCGGCTGAGCTGGTCAAGGGCCGGGACATTGCCTTCCGCATCCTTGAAATCGTCTGGAACAGCCGGAGTCTTGTAGTCATAACCCTTGGCGAACTGGCTCTTGAAGTCGAAGTTGGCCGAAGCATAGAGCTGTTCGTGGATTCTGTGACCCCACTTGCTCTCAAGATAGATTCGGTCGTTGCTCTTCTGGAAAAGCGGCTTTGAAGACGCATAGAGAAGACCGTACTCCAGCTGGAGACGGTTGTTCCAGAACATCTTGTCCTTCTTCCAGTTGCAGCTGCCGTCGGCGTAGCCCTTGAGCGTGAAGGTGTTGTCTCCACCGGCAGCCCAGTTCGTGAGGCTCGTCTGACCCACGTTTATCTGGGTCGTGAGCGAATTTGTCCAATAGTTAGGCTTTTTCGGCTTGGCTTCCTGAACCGGAGCCGAAGCAAATGCCTCCGCGGCCTCCTGAGCGGCCTTCTGCACATCATCCTGAGCCGAAGCCGCCACAGACGCACACGCCATCATCACGATGGCAACAAAAATTTTTTTCATATTTATCAACACACTAATTGTTATTCAGATTTCTCCGCTCCACTCCGTTCCGGTCGAAATGACAGGGACTCCTAATAAGATATGGAGAATATCACCCTGCGGTGTGAAGGCTTGCCGGTGTAGATGCACTTGCCCTCCTCCTCGCAGACATAGCTGTCAATAGGGATGCAGCGGATGGTCGCCTTGGTCTCCTCCTTGATGCGCTCCTCGGTCTCGGTCGTGCCGTCCCAGTGGCAGAGCAGGAAGCCGCCCTTCTTGATTTCCTCCTTGAACTCATCCCAGGAGTCAACCTCGCGAACGTTCGCGTCACGGAACGCGAGAGCCTTTTTGTACATATTCTCCTGAATGTCCTTCAGCAGCTGCTCGATGTGCTCCGCAACTCCCTCCTGAGAAACCGAAGCCTTCTCCAGAGTGTCCCTGCGGGCAATCTCAAGCGTGTCGGCGGCAAGGTCGCGCGGTCCCATAGCAATGCGGACCGGAACGCCCTTGAGCTCCCACTCCGCGAACTTGAAGCCCGGACGGAGCGTGTCGCGGTCGTCAATCTTCACGCTGACGCCGCCCTTCTCCAGATCAGCCTTAATCTGAGACATCCTCTCGACAATCGCGGAATGCTCCTCGTCGGTCTTGTAAATCGGCACCATGACCACCTGAATAGGGGCGAGCGCCGGAGGAAGTACAAGGCCGTTGTCATCGCCGTGAGCCATGATGAGCGCGCCCATAAGACGGGTCGAAACGCCCCATGAAGTGGCCCAGACATACTCCTGTTTGCCCTCCTTGTTGGTGAACTGCACGTTAAACGCCTTTGCGAAGTTCTGGCCGAGGAAGTGCGAGGTTCCCGCCTGAAGCGCCTTGCCGTCCTGCATCATGGCCTCAATGGTGAGGGTGTCGAGCGCGCCGGCAAACCTCTCGTTCGGGGACTTGTGTCCCACCACGACCGGAAGCGCCATGGTGTTGCGGGCGAAATCGGCATACACGCCCACCATCTTCTGAGCCTCCTGCTCGGCCTCCTCGCGGGTCGCGTGCGCGGTGTGCCCCTCCTGCCAGAGGAACTCAGCCGTGCGCAGGAAAAGCCTCGTCCTCATCTCCCAGCGCACGACGTTCGCCCACTGGTTGCAGAGGATAGGGAGGTCGCGCCATGAGGTAATCCAGCCCTTATAGGTGTTCCAGATGATAGTCTCGGAAGTCGGACGCACGATGAGCTCCTCCTCCAGCTTCGCCGACGGATCGACAACCACGCCGTTCCCGTTCGGGTCCTTCATCAGACGGTGATGCGTCACCACGGCGCACTCCTTCGCGAATCCCTCCACATGCTCGGCTTCCCTGCTGAGGAAAGACTTAGGGATGAAAAGCGGGAAATATGCGTTCTGATGCCCCGTGTCCTTGAACATCTTGTCCAAAGTATGCTGCATCTTTTCCCAGATTGCATAGCCGTAAGGCTTTATGACCATGCATCCCCTGACAGCGGAGCGCTCCGCAAGGTCAGCCTTCACCACGAGGTCGTCATACCACTGCGAGTAATTCTCCGACCTTTTTGTAACTTCCTTTGCCATATCTATATATCAATTTTGTTTCCTATATTTGCAGTGTCCGTTGCATTCGTTTGCGACGTTTTTGTATAAACCCGCATCTTTCAGTGGATATGAAACAGGTATATTCTTTGCAATTCACACCTGATTACCGTGTTCTTCGACAACAGAATGCGGCGCGAAGTTAAGAAAAATATATGAATTTATGACAAAACGGCTTTATATATCAGGAGTGTCGGGAATCGTGGCGCTGGCGATATGCGGCGTCATGATGTCTTCCTGTGGAACTGCGGCACAGACTGCAAGTCAGTATGACGGAATATATTACACGCGGCCGGAAAAAACGCCGTCAGCAGCGGACCTCGCGAAGAGCAAGGAGGAGACGGATGCGCTCGCGGAACTGACGAAAGCCGCGATGCTTGATGCCCGAGACAGCACGGCGGCCGTTCAGACAACGGTAGCCCAGACGCCTAAGACGCTGACGCTGAACCTCGAAAACGCGAACGTCACGACGGTTTATGTGGATCCGTTCATGGGATTCGCGCCATACTACAGCTACGCATGGGCTCCGTACCGCTACGGCTGGGGGATTTACAGTCCGGCCTACTACGCCGGATATGACCCGTGGTTCTACGGCGGCTGGTATGGAAGGTACTACGACCCATGGTTCTACGACTCATGGTTCTATGGCCCGTCCTGGTACGGAGGCTATTACGGCAGCCTCTACTGGAGCGGCTGGTACGACCCGTGGTACAGTCCGTGGCACTATGACCACTACTGGCATCACCACCATCATCATCACCACCCTGACCATTGGCACGACGGGCCGGCATTCGGACACGGCGGCGCTCCGCTGCACTACGGTTCAAGGGGCACGGGCGGCGGACTCGCTTCCAGCTCCCATTCGTCTGTTTCCGGCACGAGGGGTTCGTCAGCAGTACGGAGTTCTTCAGTCACAAGGTCATCATCCGCAGGAACGACTGTCAGAAGGACTGCGGGAAACCGCAGTTCAGCCACGCGCGGAACGGTCAGCAGAACAACAAGTTCTATAACCCGAAGTTCCGCAACGGTGACAGGGAGAACGACCGCGGCTTCCGGCAGCAACGGTGTCACGAGGGTGACGAGACCGGCGACCAGCGTTCGCAACAGCGGCAGTTCCGCCTCCACGGCAAGCGCATCGCGCCCGGGCAGAAGCAGCGGCACGGCAACTTCGTCAAGAAGCACATCGGCCGGAACTTCCAGACCGGCGACGAGCGTGCGCAACTCTTCATCAGGAAGTTCAACAGGTTCAGTTTCAAGAAGTTCGAGCAGTTACAGCCGGCCGTCTTCGAGCCGCAGCAGCTCATCCTCAAGCAGCTACCGCAGTTCTTCTTCAAGCAGTTCGCGCAGCTCAAGTTCCTACAGCGGTTCGTCGAGCCGCAGCAGTTCAAGCTCCTCATACAGCAGAAGTTCCTCAAGCTCTTCGTACAGGAGCAGCGGCTCGTCATACCACAGCAGCGGAAGCCACTCCTCGGGAGCGAGCAGGAGCGGCTCCGGCGGTGGTTCGAGGAGAAGATAGCGCAGAATACGCGGACTCCATCAAAAGGAAATCGCCCCGAATACGGGGATAACACATAAAGGAAAAAAATTATGAAAAAGACAATACTTGCAGCGACGGCAATTCTCGCCGCAGGTCTCTCGGCAGCGGCGCAGGACTTTACGGACGCGCTGAGATACAGCGAGAACGAATACGAGGGGACGGCAAGGACAATGGCAATGGGAAATGCCTTCACCGCGCTCGGAGGCGACATGGGTGCCCTGGGCATCAACCCGGCAGGCTCGGCGGTGGCAAGGCATTCCCAGTTCACGGTCAGCCTCGGTCCGAACATCACCATAGGAAAGGCTCAGGGGACTGAGCTGCCAGACGGAGAGACGGCGTTCGGAAAGAATCTGCGCCGTACGGGAGCGAAGTTCAGCCTCCCCAACCTCGGAGGAATGGTCAATTTCAGCACCGGCAGGAGCAGAGGGCTGAAGAACTGGAGCATGGGCTTCGTCGTGAACAACACGAGGAGCTACAACGAGGACTTCACTGCAATGGGAAAGAACTACAGGACATCCGCGTTCGCGGCGCTGGCCTCCCGTGCCGACGCCCTCGGCTACACTTCTGATGAACTCGGCGCGGACGGCATCTACGACAAGATATATGTCTCGGACTGGGATGTCGCCACAGCATATCAGAGCGGCGCGATATGGCATATAGGAGAACGCAACTTTGCCGGAATCACGGAATGGGAGGACGGAGAGAACCTCTCTCTCGGAGCGAGCGGACTCGACCAGCGCTACGGAAGGACACGCACCGGCACGAAGTCGGACTTCGTCTACAACCTCGGATTCAATTTCTCCGACATCTTCTATTTCGGAGCCAACGTCGGAATCATGAGCGCCGGCTACACCCACAACGAGTTCATGAGGGAGGACGCGGTTTCTCCCGACGACTTCGACGTCATATTCCCCGGCGAAAACGGTGGTGCATCAATAACGACGAACTTCACCTCCGCGAAGAGCACTTATGTCTATGACGCGGACGCGACGGGAGTCTATGGAAAGTTCGGATTCATCCTCACCCCGTGGAGAGGCCTGAGGTTCGGAGCCGCGATACAGACACCGACGGCAATCACTGTCAAGGAAAAGATAACATACGGAGCAGAAGGCAATTACGAGAACTCCAAATACAGCGCAAATGCAAAATGTACCGGCGAGTTCAAGTATAATCTGAAGGCTCCTCTCCGGGCAAACTTCGGCACGGCCTATACATTCGGCAAGTACGGACTCTTCAGCATAGACTACGAACTGACGAACTACCGCAAGATGCGCTTCAGCGATCCGGACACATCCGATGACAGCGGATTCGACGGGAACAATCAGATTTATGACCTCTGCGGCGTGCAGCACTATCTCCGTCTCGGAGCCGAGGTGAAGCCGACGGATGTATTCTCAGTGCGTCTTGGCTACACCCTCAAGACAAACGGCCAGACCTACGAATACGAAAACGACGGCAAGACTCTCGTGAAGGCCCCTCATGCCAACGCGCACACAGTCTCATTCGGCCTCGGATTCTCCTCCGGAGCATTCTTCGCGGATTTCGCGGCCGTCGGCTATTTCTACCCGACCGAGTACATCCGCCCTTACGGCGACTACAACATCGCGAACGGTGTCTGGTCTCCGGAAATCCGCTACAGGCGCAATTTAGTCAAAGTCGTCGCCACTCTCGGCGTAAGATTCTAAGCGGGGCGTCTAAAAGGCGATCTGCTTCGTTGCAAAAGCCCTCAAAATCCTCACAACCACAAGGTTGCTCCGGTTTTGAGGGCTTTGTGCGCCTTGCATCTCATCCTTTTATGCATCCCCTTTCTTTCTGCCATTTAGAGCGGAATGAAATGAAGCGAGAAATCTGAATGCTTTTCAGCACAAAGATTTCTCGCTTTTCATTATAAAGTCAAAGTGAGGAGGGAATATCCCTACCCTATCTTGCCCAACTGCTGAGAGTAAAAGTCGCGGAAGTGGTGCGGATGCAAGGCGGAAATTGGATTTTACCCGCAGCAACCTTGATGGTTGTGAGGACTAAAATCCGATTTCCAACGAAGCAGACGTGCCGCTTCCGCGGCTTTTACAGTGTTCGTTTCACTTCAACAACCTGGTAGGCCTCGACAATGTCACCGACCTTGATGTCGTTGTAGTTCTGGATGTTCAGACCGCAGTCCTGACCGGAAACGACCTCCTTGACGTCGTCCTTGAACCTCTTGAGGGAGCCGAGCTCGCCGGTATAGACCACGATGCCGTCACGGATGACTCGAATCTTGGAAGTGCGCTGGAGCTTGCCCTCGCGGACAATCGCTCCGGCGATGGTTCCGACCTTGGAAATCCTGAACGTCTCAAGCACCTCTGCGGTAGCCGTAATCTCCTCCTTCTCCTCAGGAGCAAGCATGCCCTCGATACCGTCCTTGACCTCGTTGATTGCGTCGTAGATGACCGAGTAGAGACGGATTTCGATTTCCTCCTTCTCGGCAAGCTTGCGCGCACCGCTCGAAGGACGTACCTGGAAGCCGATGATGACGGCGTCGGAAGCAGCAGCCAAAAGCACGTCGGACTCGGAAATGGCACCGACAGCCTTGTGAATCACGTTCACGCGCACCTCCTCGGTGGAGAGCTTGATGAGGGAGTCGGAAAGCGCCTCCACTGAACCATCGACGTCACCCTTGACGA
>CAKUPC010000017.1 GCA_934675095.1 uncultured Bacteroidales bacterium | reverse complement strand
GCCTTGATGCGCTGCGACGGTTCCTTGAAACTGAGTCCAGTTCGAGTGAAGCGACTTACAGAGAGGGGATTGGCTGCGATGTCCTAAAGGAACAGTTATGTGTGCTTTCGGACGACGATGTGAGCTACACGGACGGACAGCTGACGCGCATTATCGAGATCTTCAGGGAGCACCCCTCGACTGACGCAATCTGCTTCCGAATAGCGACCCCGGAAGGACAGCCGCCGTTCAAGAGCTATCCGGCCAGGGAATATGAAGTGGAAAAAGTACCGGTCTATGGCAAGGTCTATTTCAGCGAGGTGGAGATTGCGTTCAGATACGAGCCTGTCTTCAGGAACCGCATACGCTTTGACGAGAATTTCGGACTCGGCTCGTCCGTGTGGCCTGAGGGTGGTGAGGGACCGGTGTTCCTGTCGGATTGCCGCAGGGCCGGAATGAGGCTGGACTATGTTCCCGAATATCTCGTGCAGCACCCGTTCCAGAGCACGGGGAAAAGCCGACGGACTGTCCGCAAGGCCATGATGCTCGAGGCCGTGGCCGTCCGCTGCCGGGGAAAATTGTCATTCGCCGCGTTTGCCGGCCGTCTCCGCGTGCTTTATAGGCGGCTTCTTTACGCCTTTCATCTGCTTTGAAAATACCGGCTTCGTCTTGACAGGCGCACTCCCGACAAGCCCGTTGAAGTAGCGGGGAGTGTTGGCGGTGATTTTCAAAAGCTTGTGAGTCACGGGGTGAACTATGCTCAGCCCCTTGGCGTGCAGGCACAGCCGCCGTGCCGACTTCCCGTCCCCGTATTTGGAGTCGCCGAGCACGGGGCAGTGCAGATGCGCCGCCGTCTGCACCCTAATCTGGTTCTTGCGCCCCGTTTCGAGCAGAAACTCAACGAGGGAGCGCTTCCCGTCGGTCTTGAGCACCCTCCAGTTCGTCACGGCGACCTCTCCGCCGTTGTCCTTCAAGGACGACTGCACCATGAAGTTCCTGTCATTTTCAGTCAGCCAGCTGACAATCCTCCCGTGAGGCAGATCCTCGTTCTTCCACTCCGCGCCGCAGCCGGCATCGCTTGCGGCAGAGAGATTTGTGCCGGAGAACCCGCATGAGCCGGCGCTGCCTTTTGCCTCCGCAGTCCCAGCAGACTCCGGCACTCCATCGACCACCGCAACATACTTCCTCTCCACGACCCTCTCGTTCCAATTGTCCGTCATCGCCCTCTTCACCCCGAAGTCCTTGGCGAACAGCAGCACGCCCGAAGTGTCCCTGTCCAGACGGTGCAGCACGTGAGCCTTCACCCGCCCGTTGTACTTGTGCATAAGATAGTCATTCACAAGCATATATGCCGTCTCCACATCCTTCCTGTTCCCTGCCACGCTCATCAGCCCCGACGGCTTGTCAATCGCCACCAGCCACTTGTCCTCATATATAATCTCAATCGTCTTCTTCATTGCACCTGCTGATTTAGAAATCGTTTGTGGCTGCAAATTTAGCAATTTGCTTATAAGTTTTCTACCTTATAATTGTTGGATATAATTCTTTTTCCTTATGTTTTGTTATAAATTTGCAGTCTGATTGCATTCTTGCGAAACTTAATGGATAGAAACATATGAACAGCGACGAAATATGGGATCCGCTGAGGAAGAAAACGGTGGCGCTGACGCCGGAGGAGAGCGTCAGGCAGTGGTTTGTCGATGCGGTGCTGAAGAGGACGATGGGCGTGCCCGAGCACATGATGATGTCGGAAGTAGGTTTTTCCTTTGGGGAGAAGAGGCTGAGGGCGGATATTGTCGTCTATGGGCGGGACGCCAAGCCTTTGGCGGTTGTCGAGTGCAAAAGGCCGGATGTCGAATTGAGCGGCGATGTGCTGATGCAGGTCGTGCGGTATAATATGATTCTGGATGTGAGATATGTGTTCATAACCAACGGGAAGAAGACCGTGGGATTTGTGAAGGACGGGACTGACGGACTTACGCGGCTGACGGCCTTTCCGGGCTACGAGGATATGTGTGCAAAATGAATGCGAAGTGAAGCCGAGGAATCTTTGTGCAGATGAAGGGTTATCCGAGTAATGAGGAGATGTGTGCAAAATGAAATATGGTGTGAAATATGGGAGAGTTTAAGGAATTTCTGAATCATAAAATCTTCAGAATCGTGTCTGAAGCGGCTGAGGAAATGGGCGTGAGGGCGTTCGTAATCGGGGGATATGTGCGTGACTGCTTCCTCCAGCGACCGAACAAGGACATTGACATTGTTGTGGAGGGAAGTGGTATCGAACTTGCTCAAAATGTTGCAAGACATATCGAAAAACAAGAGTGTTTGAGTGACAAACAAAAATGTTATAAGAAAAGCTCGGCCGAGGATGTCGCTCGGAAAACCGATTCGGAGCAGGAATGTGCTGAAAGTAAAGGGGAGAAGGGAACTCACAGTGTTCATGTCTCGATCTTCAAGAACTTCGGGACGGCAATGCTGAAATATCATGGCGTCGAGGTCGAGTTCGTCGGGGCGAGGAAGGAGAGCTACAGGCGGGAGTCCCGCAAGCCGATAGTCGAGGACGGAACTCTCCGCGAGGACCAGCTCCGCAGGGACTTCACGATAAACGCTATGGCGTTCAGTCTTCAGAAGGAAGATTTCGGGACGCTCGTGGATCCTTTCGGAGGCATCCGGGATCTTGCCTCGGGCATAATCCGCACGCCCCTCGACCCGGACACGACCTACAGCGACGACCCCCTCCGCATGATACGGGCAATCCGCTTCGCGACCAAGCTCTCCACCCCTGAGCACAGGTTCGCGATAGTCCCCGAGTCCCTTGACTCGATACGCCGTAACCGCGGCCGTCTTGAGATTCTCTCCAAGGAGAGGATTGTCGAGGAACTGAACAAGATTCTTGTGACTCGGAATCCCTCGATGGGCTTCTATCTGCTCGACGAGACTGGTCTGCTGGAGATGATCATTCCGCAGCTCACAGCTCTGAAGGGCGTGGAATCCGTTGAAGGTCACGGACATAAGGACAATTTTGCCCACACCCTTCAGGTGGTCGATAATGTCGCGGAGCTTGAAACCGAGGCAATCGCGCAGGGACGGCTGAAGGACTATCTCCCGGACGGAAACGGGGGAACGCTCGTGAAACCCCGCACCGAGCCGAATGTCTGGCTTCGCTGGGCCGCGCTTCTCCACGATGTCGGCAAGGCCGCGACCAAGCGGTTCGACCCTGCGGTGGGCTGGACATTCCACGGGCATGAGGTCGTTGGCGGCCGCATGGTCCCTAAGATATTCAAGGCTCTGAAGATGCCGCTGAACGAGAAGATGGAGTATGTGAAGAAGCTCGTGGAGCTGCACCTGAGACCTATAGCGCTTGTCACTGAGGAGGTTACGGATTCCGCAGTGCGCAGGCTGCTTTTCGAGGCCGGGGACGACATCGACGACCTGATGATACTCTGTCACGGGGACATCACCTCCAAGAACCCGCGCAAGGTCGAGCGGCTTCACGCCAACTTCGAACTCGTGAGCCGCAAGCTTGTGGAGGTCGAGGCCAAGGATGCCGTGCGCAATTTCAAGAACCCGATTAACGGCGAGTATGTAATGCGGGTCTTCGGCATTCCGCCGTGCAGCACAATCGGGGTACTGAAGGAATATGTGAAGAACGCGATTCTCGATGGCGAGATTCCGAACGAGTTTGAGGCCGCCGACGCGCTGATGCGACAGAAAGCCGTCGAAATGGGACTTGTTCCCGTCGAATGACGGCTGTCATTCCGAGCAAAACGAAGTGAAGTCGAGGAATCTTTGTGCAGATGAGGACAAAATTGCAGACGTGGATTGAGGCGTTCCGGATTCATATTTCCGGAGTGCGGAGATATTCCGCCCGAACCTGTGCCATATATTCCGATGTCCTCGGAAGGTTCTCGGAATTTGTCGGCGACATAGAGACAATCACTTCGACGGAAATTAGAAATTACGAGGTTCATATCCTTGATTCCGAGAAACTTGCGCCAAAGACTGCGAACCTGCACATGAGCGTTCTGAGCAGCTTCTGCGCATGGCTTGTCCGCATCGGTGAACTCAAGTCCAATCCAGTGAAGACGGTCCGCCGCCCGAAGGTGCCGAAGCGACTTCCGGAGTTTTATAAGGAAGATTCCATGAACCGGTATTTCGCGCAGACGGACATATATGCTTCGCCCGAATTTCTCGAATCTTTCCGCGCCGCATACTCGCTTTCATCGAAGGGCGACAAGGACGCGGAGGCGCAGGCGCACGAACTCTACGAAAAGAGGCTCGAACGCGTCGTCATATCCACTCTCCTTAATCTTGGAATACGCCGCAGCGAGCTTGTGGGAATGAATGTCGGCGACGTCGATATGTCCCGCATGGTGGCCACAATCAGGGGAAAAGGCGACAAGATGCGGGAAATTCCCGTAATTCCATCGCTGTGTGAAGAAATTTTGCTATATTTGAAAGCGGTTGAGACAATGGCGGGAGGGAAGAGAGATGCAAGGGACGCGATGTTCGTGACCTGGAGCGGAGGGAGGATATACCCGGTGCTTGTCGATAGGATTGTGAAGGGCGAGTTTTCGCGGATTTCCGGGATTACCGGACGGCGCTCGCCGCACGTTCTGAGGCACACGCTCGCGACTGAGCTGCTTGACGGGGGAACCGAACTCAATTCCATAAAGGAAATGCTCGGGCACGCCTCGCTCGCGACGACGCAGATTTACACCCACAACTCCGTTGCGAAACTGAAACAGATTTATAAATCAGCCCATCCGAGGGCAAAAAAAGGAGGTAACTATGGAGATTAGAATTCAGTCCATCCGTTTCGATGCAGACCAGAAGCTTCTGGATTTCGTGGAGAAGAAACTGTCGAAGTTGCCTAAGTTTCACGATTCCGTCATCGGTATCGACGTGAAGCTGTCGCTGCTTCAGGAGCACAACAACAAGAACGTCTGGGTGAAGGTGCAGGTTCCGGGAAACGACGTCGTCGTCGAGAGGAACGCGGCGACTTTCGAGGATGCAGTGGTCGATTGCGCGGACATTCTCAAGGAAAAGCTGACGAGAGTCAAGGAAAAACAAGTTAAATAATTATGGCAAAGGGATTTGCGGAGACAGACAGGCAGTGCGCGGGAATAGTCGCGGATGTGAGGGCGGGAAAGTTCGCGCTGGTGTATCTTCTGATGGGGGACGAGCCCTATTATGTCGATATGGTGTGCGACGCGGTGATTGAAAACGCCTTTTCCGACGACAGTGAGCGCGACTTCAATCAGGCGATATTCTACGGGGCCGACGTCGATTCTGACACGGTCATCACCGAGGCGAGGCGCTACCCTATGTTTGCGGAACGTCATCTTGTCGTGCTCAAGGAGGCGCAGATGATGCGCTCGCTTGAAGAACTCGCCGTCTATTGCGACAAGCCTCTGGAATCCACGGTTCTTGTCATCGCGATGCACGGAGCGAAGGCGGACGCGCGCAAGTCCCTCTACAAGAAGATTTCCAAAGTCGGCGTCATCGTGGAGTCCATGCAGCTGAGGGACTACGAGATGCCGCAGTGGATAAACTCCTATTTCCGGTCCCGGGGGCTTCAGATAGCTCCCGAGGCCGCTTCTTTGCTGGCAGAGTATGCCGGCACGGATCTCTCAAAGATTGCTGTGGAGACGGACAAGATGCTGAAGAATCTCCCGGAAGGGGTCTCGGAGGTATCACCGGAGGACATCGAGAGAAATGTGGGGATAAGCAGGCAGTACAACATCTTCGAACTCACGCGGGAGCTTTCCGCGCGTAATGCGGCAAAGGCGCTGAAGATTGCGTCGTTTCTCGGTTCTGCTGCGCAGTTCAGGCTGGCTTCCGTCACGGGGCAGCTGTTCACGCATTTCTACCGGATTCTGAAATACAACGCGCTGCTGATGTCGAATCCCGGAGCCGGGAGTGACGTGAAGGTGCGGCTGCTCGGAGTGAATCCCTATTTCCTGCGCGAGTATGACATGGCGGTGCGCAACTACCCGGTGCGCAAATGCATGGCGGCCATAGCCCTTGTCCGGGACTACGACTTCAAGGGCAAGGGCGGGGACAACGGCGAGGCGACGGACGCCGAGCTGCTTTCCGAACTTACGGCGAGGCTGCTGAATCTGTGAATATACATTATAACAATATAAAATCATGAGTCTTATTCAATGCAATGAAATCTGCAAGTCTTTCGGCGAAAAGATTGCCCTCGATCATGTCAGCGTGACGATGGAGAAGGGCAGGATTTTCGGGCTTCTCGGCCCGAACGGTTCGGGAAAGACTACGCTGATAAGGATAATCAACAGGATTACCATTCCCAATTCCGGAGAGGTCCTGTTCGACGGACGTCCTATAACCCAGCGTGACGTGGAGAAAATCGGCTATATGCCTGAGGAGAGAGGGCTTTACCGCAAGATGAAGGTGGGGGAGCAGGCCCTGTTTCTCGCCCGCCTCAAGGGAATGTCGCGCAAGGATGCCGAAACCGAACTGAAAAAGTGGTTCGTGCGCTTCGGCATCGAGTCGTGGTGGAACAAGAAGGTGGAGGAACTTTCCAAGGGAATGGCCCAGAAGGTGCAGTTCATCACGACTGTCGTCCACCGTCCGTCCCTGCTCATACTTGACGAGCCTTTCAGCGGGTTCGACCCTGTCAATGCCCAGGTGGTGCAGAAGGAGATTCTCCGTCTGCGCGACGAGGGGGCGACTATCGTCCTTTCGACGCACAACATGGAGTCGGTGGAGGAACTTTGCGACGACATCGCGCTCATCAATATGTCGAAGCTTGTAATCACCGGGCCGCTCGACGACATCCGCCGCCGTTACGGCAATAACAATGTGGAGCTTATTTATACGGGGGAAGCGTCCCTCCGGCCTCATGAGGGGCTGTTCAGCATTCTGAGCGACAACAACGATGCCGGGAGGCACACGGCAGTTCTCTCGCTTGCGCCCGAAGTCAGGAGCAACGATGTCCTCTCCGCCGTGCTCGCGGAGAACCTGACGGTAAATTCATTTCAGGAACTCGTCCCGCGCATGAACGACATATTCATCGAACTAGTGAAAAGAAATGGCACTGACACGAAGTGAGTCGGTCTGAAGTATGGATTATAAAATAGCAAAAATATGAATTTCAGAAATATAGGCGTGGTCATCTCAAGGGAATATATGACCCGTGTCAGGAAAAAGTCATTCCTCATCACAACTTTTCTCGGCCCGATTCTCTTCGCGGCTCTGACGGTGATTCCGTCGCTCATCATGTTCTTCGCCGAAGACAAGGGAAAGCAGATTGCGGTCGTCGATGAGTCCGGCATAGTGATGCCGATGCTCAGGTCGGATGACGCATACACGTTCAAGGACTATTCCGGTCATCAGCCGGACTCGCTGAAGGCCAATCTTGACGCTCTGGGGGCTGATGTTCTCATGGTGGTCTCTCCCGTCATCGACTCGACCAGGACCGTCAACGTGACGACCTACTCCAAGAAGGCCCTGAGCGTGGATATGAAGTCGGCCATAGAGTCGCAGGTGGATGACGCGGTGGAGGACTACCGCATATCCTTATATAATATAGGGGACCTCAGGCAGATTATGGAGGACGTGAAGGCTGACGTCAGCGTGACAACCTACACGATAGACGATTCCGGCGAGGCAAAGCTCGACTCTGCGGAGGTGAAGATGATTGTGTCCATGCTGCTCGGAATGATAATCTATATGTTCATCGCGATGTTCTCCGGAATGGTGATGTCGTCGGTGATTGAGGAGAAGTCGAGCCGCGTCGTGGAGGTGCTGGTTTCCAGCGTGAAGGCCACTGAACTTCTGTTCGGAAAGATTATCGGCGTGGCTGCGGTGGCACTCACGCAGTTCCTGCTCTGGATTGTGCTTACGGGCGTGATTGTCTCGGCGGTCGGCGGAATAGTCGGGTTCGACTCGATAATGGGCGGCCAACAGCAGATGACGGCAATGGGGGTTGACTCTTCAGCCATGGAGGCCGCCGGAATGAGCGTGGATCCGTCCGCGATGGCCGCGGGCCTCGACACTCAGGACAATTCCGTGCTTTCGGCGCTTAGGGAGCTGAACTACACCGAGATACTTCTCTCGTTCGTGATCTTTTTCGTGCTCGGCTACCTTCTCTACGCCTCCCTTTTCGCAGCCATCGGCTCTTCGGTCGAGAACGAGGCCGACAGCAGCCAGCTTCAGATTCCGGTGACCATCCCGCTGCTCCTCGGCTTCTTCATCGCTCTCTATGCGTTCAAGTCGCCGGACAGCCCTCTGGCATTCTGGGGGTCGATAATTCCGTTCACCTCGCCGATTGTGATGCTCGCGAGGATTCCGTTCGGCGTGCCGCTCTGGGAACTGCTGCTTTCAATCGCGCTTCTGCTGCTTACCTTCCTCGGATGTGCATGGATTTCCGCGAAGATTTACAAGATAGGCATCCTGACCTTCGGGAAGAAATCCACCTTTAAGGATTTGTGGAAATGGCTGAGAATGAAGTAGTGACATCATTTAGAAAAAACAGGCTCTATGAAGATAAGGATAACATTGGCGCTGTTGCTGCTCGGAATCGTCGCATTTGCGCAGAATGCGGCGGAGGGCGGACAGCCGGAGAGAAAAGTGGAGGTCGTGTCATGGACTCTGACCCCGATGGACGGAAGTAGGGTGGGCGCCAAGTCGCCATCGACGGACAACGCGAAGGAATGTCTCGGAGAAATAAGGCACGGGAAGTACTATGCCCCGAACGGCCGGGTATATGGACGCCGCACCGCGACTTACAGGGCCGCGAAGAAGCTGCTCGCCGTGCAGCCTACCATGGTTCCGGTGAAGGTCGTGGTGGGACACAGTACGCGGGAGATGGCCGTGGAAGAGCCTGAGTCCGAACTCTCCGACTGGTTCATAGACAACATTATGGAGGCCGTCTCCAAGGAGTCCGGAAAGAAAGTTGACTTCGGCGTCGGCAATTTCGGCGGAATCCGCTGCTCCATGCCTCAGGGGGACATAATCCTTGACGACCTGATGTCGATGTTCCCTTTCAAGAACCAGATTGTCTATCTCGAACTTCCCGGCAGTGAAATCCGCTCCATACTCGATTCCATGGCGGCCGGGCGCTTTCAGGTTCTCGGGGGATGCAGGGTGGTCGCGGAAAACGGAAAAATCGTCTCTGCGGAAATCGGGGGCGAGCCGCTCGACGACTCCAGATGGTACGGCGTCGCGACTATCTCCTTCCTGCTCGAAGGCGGCGACGGGCTCTACCTCGCGCGCAATTCCCGCAATCTGAAGGTCTATGACATCGATATCATCGACATAATCCTCAAAAAGGTGAAGTCGTTGACGGAAGCGGGCAAGCCGATTGAGTATCAGAAGGACGGACGGGTCGTAATCAGATAGGGGAGACATGAGCATGAAAAGATTCGCATACATTATCATCGCCGCGCTGGCATTTTCCTACAGCGCTTCCGCACAGAGACTTACGATACTTCATCTGAACGACACCCACAGCCACATAGAGCCGGAGCGGGTCGGCTCCCTCGTCGGACAGGGCGGAACGCTCGAAAGGGCGGCCTATATCGACAGCGTGCGCACGGTCGACGGGAAGGGGAACGTTCTCCTGCTCCATGCCGGCGATTTCAGCCAGGGCTCGTCATATTTCACGCTTCTCCGTGGATTCGTGGAGGTGGATTTGATGAATGCCCTCGGATTCGACGCGACGGCCATCGGAAACCACGAGTTCGACAACGGCATAGATGAACTTACCGCCCGTGTAAAGAAGATGAAGTTCCCGGTGGTCTGCGCGAACTACGACTTTTCTGAATTCGAGCTCGGGCGATATGTGAAGCCTTATGTAATCCTCCGAAGGGGCGGGATGAAGATAGGCGTAATCGGGCTGACCACGGACGTGCGTCCGGTCGTCGATGCCAAGATTGCACGGCAGCTGGAGTACCTCGACCCGGTGGAGATGACGAACCGCTATGCCGACATTCTCCGCAACGAGAAGAAATGCGACATGATTATATGTCTGACGCATCTCGGCTTCCAGAGTGAGAAGACCCTGATGGACAGGGAATTGGTCTCCGGCATACATGGAGTCGACCTTGTCGTGGGCGGACATTCGCATACTTTTCTCAAGGAAATATGGTGGCAGAAGGACGCTGACGGAGTGGAAGTCCCGATTGTGCAGAACGGATGCTGGGGGCTGAACATGGGGAACATCAAAGTAGAAAAACTCAAATGATACCAACGGACTAATGCGGTCATACATCTGAAAAGGCCGGTCGAAGGAAACTCGACCGGCCTTTCGCCATAAGAATGCGAATGCGCCGCTCTACTCGACAGCCTTGATTGCGGTAATCATAGTGTTGAGATACTTTACGTCAGAGCCGCTCACTCCGATTGCATAGCCGACTACCTCGACCTCGGTGCCGTTCTCGAAGTTCTTCAGACCGAATGAGCTGTCAGGGTAGGCTACCGAGCCCTGCACATCCGTTCCCTCGACAATGATGTTGTTATGCCACTGC
Organism: uncultured Bacteroidales bacterium; assembly: GCA_934675095.1. Taxonomy (GTDB): domain Bacteria; phylum Bacteroidota; class Bacteroidia; order Bacteroidales; family UBA932; genus Cryptobacteroides. Next base: position 25,982 of record CAKUPC010000017.1, on the reverse strand, counting down.
CAGTATTGGTCTTGTGTGGATTTCATCGTGCCGGAATACTTGACATATTTGATGCATGGCTTTGCTGCATAGCCGTCAAACTCGGCGGCGGTGAACACTTCCGGCTCCGGATGCTTCACATCCTCCGTTCCGTTGACGGTAATGACTGAAGATTCCCCGAACTGGTTGAGACCTCCGTATGTCGCAATGGTGCCTTCAACCGTGACGAGATTTCCGGCCACCATCCCGTGCTTTTTCTTGAACACCAGAATTGTTCCTGTTTCGTCCTGGACAAGGAAGCCCTTGGTGTGGGTGCAGACAACCTTGCCATTGACTTTGAACATCTTGCCGATTTCTGCCTTTGTCGCCTCTGCAACGGTGATGAGCGGAGTCTCGACAACTTTTCCGAACTCAATGGCCTGACCGCCCTCTCCTTCCGTGAGAAGAACATCGTCAATCCTGTTCACGCTGCTGAGTTTCGCCTCGAACCTGATGTAGAGAGTTTTTATCTCTTCCGGCAGCGTGAAATCGGCGACGGCGCGTCTCCAATTTCCTTCAATGTCAGAGACGCCTGCAAAATCATAATCAATTGCCGGTGACCAAGTCTCTCCATCTGCGGAAAGCGTAACGACAAAGTCGGATGTGTAGAAGGTGTTTGTCGCCCCTTGGCTATATCTCTGGGCACCGAACGAAAGTCTGAGTTTAGTCGCGGGTATGGCTATCTTCTGGATAGTGAAGTAGTTTGGGGCTGTGCTGAAGAGGAGGTTGTTTTTTCCTGAACCGTCATATTGTGAAAGGCTGCCCTTCGATGACTGGTTGGTGCGGGGAGAGATGCTCTTGAAATCGTATGTTACATCCGCGGCTCCGCTTCCTTTCTCGTTCTTCCATCCGTTGAACTGCTCGCAGAACGGCCATCCCTTGCTTGTCTGGTATTTCTCCGCGTCCTGAACCGCTATTTCCTTGTCGAAGGAGTTGAAGTATATTGCGCCCTCCGGAACCGTCTCCTCAAATTCTCCGCCATCCTTTATGCTGACCGGCACCATGTAGAGGTAGGTCTTGTAGGAACCGAACAGCCATCCTTCGATAGTGACGGTGTGCATGTTATACTTTGCCTTGAAATCGTCGCTCATGTAGTCGAGGCTTCCGATTACCGAAGTCCCGTCAATCTCGACGTTCACATAGTTCCCCGCGACCATGATTGTTCCGTCCAGTGTGACATACTTGATTTCCGGGGCTTTCATGTAGGCCTCAATTTCAGTTGCGGTGAACTTCGACGGTTTAGGCTGGCTTACGCTTTTTTCTCCGGTTTTCTCGATTGTGCAGCCCTTGCCGAACTGAACAAGTCCGTTGCGGCTCTCTGTCGTTCCCTTTATTGTTACGACATCACCGACTTTCATGCCGTGAGGCTCACCGTAAAAAGCATAGATTTCCGCCTCTTTTTTCCGGAGCACCATGCCCTGAAGATTTGAAGCGACGACAGTCGCGTTCCCGACTTCAAACTCGCTGCCGACCTCGGCCGCAAGCACGTCCTCGATAGTAGCCGTCGTGTCCGGCTCTTCCGGCTGCACGGGCTCGGTGTTCTTTTCAGCACACGCGTTAAGAGAGAATCCGAGGGCAACGCACACGACAAGGCCGAGGATTCTTTTCCCAAGAGTTTTTTGTAACATAAAATATTGATTTAGAGTTGTATGTTTACCATTTACCCGGAACAGCCATCATAGATTCAGTCTCGGTAAACATCGCTGCGGAGAAGCCCGCCATTCGTTCCGGACCGCAAAGATAATTCAAATAACGGCTATAACCAAAAGTTGCAGAAAAAAAAGTTTTCTTGTTTTTCTTGTTGCAAAAAACTAAATTTGCAGACTTTTGGCGGATGCCTGTGTTTTTGAAAAATAATAAAGCGATATATAGTATGAAGAAATTTGTCATTGCGGCAGCGGCTTTCGCGCTGGGACTCGGTTCCCTCGCGCAGGCACAGGACAAGCCGAAGGAGGACGGGTATGTGTTCACGACCGTGAAGGAAAACCCGATTACGAGCATCAAGAACCAGTACCGTTCAGGCACCTGCTGGTGCTTCTCGGCACTTTCTTTCGTTGAATCCGAAATTCTCCGCCAGAAGGGCATCGAGACCGATTTGTCCGAGATGTTCGTGGTCAACAGGGCCTACTATGACAGGGGAATCAAGTATGTGCGTCTGGACGGAAAGATGGGCTTTTCCGCAGGCAGCTCTTTCGGAGACGTCTTTGAGGTCATCCGTGAGTACGGAATCGTTCCTCAGTCCGTCTATTCCGGAATGAACTATGGGACAGAACTTCCTGTGCAGGCAGAGATGGACGCGGCTCTCTCCGGCTTCATCAACGCCATTGTCGAGAACCCGAACAAGACGCTCTCAACGGCATGGAAGAACGCCTACAACGGCATACTCAGCGCCTATCTCGGCGAACTCCCGACGGAATTCACTGTCGATGGCAAGACATACACCCCGGAGTCATACAGGGACTGCCTCGGAATCAATGTCGATGACTATGTGAACCTCACATCGTTCACCCATCATCCGTTCTACAAGCCTTTCGTGATTGAGGTCTGCGACAACTGGAGATGGGGCACAGCCTACAACCTTCCTATCGACGAACTCATGGAGGTGATGTACAACGCAATAGACAAGGGATTCACCATCGCATGGGGTGCCGACGTGAGCGAAAAGGGCTTCACGCGCAACGGAACGGCAGTCGTCCCGGATGTTGACGTCGCCCCTACGGCAGGGTCCGACCAGGAGCACTGGATTGGCAAGTCGGACGAGAAGCCGGCTGAGGCCGTCTCCGCTGAGGAGAAGAAGATTACTCAGGAGATGCGCCAGATTGCCTATGACAACAAGCAGACTACCGACGACCACGGAATGCAGATTTATGGTCTCGCCAAGGATCAGAACGGCAATCCGTTCTTCATCGTGAAGAACTCATGGGGAGAGGCCGGCGCATACAAGGGCATCTGGTATGCTTCCGACGCCTATGTCAGCTACAAGACTCTCAATGTAGTGGTTCACAAGGACGCGCTCCCTAAGTCGATAAGGAAGAAGCTCGGCATTAAATAAGTGCCTGTTCTTCAGTATATCAGCTTATGAACTGCATTATCAGGCATATCCCCAATACCATCACGTCAATGAACTTGCTCTGTGGTGTGCTGGGGATTTTGTCGTGTCTTGGGGGAGATGTTCCGACGGCGTTCTGTCTGATGCTCGCCGCATCGGTATTCGATTTCTGCGACGGACTCGCGGCGAGGGCGCTTCATGCATATTCCCCGATGGGGAAGGAGCTTGATTCGCTCGCGGACATGGTCAGTTTCGGCGTGCTGCCGGCTGTTATGACGGTATGCTTCGCGCAGTGCTCTCTAGAGAATTACGCCTTTTCTTCGGAAGTGTCTTCCGCCGCGCGGTGGATTGTCGTATGCTCGCCTGTGATTGTGGCCGTCTTTTCCGGACTGAGGCTTGCCAAGTTCAACATCGACGAGCGGCAGAGCGAGAACTTCATCGGGCTTGCAACCCCGGCGAGCGCTGTTCTGCTCGCTTCGCTTGTCTGCTTCGCCATGAAGTCCGACAGCACGCTTGCCGGGAGGATTTCGGAATGGAGGGTGGTCAGGTTTCTGGTTCCGGCGCTCTCCGTCGCGCTTGCGGCGCTGTTGGTGAGTGAAATCCCGATGTTCGCGATGAAAATCAAGAAGGGAAGGAGCCTTGCCGAGGGTGTCTATGGCAAGATGAGAATCGCCTTTTTTGCGGGAGCTGCGGTCATTGTCGTGCTCGTGGCGGTTCTCGGCATCCATTTTTCGCTCGCGTTCAGCCTCATTTTCCTCTATTACATCATTCTTAATGTCGCGGCACTGCCGTTCGCTTCGGGGAAGAATAAATGAGAAGACTGACCGTCATATCGTTTCAGACATTTGTCGTTGCGTTTTTTATTATTGCATTGTGTTCCTGCGGAAGAAACAATAAAGTTGCTGAACCCTATCTGCCACTTGTAAAGCAGGCGCTCACGGACACAAGCTCTGTGGCATGGCATCTTCTTGACGGATATGAACCGTGCAGCATCTCCGGCAGCATCGGTCTCATCGGCGACTTCGGACCGCTTTACAGTCTGGTCTCTGAATTTCTGAGGTCCGACCGCTTCGACAACATTGACGGCCGTGAGATTCCGGATGAACTTCATGATTTTGCCGGCGAGACGCTTTCTCCGGTTTTTGACGTGGCAAACGCTCCGTATGACGGCTATATCAACGCCGAGAACATACCGGCGATGCGCGAGGCTGCCGTCAGCATGACCCTCGCCTCTCTTGGCAGCGTCAGCTATTCCAACACCTTTGACGAGGTGCTTACAGCCGCGAGGATTCCTGCAAAGGTTCTGATTGTAGCCTCACCCTATCTTTGCCGCTACGCTATGAGGGACATTGACACCATGCTTGTCTCCAAAGGAATAGAAATTCCGGTTCTGTCGCTCACGGACGAGATGTTCCGTCGTGCCGGCGAGCGTCATCCAGAAGGGGTGATAGCCGTGCTTGCTGATGGCCGGGAACTGAAATACGGACTGTATAAGGATGTGTATGGCCGGGTCAGGGGCGATTCGGAGCACTTTCCCTCCTATGTCGAGCACGCGGATTCTGGACTGGATTCACGCACCGCATTTACGGCTTTTCTGGACACTTACATTTCTTCCGGTGCTTCGGAGAAGATTTCCGCCGTGCTTGTGGGCACATCTTCGGATTCGCTCAATGTTCGTGACCTGTCCGCGGCTCTGGAGCAGATTCGAACCTCGCAGGGACTCGACATGGAGAACTACCGCTCTGTGCTTGCGGATGACTTTGAGTTCATCAGCGGCGAAGACGCGGTCGTCCGGGCGTGCTACCGCGTTCTCAGGCAAAGGAATCTCTTTACGCACAGGATTGCCTATCCGTCAGTAAAGGCCTTTGTCACAGTGCCTTCAGTGAGCGTGCCTCTTGAGAATACGGATTTCGGCGGTTCGCTTTCACCGAAGTTCAAGTACAACCATTCGGCGGACGCATCCATGCAGATTACGCGTGTGGTTCCGTTGAGCCGGCTTTATTTGAGCGGAGAACGGCTTGAAGAGGTCAATCGTCTGGTTGCTCCCGTGATATTGAATATGGAGAGGACGGAGTGATGTGTTTTTATGTGTGAAATGGGCTGCAAGTAAAAAGGATTATCAGTGGTGAACGAAAATAATTTTATAGAGAATATTACGCAGGAGGAGATTGACCGCCTGCCGGTCGCTTCGTTTCCCGGCGAGATTACGGTGATAGATTCCTTTTCGGAAGATTTCAGCCGAGCGATACGCTATCTGAAAAGGCAGCGGATTCTCGGCTTCGACACGGAGACCAAGCCGTGCTTCACCCCTCATTCTCCGCATCCGGGCGTCGCCCTGCTGCAGCTGTCGGGCGGAGGAAAGGCTTTTCTTTTCAGAGTAAAGTCGCTAGGGATGAAGCGCGCGCTGTGCAACATTCTTGCGAATCCGAAGATTGTCAAGGTCGGAGCGGCCACAGCGGACGACGTGAAGGGACTTCAGAGATATGCCCGTTTCAAGCCTGAGTCCTTCGTAGATTTGCAGAAGATTGTTCCTGAATGGGGCATAAGGGACAAGAGCGTGAAGAAAATGGCCGCAATAATCCTCGGCGTGAAGATTTCAAAGACTCAGCAGCTTTCCAACTGGGAGGCGGAGACCCTCTCGGAACCTCAGATGAAATATGCGGCTACGGATGCGTGGGTTTGCAGAGAAATGTATATGAAACTGAAAAACACCGAACTCAAGCCGCTTGAGCCGACGACCGTTGTGTTCAAGAAGGATGTCATCTCTGTCGAAGTCGCTTCTGTTGTCTCGACGGAGATAAAATAATAGAATTGGGAGCTTCCGTGGTCTATGAAACTGGTGTGTTGATTTAATTGTTTGAATATTAAGAATATATGGTGAAAGTTATATTGCGCAGGGGGCGTGACGAGTCGGTCCGCCGTTTCCATCCATGGGTCTTTTCCGGTTCAATCGCACAGATTCAGGGAACACCTGCGGAAGGCGACCTTGTTGCCGTCCATGCGGCCGACGGAACTTTTCTGGCCTGCGGGCACTATCAGATAGGCTCCATAGCCGTGCGCATCCTGAGCTTTGACTCGGATGTTCTTGCGCCGGACTTCTGGGAGACGATGATTCGCAGGGCGTTTGCGGTGCGCGTTGCCGCCGGACTTGCGACCGTTCCCGGGGCAGCGGATCCGAAAGAAGAAAACGCTTCCGGCTCCGAAAGCGGCGCCACGAACTGCTATCGCCTTGTCCACGGGGAGGGCGACAATCTTCCGGGGCTCATCATAGACTGGTACGACGGCATCTGCGTCATGCAGGCTCATTCTGTCGGGATGTTCCGCGCGAGGAAACAGATTTGTTCCGCATTGCAGGCGGTCTATGGGGATTCGCTCAAGGCAGTCTATGACAAGAGTTCGGGCACGGCGCCGTTCAAGGCCGGGCTGGAACTGATTGACGGCTATATGTACAGAAAGGATGGCTTCAGCGACGACGAACAGGTCGTGCTGGAGAACGGGCATAAGTTCATAGTGAACTGGACGGAAGGGCAGAAGACCGGATTTTTCCTTGACCAGAGGGAGAACCGCTCTTTGGTCGAGCGCTATGCCGCAGGTCGTAAGGTGCTTAACCTTTTCTGCTATACTGGAGGATTCTCGGTCTATGCTCTTTCCGGAGGAGCCGTTCATGTCGATTCCGTTGACAGTTCGGCCCGCGCGATGGAGCTTGTTGAAAAGAATGTTGCCCTTAACGGATTCAGTACCGGCAGCGAAACCGCGCAGCATTGCGGTCTGTGTAGCGATGCGATTGATTATGTGAAGAACATTCCGGCCGGAAAGTATGACATGATAATCGTCGATCCTCCGGCATTTGCCAAGCATAGGGGAGCGCGCGACAACGCCCTGCGTGCCTACCAGAGGCTCAACGCAGCGGCCATCTCGAAGGTCGCCACCGGCGGGCTCGTGTTCACCTACAGCTGCTCGCAGGTCGTCGATAAGGAAGCGTTTGCCCTCGCCGTCTTTTCCGCCGCCGCTCAGACTGGCCGCAGCGTGCGCATTCTCGACCGCCTGAATCAGCCCGCCGACCATGCCGTGAACATCTACCACCCGGAAGGGGAGTACCTGAAGGGACTGCTATTGTATGTGGAGTAGCCGCTGTCGTTTAGACTGTCTGTCATCTCGAACGCTTCAGTCCATTCTGTCATCTCGAACGCAGTGAGAGATCTATGTGCGAAAAAAATCCCGGCAAAATCAAGAAAAATTTTGATTGGAGAAAAATTATTTCTACCTTTGTAATCCCAATGGGGAATGGTGCTATGGCCGAGGGGCTAGGCACAGGTCTGCAAAACCTGCTACAGCAGTTCGAATCTGCTTGGCACCTCATCATTCATAAAATTATAGTTTTTGATTTCAGGAAAGAGTTCGCGCAAGCGAGCTCTTTCTTCCTTTATTTAGGAACATTAAAAAATGAGAAAGATTTTTTTGAAATATTCCTTAATCCAGCGGATGGGGCGCAAGGCAAGGCGGCAAAAGCCGCCGCGACGCAGTGACGGAGTGAAACGGAGGAATGGAGTCGCCGCCCGGAATGCTAATGGAGGGCGTATGCCCCTAATAGGGGTTGTCGGCTCTGCCGACTGGGGTTAGGGGCTACGGACTCGAAGAGTCCGAGCTCATTTTTTATACATGTGAGTGTATATAAAAAATGAGCTGTCGTCGCTCCCGCGAGGACACCTCATACTAACCACATAATTAATAACACTAAAACTAATAACCAATGAGTTAATTCAGATCAAAGAACCGTCTTTCCTTAACTCGGGTGCAAAGGTACGCATAATTTTGAAACCTGCAAACTTTTTTGCACTTTTTTTCAAAAAAAACAGCAATTTCCTACAAAAACTTCTTCAGTTCCTGATAGACGCGGTGCACAGGAAGCCCCATGACAGTGAAGTATGAGCCTGATATTCCGGAGATTGCGGCGTAGCCTATCCACTCCTGAATTCCGTAGGCTCCGGCCTTGTCGAACGGCTTGAAGGTGTCGATGTAAAAATTGATTTCCTCGTCCGAGATGGGATTGAAATGGACGAAGCAGGTGTCCGAGAAGGATTCTTCGTGGCGGGAGTCGCGTATTGTGACTCCTGTGATGACCTCGTGAGTGCGTCCGGAGAGCAGGCGCAGCATCCGGACGGCATCTTCCCTGTCGTGCGGCTTGCCGAGAACCTCATCATCGCAGAGAACGAGCGTGTCGGCCGTGAGCAGAATCTCGTTTTCGGCGAGCGGGCGATGGAATCCGTGGGACTTGCCGCGGGAAAGAATGAGGGGAATGTCGCGGTGAGGCGTGTCGGGACGGTATTTCTCCTCAAAATTGTTCCGCGTATCGACCTCGAATTCAACTCCGAGCCCGGAAAGCAGTTCGCGCCTCCGGGGAGACGCGCTGCCTAAAATTATGTGTTTGGTATTCATTAGTAACTTTTCTCGTACTTGGACACATCGAAGTTCCATGTGCCCTGCGCACGCATCACGATTTCGATGATTTCACGGACAAAACGCGCTCCCGCGGGGAAAATCGAAACATAGTCCGCGCAGAGCTGTGCCTCCTCCATCGCGTCGGCCGGGCAGACCCCGAGGCCGCAGGCGGCGAGAACCGGCGCGTCCGGCAGGTCGTCCCCGCAGTAGAGCACCTCCTCCGGCTTCAGGCCGTACTTCGCGCAGAACTCGTTGAAGTCCGCAATCTTGTCCTTTGACGCGAGATAGATGTCCGTGCCTCCGAACCCGAAGAAGCGGAACCGTTTCTCGACGGTGGCGGAATGTGCTCCCGTTATGATACCGAGCCTGTAGCCGGCCATCGAGGCCATCCGCAGGCCAAATCCGTCCTTTGCGCTGTAGGTGCGCAGAAAGTCACCCTCTTCGCCGACAAAAATGCCGCCGGCGGTCATAACTCCGTCAATATCGAAGGTGAAAGCCTTGATTTTCAAAATCTTCGCATAAACCTCATCAGGAATTTCAAGCTGCTTCAGCTGGGAATTGGTAACGACTGCCATATTCCCTAACTTTTAGCTCCGTTTCCGAAACCGCCGCCGAAGCCTCCCATGGGGAACGTGTCTCCGCCTCCGTTGCGACCGAAAGAAATCTGGCCGAACTGCGCCTCATATTTCTGAATGTTGTCCTGCAGCGCCATAAGAAGCCTCTTCGCGTGTTCTGGTGTCATGATAATCCTGTTGTTCACCTCGGCTTTCTGAAGCCCCGGAAGCATGGTCGCGAAGTCGAGAATGAACTCGCTGTGCGAATGGGTGATGATTGCGAGGTTCGAATATGACCCCTTGGCCACGTCGTGCGGAATCTCGATGTCTAGCTTGTTTTCGTTGTTTTCCATACAGTTCATATTTTTACATCGCGAAGTTAGTCAAAAATTGTGTATCTTTGCATGATTATGCGGACGAATGACCCATATTTTGAAATATTCCTTAAAGGAGGGGATTTCGTCGGATTGGAAAGAAATAAAAATATTTAGAGATATATGGAACTGCAGTCGAAGTACGATCCGGCACAGACCGAAGACAAATGGTACGCCTATTGGCTGAAACACAAGTTCTTTCATTCGGAGCCGGATGAAAGGGAACCTTACACTATAGTCATTCCACCGCCTAACGTGACGGGAATCCTTCACATGGGACATGTCCTTAACAACACCATCAACGACGTGCTCATCCGCAAGGCGCGCATGGACGGCAAGAACGCCTGCTGGATTCCGGGAACTGACCACGCTTCAATCGCTACCGAGAGCAAGGTCGTGGCCAAGCTCAAGGCGGAGGGCATCAGCAAGGAGGACCTTACCCGCGACGAGTTCATGAAGCACGCGTGGGAGTGGAAGGAAAAGCACGGCGGAATCATCCTCAGCCAGCTCCGCAAGCTCGGCGCGTCATGCGACTGGGACAGGACGAAGTTCACCATGGACCCGGACCTGAGCGAGGCGGTAATCAACACCTTCGTCTATTTCTACAACAAGGGGCTTATATATAGAGGTGTGCGGATGGTCAACTGGGATCCGGTGGGACTCACCGCCGTCAGCGACGAGGAAGTCGTGCACAAGGACACCGCCAGCAAGTTCTATCACATGAGATATTTCGTTTCCGACGGACACGGCAATCCGACCGACAAGTACATAGTCGTGGCGACCACCCGTCCGGAGACAATCATGGCCGACGCCGCCGTCTGCATCAATCCGGATGACACGAGATATGCGTGGCTTCGCGGAAAGAAAGTGATTATACCTCTGATAAACAAGGAGATACCGATTATTGAGGATTCATACGTCGAGATGGATTTCGGAACCGGATGCCTCAAGGTGACGCCGGCTCACGATGTGAACGACTACGCAATCGGAATGCGTCACAACCTTCCGGTTCTCGACATCATCGACGACCACGGGCGCCTGAACGAAAAGGCTCAGATTCTTGTCGGCGAGGACCGCTTTGTGGCGAGAAAGAAGATTGCCAAGATGCTTGAAGAAGCCGGAAATCTCGAAAAGACAGTTGATTACACTTCTCCTATCGGATATTCTGAGCGGACGAACGCCGTCATCGAGCCTAAGCTCTCGAAGCAGTGGTTCCTCAAGATGGACGACCTTGCAAAGGCAGCCCTTGAAAGCGTGGAGAGCGGAAAGATAAAGCTCATACCGGAAAAGTACCGCAACACTTACCGTCACTGGATGGAGACCGCGCACGACTGGTGCATTTCACGCCAGCTCTGGTGGGGACAGCGAATCCCGGCATACTATCTGCCGGACGGAAGCTTTGTCGTGGCTCCGACGGCCGAAGAGGCTCTGAAGCTTGCGCAGCAGAAAAATCCGGCCGTGACCGCCGCTGACCTCCATCAGGACGACGATGTGCTCGACACCTGGTTCTCGTCATGGCTCTGGCCGATTTCTGTGTTCGACCCTGAAATGCCGGGACATCCGGACCATCAGCCGAACCGTGACCTCGCCTACTATTATCCTACAAATGACCTCGTTACGGGTCCTGACATCATCTTTTTCTGGGTTGCCAGAATGGTCATGGCGGGCGACGAGTTCATGAAGGAGGAACCGTTCCACAATGTCTATTTTACGGGCATCGTGCGCGACAAGCTCGGACGCAAGATGAGCAAGACTCTCGGAAACTCTCCGGATCCGCTCGATCTCATCGCCAAGTACGGTGCTGATGCCGTGCGTCTCGGAATGCTCCTTTGCAGTTCTGCAGGAAACGACATCCTCTATGACGAGTCGCAGATTGAGCAGGGACGCAATTTCGGCAACAAAATTTGGAACGCCTTCAGGCTCATCACTGGCTGGACTGTTGATGCTTCACTTGAGCAGAGCGAGGCTTGTGCTGTGGCAGTCAGATGGTTCGGCAATAAACTCAACGCTGTTGCCGCGGAAGTGAACGACCATTTCTCCAAGTTCAGAATCTCTGACGCGCTGATGGCCGTCTATAAGTTTTTCTGGGACGATTTCTGTGCATGGTATCTCGAACTCGTGAAGCCGGCATACGGCTCGCCGATTGATGTGAAGACCTATGAGGTTACGCTTGAATACTTCGAGAGCCTTCTGAAGATGATTCACCCGATTATGCCGTTCATCACTGAGGAACTCTGGCACGCCGTGAAGGAAAGAGGCGAGAATGCCACAATCATGTTCGAGAGATATCCGGTTGCGGGCGAGAGTGACGCGAAATACATCGCTGATTTCAACTTGGCGTGCGAGGTGGTCGCCGGAGTGCGCAACATCCGCCAGCAGAAGGGGCTTTCTCCGAGGGAGGCGCTCAGGCTCTTCCTTGTCGGTGAATGGTCTAAAGATATGGAGGCCGTTGTTGTCAAACTTGCCAATGTCAGCGAGATACAGCACGTGACCTCGATTGATGATTCGCTTGCGGGCGTGTCGTTTATGGCAGGGACGGTCAAGGCATTCGTTCCGCTGGAAGGGATTGTCGATGCCGCGGAGGAGATTGCCAAGCTTGAGGGTGAACTGAAATATCTTCAGGGATTCCTCAAGTCAGTGCGCGGAAAGCTTTCCAACGAGAAGTTTGTTTCACATGCACCGGAGGCTGTGGTCGCGGCCGAGAGAAAGAAGGAGGCCGACACACTCTCGAAAATCGAGAGCATAGAGCATTCTCTCAAAGCGCTTCGCGGATAGTTGGGCTGTGGCGCAAAATGCGCAGAATTAGATGAGTATATGATAGAATCTACACTATATCTTGAAGTTCGTTACTATGAGACCGACCAGATGGCGATAGTCCACCATTCGAACTACATACGCTATTTCGAGTGCGGGCGGGCTAAGCTGATGAAGGATGTCGGCTTCCCTGTAGAGCGGATGGAACGCGAGGGGGTGATGACTGCGGTTGCGGCGGTGACTGCGCAGTACAAGGCTCCGGCAAGGCTTGGAGACACTTTGCGCATCGTGACGCGGCTTCCTCAGCTTCCGACGGCGAAGATGCTGTTCGAGACGGAGATTTACAATCAGGACGATGTCCTGCTCTGCACCGGTACGGTGAAGCTCGGCTTCATCGACGCTGACACGCGCCGTCCTCGCAGGTGTCCGGAAGACTTGCTGGAGGTGATAGGGAAGTATTACGATTAGTCCGGCTCCGGTCGGATGTTTGACGATAGTTTAATTACGAAATTTTAATAGAGAAAGATCATGCTGACAGTTTTACCACTCGGAGTCTTTGGAATGTGGCAGGTTGTCCTGATTGTCCTTGTGATTCTTCTCCTCTTCGGAGGCAAGAAGATTCCTGAGCTCATGCGCGGGCTCGGACACGGAATGAAGAGCTTCAAGCAGGGAATGAAGGATGCCGACAAGGAAATTCAGGAGATAAAGAAGGAAATTGAGACAACTCCTGAGGAAATCCGGGACGCGGACAAGAAATAGTTTCCGATGGCTACGGACGGTCAGGCGGAAATGTCTTTCTGGGATCACCTTGATGCGCTGAGGGGAACGCTGCTCCGCTCGGCGGGTCTTGTCTTGGTGTTGACCGTCATCCTATTTGTGCTCAAGGACTATTTCTTTGACATAGTGGTGCTTGCACCGACCCAGCCATCGTTTCCGATGTACCGTATCTTCGGCATGAACCCGGAGATTTCGCTGATAAACTATGACCTGACGGCTCAGTTCATGGTTCATCTGGAGACCTCGATGCTCGGAGCACTCGTTTTCGGAGCACCGTATATATGTTACGAAATCTGGAAATTCATAGCTCCGGCGCTATACGAGAGGGAAAAGAGGCCTGTGCGTAAGGCATTCCTGTTCGCGGGCACGCTTTTTTATGTCGGACTCGCCGTGGGCTATTTCGTGCTTCTCCCGTTCATCGTCGATTTCTTTCAGGGATATACGGTAAGCAGCATGGTGAAGAACACGATTTCGCTGAGTTCGTACATATCGACCTTCTTTTCGACAGTTTTCTCGATGGGGCTGGCCTTTGAGTTTCCGGCGGTCATACTCGCGCTGTCGAGCATGGGACTTCTGCACCGAAGCACCTTGAGGAAATACAGAAAGCACGCGCTTGTGATTCTGATGATTATAGCGGCGGCGATTACTCCGGCCGACATAATGTCGATGATAGTCGTGACCATTCCGCTCTACCTGCTTTATGAGTTCAGCATCCTGATTTGCCGAAAGGACGAACCGGAAGATGGTGATGTCCCGGACGGCGATGATGAGGAGAATGAACGGCAGGAAGAGGCGGCAAAAGACTGATAAGGAGAAAAATACGCAATGATTTCAATAAATTCACTGACAGTTGCATACGGGGGCTTCACGCTTCTGGACGACATAAACTTTCACATCAGCGAGCAGGATAAAATCGGTCTTGTCGGGAAGAACGGCGCCGGCAAGTCAACGATTCTCAAGCTGATTTGCGGGCTTCAGACCCCGACTTCCGGAAAGGTTTCCGTGCCTTCCGGCGTGAAAATAGGGTATCTGCCTCAGATTATGGAGCATCACCGCGGCAAGTCCGTGATTGGCGAGACCATGACGGCCTTTCAGGAGATGTTCGATATGGAGGCCGAGCTTGACCGAATCACGGCTGAACTTGCCGAAAGGACAGACTATGAGTCCGACGCATATCAGAGACTTATAATTTCGTTGAACGACATAAATGACCGTCTGTCAATCATAAAGACCGATTCACCTCAAGCTCTTGCTGAACGAACCCTGATTGGGCTGGGATTCAAGTATGACGAACTTCAGAGGCCGACGGAGACTTTCAGCCAGGGATGGAACATGAGGATTGAGCTGGCGAAGATTCTGCTCGGAAATCCTGATGTGCTCCTGCTCGACGAGCCGACAAACCACCTCGACATCGAGTCTATTGAGTGGCTGGAGGGGTATCTCAAGGAATATCGCGGTTCGATGGTGCTGATTTCACACGACAGGAAGTTCCTCGACAATGTCACGAACAGGACTGTGGAAATCATGCTCGGACACATCCACGACTACAAGGTGCCGTACAGCAAGTACTTGGAGCTCAGGAAGGAACGCATCGCCCAGCAGAAGGCTGCCTACGAGAACCAGCAGCGGATGATAGAGAAAACCGAGGAATTCATCGAGCGTTTCCGCTACAAGCCGACCAAGTCCAATCAGGTGCAGTCCCGTGTGAAGCAGCTTGAAAAGCTGGAACGGATTGAGGTGGATCTGGAGGACAAGTCCGCGCTTGCCGTGAAGTTTCCTCCCGCCCCGCGCTCCGGAGACATTGCCTACAAGGCTGTTGACCTGACTCTCGGCTATGGGGACAAGGTCGTCTTTTCCGGCGCGGACATCGAGGTCAGGCGCGGCGAGAAGGTCGCTCTTGTCGGCAGAAACGGTGAGGGCAAGACGACTCTGATGAGAGCAATAATGGGTGAACTGAAACCGATGAAGGGGGAATCCCGCGTCGGATATAATGTGAGCATCGGCTATTATGCTCAGAATCAGGAAGATGTCCTCGACAAGAACGACACTGTCTATGAGACGCTTGACCGCATAGCCGTAGGGGACATCCGCCTGAAGCTGCGGGACATACTTGCGGCCTTTCTCTTCAAGGGCGAGGACATCGACAAGAAGGTGGCCGTGCTTTCCGGTGGGGAGCGGGCGCGTCTTGCCATGGCGAAGCTGATGCTGCGTCCCTACAATCTGCTCGCGCTCGACGAGCCGACCAACCACATGGACATCCTTTCCAAGGACATTCTGAAGCAGGCGCTGAAGTCTTATGACGGCACGCTGATAATAGTCTCGCATGACCGCGATTTCCTTGACGGTCTGGTTGACAAGCTCTACGAGTTCCGGGACGGTCGGGTGCGCGAGTTTCTCGGGGGAGTGTCCGATTTTCTGGAGGCGCGCCGCATAGAGAATCTCAATGAGCTTGAGCGTCATGCGAAGCCCGCTGCGGAACAGGCTGCTGCGGCGGAAGTTTCGGTTAAGAAAGAGGCCGCGCAGCAGGAGTATCAGGCCAAGAAATTCATTTCCAAGGAGGAACGCAAGGTAAGGAACAGGATTTCGTTTCTGGAAAAGAAGATTGACGAGTGCCAGGCACGGATGAAGGAGATTGAAGGCGTGCTTGCCGCCCCGTCGCCGTCGGACGATTATATGGAGCTGACCCGCGAGTTTCTGGAGCTGAAGCGCGGCCTGGACTCAATGACGGACGAGTGGACGGAACTGTCGGTGAGCATAGAGTCGTAACAGGCGGCTAAACCATTACTTTAGTCAATGTTTGTAAATAATTATAAGTCACTTTAACATAATAGTATATGGAAGAAGAGAAGACGCAGTTTCTCTATGGCATCCACCCCGTGATGGAGGCCGTGAAGGCAGGCAGGCATTTCGACAAGGTGCTGCTGAAGCAGGGGCTTGAGGGTCAGCAGTTCCGTGAGCTGTACGGTCTGCTCGGAGAAAAGAAGATTCCCTACCAGTTCGTGCCGCTCGACAGGCTGAACAGGGCGGTTCGCGGTGCGCATCAGGGAGTGGTGGCCTACATTTCTCAGATAGAGTATGTTGAGCTTGAGGATATGGTGAACGGTGCGCTTGCCACTGATGCCGCTCCGATATTCGTGATTCTTGACGGGGTGAGCGATGTCCGCAACCTCGGGGCGATTGCCCGGACGCTGGAATGTGCCGGAGGAAAGGGAATCATCGTTCCGGCAAAGGGCGGTGCGGCGATAAACGCGGAGGCAGTGAAGGCTTCTGCCGGCGCGCTGATGAGGATTGACACCTGCAAGGTTCCGAATCTCCGCTATGCGGCATATTTCCTCAGGCAGTCCGGATTTCGTCTGGTCGCGGCGACGGAGAAGGTTGATAAGTTTGTGTATGACGTGGATTTGACAGGTCCGGTTGCCATCATAATGGGCTCAGAGGGCAAGGGCATTTCCTCCGCCATGCTGGAGCTGGCTGACGAGAAGGCCGCGATTCCGATGGCAGGGGAGATAGGCTCGCTGAATGTGTCGATTGCGTCGGCCGTGATGCTGTATGAAGCCGTCCGCCAGCGGCAAAAAGCCAAATAAAAGCGGATAGCTGCGTTATGCGTCTTGATGAAATCCTCACAACCATCAGGTTGCTGCGGTTTCATCTTCACCGCAAGCCTTGCTCTCCATCTTTTATTTGACTTTTTGCATCTAAGCTTTTTTAGAAATGTGAAAAAATAAGTTGCCTCAGACTGGGGATTTTTAGGTGAAATCAAATACTGATTTGAATGTTTGTGCTGGACTCGCACTGCGACACGCCGTCGCAGATTTACAGGCTGCGTGACATCGGGAAGGAGGATGCTCATGCGCAGGTTGATTTCCCTAAACTCATGCGCGGGGGAGTCGATGCCGCCTTTTTTGCCGCGTATGTCCCGAACTCGCTTGCTCCGGATGCCGCGACGAGGTATGCGCTTGAGCTGATTGCCTGCACAAGGGATGCGGTTGCGGCAAACTCGGCGGTCGCAGCCTTGGCGACATCGGCGGAAGAGGCGCTGCGGAACAAGGCGGAAGGGAAGACCTCTGTGTTTCTTGCCCTTGAAAACGGCTCGCCCATACAGAAGAACCTCGGCATTCTGCGGCTTTTTTATGAACTTGGAGTCCGGTACATGACGCTCACCCATGCCCGTGACAATGAAATCTGCGATTCCTGCACGAGCGGCGACTCCGGCCGCTGGGGCGGTCTCAGCGCGTTCGGCCGGGAGGTCGTGGCGGAAATGAACCGGCTCGGTATGCTTGTGGATGTGTCGCACGTTTCCGACCGCTCGTTCTACGATGTTCTGGAATGCAGTTCGGAGCCGGTCGTGGCTACCCACTCCTGCTGCCGTGCCCTTGCCGACCGTCCGAGGAACATGACCGACGACATGATTCGCGCTCTCGCCGGAAACGGGGGAGTCATTCAGATAAATTTCTACCCGGCCTTCCTTGACGCGGACTTCGCCCGTGTGCTTGACCGCCATGACGACGAGGTTGACAGAATCGAAGGGGAGTTCATCGCCGACCCTGCCGACGCGACGAAAAGGGCGGCATGGTACGGCTGCCTCGATCGGCTGAAGAAGCTGCCGCGTCCGAATTACAGGAGGGTAGCCGACCATATTGACCACGCTGTCTCACTTGTCGGCCCGGAGCACGTCGGGATAGGCTCCGACTTTGACGGGATTGCTGTCACTCCCGATGGGCTTGAAGACTGCGGCCGCATCGGGGTCATCTTTGAGGAACTGCGGAGGCGCGGATATGACGAGGCCTCAATCGCAGCCATTGCCGGAGGGAACTTTCTTCGCGTGCTGGGTTAGCTGCAATAGCGGCGGCGATTCCCTCGCGTCAGAAAACTGTTTCGGCGCTCAAGTTGGCGATAAAAATTATTATAAATTTCCCTTATTGATTAACAAAAGTGATATAACAAAATTGTTTTAATATTAAACTTTGTTGTTATATCTATTATATCATTGTTAGTTACACTCCTTAGCTATTGTTTCCCATAATAAATGGAGTGCGGCGGCCGCAAAACGCTCGATGTTGCGTTTTCGGTCATTCTTGTATGTGAATGATGCCATTTTTGTCCCCCTTTCAGAGGCTACGCCGACCCATACGAGCCCTACCGGCTTTGTCTCGGTGCCGCCGCCGGGTCCCGCAATGCCGGTCGTGGCAACGGCGAAGTCACTGCCGGTGAGTCTGCGGACACCCTCAGCCATTGCCGCCGCGACTTCCCCGCTGACGACTCCGAAACGCTCTATTGTCTCGGCCGGAACGCCGAGAACTTTCTCCTTCACCGGAATTGCATAGGAGGTAACCGAGCCGAGATAATAGGCAGAGCAGCCCGGAACCGAGGTCATCAGTTCCGAAATCTTACCGCCCGTGCAGGACTCCGCGGCGCTGACAGTCTTGCCGGCCTTGAGAAGCAGCCTGCCGATTTCCGTCTGAAGGTTGCTGTCACTTTCCGCATAGACGGCGTTTCCGAGTATTTCGCGAAGCCGCGCAATCTGATGCTCGAGCTCCGCCTCGTTTTCCTGACTGCAGCCGCCGTATATGGACAGCCTCAGCCTGACCCCCGTGAGGGGATTTGGAAGGTAGGCGAGGTGTATGTGCCCGGGCAGGGCAGTTTCCCACGGCTCAATCTTCTTTGAAAGCGCAGATTCCGCGAGACCGAAAGTCATAATGGTCCTGTGGGTGATTGCGGCTTGTCCGAAGTTCTTCACGATGTCCGCAATCACGTCGGAAAGCGCCGCCTCCGTCTCGAAAGGGACTCCAGGCATGGAATAGAGCCGCGCCTTATGTCCGAACCTGTCCTCGTCGAAGGGAAAGACCATGATGGGAGCCGTGCCCCTGTGGTTGAGAATCACCTCGCAGCTGTCGGGAACGGAGGCCTGGGCGATGTTGATGTCAAGCGCGTCGAGTCCTCGGGAACGCAGTATGTCGTGGATGATTTCCAGCTGCTGCGCGTCCTGCCTGTATCCGGACGCCCCGGAGAGTTCCGAAAGGGCGGGCTTCGTGATGTCGTCCTTAGTTGGACCAAGACCTCCGGTGACTATAACTATGTCATTGCAGGCCAGCTCATTTTCCAGTGTTTCAACTATTTGTTTCCCGTCGTCTCCGATTGAGACCATTCTCGTGACCCTCACGCCTATGTCGTTCAGTCTTCTCGAAATCACCGATGAGTTGGTGTCGATAATCTGGCCTATCAGAATCTCGTCCCCGATTGTGCAGATTGATGCCGCTGTCTGTTTCATCATGTACCTTATTTTGACTCACTTTCACCGGTCTCGCTGTTGTCCGGCGCTTCCGGCAGGTTGTTGACTATATCCTTCACTATTGACGGGCCTTCGCGGAAAAAGCCGGTATAGACCTCTATCAGGGATGCCCCCGCGTCGAGCATCTGTTGCGCCCGTGCGCTATTCATTATTCCGCCCACTCCGGCAATTGGTAGCAAACCCCTTGATTTTTCGTGAATGTAGTGAATGAACTTCAAGTTTTTGTTGAATAGCTCGCTCCCGTCGCTGTCGTCATCTCGCCTAAGCGTGCTTCCGGCCACGATTCCGTCGATTCCTCCGGAAAGGCAGCATTCCACGATTTCGTCAGCCTGAGCACGGGCAATTCCAGGCGTTAGCCGCACCAGTACCGGTTTGTTCACGTCATAATAGAGCCGCATCGTCAGTATTCTGTCGATTATGTCCGGCAGTTCAGACGTTCCTCCCGTGCCCTCATCCTCATTCCCCTCGTCCGGCTCTTCTGTTCCGTTGCAGTAGGGGTTTATCACAATCATATCGACGAAGTCATAGAGCAGGGCAAAGGCATTTTCAAAGTCTCTGATTATTTCGGAGCCGCGACTCTGTGCGTTTCGGGTTATATTGGCGGCGATTACGCAGTCAGGGCTGTCGCCGCGCAGATGTTCTATGGCTTTCTTGACTCCGAGATAGTGTCTTGCCGGGGTGCTGTAGTCCTGTTCTACATACGACATCGGACCGATTTCAATGAAACTGAATCCAAAGTCGGACAGACTGTTATAGAAAATACCTTCAGTATCAATTGAAGCGGCGAGTCCGACCGGATTCGCAAATTCGAGGCCGAAAATCTCCAGCTTTCTGCCCGTGCGGATCCTGTTTTTGTAGCGCATCCTGACAATATGCCGCCCGAACGGAATCTTCCTTACGGCGGCGAGGATGTCGGTCACGATTCCGAATGCCTTGGAAGGGGAGTTGCGCCTGATGTAATACTTCAATAATGCCTTATACATATCATTGGTCTGCCTTTGGGTATCTTTGAATTGAATCGCGGGCAAACATAGACAAAATTTTTGAATTATCCGCGCATTTCCTGAAATGTTCCGTCGTCGAAGAAAACTATGATTTTGCTGACGCTGCGCTGCTTTGCTGCGGATGTCGCGGGGGAGTCGGTCGGGGCGGGTGTCTGGAGCGGTGAAGGATGCTCTTCTTTCTGCGGGACCGGCGCGGCTGCGGGGCTGTCCGGAAAGGCTCCTGAGTTCATTCTGGAGGGAACCGGCGTCATGGTTTGTGGAGGCTCAGGAGACGTCGGAGCCGCAGACTCAAAATCGGTAGGGAAGAGCAGGTCTTCTCCGGAAACGTCCGCTGTCTGCGTGGTCTGACTGTCATTGTACATCCTGCCTCTTCCGAGAATCAGCCATTCCGGGTTCAGCCGCGGGTATTTTTTCATCATTACCGAGATGAATTCATAGCTCGGCTTATTGCGCCCGGCGATTATGTGTGAAATGCTTGCACGCGTGACCCCGATCGAATCCGCAAACTGTGCCTGAGTGATATTCTCGGCGTTCAGAAACTGTAGTAAACGTGAGTTCATTGTTGTAACCGATAAGATTACAAAGTTAAATAAATTTCTGAAAAATTACAAACAGACGCTGTTTAACAATTGTTAATGCAAGGTGGAGAAAAGGTGTAAAACATACTAACAAACAATGTATATAGTTTGAGGTAATGATTATGGTTATCAATGCGTAATATATGGGATATGGCGTAGTATAAACAGTATTTACGGACATAGTGGCAAGATGTTACTTGATGTTTGATTGTTAAACTTTAGATTATTAGACATAAAGCACTGATATTTAACACTAAAACGATGTAATAATTTCGGTATTAGAAAAATTTATGATACATTTTCATACTGTGTGCCACTTTGCAACAAATTTGTTTGAAATCGTCGTTATATTTTACAAATGTTAATATACGAGTGGCGCGGTGTAAACTTCACGATGTAAATAATGCTGAAAAATGAGGTCTCAGAAATATTCGCTAAATTTGCTCCGGAAAATCAGCGCAGGACGCGCCGATTAGAAATGTAAACTAAAAATGCTATTAAACTAAAAAAGCAATGATTCCCGAGATACACATAGAAGACTACAGCTACCCTCTCCCGGACGAGCGCATTGCCAAATATCCGCTTGAAGAGCGTGATGCCTCCAAATTGCTCGAATATGACAACGGAACAATCCGCGAACATATATTCCGCGACCTTCCGGAACTTCTTCCGGCCGGTTCGCCTATGATCTTCAACGACACGAAGGTTGTTCCCGCGAGGATGCATTTCCAGAGAGAGACAGGAGCCGTGATTGAGGTATTTTGCCTTGAACCGGAGTTTCCTGTGGAATACAATCTGATTTTTGCCGCGACGGAAATGTGCCGCTGGAAGTGCATTGTCGGCAACGCGAAGAAATGGAAGGCCGATACGCTGCACGTACTCAATCCGGAAAACTCCAGGGAAGTCGCCGAAATCGGGCTGACGGCGGATCTCGTGAGCCGTGACGGGCAGACTGCCGAGGTCGAGTTTCGCTGGAAAAATGGGATTCCGTTCTCGAGGGTGCTCGAAATCTGCGGGAACATACCGATTCCTCCATATCTGAACAGAGACACGGAGGCTATTGACCTTGAGCGCTATCAGACACTCTATGCAAAATATCGCGGTTCGGTTGCGGCTCCCACAGCGGGACTGCACTTCACGGAACGCGTGCTTGAGGGCATCCGAAGCCGGGGAATCGAAATTGAGGACGTCTGCCTTCATGTCGGCGCCGGAACATTCCTCCCGGTCAAGGACAGCCTTGTCTCTAAGCATCATATGCACCGCGAGCCTTTTTCCGTGAGGCTCGACCTTCTTCGCAGGCTCCGCGACAACGGAGACAATGTCACGGCAGTCGGGACCACATCCGTCAGGACACTGGAGTCTCTATATTATATAGGTGTCCACTGCATTGAGGACGGCAGGCCTTCCGACGTGTCCCAGTGGGATCCATACGAACGCGACTACGCATATTCCTTCACGGAATCCATCGACGCGATAATCTCGTATCTCGAAGGCAACGGTCTCGACGAACTCGTCGCCGGCACGCGCATAATCATTGTTCCCGGTTTTCGTTTCCGCGTCGTAAAGACTCTGATTACCAATTTCCATCAGCCTCAGAGCACGCTTCTGCTGCTCATTTCGGCGTTTGTGGGCGGCAACTGGAAGCCGATTTACGACTATGCTCTCGCTTATGATTTCCGCTTCCTCAGCTACGGCGACAGTTCCATACTTCACAGAGCGGATTTTTGAACAGGGCGGATTTTTGACGATATTTTTGTATATTCGCGGATTGTTCTCAAAACGAAAGGATTCGTACAGATGGATATATATATATAATAATGAAACGACATGGAAGATTTTAACGATATTGACGCAATCGGACCTTTCAAAACCGATGCAGAGGCCGTTGACGCGTTTCAGCACATTGCGGCAAGCCCCGTTCTCCCCAAGATTTCAAAGTATTTCTATCCGGAAAAAGAGGCTGACTATCTCAAGGAGCAGCTGCTGCAGATGAAGTCGGTCGATGATTTTCAGTACATGATCATGTCGAAGATTGTCAAGCGCATTCTCGACACGACGGCACGCAATTTTTCATACGACGGCATCGCCCATGTCGAGGACGGCAGAAAATTCCTCATGCTTTCGAACCACAGGGACATAATCCTCGACCCGGCGATTCTTCAGTGGGTTCTCTATCAGAACAATCTGCATCCTACGGAAATATGCGTCGGTGACAACCTGATTCAGAACAAGTTCATCGAATACTTGATCCGCTCGAACCGCATGATCAAGGTCATAAGGGGCGTTTCTGCCCGCGAGCTTTACCTTTCGTCCCAGAGACTGTCGCGCTATATTCGCAAGAGCATCACCACCGGGGAAAGTTCCGTATGGCTCGCGCAGAGGCAGGGACGGACGAAGGACGGCTATGACACCACTGAGCAGGGACTCCTGAAGATGCTCGACATGAGCGGGCGGCCCGACAGTTTCAAGCAGAATTTCGCCGAACTGAACATAGTGCCGATGAGCATTTCATATGAGATTGAGCCTTGCGACATCCTGAAGGCGCGCGAGACTTTCATCACGCAGCGAGACGGGAAATACACGAAGGTGCACGGCGAGGATCTGAACAGCATACTCGTAGGCGTGACGCAGCAGAAGGGTGACATACATCTGAATATAGGCAAGCCGCTGACAGACGAGGAACTTTCGCTCGCCTCGCTCTGCGACAAGAACGACCGCTACCAGTACATCCGTCACGCGGTGAACATCCGTGTCGTCGATGGCTACAGGCTGTGGAAGAACAACTACATTGCCTACGACATTCTTGGCGGCTGCGACCGCTTTGCCGGAAAATACACGGATGCCGACAGGAAATGGTTCGTCGATTACATGGAGCACCAGCTCGACACGATTGAGCCGGAGTTGGATCGCGCCGGAGTGCGGGAACATTTCCTGAAGATTTATTCTAATCCGATAGCTACCAAGGATATACGCGCCAAAGGCGGCCTACTGGTGTAAAATCCATCTAAAACTTCGGATTACTGCGTTACTCGCCCCTAAAAAATCCTCACAGCCGATAAGGCTGCTCCGGTGTTTTTAGGGGCGAGTGCCCTTGTACTCCTCGTTTTATATGAATTTTACTCTCAGTTATTTCTTAGGTGCACGTCAAGCTGCGGGAACGGGAAGTTTATGCCGTTCTGCGGGAGGGCATTGTAGATTTGCTCGTTGACGGCATAGAGCACGTCCCAGTAGTCTTCAGTCTTGACCCAGCAGCGGATTTGAAGTTCGATGCTGCTGTCGAGCAGAGCGGAAAGGCTGACATTCGGTTCCGCCGGAGCATCGCTGCCGGTCAGAACGCGCCTGTCTGAAGCAAGAATGCCGAGGACGACCTTTCTCGCGTTCTGAACGTCGCTGCCGTATTCCACTGTGACTTTCCATTCCACCCTTCTGGTCGGGTTCTGGGAGACATTGTTGATAGTGCCGCCGGAAAGTGCGCCGTTCGGAAGAACAATCGTCCTGTTGTCGGTGGTGCGCAGCTTCGTGCTCACGATGTTCACCTCGCTTACCGTTCCGGAGAATCCCTGTGCCTCGATAAAGTCTCCAGCCTTGAACGGTTTGAAGACCAGAAGCATGATTCCCCCGGCAAAATTCTGTACTGTTCCGCTGAGCGCCATACCAATTGCCATACCGCCGGCAGCAAGAAGTGCGGCGAGGGAGCTCGTGTTCACTCCGAGGGTTCCGACCGTAAGGATGATGAGCAGGATGGTGAGCGTGATGTTCACTAGACTCATCGTGAAGGAGGCTATGGCCTTCTCGGTTCCGCGCTTCGCGAAGATGCCGGCAAGGAGTTTCCTGATTTTTTTGATTAGCCATGCTCCGACGGCATAAATCGCGAGGGCGGCAAGCACTTTCAGCCCGAACTGAATCGTGTCATTCAGCAGTTCTTTGAGCAGATCCTCGGCCGGAGTGGTCGTGACGTGTTCAATCAGCTTCTGCGTGTCGCCCTTTATGTCGAGAGAATCGAGGAGAGCGGGGATTTCCGGGGTCTGAAGCGGTGATAACATATTTGTTATTGCAAATTACAAAATTGTTTCGTTACTTGAACGCAAGTGCTTTATATAAAAACAATCATTTCTCTCTTAAAGAACTGATTTGATGAGGAAGAACATATATGCCGCATACATCAACAGCAGCACTATGCCCTCCGGTATGCCGAGTTTCGCCCTTTTGCGGAAGCAGAGGCCGCAAATCACGAGGAAAAGCGCGGATGCCACGACGGCGGCAATGTCGAGCAGCGTCACATTGGCGAAGGACAGAGGGGTGATGACTGAGGCTGTTCCGAGAATCAGCAGGATATTGGAGATGTTTGAGCCGAGTATGTTCCCGAGCGCGAGCTGCGAACGCTTCTTGGTTGCCGCAACGATGCAGGTCGCGAGTTCGGGGAGGGACGTGCCGCCTGCAAGAATCGTAATCGCGATGAATTTGTCAGGAACACCGAAAATCTTTGCGAGTTCGACGGCCGAATTGACGAACATCTGACCGCCTCCGACGAGCGCTCCGAGTCCGAAGAGAATCATAACGAGCGCGACAGGCGTCTTATAGAGCTTTACCTCACTTTCTTCCTCGTCATCCCCGCCGGAACCTTTCTTGAATGAGAAGTAGAGGTACAGCGCAAAAATCGCGAGCATGATGATTCCGTCAATCCTCGTGAGCCTATCCTCTCCGAATCCGAAGAGCGTGTGCGTCAGTCCCATGCCTATCAGCAGAAGGGTCACGAGCAGGTTCAGCGGCATATCCATGTTGCGGTTGCTCTTTGTAATTATCAGCGGGCAGATGAGAGCCGTGACTCCGAGTATCAGCATGGCATTGAAGATGTTGGAGCCGATGATGTTGCCGATCGCGATGTCGGCGTTGCCCTGAATGGCTCCGGTGCAGCTCACCACAAGCTCAGGCATTGATGTCCCGATTCCGACAATCGTAAGTCCTATGACGAACTCGCTCACGCCTGCCTTTTTCGCGACGCTCGACGCTCCGTCAACGAGCCAGTTTGCCCCCAGAAGAATAAGAATCAGTCCTCCGAGAAGTATCAAAATTTGTTCAAACATATTCTATCAAAGCATTTTAAGTCAATTATTTATGTGCGGTGGAACTTGAGATATATTTTTGA
>CAKUPC010000016.1 GCA_934675095.1 uncultured Bacteroidales bacterium | reverse complement strand
ACAGGCTCATGCCGGATCCGGACGTAAAGGTGCGGCTGCTGATGTCCCTTGTCGGAGAGGAGCGCGACGTCGCCGACCCGTGGTATTCGGGAGACTTCGAGACGACCTACCGGGACATAAGCGAGGCGGTGAAGGCACTGTTGAGTGATATTCGTTAATCGGCCTTTCTTACATTTTCCGAGAGGGGCATATCCGCCGTCGGCAGCCGACTGTGGAATCTCCTACCTCAGCCAACCCTCAAGCAGATAGATTGTGTCTTTTTGAATTTCCACGGACACAAACGTTCCGTCCCAGTCGTCCCTTTCCCAAACCTCCTTACTTCGGTCAACCTTTTCGCTCCCGCTCGGATCGCTCGGATATACCCAATATCTGTAGGTAACGGCAGAAGTGTCAACCGGCATTCCAAGGCTCCTGTATGCCCAGTCTGTGAATCTTCCGGGTCCTTTTGTCCAATGGCCGGGGTCGTTCTTGCAGGCGGCATCCAGCCGTTTGTAGAAGCTTTTGGGCAGTTTGTGAGACGCAATAAACTTGTGTTCATTCCACATATTCGCCCTGAGACAGCCCTCGTCATAGAATAGGGAATCCACCGGAACAATTTCCGGAAACTCGACTCCCGTCAGCCTATAAAAGTCTTCGGTTGTCGTATATGCCGGCGGATTGTCGCTTTTGCTCAGTGTCGGATGCTCGTAAGGCTCAGAAGAAAAAGCTAAAGCAATCAGGAGCACCGCGACCAGGATGAGGGGGACAACGACAGGTGCCGCCAGACCGCAGGCTATGATTATCAGTGTGATTTTGGTACCCTTTTTCATATAACTCGTATTTTATGCCGGCGGCACTCAGACCAGCGTCATTTGCCGCCAAATTCTGAATAAAAAACCTCCTGCCGCGAAAAAGCGCAGCAGGAGGCCTAATGAGAGTCTGTTACTTGTTCAGTGAGAATATGCTGCGTACATCCTCGCTCGTGATGCCGGTCACATTCATCGAGAAGTTCTCGTACTTCGCGTCGAAGGTTCCGTTCACCCCGTCGAAGCGGTAGGTGAGGCCGTAGCTGCTGCCCTGAGAGACGGACAGGTCGTTCCACTTCTCGGCGTGCTCGGCAATCAGAGCCTGACGAATTCCGTCGCGGAGGTCCTCCGGGCAGGCGCGATAGACCATGACCGCAGCATCGAGCGACATTGTGTAGCTCAGATTCTTGTGGGAGACAGTGACCTTGGAATCGGCCATGTTTGCGGCCGCAGCCGAGCAGAGAATGATTGCAGAGAGTGCTGCGACACAGATAAGAATAAACTTTTTCATTGCATTTAGCTTTTATTGGTGAAACATTTTTTGCCTTTCGACATAATAATGCATCCTCCGCCAAAAGGTAAACGCAAAAAACTACAGTTCCGAATTCAGGGCATCGAAGTCAATCCCGGCGGACCAGTCCGCGTCGTCGAGTCTGAGACGGTCGCCGTCCTCGTTGCAGGCTGCCGAGGCAAGGGAATTGTCGTGCAGCTCGGAGAACAGGGAAGTCAGGCAGTCGCGCTCCACCGCCTCGCGGATCATCTCCTCGGCATCGGCGTCATTGCCCATCAGTTTTCTCGCTATGTCAGTATATTTGTTCATACACCTGTTTTTTGTTGTCTTTGCAGTGTTGTCGTTCTTTAGACCAAGCGCGGCTGCAATCTGCTGCATGGTCAATTTGTCCCAATAGAACATCCGGAACATCATCCGGCAGCTCTCCGGCAGCGATTCCAATGCCCTGCGCAGCAGATCCGCTGCAAAGCGGAGGCTGTCCTCCTTGTCCGAGACCGTCCTGTCCGCAGCCGGAGAGAAAATGCCTTCACTGACACCAGCATCGTCAATGGGGCTGAACTTTTTCCGCTCCGCCGCGGCGCGGCTTGTCTCGCGTATCGCGCGCCTGAAACAAATCACATAGAGGTAGCCGACGGCGTTTGTTTTCCCTTCTGTCGAGAACTTCCCCTCACGGATGTTCTGCATCAGTTCGAGACTTGCGTCCGTGTATATGCTCTCAATGTCCTCGCTGTGCAGCGAACTGAACTTTGCGGCAAGGCATCCGACGATGCGGTCGTGGCTCTGACGGTACAGTTCCGCCCATGCCATCTCCCTCGAAATCAGTTCATTGTCTCCGCACAGAGCGGCCAAGAGTTCCTTTTCTTTCATAGATATAATGAATTAACCGCCACAAAGGTAAACATATTTACCCGAAAAATCATAACTTTGCAGCTTACGCAAAAAATCTGACCCAATGAACGAAACACCCCGGAAGAAAGAATCACCCCGATGGAACAGGTTTAAGGACATAGTCGTAAAGATTTGGTATGTCCTGTTCTGTGCCGTCGCGGGGCTGCTCATCGTTGTATGGGGGATGGTGCTGTGGCGTGTCGTGTCCGAGTCCCGAGGAAGATGGTGGCTGAACAGATTCGAATTATATGGTTTTGCCGCATTCTTTGTCTTTATCGCCTTCACTTCAGTCTTTCGGAAACTGAAGCTCTCCGGCACGATTTATTCGAACCTGCGCTGGGCAATGAGATACACCCACGAAATCACGCACGCCATCTTCGCATTCCTCTTTTTCCGTAAAATTCACCGCCTGAACGTGGATAGCCGCAACAGTCACGTCCTGTACGACAACGGCCCGTTAGGCTATCTCTCAATCACGCTCTCTCCCTACTGCGTCCCGATTTTCACTCTGATGATGCTCCCGTGGCGCTTCACCGTTCCGGACACGGGATTCAGGTGGAAGCTGTTCCTCCTCGTCATAGACGCCATAATCGGCTTCACCTATGCCTTCCACGTCTGGTGCTGGTGCCGTCAGACAAGGCGCTATCAGACGGACATCACCGGCCCCGGAACGGTCCGCTCCTTCCTGTGCATAGCCCTCGTCCACACAGTCAACCTCAGCCTGATTCTCCTGACACCCCGTGCCGGTGTCGCGAATGCCCTCTACCGAGTCTTAATCGAGTACCCCGGACAAGTCTTCATGATGCTGAGGTAGGAGGCTCTCGTGTCAAGAAACACGAATAAACTGCTTCAGATTTTTTGAAGGCTTCTAAAAATGCCGAAGCTCGTCTTTATAAAACTTGAACACAGAAAAGTACTGAACTTCGGCATTGTCATTCCATTTGAACCAGGCGGGATTCCTCCAGTTTCTGAAGTTACGGATGAGGTGAATGTCACAGGCCGGTGTGTTTCCTTCCGCAAGCATGACCATTTTTTCTCCCTTCTTGTTCCGAACGACGTCAATCACGAATACGGCATGACCATATTTGTGGCCCTTTCTGGCCGGATAGACAAGAATGTCGCCGGGCTGAACGTCTTTCAACGCCCTTGTAGGCAGTTCCTTTGTCAGCGATGCGGTGTTGGCGAACCCATAAACCCTCTTCATGTATGATTCAAACGCCTTCCTGCTTCGGCCTCCCAGATAGAAGAAATCCAGGCCGGCATTGTTGGCGAAATGTATCTTCGCATATTTCCCGTGCCGAAAGAGGTATTCCGCACGAAGCCTCATGCAGGCGTCGGCACATTGTTCGGCATTGCTCAGGAGCGGCAGGTCAATTACGGCATATTTGTTCAAATTTCCGAATTCTGCCGTCCCGTTGTTCCCATAGAGCATCACTTTGGCTCCCTTGGGCTTCAACGGAATGGAGCGCAGAAATTCAGTGTACTCTTTGTCATTTCCGCAGACTCTCTCATACCCCTTGGGAACCGCAATCTTCCCGATACACTCGGCATTTTCGTAATTTCCGGGAAGCAGTACAGGGAAATAGAAAAACGCCAACGTCGCAAAAACAAGTACAGACGCGACTGTAATGCAAATTCGAATAACTGATTTTTTCATTTTATCTATGTTTTGTCAAAAGATAGCCTTCTCTTGTAATAGAATGTCACCGCCTGCAAAATGTAAACATGGAATAATCATCGTTTCCTTCCCGAAAGGAAACTTTCCGCATTTTCTTTCCTTTTCAAAAGGAAAGCATTATATTTGCAAAAACAATTAAAGCATGGAACTCCGCAGAACATTTCAGTCAATCATAAGGCTGCATCAGAATGAGATACCATATAACGGTCTTATTCCCAGGGAATTATCTCTGCCTACATCAGGAGAGGACATAGTGACTGTAACCGGAATCCGCCGATGCGGCAAGTCGTCCTTGCTTCGGCTTGCGATAAACGAACTTCTTGCCGCCGGCATTCCGAGGGAGCGCATACTTTACATAGAGTTTGACGACGAGCGCTTTTCTTCGATGCTGGTTTCGGACTTCGACGACATACTTCAGGCATATCGAGAGATGTTCCCGGAGCAGCCGCTCAAGGATGTGTATATGTTTTTCGATGAGATTCAGCTGATTAAGGGCTGGGAACTGTTTGTACTGCGGACGTTCAAAAATTACTGCCGCCATATATTCATTACCGGAAGTACAGCAGAAATGCTGTCCGGAGAAATGGCTTCGGCTTTGCGCGGATGGCCGGACGAATATGTGGAACATCCCCTGAATTTTAAGGAATATCTCCGTTTCCGCGCCATTGTACCAGATTTTTATTCAGAAGACGGAATCACTGTCATAAAGACCGCATTCCGGAGATATTGCGCAGAAGGTGGATTTCCCAAAGCGGTTCTGTCCGAAAACGAAGGTGCGAGAATAAAGATTCTTCAGTCATATTTCAACACAATGCTGTTTCGCGACCTTATCGAACACTACGACATAAAGTCTTCTCCTTCGGCAGTAAAGTATTTCCTTAAACGGATCTTCGAGAATACGACGAAACCCACGAGCGTAAACAATATATACAACGAACTGAAATCCGCAGGAATAAAAGTGGGGAAGGACTCGCTTTATGAGTGGATGGAATACGCCTGCAATATCTTCCTTCTTTATAAGCTACCATGCTACACTCGCTCTGTACTGAAAGAATCTGCCTTGCCGTCGAAATGTTATGTTTCCGACAACGGCTTAAGGAGCGCTGTTCTCAGCACGCCGAGTTCGGATGACGGGAAGGCGCTGGAAACCATAGTATTCGCTCTGCTGCATAACAGCTTGGGAAGCGAGGACAAACTCTATTATTTCAGAGAGGATTCCGGAGAGTGCGACTTCGTCATCCAGAGAGGGAACAGAGTCGAAGAATTGGTTCAGGTGTGCTGGGAACTGACAAAAGAGAATCAGACAAGGGAGATAAACGGTCTGCTTGCGGCCTCCGAGGCAACCGCCTGCCCCAATTGCCGCATAATCACCTTTGACCAGGAAGAAACCATCGCCGAAAATGGCCTGACCATCCAGGTTGTTCCTGCGTGGAAACTGTAGAAAGTTTGAGTATGGACAGAATTGCAGATGCGAGGTCTGCTGTATGGCTGTACCTTGCTCATGAAAGAACAGATGGTAAGAGGGAGCAGAACGGTCAGTCAATCATCACGAACTGAGCCCAGTATTTTGGGGCGGAGTAGTCGGGACTGGATTTCATGAACGAGACGGCGTCGTTGAAGGACTGACGCTTGGTCTTGCCGGTGAAGAGGCTGCGGTAGAACTCGGTCATGAAGATGCGGGTTGCCTTGTCCGGGACATTGCCGAGAGCCGCCACGACTGTTTTCGCCCCGGCGAGACGGAACGCCCGCTGAAGACCGATGATGCCTTCGTCCGAGATGTCTCCCAGTCCGCTTTTGCAGGCGGAAAGAACGACGAGATCCGTTCCGACGAGGTTCATTCGGGCGATTTCAGAGCCCAACAGAATGCCGTCATCCTCATTGTTCTCGTGCATCCCAGATTCGTATGCTTCCTTTTCCAGCAGAATGCCGCATCTGTCCAGCGGGTTGTCGTCCTCGTCTTCCGCTTTTTCCGCTGCCCTATAGTAGAATCCGTGTGCCGCGATGTGTATTATCGGAACATGATTCCCGGATATGCCCCTGAATGACCGTTCCGTGCATTTCTTCCCGGAGTGCGCTGTGGTGGCGACCCCATTTTCCTCGGCAATCGTGCAGATGTCCCTTATTTCCTTCACGCTTTCAGGAATTGAGCGTGAGCCTCCCCAAAGTTCAATCCGCTCATATTTTGCGAGTGTTTCCGGTTCATTGCGTCCGGCAAGCCAACCTGTTGAACTGCAGGTTCGGATGTCGTAGGTGTCGGACAGGCAGCGGCCGTTGTCGTCGCGTGTCGCTGCAATGTTGATGTTGGCCAGTATGCCGATAGGGGAGTAATGTATAATCTTTCCTTTAATGTGCGGGGCAATCGGTTTCCAGATTGTCTCGAACAACTTTGCCGAAGAAACATCATAGCAGTTGCCGCTTCTGAGGACGCTTCGTAACTCCGAATCTGTGCAGAGTTTTACCGCAACGGGGGTGTCGTCACTTTTGTTCAGTATAATTGCCTTGTATTCAATCTCTCCGCCCAGAAGAGGTATGCTGTTTACTATTTCGATGGCTGTCTCATCTTCATGCAGCGAGTTCCGGACCTGTGGCCACTTTATCAGGCATGAGTTCCAAAGCCTTGCCGCACCGCTCGGACCTCCGAGCGAATCAAGGCGTTCGCTGAATTTCGTTTCCCGCGCCGACCATCTCTGATAATCCGAAGAATAGAATGCGTCAAAAGGATTCCATTGGCTTCTCCATGACGGCGTCCTGTCATAATTGTTCCTCAAAGAGTCAACATACTCGAGCAGTTCGTCGTCCCCGCAGTCGTCAAGTTCCGTCAACACCGCCGACGCGATGTTGTTTACCGTTCCTTTGAGGAAAAGAGCCGCGTCATAGACGTCGCCCGCATTTGATGAGTCGTATGAAATCTTCAGCCAATGTATGATGTCGGAAAGCAGTCTGTAGTCCGGCCGTATAAATTCCTTGATGGCATAAAAGCCTCCGTCAGGAGACAAATACTTGAGCGAAAGGCTGTATGCGGCCTTCATTTCATCTTCATATCCGCTCTTTCCTGTCCAAAGGTCAAGCTGAGCCTTTGAATACAGCAGATATATCTGGGCCTCCCCATATTCCGAAACATTATAGTTCGTTGAGTTGTTTTCCGTCAAGTCAACATCTGCTGCGGACATCAGTACATTCAGAACTTTATATGCAGCATCAACATTACTTTCCCCGAGTTTTTTCAGATAGAGTCCATAAAGGGGATCCGAAAGAACATTCTCAATTTTACCCTCCCTGTAGGTCTTGCCGTATTTCAGGTGGTAGCCGAAAACTCTTTCAATCATCTCCCAATCGTCGATGAACGGCGCGCAGGCAAGGTCCGCACAAAACAGCAAATCGTGGTAGTATAGTATGTCTTCCTCTCCGTAAAGTCTCTGAGACAATGCCAATTTGTCCCTGCAGTACCCGTATGCGGCCCTGACCTCCGTCGTGTCATCAATGTCGGCTGTTCCGAGAGTTCCGTAAACCGCATATTCCAGAGCCTTGTATTTCATGCCGTCGCTCAATGCGTCGCCGCATTCGCTGATGAGGTACTCTCCGACAATCCGTTCCTCGTCATAAGGGGCACGCTCAGCATAACCCAAGAGAAAATGGATGAAATCGGTTCTGTTCCTTGCATTCTGAATCCCATAGGCATACAGTCTCTGAAGGGCAGGCGTTTCGCCGTCTTCATCGCGGGAATCCCACGACCGCATATAGGCTCCGCCGGCGTTTTCCTGTATTTTACACATCGCTTCGCATAGGCTGTAATTGTCCAATGTGAGCAGAGAATCTCCGATTTCCTGTTTTATCGTGTTGTATTTCAGAGTGTAGTCCGTATCGGCCGGGTGCATCTTTAAGCGCTCACCAGCCTCAAATTGCCCCATGTAATATGCAACTGTGGTTCGGTCGTTCTCCGTGACCTCCGTTCCAAACTCATAGAAATCCAAGTCAGGAACGGAAAAATTCTGTGCCTTGGCATTGCTCCCTAATGCGATGAGGAACAAACTTGCTGTTATTTCGGCTAAGTATGAGCTACCTGTGGAGTTCGTCAAGAATCTTCTGCGCGTCATCTCTGTGAGGGTTGTTGTCTGAGGTTATTTTCTTAAGTTCAGTTTTTGCGTTCTTTACATCTCCGGCACTCAAATAGGCGAGGGCGAGATACCATTCAATGTCTTGCTCCAAGGCACTCAGTTCCATCAGTTCCGCAAATTCATTGTTATCGTCCTCGTCTATCGCAGATTTCCGGCGATGAATGTCAGCTTTCGCAATTTCCAGACTGCCAATTGCTTCAGTAAGATTTCCGGACTTCAGAAGCTGCACTGCTTTCTGAATCTCCCGTTCAATTTCATCGGCGCCACGATATGCATCAAGGGAGGCCAGATAGTCTTTGCCGATGCTTTTTGCCTTATCTGCAATGGAAACTGGAGCCGGATTCGGCTCTTCCGCAGGCTGTACTGACGGTGTTTCCGGCTTGCGCAGTTCCGCCGTGTCCGTCGGGGTCTGTGCATAGATGTTCTTTTCTACATTCTCGGACCGATTCCCTCTGGACAATACTACAACCGCGGCCACGGCTGCGGCGGCGGAAACAGCGCCTCCGGCACACCAGAATATGCGCCTGAGTGTCCGGGCCTTTCGCTCCTTGCGCCGGATTTCGCTTTCCAGCGCCTGAAGCCGCTTTCTGGCACCGTTCTCGAAGACTGCCTCTTCAATGAGCCTGTCAAGCTCCTCGTTGTCGATTCTATTCATAGCCCAGCTCCCTGTATCTTTGTTTAACGATGGTTCTGACCTTGCCCTTGCAGCGGTTCACCATTGTCTTGACCGAGTCCGCGCTCTCATACCCCATCGTCACAGCAATCTCGGCCTGTTTCTTACGTTGGAAAAATTGCATATCGAGAAGCTTTGAGCACGGTTCAGGAATGGTTCTGACGACATCATTCAATACTTGCAGTCGCTGTTCCTTTTCCTGCTGGTTGTCTTCAGTGTCCGGCACATTCTCAATTATTTTGGCAGAATCGGTATCTGCGTCCCACACAATCGTAACAAGCGGCAGATGCCCTTTCCTCTTGCGGTTCATGTGGATATATCTCCCCGCACTGTAGAGATATGACTTAACCTGCCGGTTCTCGAGGTCTGTGATTTTTCCTCTCTTAATATTCTGCAGCAGGCAGATGATGGCATCCTGAAACAAATCCGACGCGTCATCGCTTTTCAGCCCGAGTGAAGAGCGGGCAAAGGAGAGAAACCCGCCACGGAATGAGCTATAGACATCATTCATGGCGGAATTGTCTCCGTCAATCAGCCGCTGAATATAATTCCTGCCGGTCATCTCCTGATTTTTCTAAAAGTATGCTTTTACTCATTGTCTTTTTGCAGGTTCTGCAGGAACGCCTCATTCGTCGGATACTTCCTCATCCTCTCCTGAAGGAGTTCCATCGCCTCAATCGAGTTCATGTCGGCGAGGAAGCGGCGCACAACCCACATCCTCTGCGCAACAACCGGATCGTAGAGCAGGTCGTCGCGGCGGGTCGAGCTGAGCGTCACGTCGATGGCCGGGAAGATGCGCTTGTTCGCGAGCTTGCGGTCGAGCTGAAGCTCCATGTTGCCGGTTCCCTTGAACTCCTCGAAAATCACGTCGTCCATCTTGGAGCCGGTCTCGGTGAGGGCGGTGGCTATGATTGTGAGCGAGCCTCCGTTCTCGATGTTGCGGGCCGCTCCGAAGAACCTCTTAGGCTTGTGGAGGGCGTTCGCATCCACGCCGCCCGAGAGCACCTTGCCGGATGCCGGCTGAACGGTGTTGTATGCGCGGGCCAGACGGGTGATTGAGTCGAGCAGGATGACAACGTCGTGTCCGCACTCGACCATGCACTTGGCCTTCTCAAGCACCATGTTCGCAACCTTCACGTGCTTCTCCGCAGGCTCGTCGAAAGTCGAGGCAACGACCTCGGCCTTCACCGTGCGCGCCATGTCCGTGACTTCCTCCGGACGCTCGTCGATGAGCAGGACAATCATATAGACCTCCGGATGGTTGTCGGCGATTGCATTGGCTATGGACTTGAGCAGCATGGTCTTACCTGTCTTAGGCTGAGCGACGATGAGTCCGCGCTGTCCCTTTCCGATAGGGGTGAAGAGATCTACGATGCGGCAGGAGAGGTCGTCGTGTCCGTTGCCCAAGAGGTTGAACTTTTCGTCAGGGAAGAGCGGGGTGAGGAAGTCGAACGGGATGCGGTCGCGGATGGACTCCGGCGAGCGTCCGTTGATGCTCTTCACGCGCACGAGAGGGAAGTACTTGTCCGTGTCGCGCGGCGGGCGGATGTCTCCGACCACGGTGTCGCCCATCTTGAGGGCGTACTGCTTGATGATTCCCTGCGAAACATAGATGTCGTCCGGTGAACTGATGTAGTTGTAGTCCGAAGAACGGAGGAATCCATAGCCTTCCGGCAGCGTTTCGAGAACGCCAGTCGCCTCCACTGTGCCTTCAAACTCAATCTTGGGCTGCTGCTGTCTCTGCTGATAGCCCTGTCCGCCGTTCTGATACCCCTCCTGCTGGGCGCCGTTGTTCTGATACCCGTGCTGCCCGTTCGGGTTGTTCCTCTGGCTGTTGCGCTCCTTGAGCTTTCTCGTGATGGCCTCCACTTCGGCGTCGAGCGCCGGGTCGCGCCTTATGACAGGCTGAACAGGCTCCGCCGCAGCGGTCGCCTCCGTCTGAGGTCTTTCAGCCGCCTCTTCCTTCTCCACATTTTCCGTGGCAGCCGCCTGCTGTCCGGCAATCTCCTGCGGCTGCCCGTTGTTCTGCACGCCGTTCTGGCCATCCTTGCGTATGCGGTTCCGGCGTCCGCGCATCTGCTGCGCCCTTTCTTCCGTTTCCGCTGCAGGCTGTGCCTGAGCCGCATCCTGCACGGCGGCGCTTTCAGCCTGAACAGCAGTCTCCTCCGGCTTCACCGCCTCGTTCTCCTGCACTGCCGCATTGTTCTGCTTAGGCTTGCGTCCCGGACGTCCCTTGCGCTGTCCGTCATTGTTCGGCCTATCATTATTCTTTGCCGCGTTCTCCTCAGCCGGCTTAGGCTGCTGCGTGTTATCCTTGTCCGCCCCTGCCGTCTGCTGTCCGTTTTCACCGGCAGGCTTCTGCGCCCTGTTCTTCTTCGCTTCCTTTTGCTGCCTGTCATTGGCCGGCTTGCTGCTGTCCTTTGGCCTTCTTGCCTTTGGCTGCTGCCCCTCGGCGCCCGGTGCTCCTGCCGCTCCGTCAGCCGGCTTCACTTCCGCCGCCGAAACAGGCTCGCCTTTTGCAGCGGCAGCCGTCTCCGTATTCTTGCGCGGACGTCCCCTGCGGCCTCTCGTCCTTTCCGGAAGCCCGGCAGCTATCCTCGCGGCCTCTTTCTCCGCCTCCTTTTCAGCGTCGTGCGCCGCCTTTGCCGCAGCCTCCGTGTCCAGAATGTCATAGACAAGGTCATCCTTGCTCATTTTTTTGAAATTCTTAATCTTGAGTTCAGAAGCGAGTTCCACCAGCTTTTCCTGGTCCATCTCCTTCAATTCAAAAATCTTATGCATAAAAAACTAATTAAATTCAGATTATCCGTCAGGGCACAGAACCGCCCCAAAGAGAATTGACGCCGCAAAGATATAAATTTTTCTCAAAAATTCAAAACACAAAAATTTACCCTTTTCTTTCGAATCCTTAATCCAAGTTGTTTAATCAGCGGTGGTAAAAGATGCAGAAAAGGATGAGATGCAAGGCGTCAGGCAAAGACAAAACCGCAGCAACCTCCCGGTTGTGAGGATTTTGGCTATTGCCGTGCAACGCAGCAGATCGCCTTTTCTGCGCTTTTACGCTTTTACCTGTAGTTATTATCCCAGAAGGAACTGCTCTTCTTATACTTCAACAGATCCGCCAGCGCCGCCGCATTCGCCGCAATCCTGAAACTCCACGACTGCCACTTTCCCGTAGGCACCCACGAGAACGAAATGTTGAAGCAGTGCAGGTCGTAGGTCGCCGAAATCTGAGTCGTGGTAAGCTTCATCGCCATCACGTCGAATCCCGTCTGCATATTTATCGAAAGCTTCGGCGTAATCTTCACGTTTCCCGAAATTCCGAGCGTCTGGTTGAACCGGTGGTTCGTAATCAGCTGCTTCGTCTCCGAAAGGTAGGAATATGACTTGCTGTACGAGAACGAATAGTTGAAGTTCACCGACCACGGAACGTTCGGATTCATGTAGTAGAGCCAGCCTCCCGGGATGTATTCTCCCGTCACGGGATGATAGTAAATCCTCGTGTAGTAGTCCGCCGGGTTGCCTCCTGCCTGCTTAGTTCCGTCATTTCCGTTGATTTTTCCGTCGCCGGAGAGAGAGTAGGAGAGTGATGCGCTCGCGTTCGTCAGCCTCAGGAGCGGCCCGCCCGTCGCAATGCTGAACTTGTTGTACTTGCGTCCGCGCTCATCCACGGCATAAGGGTCGAGGTTGCAGTTCGCGCTGATTCCGAGTTTTCCGAACACTGAGGTCGAAAGCGAGACTCCAACATTGTTCATCCTCAGCGAGTCGGCGAGGAAATTGTAGCCGGTGTTGAAGTTCAGCTGGTCAATCAGCTTGATTTTCTTCGAGCCCGTCCCGGTCGTGTCCCGCAGGTCGCGCACCTTCGCCTCGAAATTGTTTCCCACGCTGAGGCTTATGCTTCCCGTCTTTCCCTTGCCGGGAGCGGAATAGAGCGCCCCGCTGTAATTATATTTATTGTATTCCTGTTCATAGACCTCGCCGGTCACGGGGTCGGTGTAGCTTGCCTTTGTCCAGCCGTTGAACGGGAGTCCCTTTTCAGGAGAGAAGTTCATCGAAATCGAAGGCGAGACGACGTGCCTGATTGCCTGAAGCTTGCGATGCTGCCCGAAATTGAACATACCGTAGAGACGTGTGCTCATCGACAGGCCTCCGGAATATGTGTGCGTCGCCCCGAACGTTCCGAACTGCTTGCCGAGCGTGGAGACGAACTTTCCTTTTCCCGAAATAGGATTTCCCTCCTCGTCGGTTTCAGGAACATATTCCATCGTCTGCTCCCTGAAATGCCAGTTCATTCCGTAACTGATGCTCGGGGTGACGTTTATATACTTGAACAGCGTGAAGTTAGGCAGACCTATCTGGAAATTATGCGTCATTCCGTTCTGGAACTTGTCCGTGAATCCGGGCTGCCCGAACTCCTTCGCCTCGAAGTTGATCTTGTTCTGGAGAGTCGTGCTATAGCCGATTGAGAACTTCTCATAGAATTTTTCCTTTCCGACGCGGTTCTTTTTCTTGAACGGATATATTCGGCTCATCGAGAACGTCACGTTCGGAAGCGTGAACGAATAGTTGCAGAGCGTGTCGCGTGTGTTCTGGCTGTGCAGGGCGTTCACCGAGAGGTTGAACTTTCCGTTCCAGTTCTTGGAGAATGACACGGACGACGAAATCTGGTTCTGAAGGGCCTCCGTCACGGAGTGGGAGTTATACCTGCTGTTCGCCGGGCTGGAGAAGTTCACCGACGCGCTGAAGGACACGCCCGGAATGGCCTTCGAATCCTGCGAGTGGCTCCATTTCACTCCGAAGTTGCGGCTCTGGAAGAAGTCCGCCGCGCCTTTTTCGCCCGTCTGGTCATTGGAGAAGTTGAACGCGAATGTACCCGTGCACTTGTAATTGACCTTATATCTCGAATTGACGTCGAGACTCCACGAACCGAGAGTGTAGAGGCTCGTGGTGAGCGAAACGTCGAAATAGTCGCCGATGACGAAATAGAGCCCGAGGTCGCGGAGATAGAATCCTCGTGCGGTCTCCTCTCCGAACGACGGAATGAGTATTCCCGTGGCCCTGTCCGGACGCTTCGGCACGAATCCGAAGGGGAGTCCTATGGGAAGGGGAACATCCATGATTACAGGATATGCCGGACCGAAGACCGTCTTCTGCGACGGTTTCGTGATGACCTTCGCCGCCGTGAGGTTCAGATAATAATGAGGATGCTCGGCGTCGCAGACCGTGTATTTTCCATGGGTTATGTTTATGGAATTGTCCGGCATCATCTTTATGTTCTTTCCGTGCAGGATTCCGTCCGCCTCTTGCGTCACGATGTTCGTGATGCGTGCCTTGCGGCTCTTGAAATTGTAGCGCAGCTCCTCCATCGTGTAGGACTTGCCTCCCTGGCTCATCGTCGGCTGTCCGGTGATGTTTCCGAGCGTGTCCTTCGTTCCGCGGGCGTAGAGAGTCTGGGTCTGGAGGTCATATTCCATATAGTCCGCCGTAAGCTTCATGTCCCCGTATGTCACAGAAACGTCGCCGTAGTAATAGACCATCTGTCTGCCGTCGCTGAAATCCTCGATAATCGAGTCCCTCGCCGTGGAGAATGCCGGGCGCTCAAGCGAAGACTTGCTCAGCATCGCCACAGAATCGGCCTTGAACAGGGAATCCGCGACATGAATCGAGTCCCGGACCGCCTTCAGGGAATCTGCCGCCGCCCTCTGGGCGCTGTCGAGCAGGGGAACTGCGGCTTCCGTATCCGCCTTCTTCTGCCTTCTGCGCGAACGCCGGTTGTCCTGAGGGGACGGGAGCACGAACGAACAGAGCACCAGCAGTGTAATCACTGCCAGCACGGCGTTCTGTAACTTATTGCTCCCTAACGGTTTCAACATCAATTGTTCAAAATAATCCCGAATCTCCGCCCTCACGAGCCGTCCGGCGGACTGTCATGTTGCACTGAAAAATTCGGTTATGTGCACTTTTTTTTCTAATTTTGCAACTGACAAAATTACGACTAATTTCGTTTATTAGCAAATTGTATGCTGTTTATGACCCGTTTTTTCAGACATTTCAGAGTGATTCTCCCGCTGTTTGCCATCCTCGTGCCGGCAAGTCTTTCCGCACAGACTTCCGCAAGGCCTGGCGGACAGAAGAAGGGGCAGGAGACGCGGCTCGGTCTGAACACCGTCGTGATAGATCCCGGGCACGGCGGCAATGACCCCGGGTGCATATCCAAGGACAAGAAGACCAGGGAAAAGAACCTGACGCTAGACATATCCCGCCGCCTCGCGAAGAAAATCCGCGCCGCCTACCCGGAGATAAAGGTTCTGCAAACCCGTAACTCCGATGTTTTCGTGCCTCTGGTGCAGCGCGCCCAGATTGCCAACAACGCCCATGCGGAACTCTTCATCTCGATACACATAAACGCCATCGCCGGCACCGGCCCGAACGGCTACTCCGTCCATGTCCTCGGCCAGTCGTCCAAGAAGGGGCGCGACCTCTACTCGAACAACTTCAACGAATGCGCCCGCGAGAACTCCGTGATTCTCCTTGAGGACGACTACAGCACGAACTATCAGGGCTTCGACCCCAACGACCCCGAGTCCTCAATCCTCTTCTCGCTCATGCAGAACGCCTATCTTGAGCAGAGCCTCATGTTCGCCGACGACGTGAACCGGGCACTGCGCAAAGGTCCGTTCAAGGCGAGCAGGGGAGTGCATCAGGACCCGTTCCTCGTCCTGTGGAAAACCGCGATGCCGGCCGTCCTCATCGAATGCGGATTCATCAGCAACGCCTCGGACCTCTCTGTGCTGCGCAACGACGAGAAGCTCGACGAGATTGCCGACCGTCTTCTTGAGGCCTTCCGGCAGTTCAAGGCGGACTACGACCGCAGCCTGAACGTCAACGGGGCGGCCGCGCCGTCAGTTTCTCCGGACAAAGCCTCCGAAGCCCCAGTTTCCGCCGCACCCGAGACGGCTAAAACCACCGAAGCTTCTGCACCGACAAGTTCCGGGGCTTCTCAGGCCGCTTCGGAGACGGTCTGGTACGCCACGCAGATTCTCGCACTGAGCAGGCTTCTTCCCGATGGGGACGCCGCTTTCAAAGGGCTGAAGGCGGAGGCAGTCCGCGACGGCAATATATATAGGTATATGGCAGGGCGCGGTGATACCCCCGAATCCGCCGTCGCGGAAAACAAGAAAATCAGGGAAAAGTTTCCCGACGCCTTCCTTGTCCGGGTCACTCCCGACGGCAAGGTTGAGAGACAGCGCTGAGGACACACCATTCTTTTGGAAGAAGGAGTGTAGCGGACGTACACGACTGATGAGAACAGAGCGATGAAATCGAATATAGACCGAAAATAATTAAAAATCATGAGACATCAGAAAGAACTAAAGATAGGGATTTTCGTGGTAGTAATCCTCGTCGGCTCGTTTTTCGTCATCAACTACCTCCGCGGCCGTGATGTGTTTCACCGCGAGATTGAGCTGAAAGGGCATTTTGACAACGTCGGAGGCCTTGTCCCGTCGGCCGTGGTGCAGTACAGGGGCTTCAAGGCCGGGCAGGTCTCGTCTGTGGAATATCGTCCGGAGACGGACAACTTCGAGGTCGTCTGCTCCATAGACAAGAAGTTCCGCATCCCCGAGGACTCGAAGATGACAATCTTCAGCACCAGCATCATGGGCGGGAAGGGAATCGTACTTGAGGCGGGGGAGTCCGCCGATATGGCGAAGGACGGCGATGAGCTTAGGGTCTCCGTGCAGGCCGATCTGGTCGAATCTCTCGCCGGAAACATCGGCCCTCTAATGGACAGCCTTTCGGAGACGATGAAAAAGCTTGACGAGACGATTGCCGGGGTGAACAGCCTCTTAGGGGAGGAAAACCGCGCCAACATAAGCCGTGCCCTTGCCGACCTGAGGCGCACCATGTCGAATGTCGCCTCGCTCACCGGTGGTCTAAACTCAAAGTCGGCCGACCTGCAGACCTTCATCGCGCAGCTGAGCGATGTCTCCGAAAGACTCTCAGTCGTAGCGGAAAAGGCGGACGGCACTATGGACAGCCTCGGCAAGTTCGCCACCAACCTTGAGAAAAGCGACGTCGAGGGACTTGTCGATTCCGTCACCCGCCTTTCCGAGTCGCTTCAGAATCCGGACGGTTCCATGGGCAAGTTCCTCAAGGACGGGAACATCTACAATTCCGCCGACTCGCTCATCAACGAACTCAACGACCTCATCGCGAAAATGAAGGAAAATCCTAAGAAATACATGAAAATATCCGTTTTCTGACGCTGTATCACGGATTTAGTTATTTTTGAATTATTCAAAATTGTAAATACCTAAACAAGCGCGGCTTTGACGAAATTTTGGATTATAAAACATTGATTATAAGATATTTATAATTTATTATTATAAAAAGAGAAAATCGCCCGACGCTTACTAAAAAATAATTTATATACAATAGGAAAAAGAAATTTTTATAATTTTTTTTTCACCAACTTTGCAATCCTTTCGCGAAACGGGAAGGATTTTTCACATGACACAAGAAAGACACATATCGGTTTGGGAGAATTGCCTGCGCTTTATAGAACAGAATATAGAGCCGCAGCAGTTCGACATTTGGTTCAAGCCGATACGTCCCGTGTCATTCGTAAATTCGGAACTTACCATTGAGGTACCTTCGGCATTCTTCATGGAATGGCTGGAGAACTACTACCTCAATATCATCAAGGCCGCTCTCAAGAAGGAAATCGGCGCTTCCGCACAGCTCAAGTATGTGTTCAAGCCGGTGAGGGTTCAGCCGCCTATAAAGTGCACGGGAGCCTACACCACGACTCCGGTGAACCGTCCGGTGTCAATCCCGACCGGCGGAGCGAACAACCCTGGAGCATTCGTCTATCCGGGACTCCAGCGAGTTCAGATAAATCCGCAGCTCAATCCTGTCTATTGCTTCAACAACCTCATCAAGGGCGAGTGCAACAAGATGGGAATCAACGCCGGCGAGAACATCGCCCTGGCTCCGGGCAGGACGGCGTTCAACCCGCTTTTCCTCTTCGGAGGTCCGGGGCTCGGAAAGACGCACCTCGCGCAGGCAATCGGACTTTCAATCAAGGAGCGTTACCCGGAACTGATTGTTCTCTACGTGCCTGCCAACAGGTTCAAGACACAGTATATGGAGGCGTGTGTGAACAACAAGCTCACCGATTTTATGGCCTTCTACATGAAGATTGACGTGCTCATCGTCGATGACATCCAGGATTTGGCGAGCCACGGCACTCAGGTTGCGTTCTTCAACATCTTCAACCATCTCCACCAGAGCGGCAAGCAGCTCATCTTCACTTCGGACCGTCCGCCTGTTGAGCTTCAGAACTTCGAGGAGAGGCTTCTTTCAAGACTCAAGTGGGGACTTTCAGTGGAACTTACCCGTCCTGACTATGCGACGAGGCTTGCGATGCTCCGTTCACGCAGCGGCAGGGAAGGAGTGGAGCTGTCGGACGAGGTGCTCTGCTATC
Source organism: uncultured Bacteroidales bacterium (assembly GCA_934675095.1). Taxonomy (GTDB): domain Bacteria; phylum Bacteroidota; class Bacteroidia; order Bacteroidales; family UBA932; genus Cryptobacteroides. The sequence continues at coordinate 18,460 of CAKUPC010000016.1, read as the reverse complement.
TCGCGACCAACATCCGCTCAAATTTCCGTGAGCTTGAGGGCGCTCTCATTTCGCTGATTGCAAACGCGACCCTCGCCCATAAGGAAATCACAGTGGAACTTGCCGAGCAGATTACCGGCCAGCTCATCGGGGAGACGAAGAACGAGCTCACGATTGACCGCGTCCAGCAGGTTGTCTGCGACTATTTCAACATCAGCAAGGACGATATGCTGTCCAAGACCCGCAAGCGCAACATCGTGCAGGCCCGTCAGATTGCCATGTATATGTCACGCAGCCTCATCAACTGCTCACTTTCCGCAATCGGAACCGAAATCGGAGGCAAGGATCACGCGACCGTGCTTCACGCCTGCTCGACCGTGACCGACCTCATCGCCACGGACAAGGTATTCAAACAATACGTTTCAGATATAGAGAAAGTGTTAGTATCACGCGCATAATCAAAAAATTCGTATATTTACATTTTGAAATATTGGAATATAAATATACGAAGATATGAACTCTGAAAAAATCCTTTCCATCTTTAAGGAAATCACGCTCATACCTCGCGAATCGGGGCATGAGGAGAAGATTGTCGAATATCTGATTAAATTTGCTGAAACGCACGGACTTGAATATAGGACGGATGCCGTCAGGAATGTCGTCATCACCCGTGCGGCTTCGCCGGGATTCGAGGACAGACCGACCATAGTTCTTCAGGGGCACACGGACATGGTCTGCGAGAAGAATGCCGGAGTCGAGCATGATTTCGCGAAGGACCCTATAGATTATGTCATCGAAAACGGCTGGATGGTTGCCAAGGACACGACCCTCGGCGCGGACTGCGGAATCGGCGTCGCGGCCGAGCTTGCGGCCCTCATAGACCCGGCTCCGTGCGGCAAGCTGGAATGTCTCTTCACCTCTTCTGAGGAGACCGGTATGGACGGCGCTTTCGGCCTTGAACCCGGCTTCATCACGGGAAAGACCCTCATCAACCTCGACTCAGAGGATGAGGGTGAGCTCTTCGTCGGCTGCGCGGGCGGTATAGACACCACGGCGGTGTTCGAGTACAACCCGGTGCCGCTGCTCTCTCACGACTTGACCCCGTTTCAGGTCAGGGTATTCAACGGAATCGGCGGGCACAGCGGAGACGACATCGACAAGGGACGCGCAAACGCGGTGCAGCTGCTCTCCAGATTCCTTTACGAATGCCTTTCATCCGAGGACTTCAAACTGGCTCTCTGCAGCATTGACGGCGGCAACAAGCGCAACGCCATTGCGCGTGAGGCCTCTGCCATAGTCGCGATTACAGGAGACGAGGCGGCATTCAAGTCGCTCTGGAACAGATTCGTCGCAGATGTGAAAGGGGAGTTCTCGACTACGGAGCCGGACCTGTCATTTGCGTTGGAATCCGTGCCGCTTCCTTTGATGGCTATCAACGGCGACACCGCCCACAGGCTTATCAGCAGCCTCTATGCCGCCCCTCACGGTGTGCTTGCCATGAGCGCCGACATCCCGGGGCTCGTCGAGACATCGACCAATCTCGCCTCAGTCAGGATGCAGAAAGGAGATAAGGTGCGCATCGGCACCAGCCAGCGCAGCTCCATAGATTCGGCACGCAGGGCGGCGGCAGCGAAGGTCGAGGCCGTCTTTATGCTTGCCGGCGCCGAGGTCACCCACGAGGGGGAATATCCGGGATGGAAGCCTAAGCTCGACTCGGACATTCTCCGCCGCTGTGTGGCTTCCTACAAGAAGCTCTTCGGCACGGAGCCAGCCGTCAAGGCCATCCACGCAGGTCTCGAATGCGGACTGTTCCTCGAAAAATATCCCGATCTGGACATGATTTCGTTCGGTCCGACCCTCCGCGGCGTCCATGCCCCGGGCGAACGCCTCGACCTCGCGTCGCTTGACAAGTTCACCCTTCTTCTCGACGACGTGTTACATAATTAAGAAACTATGAGTAAGATAAAAATAGCACCATCAATGCTCTCGGCCGACTTTCTGAATCTCGGAAAGGATGTCGCAATGGTGAACGAGCACGCTGACCTGTTCCATCTCGACGTGATGGACGGCACGTTTGTTCCCAACATCTCCTACGGCTTTCCGGTCGTGGAAGCCATCGCGAAACAGGCCCGCAAGCCTCTTGACGTGCACCTTATGATTGTGCATCCCGAAAAATATGCCGAAAAGTTCGTCATGGCCGGCGCCTCGATGGTCAGCTTTCATCTCGAAGCGGTCGGGAGCGACGCCGAGGCGGACGAAATCCTCGCCGGCATCCGTGCGGCTGGAGCGAAGGCCGGGCTGGTCATCAACCCGGACATACCGGTGGAGCGCCTTTTCCCGCATCTGGAGAACGCCGACTATTTTCTGATAATGTCCGTCTTTGCCGGTTTCGGAGGGCAGAAGTTCATTCCCGAAACTTACGGAAAAATCCGCAGACTGAGGGAATATATGGAAAAGGCCGGGACGGTTCGTCCGATTGAGGTCGATGGGGGCGTGTCAAAGGAGAACGTTCACGCATTGGGCGAAGCAGGCGCGGAGATTTTCGTCGCCGGAAGCGCCATCTTCAGGAGCGAATGCCAGGGCGATTACATCGCGCAGATGCGGAAGCTCGCGATAGACTGAACGCATCTTTTCCTCGAAGATTCCGCACAGATGTTCAAGGCTCGCGTCAATGTCGAGCCTTTTTCCTGTCAGGGAGGCGACAGAAACGGGATTGACAAGCTCCGGAGGAAACTCCGTCTGGTTCAAGTTGAGCCCTATTCCGACTATGCTGGATTTCAGGACATTCCCGTCCGTCCTGTGCTCGATGAGTATTCCGCAGATTTTGTTCCTGCCTACATACACGTCGTTCGGCCACTTCACCCATGCGCAGATGCCCTGTTCCCCGAGGAAGTTCACGACACAGGCGGCCGCGGCCGCGCTCAGGAGCATCTGGCATGATGCCGGGAAAGGAGGCCATGGGGGAGTGGTCCCCGGCGCATCCGCATGAATGGGGCTTCCTTCATTTGTATATTTCAAAACGACGGTGAAAGTAAGGTTCTCGCCCGGCGCCGCAAGCCATTTTCTCGTGTCCTTTCCGCGCCCGGCCGTCTGACACCGCGCCGCGAGCACTGACATATTGTCAAGTTCCCCGAGCCTTCTGGCAGCCTCGCTGTTGGTCGAATCAATCTCGTTATACCATATTATATGACAAGTTCCCTTCATTGGCGTCTCCGAATTGCTATTGGTTCGTTTTTTGATTATATTTGTAGGCTAATTTAGGCATATTTTTGTAAATTCATATAAATTTATAGATGAAACTCAACGAAGTCAAGGTCATTGCCGAGGCAATGCTCGAAAAGAAGGGGCAGGAGGTTCTGTCTCTCAATCTCAAGAAAATAGGAACGGCCATATCCGATTATTTTGTCGTCTGCAACGCGGATTCCACGACCAACGTGCTTGCCATTGCCGACAATGTCGAGGACAGGATGATTGAGCGCTGCAAGAGGAAAGTCATACGTTCGCAGGGACGCGAGAACGCGCTGTGGGTCATTCTCGACTACGGCGACATCGTCGTTCATGTGTTCCAGACCGCATACCGTTCATTCTACCGTCTGGAGGATCTCTGGGCCGACGCCGAGCGCACGGACTGGAACGACGAGGCGGCTGAGTAGGAACCTGCTATAATTCAAACAGTTTCGCAAAATGGCAGAGAAAAAGAAAAATAACGGCAACAAGGACCGGAAGATGAAGGTCATCACCATCAATCTCTCATGGTTCTACGTACTCATCATCGGACTGATTGTCTGGATGCTCTGGCCCGGCAATTCTGACAGGTCGAACCCGCAGAAGATTGAGTGGGAGGAGGTTCAGCAGATGGCCCGTGAGGGGGACATTCAGGAGATAGACTTTGTACGCAACGAGTTTGAGGGCAGGATTAAGGTGCGTCCGGAAAGGCTTCAGAAATACGAGTCGAAGTTCGGCGGGCAGGTTCCCAAGAAGTCTCCGCATTTCTTCTTCCTCGTCTCCGGCAGCTTCAACGCGGAGGAGATGTTCGGCGCTCTCAACGGGCAGCTTCCACAGGAGTCACGCTTCAAGGTCGTCATTGAGAACAACGACAAGTCATGGGTCGAGATTCTGAACTGGCTGCTCTGGCCCGCGCTTTTGATTATTTTCTGGATATTCATGTTCCGCGGGATGGGCAAGTCCATGGGCGGTCCGGCCGGCGGCGGAATATTCGGCGTGGGCAAGACTCCGGGAAAGCTTGTTGACAACAAGGACAAGAACAAGGTAACCTTCAAGGACGTTGCCGGACTGTACGGCGCGAAGGAGGAGGTTGTGGAAATCGTTGATTTCCTGAAGAATCCTAAGAAATATACGGCTCTCGGAGGCAAGATTCCTAAGGGAGCGCTGCTCGTCGGGCCTCCGGGCACGGGAAAGACCCTGCTCGCGAAGGCAGTTGCCGGTGAGGCGGACGTCCCGTTCTTCTCCATTTCAGGTTCTGACTTCGTCGAGATGTTCGTGGGCGTGGGCGCTTCGAGGGTGCGTGACCTGTTCCGTCAGGCCAAGGAAAAGGCTCCTTGCATCGTGTTCATCGACGAGATTGACGCCGTGGGACGCGCGAGAAGCAAGAACGGAGGCTTTACTTCAAATGACGAGAGGGAAAACACCTTGAACCAGCTGCTTACGGAGATGGACGGCTTTGACACCAATTCCGGTGTCATAATTCTCGCCGCCACCAACCGCGCCGACATACTCGACAAGGCCCTGCTCCGCGCCGGCCGCTTCGACCGCCAGATTCATGTCGAACTTCCGGACCTCAAGGAGAGGGAGGAAATCTTCAAGGTGCACCTCAAGGGCATAAAGCTCGCGGAGGACTTCGACGTGGAGTTCCTTGCCAAGCACACGCCGGGATTCTCCGGTGCCGACATCGCGAACGTCTGCAACGAGGCTGCCCTCACGGCGGCAAGGCACAACAAGCACAAGGTCGATAGGCAGGATTTCCTCGATGCCGTTGACAGGATAATCGGCGGACTTGAGCGCAAGGACAAGATAATAACTCCGGAGGAAAAGAAGTCGATAGCCCATCACGAGGCCGGTCATGCCGTAGTGAGCTGGTTGCTTCCCAACGCGAATCCTCTGTTCAAGGTCACGATTGTCCCTCGCGGACAGGCCCTCGGAGCCGCGTGGTACCTCCCGGAGGAGCGCCAGCTGATGACACGGGACCAGATGACGGACGAGATGTGCGCTCTCATCGGCGGCCGCGTCGCTGAGGAAATCGTGAACGGACAGCCTTCAACGGGTGCTCTGAACGACCTTGAGAGACTTACCAAGATGGCCTACAGCATGGTCTGCTACTATGGAATGAGCGAACGGGTCGGCACGGTGTCGTTCTACGACTCGACCGGCTCCCGCGGCTACGAGCTTACGCGCCCGTACAGCGAGAGGACTGCCGAGGTCATGGACGAGGAGGTCAAGCGCCTCGTGCAGGAAATCCACGACAAGACACTTGCGCTCCTCACGGAGCATAGGAAGGAGTTCCTTGAGGTGGCGGCCCTGCTGCTTGAAAAGGAGGTAATTTTTGCCGACGACCTTGAGCGCATTCTCGGACCGCGTGTCGGAACCGACAACAGCCAGAACCGCGAGGATGAGAAGGCAGCCAAGGCTCAGGAAGATGCGGAGAAGTCCTCCGGTAAAGCTCCGCTCCGAGAAGAAGGGTCTGAAGAGCCTTCTGAAACACCTTCCGAAGAATCTTCCGGAGGTGAGGCCGAAAAAGTCCACGAAAAAGACACCGAGCAATGAAAAATCTGATAGTCAGGACAGTTTCCGGACTTGTTTTCCTGGCAGTGATGCTTCTGGCATTGCTGTCAGGAGACTGGTTTGAAGGAGGCAAGTACATCTTCGCGGCCGTGATGATGTTTGCCCTCGTGATGATGATGGCGGAATTCTTCAGCATGACCATGGGTGATGTCTATAAGGGTTCAAGGCTGCTCGCGATTGTCGGCGGCTGCATAATGTTCGCAGTGACATTTCTGGTGCAATCGACGGAGGTCGTCACCGGGCGCTTCATCGCACTGGCATTCATCCCTTTGTTCATAGTAATGATTAACTCCCTCTATGTCAAGGATAAGAAGGACTTCGGAATGTTCGCGAACATATACACAGGGCTGCTCTACATCGCCGTTCCGTGGACTCTGCTGAATTTCGTCGCATTCGATTCCCTGCATGACTTCAACGGCCTTGTGCTTCTCTGTATGTTCGTGATTATCTGGGTGTCCGACGTCGGCGCCTACATCTTCGGCAGCACACTCGGACAGAAGTTCGGCCCGAAGCTGTTTCCGTCCGTATCGCCCCATAAGTCATGGATAGGATGCATAGGCGGTTTTGTCTGTGCCCTGGGAGCCGCCTACGGGATGCACTGTCTCGACTGGCTGCCGTTCAGCGAGATGAACTGGTATCACTGTCTTGCAATCGCGGCGATAATGAATGTCACCGGAGTATATGGAGATCTCATCGAATCCCAGTGGAAACGGCATTGCGGCGTCAAGGATTCCGGAACTATAATTCCGGGTCACGGCGGTATGCTGGACCGTTTCGACAGCGCGCTCGTCGCCATCCCCGCAGCCACGGTATATATGATGTGTTTCGATATGTTGTAATATATTAGGTTGAAATTTGAGAAGTATTTTGGAGTTATGAAAATACATAAGGACTGTTACAAGACCATCGCGGTAGTTTGGCTGATATGCCTCATATTGCTGTTTTTAGTATGGCGTTTCCTCTATGGAGTGCTTTATGTCTCGATTCCGCTGTCGGCGGTGCTGCTGTTTATGATGGGCTTCATCACCTATTTCTTCCGCCTGCCGCGCCGCGAGACCGTTCCCGGAGACAATGTGCTGACCGCGGTCGCCGACGGGGAGATTGTCATCCTCGAAAAGGTTTATGAGCCGGAATATCTCAAGCGGGAGTGCATCCAGGTCTCGATTTACATGAACTTCTTCAATGTTCACGTGAATTTCTGGCCTATGGACGGAGAAGTGAGCTACTACAAGTACCATCCGGGTAAATACTACCTCGCCTTTCTCCCTAAGGCTTCCGAACTCAACGAACACTCGTCAATCGGGATGAAGAACGCTCACGGGGAAATACTCTTCAAGCAGCTTGCCGGCACCTTTGCGAGGCGCATAGTCTGCTATGCAAAGCCGGGCAACACGGCCCACAAGGGCGAGCAGTGCGGAATCATCAAGTTCGGTTCGCGCATAGATATGTATATTCCGCTTGATGCCGACATCAAGGTTGAAATCGGTGACGACGTGAGGGCCTGCGAGACGGTAATCGCCGAACTCAAGTAGCCGTCGGACAACCATTCAGCATTATTTTACGCTAGTTTAAGCGACTATGACAGAAATATTTATAATAATCTTTCTCATCCTTCTCAACGGTGTCTTCTCGATGTCTGAAATCGCGATGATTTCCGCGCGGAAGTCCAGCCTCCAGAGCGAGGCGGACGACGGGAACGCGAAGGCAAAGCGTGCCCTCAAGCTCGCAGGAGACCCGGACAAGTTTCTTTCAACCATCCAGATTGGCATCACGCTCATCGGAATCCTCACCGGTATCTTTTCCGGAAACGAGATTGCCCGTGCGCTTGGCGGAGTCTTTGAAAGATGGGGAGTTCCTGCATCGACGGCAAGCGGCCTTGCCAAGACCCTGATTGTGATAATCGTCACCTACTTCTCAATCGTGCTCGGAGAACTCGTGCCAAAGCGCATCGGAATGAGCAAGGCAGAGAAGGTTGCGAAGGCCATGGCCGGTCCTATGCAGCTGCTTTCCAAGATTGCGTCTCCATTCATCTGGGTTCTTTCAAAGAGCACGGCCGGAGTGGCGAAGATGCTGGGAATCAAGGAAAATGACAACAATGTTACGGAGGATGAAATCATCTCTCTCGTGCAGGAGGGCACCGAGGATGGGGAGGTTTCCGAGGTCGAGCAGGACATCGTGGAGAGGGTATTCACCCTCGGCGACCTCAGCGTGAACACGATAATGACCTCCCGGCAGGACATTGTCTGGCTCGACAAGAACATGACGGAAGCCCAGGTGAGGGAAGTGATAGAGGAGAACATCTACGAGGAATATCCCGTCTGTGACGACGACCTCGATCATGTCATAGGCGTGCTGAACATCAAGGACTTTCTGCGCTGCTACGGCAAGACAGGGTTTGACCTCGGAAAGATGATGCGTGAGCCGGTCTATTTCCACGAGAACATGACCGTCTATAAGGTTCTGGAGGAGATGAAGATTAAGCGCATATCCCGCGCCCTCGTGTGTGACGAATTCGGGGCGCTCTGCGGCTTCATCTCGCTGAAGGACATCATGGAGGCACTTGTCGGCAACGTGAATGACGACGAGGAGGACGAGCCCTACATCGTTCCTCGTCTGGGTGCCGACGGCAAGCCGGACATAACCGGTGCCAACGGCTATCTCGTTGAAGGACAGTGCCCGATATATGATTTTCTGTCCTATTTCGACCTTCTCGATGACACGATGGAGGACTTTGAATACACCACCATCGCCGGCCTTATCCTCAGTGAAACCGGCCACATCCCTTCAGCCGGCGAGGTTATCAACTGGGAAGGCTTCTCCCTCGAAGTAGTTGATATGGACGGCCCGAGAATCGACAAGGTTCTCGTCCACAAAATTCAGCCGAAAGAAACTGCTGAAATAAAAGGGGATGAAGAAAAAGATGGGATGCAAGGCGCGCAGTGAAGCCAAATACCGCAGCAACCTGATGGTTGTGAGGATTTTGGCAAACTGTGCAACGCGGCAGACCGCTTTTTATTCTCCCCGTTCAATCAGACGCAGAAGCTCATCAACAGCCTCAGTCTCAGGAACGTGCCTGAGGACAGCCTCCTTGCCCTTGTAGATTGACACCTTGCCGTTGCCCTCGCCGACATACCCCCAATCGGCATCGGCCATTTCGCCGGGTCCGTTCACGATGCAGCCCATCACGGCTATCACCATGCCCTTCAGATGCGCTGTCCGAGCCTTCACCGTCTCAAAAGCCTCCTGAAGGTTATACATGGTTCGTCCGCATCCCGGGCAGGCGATGTATTCCGGCCTGTAGAACCGTCGGCGCGCAGCCTGCATCAGCTCATCGACGAGATACTCCCCGAACTCAGGTGTTATCTCCACCGCCGCGCCGTTCCCGTCAAGATAGCTGCCGCCAATCTTCAGCGAGTCAATATCCTTGTCCAGCAGCCGCTTCCCGAAGTCGCAGGCCGCGTCAAAGAGCAGCCTCTCGCGCGATGGCGCGTTATAGACTGCCGAGACTCGCCGCCCTCCGTCGAACATGGATATGTGGAACATGGATGAGTGAAGGCGGTGACCATAGCGGTCGGAGAGATACTGCGCCGCCGGAAGCTCGTTCACAGGCGGTTCAGTCAGCGACACGCGCACCGTGTCACCGATTCCGTCCGCGAACAGAGCCGAAATGCCGACAAGGGACTTGATTCTTCCAGCATCCCCGTTCCCGGCCTCGGTCACTCCAAGATGAAGAGGGTAGTGCATATCCTCCGCAATCATGGCATCGACAAGAAGACGATAGGCTTCCACCATAACAAGTGTGTTGCTTGCTTTGAGACTCACCACGACAGAGTCAAATTCATTCTCCCGGCACATCCGCAGCCACTCCATGGCGGCCTCCGTCATAGCAAAGGCCGTGTTTCCGTAAAGCGAGGTAATCCGCTCCCCGAGCGAGCCGTGGTTCACCCCGATTCGAATCGCCGTCCCGTGCTCCTTGCAGACCGCGACCAGACGCGCGAACTGCTCCCGTGCCTTGTCATGGTCCCGGTGGAAATTCCCTGGATTGATGCGGACCTTCTCCACGACGGCGGCCGCTGCAATGGCAATCTCCGAACTGAAATGCACGTCGGCTACAATCGGAACATCAATCCCGGTCGCCCTCAGGCGCGAATGAATCTCCGCTATGGAATCGACCTGCGCTATGGACGGAACAGTCAGACGAATCATCTGCGCTCCGGCACCCGCCAGCTCGACGCACTGTCTGAAAGACGCCTCCACATCAGAGGTGTGAGTGTTGCACATGGTCTGCACCACAATCGGGGCACCGCCTCCAATCATGATGTTGCCGACCCTAACCGCTTTGCTGATGTATTCCATATTTTTTGATTTTCTTTTTGAAGTTTATTCCCCCCCCCCCAAAAAAAAAATAAGTCTCAAATTCGAGGAGAGATTTATTCGTTATTTTCTGTTAACATCCACTGTAACAGGCTTTTCCTCATACACAAACGCCCTGGCCTCCTCGCGAAGCTGTCTGCGGGTCTTGCCGACACGCCTGCCGAGCTGGAAATGCAGCCCGACGGAGACAATAATGTTTTGCTGATAGGAGTATCTGTAATAGTACCTGCTGTAATAATCCGGCTCGAAAAGGCTCGAAAAGGAGTGCTTGTACATCGCCTGGATGTGAATCTCAACGGGGTCGAAGATGAATCCGAAGCCGACCCCGCCCTTGATTCCGTAGTCAAAGCGGTTCTCGAACGAGGCGAACTCCCTCTCATGCGAGACCGAGCCATAGCCGTAGTCGGGCGTCAGATTCACATACTGAAGCCCTTCCTCCACGGCCATCGTCGGCGCATATCTGCGGATGTTCAGCCTGTAGCCCACATAAAGCCCGGCATTCAGAATGAACTTCATCTTCCAGAAATCGGCGTGGCAGTGGGCGAGCAGCGGCACTTCGACGACGTCCATCACCGCCGACTGCGCTCCTAAAAATACCGGAACCGTCTGCTTCTTGCTGTCATAGCGGAACTTGTAACCTTCATGTGTGAAAAAGAGCCCGGCCTGAAACCCGAAATAGGGCATATATCCGAACATTTTCCCGTAGCGGGTGTAGAGCACGCCCACGTTATACGGCATAAAAATCATGTCCTCCTTCGCAATCTCCGGCTGGAGCAGAGTGCGGCTCAGTCCGACTCCGTACTGGATGCCGACCATGCTGTAGTCGTTGATTTTCTTCCGTTTTTTGATGTCGTAGCGGTCAATTACCTCGTCCGAAAGCGAATCCACGCTGAAATGCGCCGTCGCGAGCGAATCTATGTCAATGTCGAAATCCTGTGCGCCTGCGGTGAGTCCTCCCGGGAGAAATGCCGAAAGCAACAGTGCTGAAAGCAATATGATGTAATATCTCTTCATTCGTGACAATCAGTTACTTGAACATATCCGTTACATCAATCGTCTGCTCTATTTCCGCCATCTCCGGAATGTCGAGTATGTATGTCCCGTCCTCCAGCTTGTAGAACAGCACCTTCTCCGGCTGGCGGTGCTCAAGCAGCACGCCGGTATCGACGATTCCGTTGCGGTTGATGTCCTCGGTGATGCGGATTGAGTATTTTCCTGCCTTGAGGTAGGGGAAGACGAGCGTCTTGTCGCCCTCTATAATGTAGGAGCGCAGCACCTTGTCCCTCTTCTCGTTCAGCAAATCGACTATGTACTTGTTGCGCACGTTGTTCATGTTCATCGTCAGTGTGCTCAGCTTGTCGTCGTTCGGAAGGCTTACCTTCACTTCGAGGCTGTCATTGCGGAAGCCGTTGATGTCCATGAACTTGCGGTGCGGAACCTTCATCTTGTACTCCCATCCCTGCATATACTGCAGCCTCGGGGTGAGCGTGTATTTCCTCAGGTTCAGACTGTCCTGCACCACGTCGAACTTCTCGGCCTTCTCCTGCTGGCGGGGATTGACGGATGTGAACCTGATGGAGTCGAAGGCTGTCTCCACCACCGGGTACTTGAACTCGAACACGAATCCGTACTGCTCGATGTTCTCAGGCTTCGCATCGACCGTGAACACGCAGAGGGTGTCCTCCTTCTTCAGGTCCTTCTTCGAACTCTTGCGGGCGGCCGCGGCGGTCTTCCGCGGCTTGGTGAGCTTCACTACCTCGGTGAAGTCCGAGAGGAATCCCGTCGTGTCGGTCTTCATGTACTTGACGTTCAGAAAGAAGGTGTCAGGCTGCGTCTTGGGGTCATTCACCCAGATTTCCATGCTGTCGCGCTGTATGTTGAACTGAGTGATGAGCTTTTCCCGCGGAACCCCCTTGATCCAGATGGAATCCACCTGCGCGTAGGGAGCCATGAAAGTTATGTAGGCGGTCCTCTCGCCGATTCTCTCCTTATTGACAATCATCTGCTTGCTCGGCTTCTCCTTAAAGACATTGAGGGTATATTCCGATTTTCTGGCCAGACAGGCAACGGTGTCCTTCATGTCGTATTTCTGAAGCTCCGGAAGCGAGTCGTTCACCCTCATCACAGGACGCACGAGAGAGTCGAGAAACGCAATCCTGTCGCTTTCCGGGTCATATTTGTTGTTCCCGTTCTCGTCTATGACGGCATACATCCTATAGACGGTGTCCTGAATGTTGCGGACGGCGAAATATCCCCAGTCGTCGGTCTTTGCGGAAGCCACCGGACGCTGAAGGAAAACCGCCGAGTCCGCCTGGTCCTTGTAGAGCATCACCGTGGCTCCCTTTATAGGCTTGAGCGTGTTGCAGTCCTGAACGGTTCCCGTGACCATCATCGAGTCGATACCGGAGCCCGTCGAGAACACGAGCGTATATCCCGGGAACATATTCCCCTCATTGTTGTCGGCAATCGCGTTCGTCAGGTCGAGGGTGTATGTCCTGTTGGAATCGAGATCGCTCTCGAACGACACCACGACGCTCTTTCCCTCAATTTTGTATTTCGGGCGCTTCTCCAGAGGAGGGGAGAGATAGATTCCGGTCGGATCCTTCACGACCACATATTCATTGAACGAAAACTTCAGCTTCGTCTTGTGCGTAGGCACGTTGATGGTCCCGTCCGCGGGATTCACCTTCTTGATTATCGGGGGAATCGTGTCCTTCGGCCCTCCGCTCGGGGGAGTGGTGGTGTTGGCGCATGAATGCGAGAAAACCATCACACCGAGCACAATGCCCGCCGGAAGGAGGGGGAAATATCTGTTCAGGAATATTTTGAAGATTCTGTTCATATCGTTGGATTTTTCGGACTCGCCGCCCGGCACGTCTGCCAGTCACGGCTCATACAGTCATCAGAGGTCCTTTCGCGTGACGTTCTGGATTCCCTCAATCTTGGAGAGCTTCCTGAGCAGCCCTTCGAGGCTCTTCTTGTCATGGACCATCAGATCCATCTCACCCTTGAAAATCGAGTCTTTCGACTCGAACACGAGCCTCTGGAGATTGACCTTCATCACAAAGGATATGTATTTAGTGATTTCGTTCAGCAGACCGACCCTGTCGATGCCGTTCAGCGATACCGACGCAAGGAAACTCTGCTCGTCGTCCGCTTCCCATTTCGGGGACACTATTGAGTCGCCGTGGGTCGCCGCGAGGCTGTTCGCCATCGGGCAGGACTTCTTGTGGACGGTGATGACCCCGTCCTTGTCGATGAATCCGACCACCGGGTCTCCGGGGATGGGATGGCAGCAGGTGGCGATGACAAACTGGTTGTCCGTGTTGCGGCTGTCGTTGATGACATACTCCGACTTGGACTTGGAAGACTTGAAGAAGGGCAGCGTCCATTTTCCGGAGGATTTCTTCGCGGTCTCGGCCTCCTCTGCAGCCTTCTGCCGGTCAAGCTTGTCAAAATAGTCGGTCACAATTCTGAGCGCGCGCGGAGTCTTCAGGAAGGTCAGCCATTCCCGCTTGGGGTTCTCTGTCTGCGCGGTGATGATTTCCACCTGATCGCCGGGGCGGAGCACATACGAGAGCGGCTCGAGCCTGAGGTTTATCTTCGCGGCGATGGCCTTGTTGCCGATGTGGGTGTGAATCATGTAGGCGAAGTCCAGCGCCGTCGCGCCCTTCCGGATTGACTTCTGCTCGCCCTTGGGAGTGAAGACGAATATCTCCGAGGCCGTCAGGTCATTGTGAATCATGTCCAGAAGTTCCATCGCGTTGACGTCCGGATTCATCAGAATCTCCTGCACCTTCGCAATCCACTTGTCCATCTCGCTGTCGTTCTCCCCGACGAATCCGTCCCGTTTGTAGGCCCAGTGCGCCGCGATTCCCTTCTCCGCGATGTCGTCCATCCTGCGGGAGCGTATCTGCACCTCAATCCAGATTCCGGACTTGCTCATCACCGTGCAGTGCAGAGCCTCGTAGCCGTTGTTCTTAGGCTGCTTAATCCAGTCGCGGAAGCGGTCGGCCTTGTAGTCGAACTTGTTGGTGATGGCGACATATATGCTGTAGCAGTCCTCCCTTTCCTTCTCGATGTCGCCGGCGTTCTTAGGGTCGAAGATTATCCTCACGGCGTAGAGGTCATAGACCTGCTCGAAGGTGACGTTCTTCGTCTTCATCTTGTGCCAGATGGAATAGGGGGACTTCACCCTCTTGCGAATCTCGTAGTTTATCCCCATCCTGTCGAGAAGTTCCCTCACTGTGCCGATGAACTCATCGACCTGCTTCTCCTTGTCGCTGACGTTGCGGTTGATTTTCGCCTGAATCTCGTTGAAGGCCTGCGGCTCCTTGTAGCGCAGCCAGATGTCCTCCATCTCCGACTTTATGCTGTAGAGGCCGAGCCGGTGGGCGAGCGGGATGAAGATGAACATCGTCTCGCTCAGAATCTTGTCCCGCTTGTGTTCGGGCATGAACTCGATGGTGCGGCAGTTATGCAGGCGGTCGGCGAGCTTTATGAGAACCACCCTCACGTCGTCGTTGAGAGTGAGGAGTATGCGCTTGAAGTTCTCCGCCTGTATGCTCTTGTTCTGCGCCTTGTCCTCGTTGTCGAGCACGGTCTTGATTTTCGTCAGGCCATCGACGAGGGAGGCTATCTTTTCCCCGAAGAGGTTGCGTATGTCGTCGGAGGTATATTCCGTGTCTTCGACGACGTCGTGCAGAAGCGCGGCGACGATGGACTTGTAGCCGAGACCGATGTCGCCCACGACTATCTTCGCGACCTCAATCGGATGTATTATATACGGTTCGCCGGAACGTCGTCTCACGCCCTTGTGCGCCTCATTCGCGAAATCGAACGCCTTCTGTACTATGTCAAGCTCCTCCTGGTTCGCGCAGCGCCTCTTCGCCGCCTCCTTGAGGGAGGCATATTCCCTCGCAATCAGCGCGTAGTCCTGTGGAGTAAATTCTGAAATCGTGCTCATATAATCTTGTAAACGATGTTTCTAAAAGAGGCTCAGCTGCTCTCCGTCGTGAACCTTCGCGTCAATGCCCCTGTCCCCGGAGCCGGCCCCGGCATTCTCCTCCTCTCCCTTCGCCGCGGAAATCATGTCCATGAACTCGGATTCGGTGATTATCCTTATTCCGAGCGCTTCCGCCTTCTTTATCTTTTCCGGTCCGGGCTTCTCTCCGGCGAGCAGATAGTCCGTTTTCCCGCTCACCGACGAGGAGTTCTTGCCGCCGTTCGCCTCGATGAGGGCCTTCATGCTGTCGCGCGGTATGCTGTAGTTGCCGGTAATCACGACTGTCGCTCCGCCGAGCACATCGCTTGTCTCCGTCTCTCCCTCGCTGACCGCCATCTTCAGCCCGGCTGCCCTCAGGCGCTGGACCTCGCGTATGTTGTCCGGGTCCATGAAGAAGTCATAGATGCTGTCCGCAATCACCTCGCCCACGTCCGGCACGGAAAGCAGTGTCTCGCGGTCCGCGGCGGCCACCTCGTCGATGTTCTTGAAGAACCTCGCGACCGTCTTTGCCGTCGTCTCGCCCACATAGCGTATTCCAATAGCGAAAAGCACGTGCTCAAACGGCGTGTTCTTCGAATCGCTGATGCTCCTGAGGAAGCGTTCGGCCGAGCGCTCCTTCCAGCCGTCGAGCGTCAGCAGCTGCTCCTTGTCGAGGTCATAGAAATCGGCCGGCGTCCTGACCAGCGAGAGGTTGTAGAGCTGTTCGACGGTAGCGTCGCCGGCGAGTATGTTCATCGCCTTGCGGCTGAGAAAATGCACGAGACGCCCCTTTATCTGGGTCGGGCAGCCATGGATGTTCGGGCAGAAGAACTTTGCCTCGCCCTCGTCACGCACCAATGTGCAGCCGCAGTCGGGGCAGTGCTCGGGAAAAACCGGTTTGGTCAGGGCTGCATTGCGCTTCGAGAGCTCAACCCCCGTAATCTTGGGGATAATCTCCCCGCCCTTCTCCACATAGACATAGTCCCCGATGCGCACGTCCAGAAGCTCCATCTGCTCCGAGTTGTGCAGGCTCGCGCGCTTGACCGTCGTCCCCGAGAGAAGCACCGGCTCAAGGTTCGCGACCGGAGTCACGGCGCCTGTCCTTCCGACCTGATAGTCAATGGAAAGCAGCTTGGTGAGCGCCTGTTCCGCCTTGAACTTGTAGGCCACGGCCCAGCGCGGGAACTTGGAGGTGTAGCCGAGCGCCTTCTGATAGGGCAGCTCGTTCACCTTTATCACGATGCCGTCCGTGGCGAACGGGAGCTTCTTCCGCTCCGTGTCCCAGTAGGCTATGTAGTCCTCGATTTCCCCTATGCTGTGGCAGACCTTCATCTTGTCCGACACCGGCAGCCCCCACGATTTCGCCGCAGCGAGCGCCTGAGTGTGGGTCTCGAACGGCAGGTTTTCGCCGAGAAGATGGTAGAGGGTGCATTCCAGCCCGCGTTTTCCGACCTCGGAAGGGTTCAGGAGCTTCAGCGAGCCTGACGCGGCGTTGCGCGGATTCGCGAAAGGGACATCCTCGTCGCGCTCGCGTTCCTCGTTGAGCCTGTCGAAGGCCTCGTAGGGCATATATATTTCCCCGCGGATTTCAAATTCGTCGGGGAACGTGCCACCGTGAAGTTTCAGCGGAATGTTGGAAATATGCCGTACATTCGCAGTGACGTCGTCTCCCACAGTGCCGTCGCCACGCGTGAGGGCGCGGAAGAGTTCTCCCTTTTTATATGTCAGGCAGATTGCGGTGCCGTCGAACTTGAGTTCGCAGCTGTAGCTGAAGGGCGTGCCGCTGAGGGACTTGGAGACCCGCTCGGAAAAGGCTGCGACCTCAGAGATGTCGTAGGTGTTGCCTAGCGAGAGCATAGGGTAGCGGTGCGGGTACTGCGCGAACTCCTTGGTGCGGTCGCTCCCGACGTGCTGAGTGGGGGAGTCCGGAGTGACGAGTTCGGGGTATCTTTTCTCAAGGTCAATGAGTTCATACATCAGACGGTCGTAGTCGAAATCGCTGATTGTAGGGGCGTTATCCACATAGTAGCGTCTGTTGCTCTCGGTGAGGATTTCCCGGAGTTCACGGATACGCAGTATGTCCTTTTCTCTCTGTTCCATTTTCGGCAATATAAATATAGTCGCGAAAGACACCTAAAAACCTACAAATTTAACCAAAAATTCGGGGATGTTGGATTTTAGTTGTATTTTTGCACCGCGAAATCGTGAATATCTCCGGATATGACGGATTTTGTGACGACGAAAGGATATATTGACATACGAATATTCATATATTAAAAATACGGAATTATGAAAGATTCAATCATTATTCTCTGCGGCGGCGGTCCTGCCCCGGGAATGAACTCAGTTTCAATGAGCGTTGCAAAGACTTTCCTGTCAAAGGGTTACAGGGTAATCGGCCTTCACGGCGGCTACTCCGGACTTTTCTCCAAGAACGCCCGCACCGAGGACATCGACTTCGCCAAGGCTGACCGCTACTTCAACCGCGGAGGTTCCTACCTTGAGATGAGCCGTTTCAAGCCGACCGACAAGGACTTCGAGGAGAACTTCAACCTCGACCTCTTCAAGGAGAACAACATCAAACTTCTCGTGACCGTGGGCGGCGACGACACCGCTTCCACCGCGAACAGGATTTCCAAGTTCCTCGCCGCGAAGAACTATCCTATCGCCAACATCCACTGCCCGAAGACCATCGACAACGACCTTCCTCTTCCGAACAACACCCCGACTTTCGGCTACAACTCCGCAAAGAACGAGGGAGCGCACATCGCGAGGACCGTCTATGAGGATGCACGCACCTCAGGCAACTGGCTCATCATCAGCGCGATGGGACGTACCTGCGGAAGCCTTGCGCTCGGAATCGGCGAGGCGACCCACTGCCCGATGACCATCATCCCGGAGATGTTCAACCACACCGAGATGACCCTTGAGAAAATCATAAAGCTTTCCATTTCCGCAATCGTCAAGAGAAAGCTTCTCGGAATCAACTACGGCACAATCATCGCCGCCGAGGGTCTCTTCCACAATGAGGAGGTGGCCAAGGAAGCGGCCGCTGCCGGCATCCACTTCACCTACGACGAGCACGGACACCCGGAGCTCGGCAAAATTTCAAAGGCAGTCCTCTTCAACGACCTGCTTGAGAAGGAGTTCAAGAAGCTCGGCGTGAAGGTGAAGAGCCGTCCTGTGGAGATTGGCTACGACGTCCGCTGCCAGGATCCTGTCGCATACGACCTCACCTACTGCACCGAGCTCGCGATGGGCGTATATCAGCTCTTCAGCGAGGGCAAGACGGGCTGCATGGTCTATGTGGATGCGTTCGGCAAC
>CAKUPC010000015.1 GCA_934675095.1 uncultured Bacteroidales bacterium | reverse complement strand
CCGCGTGCTCCTCTTCGCCGCCAGCCCGACCTTCAACTCCGACGCGCCGTGGCATCCGGCCGCCGACAGCTACACCTGCTACGGCAACTATGACCGCGAGCGCTGGGGACGCGCCGTCAAGGCCTGCGAGGACTTCTTCAGGGAGCTGCGGACTAACGGCTCCGTGGCCCTTGTCCAGCCTGCCGAGGCAACGGACAAGGCGAGAAGGGCGGCCTTCCGCAGCGCGTACTACGACAGGGGCAACAGCGAGATTCTGATTTCGACAAGGCGCGGGACATCCGCCGCGACTCTTCTCAAGTCATTCTTCGCGGAAAGGAACTACTCCGGCCCGACACTGAACTACGTGAATATGTTCCCGTGGAAGGACGGAAGCGATTTTCCGGAAGGCTTCAACTGGAGTGCGCCGTCAAGGCAGCCGTTCTTCGACGCAGAGGGCAACATCACCCGCGACCCGAGACTCTACGAGACCGTGGCCGTTCCGGGCTCAACCTGGTACGACGGGACCACCGCCCCGCTTCATGTCAACCACCCCAAGCACGGCAGCCCATCCACGGGATTCGGACAGATGAAGTTCATACTTGAGAACAACGCGGACCGCAACGGCTACATCCAGTGGCCATACCTGCGACTGCCGGAGATAATGCTCGGATATGCCGAGGCGCTGAACGAATACAACGGCATCCCGGGGACGCTTGCCTACAGCTACGTCAATCAGCTGCGTCAGCGCGTGGGCCTTTCTGACCTCAAGTCTGGAATGAGCAAGGAGGATTTCCGCGAGGCCGTGCTCCGGGAGAGGGCGCTTGAACTCGGATTCGAGGAGGTGCGCTGGTTCGACCTCATCCGCAGGGGACGCGAACAGGACTTCAGGAAGAAGCTCTACGGACTTGAATCCAAGGGCGACCGCCAGACCAACCCGAAGTCGTTCACCTTCAATGTGATTGAGCTGAACACGAGGACATGGGCGAACAGCTGGGACACTAAATGGTATCTCAGTCCGGTTCCAAAGACCGAAATTGATATGAACTATGGGATGACTCAAAATCCAGGTTGGTAAGCTTGATAAAAAATCTGATAACCGAAATATGTTTATGAAATACAGAAATATGATACCGGCGCTTGTGTCCGTCCTGCTCTTCCCAGTTGCGGCTTCGGCCCGGAATGGGGAGGAGGACAAGGCGGAGACAGTGCAGATGGCGCGGGTGGAACGAGAGACGCTGGAAGAGAATCCCTACATCGACGTCAGACGCGCCCTGTTCGGAAAGATTGCCGGGCTGAACATCTATGCCGGCAGCGGCGACGCGACCACCGACAACTGCACGCTGAGCATACACGGCAAGACTCCGCTCGTGCTCGTCGATGGCTTCCCGAGAAACCTCAGCCTGCTGACGACCTACGAGATAGAGAGCGTCGAGATACTCACCGATGCCGCTGCAGCAGCACTCTACGGGGTGCGCGGGGCGAACGGAGTCGTTCTCGTCACCACAAGACGCGCAAAGGAAGGCAGGCTCAAGGTCGGTGCTAACTACCAGTACGGCTTCCGGACTCAGTGGCGCTCGCCCGAGTTTGCCGACGCCGGACTCTATGCCGAGACTCTCAACGCCACACTCAGGAACGACGGGCTCGCGCAGCGCTACAACGCCCGCGAAATCGAGGCGTTCAAGTCCGGGAAATACCCCTACGCCTACCCGAACGTGGATTGGTGGAACGAAGTCTATAACAGCATCGCGCACAACAACCGTCTAAACCTCACTTTCGAGGGCGGCAGCGGAAAGTTCCGCCACTACACCGTGGTTGACTATATGTACGACCGCGGATTCTTCAAGTCACAGAGCGCCGACAGCCGCTACAGCGCGGTTCCTTCCGACACCCGGCTCAGCGCGAGGACCAACATCGACGTGCAGCTCACCCGCACGACCGAAATGAGGCTCGGCCTGCTCGCCCGCTTCAACGAACAGAACAGGGCGAACTACGGCAGCATATTCAGCGCCCTCTACAACACCCCGTCGGCGGCGTTCCCAATCATGGCGTCCAACGGGATGTACGGAGGCTCCGAACTTTACGGAGCGAACAACCCCGTCGCGCTGCTATTCGGAACAGGCAACACCAAGACCATAGGAGGGGCGGTGAACGCCGACCTGTCGTTAATCCAGCGCCTCGACGTCCTCACGGAAGGCCTGCGGGCGGAGGCGGCGATTTCATTCGACGACTACGGGACAATGGCCGAAAGCGCCACAAAGACCTATATGTACAGGGTGCTCAGCCCGACAATCGCGGACGACGGAACGCTGGTCACCTCCCAGAAAGACTACGGAACGAACTCCAAGGTCCTCACCCACGGCTCGTGGTTCAACTCCCTATATCTCGACTTCGACTTCAACGCCAAGGTGGTCTATGACAGGACCTTCAACAGGCACAAGGTCGGGGCTGCGGCAATCTTCGACATTCAGTCGCACACCGCTTCCGGACAGAACAACTCGAACAGGCGCATATCCGCCGGAATGACCGGCTCATACTCCTACGACAGGCGCTACAGCGCGGACTTCGTACTCAACTGTGCCGGCTCGGCCTATCTCGTGAAGGGACACAGGATGATGTTCTACCCTGCGGTGAACCTCGCCTGGACAGCATCGGAGGAAAGCTTCCTCAAGGGCGTGGAGGGGATTGACCTGCTGAGGTTCTCGGCTTCGGCAGGGCTCTCCGGCTGGGACGGCTCGCTCGTCCATGAGCTGCAGTATCAGTCATTCGGTTCCGCCGGAGCGGGCAGCTACTACTTCACCGACGGAGGTCTCTCCTACGGCATCGCGGAGGGCAGCCTTCCGGTCGAGAGGATAGTCCCGGAAAAGTCAACGAAGGCAAGCGGGGCCGTCGAGCTGAAAGCCCTCGGAAACAGGCTCTCGTTCTACGGCACGGGGTTCTACGAGCGCAGGAGCGACATTCTCATAAACGCGTCATCGACGGTCTCCGGCATTCTCGGAGTCAGCGCGGGCAAGCAGTGCGCCGGCGTCGACGACTGGGCGGGAGCGGACATCTCCCTCTCGTGGAACGAGCGCCGGGGAGACTTCAGCTACGGAATCTATGCAAACGCATCCTTCCTCACGAGCAAGGTCGTCAAGGACGACCAGGACTGGCAGCGCTATGACTACCTCTACCACAGGGGCAACCGCGTCGGGCAGTGCTACGGACTTGAGGCCGACGGCTTCTTCTTCAGCGAGAGCGACATACGCAGCACCATAACCCACACCTTCACGACCGTGCAGCCGGGAGACATCAAATATGTCGATCAGAACGATGACTTCCGGATTACGGACGAGGACATTGTCCCGATAGGCTATTCGACCATCCCCGAATGGTACTACGGATTCGGCCTCACCTTCGGATGGAAGGGATTCAAGGTATCTGCGGCGTTTCAGGGCATAGGGCACATGACCGTGAATATGCTGGACTCCCCTCTCTACAAACCGCTCGTGAGCAACGGCAACCTGTCGAAGTCGTTCCTCTCAAAGGAGACCCCGTGGACTCTCGAAAGCTCGGAGAACGCGACGGTTCCTCGCCTCACGACCGTCTCGAACGCCAACAACTACCGCAACGGCAGCGTCTGGTACCGCGACGGCTCGTTCCTCAAGCTGCGCGACGTGACCGTTTCCTACACCTTCCCAAAGAGCATGCTCAGGGTCATGACCATGGAGCTATACCTCAAGGGTACGGATGTCTTCAGCATCGACTCGCTCGGCATCGTGGACCCGGAACGCATCGGCGCCGGCTATCCGACGTCCCGCGCATGGTGGGCAGGACTGCGCCTCAACTTTTAGACATTGTTTTTTCATATTCAACAATATTCACGACAATGAAAATAATTCGGACAATATCCATATTCCTCGCGCTCCCGGCGACATTCGCCTGCTCGTATCTCGACTTCGACGAGACGAACGGACTTCAGGGGAAGGAGGATGTGTATAAATACTTCGACAAGACGAAACAGGTTCTGACGAACGTATATTCCTACATTCCGCAGGATTTCGGAGCACTCGACGGCGCGATGAGGGACTGCGCCGCGGACGACGCGCTCTGGGGCAACCCGACGTCCCCGGTGCAGCGATTCACCAACGGAAGCTGGTCCGCGATAAACACCTACGACACGGGATGGGGATTCTACAACGGAATCCGCGCCGCAAACGAGTTCATCGCGTCAGTAGTGACGGTCGATTTCTCGCGCTACCGGACCGACCCGAACTACGAGAACTGGATGGAACAGTTCAAATATTTCAGCCACGAGGCGAGGGCGCTGAGGGCGTTCTACATCTTCGAGCTCGCGAAGAGATACGGTGACATCGCCATGCCGACCCGCGTCCTCACCACCGAAGAGGCCAACAGCATCGGCAAGACCTCGTTTGAAGACGCTGTCGGCTTCATAGTCAGCGAATGCGACGAATGCGCGGCCGTTCTCCCCGCGTCCTACGAAGACCAGCCCTACAAGGAGGTCGGACGCGTCACCAAAGGCTTTGCGATGGCCCTGAAGACCAAGGCTCTGCTCTATGCGGCGAGCCCGCTCCACAACCCGGCCGACGACAAGGAACTCTGGAAGAAGGCGGCAAAGGCGGCCCTTGAGCTGATTGACTCGGGGCTGTATGCCCTCGAAACCGGGGACAAGTGCAACAACATCAGCTCGCGCGAGAACATATTTGTCCGGATGAACAACAACAGCTCGTCCTTCGAGGCAAACTGCTTTCCGCTGAGGTTCATGTACGGCTCACGCGGCTCGGTGCAGAACTGCGTCTATCCGACCGAGAACCTTGCCTCCGCATTCAGGACAGTGAACGGCTTTGCGGTGACGCTCACCCGGGGCGGCTACACCAGCGCCGACCCCAAGTTCAATCCCAAGAAGCCATACTCCAACCGCGACCCGAGAATGGCGAGGACGCTCGTCTGCGACGGTTCGGTGTTCAAGGGCTCGGCAATCGAGACTTTCGACGGAGGTCAGGACGCCGGTGAGGTGCTTCAGGGATATACTCCGACGGGATATTACCTCCGGAAATATGTCATCGAGAACACGAGCTTCGACCCTAACGCGAAGGCTACCTACCGTCATCATTGGGTGGTGTTCCGCTATGCGGAGACTCTGCTGAGCTATGCCGAGGCCATGGCCGGGGCGTTCGGTAATCCGGACTACAGCGACGACGAGTTCACACGCTCCGCCGCGTGGGCGCTGAACCGAGTGCGCAGGAATGCAGGTATGCCGGAGTGCACGGAGAAGGTCGAGAGCCGCTTCTTGGATGAAGTCCGCAACGAATGGAGGGTGGAGTTCGCGTTCGAGGACCACAGGTTCTGGGACGTGAGGCGATGGATGCTCGGGCCGGACAGCCAGATTGACATCTATGGCGTGAGCATCGTGAAGTCCGGGAGCGACAAGACCTATTCCCGGAAGGACTGCGACACGAGGAAATGGAACAACAGGATGAACCTCTACCCTATTCCGCAGTCGGAGCTGGCGAAGAACACTCATTTGGCCCCACAAAACAAGGGCTGGTGATTTGAGTGTCTGACTCCAAAATACATCTCAAATCTCTAAGATGATATATACAATTAATAACCATAAAAATTTTTATGATCATGAAAAGAACATTTTTGATTTCGGCAATCGCCCTTACGGCGGCGGTTCTTGCTGTTTCCTGCCAGAAGGAGCAGGAACAGAAGCCGTCAAAGAAACTCGAGTGCACGGCACAGGAGAGCTACACGGTGGCTGCGACTGCGGCAAAGTCCGTATCGTTCGACATCGCGGCGAAC
Source organism: uncultured Bacteroidales bacterium (assembly GCA_934675095.1). Lineage (GTDB taxonomy): Bacteria > Bacteroidota > Bacteroidia > Bacteroidales > UBA932 > Cryptobacteroides. Next base: position 31,466 of record CAKUPC010000015.1, on the reverse strand, counting down.
ACTCCGTGGACAATCACGAGCAGCGAGACCTGGTGCAGGGCAACCCCGTCAAGCAGCAGGGAAAGCTCGCTCGCGGAGACAATCATCGTGAAGTTCGATGACAACACCGGCGCGGCTTCACGCGAGGCCACTCTCACAATCGAGGGAGAAGGCATCGAAAAGCCGACTCTCGTGAAGTTCATCCAGGGCGTTCCGGGCCAGATTAGCGTCACTCCTTTCACGGAGAAGTTCGCGAAGGAGGGAGGCAAGCAGACATTCACAGTCATCTCCAACAAGCCGTGGGCTGTTACCGCCGCACCTTCCGACTGGCTCACTTTTGAGCCGGCTTCCGGCGAGGCGTCAGACCAGCCCGTGACCGTCACCGCAACGGCAAGATACACCGACGGGAAGGGTCACACCGCCACCGTCACCGTCACGAGCGAGGACGCCTCAGAGTCATTCGAGGCTTCAATCGAGGGACTGGTCTTCGAGGTTGAAGAACTGGAAGAAGGCGAGAAAGTCTTTGAGTACAAGGGCGGTGAGAAGGAAATCAAGGTCGATGCGAACATCGACTGGAACGTCACCGTTTCCGACGAATATTTCACTGCAGGCAAGACTGAAGCCGGCATCAAGGTTGAAGCCCCTATGTCAAAGTGGTTCGGCAGAAAAAGCTTTACCGTGACCGTAACCCCTGTCACGACAATCGAGGGCGTTGAGCCTGTGACAATTGACATGGCAATCGCGCCGGCTTCATACATCGACAACAAGGATGAGTCCGCCTACAAAATCAACGAGGACGGATCTCTCACGCTGACGCTTGCGGAAAAGGGCAATGCCTTCATGAAGACATTCGACGAGTACAAGTACGGCAACTTCGTCTGGGAGTTCAGCGACGTCAGGCTCACGGAAGGTTACTTCTGCGTGAACAACTGGAACGGTCCGTTCTACCTTATGCTCAAGTATGGCTACAACATGGCACTGCTCGCCTGCGGCGGAGAAACGAAAGACGCCAACGGGCACAAGGTCGGCTTCGGATTCGACGGGGGCTGGGACAACACCTGGAACGACACCAAGAAATTCACTGAAGGAACGTTCCCTACCGACTACTCACAGCTCAAGTCAATCAGGCTTCTCATCAAGCCTACGCAGAGAACAGGCACGAACCAGAACCTCACGCTTTCAAGGAAAGTGTGGATTAACGAAACTCTTGTACTCGACAACAGCACAAATGTCGGCGACATCTGGGCGGCAAACGCCGAGTCATGCGGTCTCTTCTACTGCACAGGGATTCAGGATGCCTTAGGTTCGATTACAATCAAGTCATTTGAAATCGACACCGACTACAGCAAATACGCGAACGACTGATTTTGCGGGTGAGGTTGTCAGCAACCTCCGCGCAGTCATATAATTCCTCAGTTAACTGATATTGATGAATATAAGTAAAACAATATTATTCGGTTCGGCTCTCATTGCAGGCGCGTTTGTCTCCTGCAGGGAAGACGACCCGATGAAATGGGTCGATCTGCGCTACCTTGCCGAGGACAGCTACACGCTGACGGCAGCCTCTCCGGAGCCGATACGTCTTCAGGTGAAATCCACCGACCCGTGGAAGGTCTATGGGACGGAGCCGCAGTGGTGCAGCATAAGTCCGTCAGAGGGCGGAGCGTCGGAACTTTTCGACGTGACGGTGCAATATACCGAGAACACGGAACTCGACGACAGGCTCGACACGCTCGTGATTCAGAGCGACTACTGGATCGGGAAATGGATTCCGGTGCGGCAGAAGGGAACCGCCTACCTCAACATCGAGGGCGCGGAGGATCTTACAATCGGGCAGTTCGGCGGAACGGCGAAGTTCAGCATACTCGCGAATCAGGACTGGAGCCTTGTCAAGGACGACAAAGCCTCATGGCTGACACTGATTAAGGACTCGGGACACGGAGATGCGGAAATCGTTCTTGCCGTAAGCGCGGAGAACAAGGGCGAGAGACGCTATGCCGACATCGCCGTGCTCAACCGTCATGACGAGAAGGAGCAGACCGTGCGCGTATGGCAGGACGGCGTCGTTCTCTCCCCCGCCCGGACGAGGATGAGAACGACCTTCGACGCTCAGACGCTCTCTGTGGAAGTCAGCTCTAATGCCGACTGGAGCGTGGAGAAAGCCGACGCCGGTGCCGGATGGATTGACTTCCCGCAGACGGAGTTCAGCGGAGACGGCACGCTGCGGATTGCCCTCACGGAGAACACCGGCGCGTCAATCAGGACGGTGGAGGTTCTTCTCAAGACCAAGGCAGCCGAGGGGTTCGAGCAGATAGTCAAGAGCATAGTCGTGCGTCAGGCATACAACCCGACTCCGGACTACTACGACTTCGACGCGACGGGTCTTGAGCAGTGGATTATCAACGGCGCGGACAACGACAAATCAAGCTGCAAGGTCGTGGGAAGCTGCCTCGAAATCTATGGGGCACAGAAGGTTCACCGCTACAACTGCGCCGCCGGAAACTGGGACTTCTTCATGAAGGCCTCCTCCGCAAATGCTCAGCCGGTGATTTACTTCCAGTGCGGGGACTTCGACATGAGGTGGTTCGTCGATGCGGGCGCGGGAAGGACCAACGTGACGATGGTCGACAAGGGCAACACAAAGACATTCCCGGACTTCAACGTGCCGTACAGCAGCGCCGAAGACCACAAGTTCGGAATCAGGATGACTCCGGACAAGGACGGCTGGGCGGTGTTCTCGTGGGTGCTCGACGACAGGGTGCTCGGCTCATACACGGCAAACGGCGCAGATGTGCAGACGAGCGCGCTGAAGTTCAGCCAGGAGCTCAAGTTCCACATCTTTGTCGGGGCGTGGGAAAGCGGCGGCACCGCAAACCAGACTACCGTCTGGAGTGGTTGGCAATATACATTACCTTATGAATTTATTGATTGGGGAGAATAGGGGCAAAAAAGCGGATTGCTGCGTTACGCTCAACTTTTCAATCCTCACAACCATTAGGTTGCTCCGGTTGAAAAGGTTTCGCAGGCCTTGCACTCCATCTTTTTATCCCATATTCTCATCCAAGAGATTTCTTAAAGTTTTTCTTTAAGAGAAGATAATTGAAACAGTAATAGATAAATGAAGAAAATGAAAATATTGATAATGGCTCTGCTGGCGACGACGGCGTGCGTGAAGAACGGAGGGGATGCGGAAACGGAACCTTTGTTGAAGGACTTTGCACTGAAGGTGAATGAATTGAGCTATCATGCCAACCTCGACGAGGAAAGCGGGACGGCGACAATCGGAGTCATCGAGTACGGCGGATATGTCAGCGGCGTGAGCGTCGACCTGGCGGACGGGGCGACGATAAGCCCGGACCCGAATGACTTTCTCGGAAGCTGGCCGCAGTCGCAGGAGTTCACCGTGAGCAGGGGCGAGACTTCGCAGAAATGGACGGTGAAGCTTACGAAATATGTGTCCGAACTGCCGCAGATTGACGGCAAGGACGTGATTTTCCGCGACGAGTTCGACACCGACGGGGAGGTCAACCCAGAGTTCTGGTCGCTCATCGGCAAGGGAACGGCGGCATGGCAGACGGATATGTCCGGGAAGCCGGAGCACTCCTACGTGAAGGACGGCAACCTCGTGCTTGTCGTAAAGCGTGACGACGACGGGGTCGTGCGCTCGGGCGGAATCAAGACCGAGTACAAGGTTAACATCAAGTATGACTGCCACATCGAGGCACGGATCAAGTTCGTCGATGACTGCGACAATGCGGGGCAGGCGTTCTGGCTGATGCCCGATTCGAGATACCAGATCTACAAGGGCTGGCCTGACGGCGGCGAAATAGACATCCTCGAGCACAGCTACCTCCACGACTACATCCAGCAGACCGTCCACAGCCACTACATCGACGTCGTTGACCAGAGCAACAAATACGCCGGCAAGCCTGTATATAAGGGATATAACGCCGGACAGTACAACATCTACGGGCTTGACATACTCGAAAACAGCCTCGTCTTCTACACCAACGGCGAAAAGACGATGACCTACGAGAACATGCACCTCGCCGATGAGGCCGAGATGAAGCAGTGGCCGTTCACTTCGGACTACTACATCATCCTCAGCGCCAGCCCCGTCGGAGCGAAGAACCTCACCGCTCCGTCATATATGCACGTCGATTGGGTGAGGGCAACCAAATTATAGTGTCAATCTAAGACACGTTACATAAAGCATTTATCAACAAGAATTTAATCATGATTAAAAATTCAATGGAAGGGGCAGCCTACTCTGCTCCGAAAATCTCGGTCATAAGAATTGAGACCGAGTGCGGATTCGCACAAAGCTATGGCGAGGCTGGACGCGCCGGAAAACTGTCCTATGATTCGGAAAGTAATGACATCGCGTTCTAAAAGGTGGGAAAGCAACTATGAAAAAGTATTTTTCAGCATTTTGTGTCCTTGCTCTTGCGGCGGGATGCGCGAAGGAGAGCATCGCTCCTGTGCAGACTTCAGATGAGGTTCTGCTTACATCATACGCGGGCCAGCCTCAGACAAAGACGACAATCTCCGGCGACAAGACTGACGGATTCACTGCAAACTGGGCGGAGACCGATGCCATCGGTGTCTATACTACGGCGGGAACTGTAAATGCCAAGCATACAATCACGCTTCTGTCCGACGGAACGGCAAAGTTCACGGGAAAGGTGACGGCATCGGAGGACGAGCAGACGCTCTACGCCTACTACCCTTATACAAGCGGAGCTACCAGCAACCCTGCGGCGGCCCTGCTGAATCTTCCGAGCGTACAGACCATGACCGGAACCTCATACGACGCATCGGCGGCAATTATGATTGGAAAGCCTCAAACCTCCACACTCAACAGCGGGACCGCAGCAATCAGTGACTGGCAGTTCGCGCACCTCAATTCCTACATCTGCATCAGCGTTGCAGGCATTTCGGTGGAGGGCATCACTGAGAATGAGGCGGTTTCATCTGTAGAACTTCTGGCCGCAGGCAAGAAACTTTCCGGAGAGATGAACGTCAGCCTAATCGACGGCACAATGAAGTTTTCGAGTCCGGCCGATTATGTTCAGGTCTTCGTACCGGAGGGGACAACGCTCGGCAATCTTGCAGCATGGGCGGTCACCGCGCCGTTCTCTCTTGACAACGAATATCTTACAATCGTCATCAACACGGACAAGCACAGCATCTGCAAGACGATGAAGTTGTCCAAGAAGTTCATTTCCGGCAATGTCTATACCCTCAATTTCAGTCTCGACGGGAATTGCAGCGTCACCGGAGCGTTCGACTTCGCCAAGGCCTACACTCTTTCTGAAAGGAAATGCTACTGGAGAGGAGGCTCTGCCAATGCCAAGACATACGAGGTAAGCTCCACCATCGACTGGAAAGTCTCCATTTCAGACCCGGATGAGGCTACGGTGACGAAGAATGATGACGGTAAGAGCTTCACGGTCGTATTCCCTAAGTCAAAGTGGCCTGTAGCGAAGAAATATACGGTTACGCTTGAACCTGCGACTGCCGTTGAAGGCGTTGCGCCGAAGACAATGGAGCTGTTCCTGACAAGCGCTGCCTACAAACAAAACGGCGACAACAGTCTCTACGAATCATACGACGACGGATCCGTGAAACTCAAACTGGACAGCAAGAACTCTGTTTGGCTGAAGACCTCCGAGGATTTCAAATATGGAAACTATGTCTGGACGTTTGAGGATGTGAATTTGACAGAGGGATTTTTCTGTGTGAACAACTGGCAGGGAGGAATAATCTACATGATGCTGAAGTATGGTCATGACACGGCCCTGCTTGCCTGCGGCGGAGAGACGAAAGACGCCAACGGGCACAAGGTCGGCTTCGGATTCGACGGGGGCTGGGACAACACCTGGAACGACACCAAGAAATTCACTGAAGGAACGTTCCCTACCGACTACTCACAGTTCAAGTCCATCAGGCTTCTCATCAAGCCTACGCAGAGAACAGGCACGAACCAGAACCTCACGCTTTCAAGGAAGGTGTGGATTAACGGAACTCTTGTACTCGACAACAGCACAAATGTCGGCGACATCTGGGCGGCGGACTCCTCTATCAAGGGCTTCAACTACGAATACGGAATTCAAGATGCTGCCGGTTCGCTCGTCATCAAGTCCTTCGAGATTGACGAAAATTATTCAAACTACAACGACTAAATAATGTTCAAGAAAATTCTGACACTCGCGCTTTCGGCGGCCGCCGCGCTGCCCGCACTCGCTCAGGTGACAATCGGTGACGAGTCCCGGCAGAGGGCCTCCGAGCTGGTTGCCCGGATGACCCTCGAAGAAAAGATTGACTTTATCGCCGGAGACGCCGACGGGTTCCGCATCTATGGAGTCCCGCGACTCGGCATACCTGAAATCCGCACGGCGGACGGCCCGCAGGGGCTTCGCAACGACACGCAGAGCACAATGTACCCCTGCGGAATCGCGCTCGCGTCCTGCTGGAACAGGTCACTGGCACTGGCCTACGGCAAGTCGCTCGGATCCGACGCGAGGGCACGCGGGGTTCACGTCCTGCTCGGCCCCGGAGTCAACATCTACCGGGCGCCGATGTGCGGGCGCAATTTCGAGTACTACGGCGAGGACCCTTTCCTGACTTCGGAGACGGCCGTGCAGTACATACTCGGAGTGCAGGGCGAGGGCGTGATGGCGACGGTGAAGCATTTCTGCGGAAACAACCAGGAGTGGAGCCGCCACCACACGTCATCGGACATCGACGAGCGGACTCTCAACGAAATCTATTTCCCTGCCTTCCGCAAGGCGGTGCAGGTCGCCGGGGTCGGTTCCGTGATGTCGAGCTACAACCTGCTCAACAGCGTGCACACCTCCGAAAGCGAGGCTCTTGTCAGGATTCTCAGAGAAAAATGGGGCTTTGAAGGAATATATATGTCCGACTGGGCAGCGACATACTCGACGGTCGGGGCCGCCAACGCCGGTCTCGACCTTGAGATGCCGATTGCGCTCTACTACACCCGCGAACTGCTCGGCAGGGCAGTGGCGAACGGAACGATGAGCGAAAGCGTGCTCGACGAAAAATGCCGGCACATCCTTCAGACCTTCATTGCCTTCGGCTTCCTTGACCGGGAGCAGAAGGACGAAAGCCTCCCGCTCGACAATCCGGAATCCGACAAGGTGGCGCTCGACGTGGCGCGTGAAGCCGTGGTGCTTCTCAAGAACGACGGGATTCTTCCGCTGTCCGGCACGCGGTCAAACCGACGCGCCAAAGCCGTAAGAAACATCGTGGTTCTCGGCCCGAACGCGGACTGCGTACCGACAGGAGGCGGATCAGGATTCGTGAACCCATACCACACGAAAAGCGTCTTCGCCGCGCTTTCGGAACAGGGCAGGAAGATGAAAGTCAGCCTCATCCCGTTCGAGGGCAGGATTGACGCCGTTCAGCCGGAGTTCAGCGAGGAACAGCAGGAACTCCTCCGCCGTGCCGATGCCGTGATTTACTGCGGCGGCTTCAACTCCGACCTTGAGCATGAGGACGGGGACCGGCCGTTCGAGATTCCGGCGGCACAGACCGCCCAGATGCACAGTGCGGCGGAACTCAACCCGAACCTCATCACTGTCATCAATGCCGGCGGCGGCGTGCGCTTCGCTGACTTTGACGACATCTCAAGGGCGACTCTCATGGCGTGGTATCCGGGACAGGCAGGCGGCCGGGCAATAGCCGAGATTCTCACCGGAGCGACCAATCCGAGCGGCCGCCTCCCGATTTCCATCGAGGCCCGCCCCGAGGACAACCCGACTTTCGGCAGCTACTACGAAAACACGTTCCGCAACCTCCGCAGCCCCTATTCCCGCGTCTGCTACAACGAAGGCGTATTTGTAGGCTACCGGGGCTACGGCCGCAACGGCACCGCCCCGCTCTACCCTTTCGGCTTCGGACTCAGCTACACCACCTTCGAGTTCTCGGACCTCAATGTAGCCACGTCCGAAGACGGCAAGGTGAAGGTTACTTTCCGCGTCCGCAACGCCGGAAAGCGCGACGGAGCCACGGCAGCGCAGCTCTATGTAGGCGAATGCTCCCCGGCACTCCCCCGTCCCGAAAAGGAGCTCAAGGGATATGAAAAGATATTCCTTAAATCAGGCGAAAGCAGGGAAATAACCATCACGCTCGACGACGACGCCTTCAGTCACTACGACACCGCCCTCCACGACTTCACCGTCACCCCAGGCACCTACCGCATCCTAGTCGGCGACTCCAGCGCCAACCTTCCCCTCACCGCCACCGTCCAACGATAACGGTTTCGGAAAACCGACGGCCATTTCAACCGGGTGGTTGATATGGTACAGAGACACATCGGGACATCACGATAGCTGGTTGCCGATTTCTTCAGCAACTATCTGAAAAATTGGGATAGTTCAATCAGAAATCCCTACTTCGCAAAATCAACAAATTTTCAATTTTGCGAAATAGACTCCACTTATTTACCGAGAAGCCAGTCTGCAATGTCAATGATTTGAACACCCTCGTATTGGTAGGCTTCGTGGCGCGTCCTTGCCAACACCATTTTAGGATAGGCATCCTCTATTTTCAGCAAAGGTGTCACCTCCCGGTCAAAAGTATCTGGATTTGAGATGTCGTCAGAGACCTGAATGTAAAGTTTCTCATTCTGCCGCAAAGCGACAAAATCAATTTCCTTCTTGTAAAGGAAACCTGCATACACTTCATATCCCCGCCTCATAAGCTCAATCGCGACAATGTTTTCATATACTCTCCCATAGTCAAGATTCTTGGTTCCGAGCTTGGCGTACTTAAACGAATGGTCCGCCATATAGTATTTGTCTTGAGACGCAAGATATTTCTTTCCTCTGATGTCGAATCTGCGCACTTTATAAAACGCAAAGGCATTGCACAGATAATCAACATATTTGCCTACAGTCTTGTCATTAGTCTTTATTTTCTTTGCCACCAGAGAGTCAGCGATGTTCCTGACTGATGTTATGTTGGACGCGTTATCCAAAAGAAAGTCGCAGACGGATGAAATCAACTGGAGATTTCTGATTTTATACTTCTGTTTGATATCTCTGACTATCAGCGTATCAAACACTGCGCGAATGTATTTGAAGCGGTCTTCGGGACTCTTGTAAAGGTATGAGCCAGCCATCCCTCCATCAAAAGAATAACGCTCGAACGCCTTATAAACGTCATCGGGCGTGTAATAGTCGCAAAACTCACGGAACGAGAACGGATAGACTTCTATCTCATACGATCTTCCCGTGAATAATGTAGCCAAGTCACTGCTCAACAGAAATGCGTTGGAACCAGTGATGTATATGTCGTATAGGCCTCGCTCGTGAAGGCTGTTAATAGCCTTCTCAAATCCGGAACACATCTGTATCTCATCGATACATACTATATTCTCCTGCCCCGAAACATACCTGCTGTTCACATAGTCATACAGCTTGTGATACTCCATCAAGTCCTCAAAATCCGTCAAATTGAAATTGATATGAATGATGTTACATCCCGGCGAGAGCTTCTTCTTTCTGTCAATGAAAACCTCCATTAACTTTGATTTGCCGGAACGTCGGATACCGGTGATTACCTTGATGTCCGGCGTCCCTGCGACATCAAGCATCCTTTTCAGGTAGCTGCTTCTCTCTATGAGTTTCATTATTCGCGTTTTTTCTACTTCGCAAAGTTAACAATTTTTTCATTTTGCGAAATAGAATACATTAGATTATTGTATAACAATAACAACAAGCGAGCTTTCTATCGAACAACGGTAGTATAAAATCAGCAATAATCAACACATTATTCCGATTTTATATGACTATCATGAAAAACTTTGGGGTAATCTGATTTTGCATACACAATATGATTGGTAGTATATTTTCATTTTCACGAGTGAAAAACCGCAAACAAACAAGATAATACCACATATATGGAAAGAAGAGACTTTTTGAAGATTTCGGCGGTCACGACAGGCGCCGCGCTTCTCACTAACCCGTTTTCGGCACTTGCCGACACCATTTCGCCCGGGGAGACGATGCCTGCGGAGACCACGCCCGGGGGAGGATATGCCCCGAACCCTAAAATTGCGAGAAAGATTGAAGGCTACGGGACGATGGATATAAGGAAGCTGAAAATCAGGGTCGGGGCAAGGCGGCCGTTTTCCATGCTGCACATTTCCGACAGCCATCTCGTGCTGACCGACAGCCGTAACGACGACAGGAAGGCTCAGCTCGCCAAGTTCCGGAACAGGGAGTTCCCGTGGGCGATGCTCTATCACGAGCGGCTGATTGCCTACGCGCGCGAGAACCGCCTTCCTATCATCCACACCGGGGACATGATTGACTTCCTGAGCGAAATGGGGCTTGACTATGCAGTGGAGGCATTCTCGCGCGGGGATTGGATTACGGCCTGCGGCAACCACGAGTTCGCCAATTACATGGGATGGTTCGGCCCGGAGAAGGAGGACGCGGAATTTCAGGCAAGGTACTTCGCGCAGGTTCAGGATGCGTTCCCGGACAAGCTCACATTCACGGCAAGGGTAATAAACGGCGTGAATTTCATCACTCTCGACGACAGTTTCTACTTCATAACTCAGGAGCAGTGGGACAAGGTGGCGGCTGAGCTCGCGAAGGGGCTTCCGACAGTCATCATGATGCACATCCCGTTCTACACCCCGAAGCTCTACGACCACACCTCGCACGGCGGCACGAGGTTCTCCTACCTCTGCGGCGCTCCGTCCGACACCGAGCGCGAGGACAATCTCACGCAGAAATTCGTCAAGTGGCTCAGGGAGCAGCCGCAGCTCAAGGCCATCCTCACCGGCCACCTCCACGAGTTCTGGCAGGAGCAGTTCTCCCCCACCGCCGTGCAGTACGTCGTCGGCGGCGCCTTCAAGGGCGATGCCTATCACATCCGGTTCGTATAGGAACGGGTTGAAGAGTTTCCGATATTTTCGTACCTTTGGGGAAATTTATACGAAAACAAGTTCCAATGAAGAAAATTTTTGTCGTGCTTGCGGCTGTCGTCATGTCCGCATCATTTTCCTACGCCCAGAAATCCTGGGAGAGCAACCCATACGCGTCGAGGGGCGAAATCGTCACTCCTGTGCTCCGGAGCTCGATTGTCGATGAAATCATAATAGCCTCGGACAATCCGGGGGAATGGAAGTTTTCGGCTTCGGTCGAGGCTGAGGGCGGCAAGGAGATTGTCAGCATCGTGATGGACGCGCCGCAGCCGTGTGCTCCGGCAAGGTTCAACGTATATTTCACCTTTCCTCAGAATGGCGTGTTCAACACATGGACGTCGGACGCCTCCTGCGGAACCCACCTCGACCCGTTCTGGGGCAGCAGCAACAGCTCCAGCGCACTTGCGTTCAGAATGCCGCTCTATGAATATTTCGACGACAACGACACCAACTGTCTGACACTCGCGTGCAGCGAGACTTTCAGACGTGTGGAGGCCGCTCTCGGACTTATGGAAGAGGGCTGCAACGTCTGTTCGGAACTACGCTTCTTCAGGGAATCCGAGGCTCCGATAAGCCATTATGAGACTAAAATTCTTCTCGACGGCCGCCGCATTTTCTGGGGTAAGACCATTCAGGACGGGGTTCAGTGGATGATGGAAGAAAAGGGAATGCACGCCCTCAACGCCCCTGAATCCGCTTTCGAGCCGCTCTACTCGACATGGTACCAGTTCCACCAGAATGTGAACGACAAGGCCGTGGAAGAAGAGTGCCGACTCGCCGCAGGACTCGGGATGAAGACGGTGATTCTCGACGACGGATGGCAGACCGACGACGGGAACAGGGGCTATGCCTTCTGCGGGGACTGGAAGCCGACTCCGAAGAAATTTCCGGACATGGCCGCGCACGTCGCAGCGGTGCATGAGATGGGAATGAAATATATGATCTGGTACAGCGTTCCTTTCGTCGGATTCAACAGCGAGGCATACAAGAAGTTTGAGGGGAAATACCTCTACACTTATTGGGGAATGAACTGCTGCGTTCTTGACCCCCGATTTCCGGAGGTTCGTGAACACCTTGTAAATCTGTATGTGACAGCCCTGAAGGATTGGAACCTTGACGGATTCAAGCTCGACTTCATCGACAGTTTCGGAATCAATGGAGAAGATCCGGCGGTGAAGGAAAACTATGCCGGACGCGACATAATGAACGTCAACGAGGCGGTGAATGTGCTGATGAAGGAGGTCACGTCGGCCCTGAAGGCCATAAAACCGGACATCCTTCTCGAATTCAGGCAACTGTACATCGGCCCGGCCATCAGACAGTACGGAAATATGTTCCGCGCCGCCGACTGCCCCGGAAACGCGAAGGACAACAGGATGAGAATCGCGTCCCTGAGGCTCACGAGCGGCACGACCGCAGTTCATTCGGACATGCTCGAATGGCATCTTGAGGAAACTCCGGAAAATGTAGGACGCACGATTATCAATTCCATTTTCGGAGTCATCCAGTACTCCGCGATGCTGAGGGACATTCCCGAGGAGCATCTTGCCGTAATGCGCAGATGGATGGCGTTCGCTGACGAGCACCGTGAGACCCTGCTGCGGAGCGAGTTCCGTCCGCACCATCCGGAGCTCGGCTACCCGGTCATCGAGGCGGAGAGCGACACGGAGCGCATCGTCGCCGTCTATCAGGACAACGCCGTCATCGAGGCGGCCCCTCGCGGCAAGCGCCTCTACATCCTCAACGCATCCGGCTCCGACAGCGTTGTAGTGCGGCGCGGCGACAAGGTCCGCACCGTCAGAGTCCCTTGCGGCGACTGGAGAGAGGTAAGATGATGGAAAGTCTTGAGGAATATGTGAAGAGGGAGATTATCCCTCAGTATGCGGGGTTTGACGCGGCGCACCGGGAAGATCATGTGCGGAGCGTGATTGCGAAAAGTCAGGAGCTGGCGAAGTTTTACCCCGTGAAGCCGGAGGTTCTCTACCTTGCGGCCGCATATCACGATCTCGGACTCTCCGAAGGGCGTGAGAACCATCACCTCGTGTCCGGACGTAAGATTCGTGAGGACAGCGCGTTGCGTCAATGGTTCAGCGAGGAGGAGATTGAACTTGCGGCCGAGGCGGCGGAAGACCATCGCGCATCGGGGAAGAATCCTCCGCGGAGCGTCTATGGCCGCATCATAGCCGAGGCCGACAGGCAGATTGACCCGGAGACCGTGGTCCGCAGAACCGTGCTTTACGGATTCGACCACTACCCCGAGATGAACCGCCGGCAGATGTGGGAGCGGCTTCTTGAACACCTTCATACAAAATATGCCGAGGACGGCTACCTCAAGCTTTGGATTCCGGAGTCGGACAACGCCTCACGCCTTGCGGAGCTTCGCAAACTCATCGCCGACGAGGCGCGGCTGAGACAGATGTTCGACACGATTTACGAGGAAACAAAGAAATCATCATTAAAATGAAACAAGACAAGAACAACAGGAAAATCACCTATATCTCTCTGATATTCATAGTGCTGGCGGCGATGTATTTTATGCCGTCCGCGGCACTTGAGCAGACGCTTCCCGAAAAGGTTGTCAGGTTCAGGATTGCCTATCCCGTTGCCGCGCTGGCACTTATGGGCGCCTATCTCGGCATGGGATGGAAGTTCGTGCTGGCGTTCCTTTTCTCCTGCACGGGAGACGCGATGGGAGCATACGGGAGCTTCTTCGGCCAGATGGGATATTTCGCGGCGGCGCACATCATGCTGATTTGGGCGTTTGCGGAAAGGCTTTGGAAAGGGCGCAAGGGAGTTGCCGGTAAAATCACGGGCAAGAAAGGGGTGGTCCCACAAAAGGGCGGCGCGGAAGATTTCCGGGACTCATGGGTATGGAAAACACTTGTCGGGCTGGCCGTTGCGGCGGCACTGCTTTTTGCGTTCGTGCTTGTCATACCGAAGGCTCCGGATGCGGCGCTGCAAATCGGCTGCGGTGCCTATGCCGTTCTGATTGCCGCGATGTTCGGGCTTTCGCTCATGCAGCGCTCGCCGCTTTTCGCCGTTGGAGCCGCGCTGTTCCTGATTTCGGACATGATTCTGTCATGGAACAAATTTGTCGGGCCGGTCACCGCTGAAAGATGGCTGATTATGGTTCCGTACTATCTCGGACAGCTGCTGATTTGGCTCGGCGCCGCCGGTTTGCTGAAAGCGGAAACAGGGAGTGATGCCAAGGCGAAGGATATGCGCCCAGGCAATAAAGCATGATAAAGCAACAAAGGTGATGAATAACACGCGCAAGGGCATGAAAGAAAGGGATATTCCACAGAAGATTGAGGTGAGAGGCGCGAGAGTGCACAATCTCAAGAACCTAGATGTAGATGTTCCATTGAACAGAATTGTCGGGATTGCCGGCGTGTCCGGCTCCGGGAAGTCATCGCTGGCGCTCGGGGTGCTGTATGCTGAAGGGTCGAGGCGCTACCTCGAATCCCTCTCGACCTACACGCGCAGACGCATGACGCAGGCCTCCAAGGCTCTCGTCGATGATGTTCTCTATGTCCCGGCGGCGCTTGCAATGCACCAGAGACCGGGGATTCCCGGCATAAGAAGTACTTTCGGAACAGGCACGGAACTGCTGAACAGTCTGAGACTTATGTTCTCCCGCCTTGCAAATCATCGCTGTCCGAACGGGCACTATCTTGAACCGTCGCTGAAAGTGGCCGCCGGGCAGGAACTCGTCTGTCCCGAATGCGGAGCGCATTTCTATGCACCGTCAGCGGAGGAACTCTCATTCAACAGTCAGGGAGCCTGCCGCACCTGCGACGGAACGGGAACGGTGCGGACAGTTGACGAGACCACGCTCGTGCCGGACGAAAGCCTCAGCATTGACGAGGGGGCGGTCGCTCCGTGGAATACGCTGATGTGGTCGCTGATGACCGATGTATGCCGTGAGATGGGAGTGCGCACCGATGTGCCTTTCAAGGACTTGACTCCGAAGGAAAAAGACATTGTCTTTCATGGTCCGGCCGAGAAGAAGCATATCTTCTACCACTCGAAGAACAGCAATCAGGCCGGCGAGCTGGACTTCACCTACTACAACGCCGTCTATACCGTGGAGAACGCCCTCGCCAAGGTCAAGGACGAGAAGGGAATGAAGAGGGTCGAGAAATTTCTTCGCCTCGACATCTGTCCTGACTGCGGCGGAACAAGGCTGTCCGATGCCGCGCGTGCCCCGAGGCTGAGGGGGATTTCATTGGCGGAGGCCTGCACAATGACGCTCACGGAACTCGTGGAATGGGTGCGAGGAGTTCCGCAGTCGCTGCCTGAGGAGATGAGACCGATGGCCGAAAGCATCTGCGAGTCCTTCCTCGACACGGCAAAGAGGCTGCTCGACCTCGGCATCGGCTATCTGACACTCGACCGCAGCGCGGCAACGCTCTCCACCGGCGAAAGACAGAGGATGCAGCTCGCGAGGGCTGTCCGCAACAGAACGACCGGAGTGCTCTATGTGCTCGACGAGCCGTCCATCGGCCTGCATCCCGCCAACATAGTGGGACTCACCGGCGTGATGAACGACCTGATTGCCGACGGGAACTCCGTGGTACTCGTCGATCACGACACCCAGATTCTCAAGGAGGCAGACTGGATGATTGAGATGGGACCGGGAGCCGGAGCGGACGGCGGTCAGGTGATTGCGCAGGGAACGATTGAGGAGATTGAGAGAAATCCGGCATCGCGGATAGGGCCGTTCCTTTCTGGTGCCGCATCAGTGAATGACGGCACATCAGCGACAGAAGCCACGCGAACAGACCACCTGTCAAGCATAGGGAAAAACGGCCATGGCTCTATAAGCGGCACCGCACATAATGAAAATCTCTTCGCAAAGGGAACAATTTCAATGCGGACAGCAGCAATTCACACCGTGAAGCCGCTTGATGTAAGGCTTCCCAAGGGCAGGCTGACCGTCGTGACGGGGGTTTCCGGCTCGGGAAAGACGACCATGGTGCTGGAAAGCCTCATTCCGGGGCTTCAGGCCAAAATCGGCGGAGCGAAACTTCCCTCTCATGTCCTTGACGTCGAGGCCGAGGGCATAAGGCAGGTAAAGCTCATCGACGCCTCCCCCATCGGAATCAACGTCCGCTCCACCGTGGCGACCTACGCCAATGTCCATGACGAGCTCCGCAAGGTCTTCGCCAAGACTCCGGACGCGAAGAAATGCGGCTACAGGGACGGGGACTTCTCCTACAACACCGGAAAGCTGCGCTGCCCGACCTGCGACGGGACGGGTGTCATCAGCCTTGACGTCCAGTTTCTTCCGGACGTGAACATCCCCTGCCCCGACTGCCGGGGCTCGCGGTACTCAAGGCAGGCCGGACTCGTGCATCGAGAGAACGCCGCCGGCGAAAGGCACTCGCTTCCGGAACTTATGGACATGGACATCAACCACGCCACCGACGCCTGCGCGGACCTCAAGCTCGTGAGCCAGAGGCTCAATGTTCTCAGGGATCTGGGACTCGGCTACCTGACTCTCGGGGAGGAAACCCCGAGCCTTTCGGGAGGCGAGGCGCAGCGGCTCAAGCTGGCAAGCGAGATGGGACGCGGACAGGAGGACTCTGTCTTTGTCTTCGACGAACCGACTATAGGCCTCCACCCGTCCGACGTTCAGACGCTTCTCGGCGTGTTCCGCCGGCTCATCGGCCGGGGAGCCACTGTCATAGTCATAGAACACGACCTTGACGTCATCCGCAGCGCCGACTACATCATTGACATGGGTCCGGGCGGCGGCTCCGAAGGCGGTACCATAGTCATCTCCGGCACCCCGTCCGAAGTCCAAGCCTGCCCCGCCAGCCTGACTGGAAAATTTATGTAGCATAAAAGAGAAGGCACAAAAAACAATCGCGCACTAAAAAAACTGAGCCATCGAAGCCGAAGAGGTGTGTGAGTGCAATGCGCATGGTGCGGCCAAATACCGCAGCAACCTCCCGGTTGTGAGGATTTTGGCAAACCATGCAACGCAGCAATCGCGCATCTATTCGGCTTCGTACTTGTCGAGGGCGGCGGCCATGAGGGCACGGCCTTTCTCGGCGATTTCCTCACCCTTGGCATAGTCGGTGATGGTGCTGTAGGAGTCGAAGCTCATCTTCACGAGAATGTCCGGCCTGTACATTTCGAGCTGGAGGTTGGCTATGGTGCGGAGCATAAGGGAGAAGGTCCGGGAAAGGATGGAGTAGTAGTTGTCATCCTCCGCGAACGGCATCTTCTCGACGGCCGCCCTGCCCTCAATCGCCTTCACTTTCTCTTCTGCGGAGCGGCCCTCCCTTATGACGCGCTGCGCCTCGCCGCCGACCGCCTTGACCATATCGAGAAGCGAAAGCTTCTTCCTGGATGAAATCGGCGCGAGGATGGCGGCAATCTCTTCGTGAAGTTCGGGGTCGGCGCCACGGGCATCCTCAAGTTCCTTGACATACCCGGCAATCTTCTGTGAGTCAAGCTGATTCACGTCAAAGGAAACAAGAATGTCATGCCCGTTACGAGGAACTATGCTGAAAGGAGCAGTGTTCACCGCACCACCGTCGATGAGCGTGTGGTAGCCGTACTTGACCGGGCGGAAAAGAGACGGGATGGAAATGGATGCGCGGATTGCATCGAACAGTCGGCCTTCCTTGAAGACAACCTCCTCACCCGTGTAGAGATCGGTCGCCACGGCGCGGTACGGGATGCGAAGGTCCTCGATGTTCACGTTCGGAACAACCTTCTTGATGGCCTCGATGACCTTTTCGCCCTTGACGAGGTAGCTCTTGCTCAGGGAAACGTCCAATAGAGACAATAGCTTGTAGTTGTTGAGCCTGAACAGCCATTTCTTGAAGTCCTCAAGAGCGCCGGCGGCATAGATTCCGCCCACGAGCGAGCCGATGGAGCAGCCAGCCACCGAGGTGATGTTGTAGCCCCTGCTTTCAAGTTCCTCGATTGCGCCGATGTAGGCGAATCCGCGCGGTCCTCCGCTGGAGAGCACAAGCGCGACGTCCTTTGTGTCTGATGACATAATCTGTACCTGTTTTCGTAAATATAAGGAATGCGCCGCCCGCTGTTCCAAGACGAAAGGCGGACGGCGCAAAATTACGAATATTTCGATAATTATCCCTTATTTCCAGTTCGGATTTTCTATAAGTGTCGGTTTTGCATTCGGGATAAAGTCATTTGTCGAATTGTTCGTATCGACAAGCTTCCCGTCATCACCGACTTTCCTGCGGACAGATGTCCCGCGCTCATCAGTTGCCACCGACTTATTCTGACAACAATGCGTGGAACCGGCGTCCAATGTCTCATCAAAGGAATTTGTAAAGAAGTCATTCACTACTGTAAGATTCACAGCATCAATCACCCAACTGTTCGGAACCTTATACGCACTGGATATGCTCATCTGGAAGTCTCCTGCCAATGAATGGTTTATATAGTTCCCTTCCCATTTGTAGTCAGCAAGGAACTTTTCTGAATCCACAGATGCAGGCGGAAGGGCTATGGCGCAGCCCTTGTAGCCCCGGTCGTTGACAATCCATACACTCAGGCTATATGTGAACCAGATGTCAAGGTTCGTAACATCAGGGTTGTCAATATCCTGATTTGATGCGCTTGTTGACTTGTCATACCATTCAAAGTCGGCGTGCGAAAGATCAAAAGAATTTGAGTTGGTTGCAAGATGGTTCTGGGCATTGTTTGCAATAATCAGAGATTTGCCCGGAGCCACGGGAACATCTGTGCCTTTGCCGGGAATGCAATAAACTATCCCCACACCGCAGTAATCGGATTTGATAGGGTTCTCGAACTCAAAGTTCTGGCTTGACGCAAATTTAGCCTCCAGAATCATTACACCGTCGGCATACAGAGTCTCATCCGAATTGTTCGTAAGGCGGAAATATTGGTCTCCGCGGAATTTGTCAGGGTTTCCGGTCTCCGGGATGATGGTGCCGGTGAAGAATATCTCCTCAATCAGCAGTTCGCCCGGCTCGATATTCCTCCAGCTTTGCTTGACCGTGAATGTCTTGACAGTCTCGCCGTCGCCGTTCTGCACAAGCACCGTGGCTTCGCGATATTCGTCGCTTGTGTTTGCCGCAAAATTCAACGTAAGAGACTTTGAATCAACATCTCGTGAAACCTCGGAAATCCAGTCACAGCCCTCTGAAATTGAGAGCGTATAGTGCTTTGCACTCACAGCGAGCGTCTTTTCCCCGCCACGGGCACGCACGGCGACATCCTCCTCGGTCCTGTCCTCCGGGCGCACCGGTTCGGCATCCTGAACAAGGGCAACATCCTCGTGCTGCGCAAGTTCCTCCGGACCGTAGCTGACTGTAATCACGGCGGTCCTGCCCTTCTCGTTTTCATTGGCGTTCACCTTGACTTTAATCTCGGCATTGCCCTTGCCCTCAAGCGGTTCGACGCTGTACCATGCCTCGCCTTCCCCGGCATCCGTTGTGATGGTCCAATCACAGTTCGCAGTGATTGCAAATGACAGCTCGGCCGCCTCGAACCCGGTCGTGAGTTCATTCGTGTCAACGGTGAGCTGAGGAACAAACTTTTCCTCTTCCTTTTCGCAGCCGGCGAGAACTACAAGCGCGGCTGCAAGAGCTACAAAAATCTTTTTCATAAAAATACTAAAAATTAAAACTGTTATATTATAAATATGTATCCTTATACACTACATTCAATCAAAAACATAACCCTATCGCGACGACTCCAGTGTCACGGTTCTCGCCCGAAAGGAAAAACGAGTGCCGGCAGGACGCGCGTAGATATGCCGCTGTCCGCGAGCCTACGGAACGCTGCACGCGGAAGCCGGCGTCAGCAAGGACAAGGGCGTCGTTCATGCGCTCGTACATGCTCCCGTAATGAGCCGCGACCTTTGCCTCGCAGCGTCCCTCCGGAAGAGCCAGACCGTCGCGGACGCTGCAATAGCCCCCGGTTCCGAACTCGACGGCAACTACCCACTTTCCATGAATGAACCACCTTCCGACTGCCTCCAGCGTGCCTCCGAGCCGGTCAAAGGCGAGAGAGCCTGAAGGGTAGCGGTAGGAAGAGTTCCAGCGCAGCCACTCGGCACGGGCACGCAGAGACCAGTCCCGGCCTGCCGAGCGCCATGTCAGCACGGCTCCGGCATCTGCCTCAGCCTTGAGCGAGCGGTACATCGGTATGGTATAGAGGACATTGTAGATGTTCCCCAAACCGTTGTCTATCACGTTCTCCCGTCCGTCGGACACCTCAGCGGAGGCATCGGCGAACACGCCCCAGTCAAAGGCTGCCGAGCCGCCTCGGTACGCAAGCGACGCATAGCCCCGATGCCGCAGCATCCTCGTAATCGGCACCTTGTTCTGGTTGGCAAGCGTGCGGTTCACGTCAAAAAGGCCATATCCCGCAAGCGCATAGAATCCCCCGAAATGCAGCGGCGTCAGCAAGAGAGCGACGTCGCAGCCGGTTCCCCGGTAGCGCGTGGCGCAGTAGTCTCCCGAGCCGGTGAAGCGCTCGAAATGGGTCCCGAGACCCGTGAAATGAAGTTCGGAGGTGTTGGCCCCGCGCTCGTTCATGAAGCTTACTTCCTGAAACTGGCGGTAGAGGCGCAGGGATGCGTCGGCATTGAGCCGGTAGCGGTCGAAGAGGAGGCCGGCGGAGAGGTCGAGATGGAAGTCAGAGACGACGCTGCGCGGGCGCGGGTCGGTCTGCCGGTACTCGTGAAGGGCACGGTAGCCGGCTCCGACTCCCCAGTTGAAGCGGCGGCGGCGCATCGCGTAGCCGCCGTAGAAGGAGTATTGGGATGTGCGCAGGTCGCCTCCGAGAGAATCCGCCATCACATAAGGCGCGAGCAGTTCATAGTCGGAGACGGAGTTCCAGCGGACATTGCGCTTCACCCCGTTGTAGTAGTCGGCTCCGGCCACAGCCACTGAGCGGTCGTTCAGAATGACATGAGAGCGGACATTGAACTCACCCGTCATGGCGGCGTTGCCGAGCGGTTCCAGAACAGCCGAGCTCTCCCGCCTCCAGTTGAAGCGCGCCTCGACCTCCGTCAGGGAATGGCGGCGTGCGAAAAGCCGCGAGGCGGTGTTGTGTTCCGAGACCTCGCGTCCCACGGTCTCAACGGGAGCATCCGTCTCAAACGAGCGCAGCGTCACGGAGGCAGAACCGAGTCCGGCGCGAGATGACGGGCGGGTCATCAACGAATCATCGGCGGCACTGGGCATATGAAGAACTGCCAGAGAATTGGCTGTCGGCGAGTCGCCAGAGACAGGAGAAGCATAGACCGGCAAGGACAGGGGCGAAACGACCGCCACAATCATTGATATGACATTCAGAAGTTTCATTTCAGCACAGTCAGTTTAAGAACCATCTTCTCGCTCGCGTCCAGCAGCGTGACCGCCGACTCGTAGGTGTTGTTTCCCGCGTAGCGAACCTTAATCTTCGAGCCGTCGTCGAGGGTGGCGGTGCCATCGAACGAGAGCATATACACGCCCCGGGGAATCCTCACGGTGCAGCGTCCCTTGACAAATGCCGGATAGTCAAAACGTTGCATAGTGTTTACATTCCGGATGAACGTTCCCTTGAGGCTGTTGTCGGCAGTGACGAGCACGGCCTTGACACCGTCAGGCAGCTCGGTTTCGAGCGTCAGCGATGTGAAGAGCTCCACGTCGTCATATTTCGTACATCCCGAAAGCGGAACCGCAAACACCAGAGCCACGAAAATATATCGTAAATATTCCTTTATCATATTCATAATCATATTTATACACCCTTTCACCCAATCATATCTTGAAGTTCAGTTCCATTCCGAAGTAAGGCATCACCTCGCGCCGGATTTCCACTCCCATCCTCGTTATGTACGACGGCGTATAGTCCAGAATCTTGTTGACGAACACGGCAATCGAAAGGCGGTCGCGGTAGAGTTTTTTCGTCACTTTCAGGTTCACGTTCATGCTGAAGGGCACGCGGTTGTAGAGAAAAATGGACTCGTCGCGCTCCGGTTTTATCATGAGGGCAAGCACTCCGTTCTCCGACGATTCCTCCGTAAATTCGTGTGTCTCAAGGTTTTTGTCGATGTACGCAATAGGATATGGGTTGCGCCATCCGTTCTGGTAGCCCGTGAACCACAGACACTGGAACGAGGTCGAGAAT
This sequence comes from uncultured Bacteroidales bacterium, assembly GCA_934675095.1. GTDB lineage: Bacteria > Bacteroidota > Bacteroidia > Bacteroidales > UBA932 > Cryptobacteroides. Next base: position 9,394 of record CAKUPC010000015.1, on the reverse strand, counting down.
ATGAGTCCGAAACGGGGAATCTGTGTGTCGAAGGTGAAATTGGTGTTGAAGCTGTCCCTCAAGTAGTTGTCGCTGTTCTCGTAAATCCCGACGTATGGATATGTCTTGCCGGAGACGACCACCGAAGGGCGGTAATACTGCGGAAGCGAGTTCATGTAGCGGGTTCGGAACCATGCGCCGTTCACCGTGAGTTTCGTCTTGAGGACATCGAGCCGCTTCGTCGCAAGGGTAAATTCGACGCCCTCCTTTTTCGTGCGGCTGCCGTTCGTGACGAATGTGTATGAAACCAATAATGTGTCAGGCTGGTACGGCAGGTTTTCGAGGCTCGGCGGCCCCGTCAGCGCGTCCTTGTCAACCGCGCTCTCGTCGTAGTCCTTGTAAACCACGCGGGTGTAGTCGGAGCTGTTGTTGCGGAATCCGGAGGTCATATCTTCCTGGAAATATGTCAGCGCAAACGACCAGCCGTTCCACTGCGCGTCCGTGCGGACTTCCCACTTGAAGTTGCGTGCCGCAGCAAGGCTGTAGTTCGTCGGGTCTATCTTTTTGACGTACAGGTTTATGCGCCGCTTGCTCTCATCGGTAGGCCAGTAGTTGAACTGGGTGATGTCGTAGTAAATCGGATTCGGGAAGAGCTGAGCCATGGTAGGCAGCTTTGTGTGCTGTCCCACGCCGGCAGAAACCGCCCATTTGACAGGCTCCCCTCCGAGCGCGAACTCCGGGAAGTTCAGACGGAGGTTCAGACGCGGGTCGAGATGGATGCGGCCGTTGATTTCGTAGCGGCTTCCGAGCCCGAGCATCATCCCGGCGCGAAGTCCGGCCATGGCCTCGATGCGGAAACGTCCCGCGTTCCAGGTGAAGTTGTCCTCCGCGTAGGCTGAGAGCTGATGATTGGTCGGAATGAGGCTGAAATTGCGCGGACGCACGTTCATGTCCGGGGAGAACGGCTTGAAAGGGTCGAAAATCACGCCCTTGCCGAAGTTCTTGTCGAGGTTCCACTCCAGTCCTATGCGAAAATCATGGTCCGTGTGGGCAGTGCCGGCATAGCAGAGGGTTGAGGCCTTGAGATAGGCGTAGAACGGACGGCCATCGACCTGCATCGTCGCCTCGTATTTGTATGGTACCGTCACGGCATCGTGCTCGCCCTCGTCCAGCGAGGTGGAGAGAGGCACGGGAGAGCCGAGAACGACATATTTCCACCGGTCGATGAGGTCATATTCCCCGGTGGCGGAGGCCGTGAGCGAGAATTTGCGGAAGAATCCGTTTTCCTTGTTGCGGAGACTGAACTCGCCGCCGGCGACAAATCGGTTGTATTTCGAGTAATATGTCTCTATCGGGCCGCAGTCGCCGAAGTCGAGGTCCTTGTCCGCCTTGCGCGTGTCGAAGGAGCCGGTGTAGTCGAGGTTGCCGCTCATCGAAATCTGGAAGCGGTCGAGGGAGAAGTTCTTGCCGACGCGGTAGCTGAACGTGAAGCGGCGGTAGTTCTGACGGGGGTTGCGGGGTTCGTTCTTCGAGTCGAGGACATTGAAGTCGAGGTTCATCGTGAGCTTGTCGCGCTTTCCCCATTCGAAGCCCTTGCCGGTGTAGAACAGCATGCTCTTCATGTCGGCCTTGAACCGTGCCCTGAGAGCCTGCCCGCCCTGCCGACGCCTGATTTTCACCATTCCGCTGGTGAGGTCGCCGTACTCGACGGAGGGAATGCCCCGGACAATCTCGACGGACTCGATGTCGTCGGTGGGAATCGTCCTCATGTCGGCCCCGGCATTGACGAACGAGCTTCCGTAGTTGCTCCAAACCGGAGTGGCCTGCAGGTTGGCGTCGTTGTTCAACGGAATGCCGTCGATGAGAAATTTGGTTCCGAGGGAGGATGTTGAGTAGTTGTCGTCGGAAAGAGATGCGGCCGCACGCAGGTTTATGGTCTGCGGAGCCCCGAGAACCGGATCCTCGGCACGTCCTCCCGGAAGAAGCTCAAGCAGGTCGGCGAAGCTGGAGGGCTGGATGTGCTCTATGGCCTCCTCCCCTATCTTCGACGAGTTCACGACGCTGTGGGATTCAGTGGCTGTGACGACGGCCTCGCGGAGGTTGAAGTGCATTGCCGCGACGTCTGCCGTGTCCGCCCCAGCCGCAGGCTTCACGCCCTCCGCCGCCTTGGCACCCTTTGTTTTCTGAGCCGAAAGCGGCAAAGCAAAGAGGACAAGCGCGAGCGAACTGAAAAGCACTCCATATCTGAAACCGAAGAATGACATAAAACCACTACCAATTTTGCGATGCAAAGGTAGCCCGCCGCCACACGAGCGGCAATCGCCAAATTTCGGTATATTAAAAGACCGCCGTCACCAAATCTTGTGACGGCGGCTAGTATTTTACGATTATTCGACTGCGCTATTCCGGTTCTTGTACATAAGTTTTCAACGCCAGTTTCTTCACCAGCATAACAAAGCCGCCGGTGAGGATGAGGTTCAGCACGATGGTGAGCACGGAAATCAGCAGGAGCGGACCGCCGAGGCCATAGCTGATGGCGATGAAAATCACGCCGGCGCCGACCTCGCCGCGGGTGAACATGCCGATTGAAAGAGCCAGCCTCTCGCTGAACTTGCGGTCGCGGTAGAACGCCAGCGGCATCAGCTTTCCTATGTTCGAGAGCAACGAAACGACAACAACGTGCACGGCAATCATGCCCCAGGACATCATCGGGAGCGACGCCGTCACGGAATCCGGGTTCGCCGGCTGCGAGTTCATGTCAATCCCGATGAACTGCGGCATGCTCACGCCTACAAGGAACATGAAGAAATATGAAATCGCCGTCGCCGCGTTTGCCTCCGTCTTCGACTCGATATGCTGCGGCTTCATCACCATTCCGAGAATGAACGCCGGGAGCAAAACCTCGATGTGTATTCCCTCGTGAGGGCCGAGATAATACTCCGAGACATGATATATCCCCTGGGTGAACGCGATTACGATGACCGAATATCCGAGAATCGCCTTCCAGTCCTGCCGCATTCCGTATGCTCCCATTTTCTTCCATCCGAAGACGAGGAGGAATATGACGATTGTCAGAATCACCGCCATCTGCCACTTCATCCCAATCATGCAGATTTGCAGCGGAATCATCAGCAATATGGTATCGAGGTCGTCGAAAATCGCGAGCACCTGTATTTTCTTGTACATCCAGCTGGACTTGAGCCTCAGGGCGGCGAGCATGGTAAAGAGTATGCCGGCTGATGTCGGCGCCGCGAAACGGCTTATGAGCAGGGTTTCCTTCCAGAGGTCGCCGTTCCCCCAGTCGCAGGACGGGAAGAGGACGAAGATGTAGTAGAGCGCAATCAGAATCCACGGCATCGCGGCGGCAACCATGGCGACAAAATAGTCGAGCGCATAGGATTTCCACCGCGTCTTGTCGATTTCAAACTCACGTCCGACGTTTATCATTATGAACGCGAGACAGATGTAGAGGAATATGTCCGTCACTACCTTCACGGAATGGGTCGCGTCGCCGGCGAGAAACGGGAGAACCTGCGACACGGCAAGTCCTACAAGGAGAAAGACAGAAAAGGAGAGTACTTTCTTCATTGAATTATATTTTGTTAGTCCCAAAATCAATACCGCTTACATTTTGGGGTTGCAAATATACAAAAATGCCGCAAATTCGGCAATATGATGAATGACTCCAGCACCTCCGGAGCATAATCCTGCCTGTATTCGGTCCTCCTGCCAAGCGCGTGAAGGCCTTCGGTTTCTCGTCCTTCCATAATTATAAATCCTTTATTTTAAAGATGTTGTAAGAAATGTTGTTGTCATAAACATCCTCCCCCTCATGTTTCTTGAGAGCCTTTACGACGCGGACGGTGACCGGAAGAGCGATGATTTCATAGACCGTCTTGAGAATGACCTGCCAGAGCATGAGCCATGGAAGTTCGGACGTCGGAATCACGCCTCCGAATGCAAGCGGGAAGAAAATGAGGCTGTCGCAGCTCTCGCCCGCCACAGTGCTCAGAATTGCACGGAGAGAAAAGCGTTTCGCGCCGTCGTGGAGCTTCATCTTGCTCATGACGTAGGCATTTGCGAACGAGCCTACGATAAATGCGACGAATGACGCGGCTGCAATGCGTGGGGCAAGTCCGAAGATGGCGTGGAAGCCCTCCTGATTCTCCCAATATGGAGCAGGCGGAATGATGTCGCACAAGGCGCCCATAGCGACAACGAAGAAATTCATTGCGAAGCCGAGCCAGATGAGAAGGCGCGCCCTGGCATATCCCCACACCTCACATACACAATCGTTGATTATGTAGCTGACAGGGAAAACTAAAAGACCGCCGGTCAATGAAATCTGACCGACTGCGATTTGCTTTGTTTCGAGAAGGTTTGCCGTGATGAGGCAGACACAGAAGAGGATGCTGAAAAGCAGGAACAGCACACTCACGTTTTGTGATTTTTTGTTCATTGTTTTAGAGGTTTCAACTACTCCGGGTATATTCCCGCCCGGTGGCCATAAACCAAACAGCCCCGGGATAATATTTCAAAAGCGGGTGCGAAGTTACGGATATTTTTGATATTTTCAAATTCTCCCGTTTCATGCCAACCGCCAACCGTCCCGCTGTCAGCCGATGTCCGGATTCCGAACGCCGCAATCGCAACAATTCATAACAAAGGCATACTCATCTGCCGATGATGCGATACTTTTGCAGCGTTTTTCGGAGAAACGGGATTCCGGATATCCGAAGGCAAGGTTAGTAGTGTTAAATTTATAGAATTATGGATTTGTTTCTTCACTTTGCAAGCTGCATGAATTCAAACGCGCAGATGATTATAATCGCGTGCATCGCAGCGGTCGTGGCGGTTCCTGTCGTCGGATGGTTGGTCAAGGAAAATCACAAGCACCACATCATCACATGGGACAGCACGGACAGCAACCACTACCTCGACTGAGAAACTGAAAAAAATCAAAACAGTTTCCGAGGCGTGGTAAAGACCGAAGATTGATGCATATAATATGGAAAAAGTTGAAAACAAAAGTGTTATTAACGATAACACATTAGTTATAGCACCTACACATGAACACCTTAAAGGGATGTGCAGGTTTTTGTCGGAATATGCGGCGAAACTGCTGTCAAGCGGGACTACGACAATCAGGACGGAAAAGAATGTCGTCAGAATAGCGGAGTCCTACGGCGCTCTGGCGGACTTCGCCGTCCTTCCGAACGAGATTATGCTCACCCTCTGGGATCCGAACAGGGAGCATTCCTACACGGTCAACTGCAAGATAAGCGAAACGTCGCTTAACTTCGACGCGATAACGCGCCTGAGCTCGCTGAGCTGGAAAATCTCCGACGAGCGGCTGCCGCTTGAGAGCGCGTGGAAGGAATATGAGGAAATCCTGAAGGTTCCGCGCCTGAAGTTTCCGCTCGTGACCTTTCTCGTCGGCTGTGCAAACGCCTCTTTCTGCCGCCTGTTCAACGGCGACTGGACTTCCATGGCAATAGTTTTTGTGGCGACCGTCTGCGGATTCTACCTCAAGCACGAGATGGTTGTAAGGCAGGGACTTAATGTCCAGCTCTCCATCATCGCGTCAAGCTGCCTCTCTGCGATTATAAGCTGTTCAGGCTATGTCTTCGGCCTGGGCTCGACGCCGGACATCGCCCTCGCGACCAGCGTGCTGTGGCTTGTTCCGGGCATACCCTTCATCAACGCGATGAGCGACCTCATCTACGGGCACTACATATGCTGCCTCAGCCGCTTCATCCAGGCAATCATCACGACGATTTCCCTTTCGCTCGGACTTTGCCTCGCCCTGATGATCATGCAGATTAACTACGTTTAGAAAGAAAAGACTATGATTGATTTGACAATTCCGATAGCGGTGATTTCCGACGGGCTGTTTGCGGCGATAGCCGCAATCGGTTTCGGCAGCATAAGCAACATTTCAAAGAACAGTTTTCTCGGATGCGCGATACTTGCAGCGACAGGACACATGACAAGGTTCGTGCTCATGGAGTATTTCGGCGTCCACATTGTCCAGGCAAGCTTCTTCGCCGGCCTCGCGATAGGGCTGCTGTCCCTTCCCGTGGCAAAGTGGCGCAGATGCCCCGTCGAGGCGCTGTCCTTCCCCGCCCTGCTCCCGATGATTCCGGGAATGTATGCCTACAGGGCCGTCAATGCCCTCGTGCTTGCAATCATGGCGGGCGGCGAGGAGACCTTCTCGCACTACCGCAACGTCTTTCACTACAATGCGCTCATCTGCATGGTCGCCATCGTGCTGATGGTGCTGGCGACGATGATTCCGATATTCGTCTTCAGAAAGTTTTCTTTTTCAGTAACAAGAAATCGGGGCGAATAAAAAGCGGATTACTGCGTTACTCGTCTCGATAAAATCCTCACAACCATAAGGTTGCTGCGGTTTTATCTTCACCGAGTGCCTTGTACTCCATCTTTTTCTTCATCCCCTCCTACCCAGAAATATTTCTCAGAAAAAAAATTTGAGAAGAATGAGTTGACCTTAGATTGTGGAGACTATAAAAAGACCGCTGAGATTCTCGCGAAGTTCAGCGGTCCGAAAAATTAATGCATATAAAAGTACCGGTTGAAAACAGTACCTTCGAGAATATTTGTTATTCTGTGACTATATCCTTGATTTTACGGATATTGACCCGATGATTCTTAACCTCAACCTTCTTGAGACGCCTCATCTTGTCAAATGCCGTGAAGATGCTTCCTGCCACGCAAAGGGCAACCAGAACGAAAAATACCGTGAGTTTCATAGTTGTATTGTTTTTATTTATTTTCAAAATCGTGATGCAAAATTATCGAGGTTTCGAGAATATGAAAAGCGTTGGCTATGAAACATACAAATATCGGCAATCGCCCGACGGAAGGACGAAAATCGGGAAATATTCGTAACTTCGCGCCATGAATACGAAAAAAATCGGATATTACATCAAATCGGCGAGGTTTCGCACATTGCCGCTATCGCTTGCGGGAATAATAACGGGAATCGGACTCGCCGCCGCGGACTATCACATAAGCTGGTGCGTCGCGGCTCTCGTGGCACTTACAGCCGTCTGTCTTCAGATTCTGTCGAATGTGTCAAACGAATATGGAGACTACATCAGCGGAACCGACGGGGACGACCGTCAGGGGCCGAACTACTCCAGAGGGCATCTCTGCGACAGAGACTACCGGGGAATGATTGCGTTCTGGGCCGTGATGAGCTGCCTATCAGGTGCAGGGATGGTATATTCCTCCTACGGGACATTCCTGGCGCTTGAGCCGATTCTGCTTCTGCTTCTCGGAGCGTCGGCCGTGATGGCGGCGATGAGATACACGCTCGGGCGGCATCCCTACGGCTACAGGGGGCACGGGGACATCGCCGTGTTCACGTTCTTCGGAATCGTGTCGGTGCTCGGGGCATATTTCGTCGTCGCGCACGAGATTCCGTCGTTCTATCTCCTGCTTCCAGCCTCGGCAATAGGGCTTTTCAGCGTTGGAGTGCTGAACATCAACAACATCAGGGACATGAAGACGGACGCCGCGACAAGAGTGACCGTCGCGATAAGGCTTGGAGAAAGGAATGCGAGGATATATCAGACGCTGCTGATTACCGGAGGCTGGGCGCTGCTGCTCGGCTATGTCTTCGGATGCAGGATGTTCGACTGGTGGCACTGCCTCTTCCTCGTGACGATTCCGCTCTATGCCATTCACCTCGTCGGAGTCTGGAAGCAGCGGGACCACGCCCTTGACAAGTATCTTCCGATGCTCGTGATGGGAACTTTTGCCCTGGCGATTCTTCTTGCGGTCGGGTTTACTGTTTATTTATGGTAGTCTCAAGGAGCACAAATCTCTCACTCCGTTCGAGATTTACTTCTCAGCGACGTACATCCGGCAGATGCCGAAGGTGAGGGCCGTGTGGCGGACGGAGGAGAAGCCGCAGGATGAGAGGATGGACTTGAAGCGCTTGGGAAGAGGAAAATTCAGGACAGAGGCCGGGAGATAGCGGTAGGCCGCCTTGTCGCCGCTGACCATGCCGCCAATCCACGGCAGAATTTTCAGGAAATACAGCTTGTACAGCGCAAGAAGCAGCCTGTTCTGAGGGACGGAAAGTTCCAGAATGACGAGTTTGCCGCCGGGCCGAAGCACGCGGTGCATCTCTCGCAGCCCCTGCTCAAGATGCTCGAAGTTTCTCACGCCGAATCCCACGCACACTCCGTCGAAGCTGTTGTCGGCGAACTCCAGAGCCTCGCAGTCCCCTTTCAGCAGCTCAATCCGGCCGTCTAGACCAAGCCTCGCGACCTTATCGCGCCCACCGGCAAGCATTCCGTCCGAGAGGTCGATGCCGGCAACCCGCGCGTTCTTCGAGCGCCTCGCCACGGCAACAGAGAAGTCCCCCGTCCCGCAGGCAACGTCAAGTATATGAAAGTCAGCATCTTTCGGCAGGAGTTTCCGCACGGCGCGACGACGCCATATCTTGTCGATATTCAGCGAAAGTATATGGTTCAGAGCATCATATTCCGGAGCGATGCTGTCAAACATCTTCTCCACGGCTTCCTTTTTCGGCATATCGTGAGCAATGTCACCGGGACGGTCTTCTGACAACAGTGGCAGAGACTTCGGCAAAACACGGCAAAGATAACGTTTTTTCCGGCAAAGGCACAGACTTTGACGCGAATATGAGACGCATTTTCTTATGACAATTTGTCAATATAAAATAAATATATGGAAAAGAAAGAAATTCCGGTTCTCCTGCTCACCGGCTATCTCGGAAGCGGCAAGACGACGCTCCTCAACAGGATTCTGGCAAACGAAAAGGGCATACGCTTCGCAGTGATTGTCAACGACATAGGAGAAGTGAACATAGACGCGGACCTCATCCAGAAGGGCGGAGTGGTCGGCAAGAAGGACGACAGCCTCGTCGCGCTCCAGAACGGATGCATCTGCTGCACGCTTAAAACCGACCTCATAGAGCAGATTTATGAGCTCATGAGGATGCAGAAGTTCGACTACATCGTCATCGAGGCCAGCGGAATCTGCGAACCGGAGCCTATCGCGAGGACAATCTGCAGCATTCCGACCTTCGGCGGCCTCTACACGAAGTACGGCATCTGCCGGCTCGACAACATCGTCACCGTCGTCGATGCGATGAGAATGCAGAGCGAGTTCGACTGCGGCGACACCCTCGTGATGAAAAACATCGATGAGGAAGACATCGAAAACCTTGTAATCCAGCAGATTGAGTTCTGCAACACCGTCCTCCTCAACAAGGCGTCGGAAGTTTCGCCGAAGGAACTCGAACGCATAAAGGCCATCATCCGCGAGCTTCAGCCGAAAGCCGAAATCATCGAGTGCAACTATGCCGACGTCGAGCTCGACAAACTGCTGAATACCCACCTGTTCGACTATGACAAGG
>CAKUPC010000014.1 GCA_934675095.1 uncultured Bacteroidales bacterium | reverse complement strand
CGTTGAGTTCCTTGAAGTTGCCGATTGCGATTCGGCGGCCTATCTCCTCAAGGGTCATGTGCTTCTGGGTCTTGATGCCCTGGATGCGGATGAGCTGCTCGCGCTTGTTGGCGATTTCCTTGGCCTCGCGCTCGTCGGCCATGATGTTGAAGGTCTCGCCGGCGGTAGGAGCGCCGTTGAGTCCGAGGACAGAAACCGGAGTTGACGGTCCCGCTTCCTCGACCTTCTGGCCGCGCTCGTTGAACATGGCCTTCACACGGCCTGTGTAGCAGCCCGAAAGCATAACGTCACCCACGCGCATCGTCCCGTTCTGGACGAGGACGGTGGCGAGGTAGCCGCGTCCCTTGTCGAGTGAGGACTCGATGACGGCTCCGGTAGCCCTGCGGTTCGGATTTGCCTTGAGGTCGAGCATATCCGCCTCAAGAAGCACCTTGTCGAGAAGAAGCTCGACGTTGATGCCCTTCTTCGCCGAGATTTCCTGGCACTGGTACTTTCCGCCCCAGTCCTCCACGAGGATGTTCATGTTCGAGAGCTGCTCACGGATCTTGTCCGGATTGGCTCCCGGCTTGTCTATCTTGTTGATTGCAAACACCATCGGAACGCCGGCCGCCTGCGCATGGCTGATTGCCTCGACTGTCTGCGGCATTATGGCGTCGTCCGCCGCGATGATGATAATCGCAAGGTCGGTCATCTTCGCTCCGCGGGCACGCATCGCCGTGAAGGCCTCATGTCCCGGGGTGTCGAGGAAGGTAATCCTGCGTCCGTTCGGGAGCTTCACGTTGTAGGCACCGATGTGCTGGGTGATACCTCCGGCCTCTCCGGCAATCACATTGGCCTTACGGATGTAGTCAAGCAGGGATGTCTTACCGTGATCGACGTGTCCCATCACCGTGATGACAGGCGGTCTCGGAACAAGGTCCTCCGGCTTGTCGGTCTCTTCCTCGGAGTTGATTTCCTCGGTGAGGCTGGCCGTGACGAACTCAACCTCATAGCCGAACTCCTCGGCGACAAGAACCAGCGTCTCGGCGTCAAGTCTCTGGTTGATTGACACCATGAGTCCGAGGCTCATGCAGGCCGCGATGACCTTGGTGACAGGAGTGTTGTTCATGAGGGTGGCGAGGTCGTTCACGGTCACGAACTCGGTGACTTTCAGCACCTTCTTGTCGAGTTCCTGCTGCTGCATCTCCTCCTGGAGCCTGTCAGCGGCGGCCTCCCTCTTTTCCTTACGGTGCTTAGCACCGAAATTATTCTTGCCCTTGCCCTCGTTCATGCGGGCGTATGTCTCCTTAATCTGCTTCTGGATTTCCTTCTGCATCTCCTCGGTCTCGGCCTCGGTCATGGCAGGCTTGAACCTGTCCTTGCCGCGGTTGCGCCCCTTTCCGGAGCCGGAATCGTTCCGGCCCTTGCCGGCGTCACGGCCGTTCTTTCCGCCGTTCTTCCCGCCGGAGTTCTTTCCTCCGCCGTTTCCGGAAGCATCGACCTTGGTGACATCCACCTTCTGGCTCTGTCCCGGCTTTATTCTCTCCCTCTTGCCCTTCTTCTTAGGAGCCTCGAACTTGCTCAGATCGACCTTGCCCATGACCTTCGGACCGGCCAGTCTCTCGACCGCTATGACGGCCTCGCGAGGCTCCTTCCGGACCTCCGCCGCCGGTTTCTGAGGCTCGGCTGCCGGGGATTCAGCAACCTCCTCCTTCTTCTCCGGTACGCTGACAACAGGCTCGGCCGGTTTCCCAGCCTCAGCCGCCGGCTTTTTCTTTCCGAGGCTGTCAAGGTCAATCTTGTCTATAATCTTCGGGCCGAAGCTCTCCTTTTCAGGTTTCTTCGGTTCCTCCGCCGGTTCAGCAGGCTTCTCAACCTCAGCCACCGGCGCAGGCTCCTCGACCGGAGCGGGCTTCTCGGAAACCTCCTCCACAGGTGCCGTCACCTCAGGCTTCTCCTCCTCATGCACCTCCGGAGCCGGCTTTTCCTCAACAGGCCGCGGTGTCTCGACAACGGGCTTTGCAGCGACCGGAGTCTCCGCAACCGGAGCCGGCGCGGGCTTCTCTGGAACGGCCTCGGCAATGGAAGTGGTCTTTATGATTACCTCCCTGTCAGTCTCCTCGTCCTCAGCCGCAGGCTTCTTCTTGGAAACGTCAATCATCTCCTTGAGCTTCGTGGCCACCTTCTCCGAGTCCTTCTTGGCCGCGAGGTCGCCGCCGAACTTGGCCTCGACCGCAGGCATGAACTCATCCGAGATTTTGGCGTTAGGGTCGCTCGTAGTGATGTTAGCTCCCTTGCCGTTAAGGAAATCGACGAGCGTGCCGACCCCGATGTTGAACTGTCTTGCAATTTTACTTAATCTGATTTCTGCCATATATATCCCCTTATAGTCTTTCCAATTTATACTTTCCTCCAACATTCCGCGTCCTTCCCTCAGCCGCCGGGCGGCCACGGCGCGTAAAACCCCGGCACATAAGGCCTATTCGAACTCGGCGCTGAGAATGCGGCGGACGTCAGCCACGGTCTCGTCCTCAAGGTCAGCCCTCTTCGCGAGGTCTTCAGGGTCGATTGCAAGCACGCTCTTCGCGGTGTCGCAGCCGATTGACTTGAGCTTGTCGATAATCCACTGGTCAATCTCGTCGTCGAACTCTTCGAGCAGGATGTCGTAGTCCTCCTCCTCGTCCGGAGCCTCAACCTTAGGAGTCTCTCTCCAGACCTCAATCTCCTTATCCACGAGCATACCGGCAAGACGGATGTTCACGCCGCCGCGGCCGATGCCCTTGGTGACCTCCTCCGGAAGCATATAGACCTTGATTTTCCCGTCCTCGCCGTTGACGATGGATGAAATCTTCGCGGGAGCGAGCGCACGGGTGATGAGAAGCTGGGTGTTCGAGGTCCACTGGATGACGTCGATGTTCTCGTTGCGGAGTTCGCGAACGATTCCGATGATACGGGAACCCTTCACGCCGATGCAGGCTCCGATAGGGTCAATCCTGTCGTCATATGACTCGACGGCAACCTTCGCCCTCTGCCCAGGTACACGCACGACCTTCTTGATGGTGATGAGGCCGTCGTAAATCTCAGGAACCTCAGCCTCGAAGAGCTTCGCAAGGAACTCGTCGGAAACGCGGGAGAGCGTGATAATCGGAGTGGTGTTCCTCATCTCCACGGACTTGATGATGGCCTTCACGGAGTCGCCCTTCTTGAAGTGCTCGCCCGGAATCTGCTCCATCTTGGGAAGCTTGAGCTCGTTGCCCTCGTCGTCAAGGAGAATGACCTCCTTAGCCCAGGTCTGGTGAACCTCACCGGAGAAGAGCTGCCCGACCATATCCTTATATTTATTATAGAGGTTGGCCTTCTCAAGGTCCATGATGCGTCCCTGAAGATTCTGCCTGATGTTGAGAATGCCCCTGCGGCCGAAGTCCTTCATCTCGATTTTCTTCGCGAAGGTCTCTCCTATCTCATAGTCGTCGCCGTCGGCGTTCACCTCCTCAAGCGAAATCTGCTTATTCGGATCCTCCACTGTCTCAACGACTTCCCTGTTCCAGTAAATCTCGCAGTCACCCTTGTCGATGTTGATTATGACGTCGAAGTTGTCAGCGTCGCCATAAATCTTCGCAAGCTGGGTTCTGAAAACATCCTCAAGCACGCCCATCATCGTCGGGCGGTCAATGTTCTTCTGATTCTTAAATTCCGCAAAAGCGTCCTTCAGTTCAATCTTTTCCATATTATATATACTTATTTTATTTTTATTTGAAATCAATATGCGGACGGACATAATTGACGTCGTCATATCCGAACCTGTCGCAATGTTCCACAAGCTCCTTTTTCTTCTTCCCCTCGACGGCTTCGCGCAGGCTGTATTTCAGCGTCACCGAATTTTCGTCGGCATCGACAAGTTCCGCGACTACCTTCCGTCCGCCCCTCAGAGCCGCCTCCACCTGCGTTCCCACAGCCTTCTGATATTGTTTCAGCACCTTGAACGGCTGGTCAAGCCCCGCGGAGGTCACGGTCAGCGAATAGTCCTCGACCGCCCTGTCGAAGCATTCCTCGAAGCGGCGGCTGATTTCCACGCAGTCGTCAAGCACGACATTCGAGTCTTCGGATTCGATGACAATCTCCACGTCGTTGTCCCCCGAAACATTTATTTCGACAATAAAGCATTTTCGTGCAACGACGGCGGGACCCACTGCATCTATAATCTCTGAAATTTTCATTTCAACAAAATTTGGAGTGAACCTTTCACTTTTGAGCATGAAAAAAGGGAACTCTGCGTCCCCTTTCTCTCTCACGGCGACAAAGGTAGGAAAAATGTATTACCTTTGCAAACTATTTTTTGAAAAATACTGATTTATCGACAAATAAACTCTGCTTATGGAATTGACTGCAGGACAGATAGCGGAAATATTGGGAGGCGAGGTCGATGGCGACAAGGAAGCCCTGGTGACGACGTTCGCGAGAATAGAGAGCGGAAAGCCGGGGGCAATATCGTTCTTCGCAAACCCGAAATATGAGGAATATGTCTATACGAGCAAGGCTACGATAATCCTCGCGAACAAGTCATTCGTGCCGAAAAAAGAGGTCGGGGCGACGCTCGTGAGGGTGGATGACGCATATTCGGCGGTCGCGGCGCTTCTCGAATACGTCACGGCGCAGAAGAAGAAATATTACCGTCACCGCGGATTTCACTGTCACGTCGCATTTTCGTCGAAGATAGGCAAAAAGGTCTATGTCGGCGATTTCACATATATCGGAAAGAAGGCGAAGGTCGGCGACTACACTAAGATTTACGAACAGGTCTATGTCGGCGACGGCGCGACAATCGGCAAGAACTGCATACTCTATCCGGGGGTGAAGATTTATCCGGGAATGGTGCTCGGCGACAACGTGATTATCCATGCGAACGCGGTCATCGGAGCCGACGGTTTCGGATTCGCGCCGCTTCCTGACGGGACATACAGGAAAATCGAGCACACGGGGAACGTCATCATCGAGGACAATGTGGAAATCGGGGCGAACACCTGCGTGGATAAGTCCCAGATGGGCTCCACGATTATCCACAAGGGAGTGAAGATTGACAACCTCTGCCAGATTGCGCACAATGTGGAGGTGGGAGAGAACACGGTGATGAGCGCGATGGTTGGCATAGCCGGTTCCACGAAGGTCGGCGAGCACTGCATCTTCGCGGGTCAGGCCGGCATCGCGAACGGGCTGAAAGTCCCCGCGCATACGACTCTCGGAGCTCAGACAGGTCTCATAGGCAACCTCAAGAAGGAGGGCGAGGTGCTTTTCGGAACGCCGGGCATCCCGCACAGGGATTTCCTGCGGGCCTACGCGGTATTCAGAAGGAACGGGAAGGGAGGCAAATGATTGCGTTATCAAAAATTTGCTTACCTTTGCGCCCCGAATTATTTTGAGAATCACTTTGTGCTTGGCTCCTGAGGGGGGGGCAGCAGAGTAAAGAATGGTATTATAAAAAAGCCGGCGCGGAAAGAGCCGAACCGGTGACAGGAATTGACATGACAGGGAAAAGACAGAATACGCTCAGAAAGGAATATACTTTCCATGGCAAGGGTCTGCACAGCGGGAAAACGGTGACGATGACGCTGAAGCCGGCGCCGGCCGACACGGGAATCCGTTTTGTAAGGACGGACATCGGTCCGGAGGCGACGGTTGACGCACTCGCGGAGAACGTGTCATCGACGGCACGCAGCACCACAATCTCATCCGGAGAGGCCACAGTCGGAACAATCGAGCACCTTCTTTCGGCGCTTACCGGCCTGGGAGTTGACAATGTACTGATTGACATCGACAGCGCCGAGGTTCCGATCATGGACGGAAGCGCGAAACCGTATGTCGATGCCATCGCTCCTGACGGGCTCGCGGAGCAGGACGCGCCGAGACACTATGTGACGCTGAAAGAGGCAGTTGAATACAAGAATCCGGAAACGGGAGCATTCCTCAGAATCGAGCCGGCGGACACGTTCAGCTATGACATCACGATTGACTTCAACTCCCGCGTTCTCGGAGTCCAGAGCGCAAGGTTCGACGCCGGCACGGACTACATCCGCGAAATCAGCGCCTGCCGCACCTTCTGCTTCTTCCACGAGGTGGAGTATCTGCTCGCGAACAACCTCATCAAGGGAGGTGACGTGGATAACGCCCTCGTGATTGTGGAGCACCCCATTACGGTGGAGCAGCTGAAGAACGTGTGCAGCCACATCGGCAAGCCGGAGCTCCAGGTGAAGAACGGCTACCTCAACGAGTCGCTGCATTTCGACAACGAGTGCGCCCGCCACAAGCTGCTTGACCTCATCGGCGACCTGCGTCTGACGGGAGGTTTCCTGCAGGCGAAGGTGACGGCATATAAATCGGGGCACACCATAAATACTACCGTTGCAAAAATGGTCAGAGAAAAAATAAAATAGAAAGAAATATGAGCACAACAATCCATCCGCTTGCGTGCGTTCATCCGAACGCGAAGATTGGCGAGAACGTTGAAATCGGGCCATACGCATATATCGACGAGTTCGTGGAAATCGGCGACGGCTGCAAGATTCTTCCGCACGCCACGATTTTCAACTATGTGAAGATGGGAAAGAACTGCAGCGTGTTCCCGGGAGCTGTTGTGGGAGCCATCCCGCAGGACCTGAAGTTTGACGGCGAGGTGACTTATGTCGAGCTCGGAGACAACGTGACCGTCCGCGAGTGCGCGACCATCAACCGCGGAACCAAGGCCAGCGGAAAGGGCGTGACCAAGGTCGGCAGCAACACCCTGCTGATGTCCTACACGCACGTCGCCCATGACTGTACGGTCGGCGAGCACTGCATTCTTGTAAGCTATGTGGGCATCGCGGGAGAGACCGACGTTGACGACTGGGCAATCCTCGGAGGAAGCACCGTGGCACACCAGTTCTCGAAAATCGGCAAGCACGCGATGGTCGGCGGCGGCTCGAAAATCAACAAGGACATTCCGCCGTATGTTCTCTGCGGCCGCGACCCGCTCACCTACGCGGGCGTGAATCTCGTTGGACTCCGCAGGCGCGGGTTCACTTCCGAGCAGATCCGCAACATCAAGGATATGTATGACGTGATCTACAACTCGGGGATGAATGTCAGCGACGCGCTCGACAAGATTGAAATCGGATTCCCGGACAGCGAGGAGAAGAGGACGATACTCGAGTTTATACGCAAGTCCAGCCGTGGAATCATAAAGGGTCCAGTGAACACCTCCAAAGGTGAAATGGACTAATGCTACTTCTCTCAACAGCATATTTCCCACCGATTGGGTATGTGGCGGCGATAGCGAATGAATGCAGGTTCGATTCCGGGGTGACCGGAGTTGAGCCTGCGGTCGTCTATATCGAGGCCTGCGAGCACTACGCGAAGCAGTCGTGGAGGAACCGCTGCCGCTTCTATGCCGCGGACGGGGCGCAGACGCTGAACTATCCAGTGTGTCACGAGGATTTCGGCAAGCCCATATCCCGGATGCGCATCGACTGGAAGACAGACTGGCTCACGCGCCATGAACGGGCGATTGTCTCCGCCTACCGTACTTCCCCCTACTTCGAGTACTATCAGGACGAGCTCTTCGCCATTCTCGACGCCCGCCCCGAACTCATGCTCGACTTCAACACCGAAATCCTCCGCTTCTTCCTCCGCAAGGCCGGCATTCCCGCAGAACTCCGTTTCACGACAGAGTGGATTTCCCCGAAGACATACGAAGCGGACAACGCCGCCGCCAACAGCCGAGGCTCCGGCACGACCGGCTACGCCTCAGTCATCATCGACGGCAATACAGCCGCCGACCTGCGCGAAGCCATTCACCCAAAGCGCCCCGACACAATCCTGCAGGACCTCGGCCTCGCCAGACCCTACTGGCAGGTATTCTCCCCCAAGCACGGCTTCATCCCGAACCTCTCCATCATGGACCTCCTCTTCAACGAAGGCCCGGACAGCATCAGTTACCTGAAAAAGCTGTAGAGATTTCTCGGCTTCACTCCGTTCCGCTCGAAATGACAGAATCGTCGTTTATTTGAAAACGCGACTCAAGTTCCCTGTTCATCACCATTTTGACGGAGTCGAACTGGGGACGGAAGTCGGGGCGGAGGGGTTCGGCGGGAGGGGACTGCATCTTGAGCGGGTTGACGGGCGAGCCGTTTTTCCAGACGCGGAAGTCGAGATGGGGACCGGTGGAGCGGCCGGTGGAGCCTACATAGCCGATGACCTGCCCCTGACGGACACGGGCGCCGGCGCGGATGCCCTTGCCGTAGCCGCTGAGGTGGAGGTAGGCGGTGGTATAGACGCTGTTGTGGCGGATGCGGACGGTATTGCCGCCGGCTCCCTCATACTTGACTGACAGCACGGTGCCGTCTCCGATTGACATCACCGGAGTGCCTTTCGGAGCGGCGTAATCGACTCCGGTGTGCGGCTGGACGCGGCGCGTGACAGGGTGCCTGCGGGCGTAGGAGAATCCGGAGCTTACTCTCGTGAAATGCAGCGGAGCCTTGAGGAAGGCCTTGCGCATACTCTCCCCCTTCTCGTTCCAGTAGATGTTGCCGCCGTCGCCCTGATTGAACATATAGCAGGCAAGGGTGTCGTTGTCGCGGATGAACTGGGCGACGCGGATGGTGTCGATGTCGAGAACCTCATTCTCAACGGACCTTTCGTCATAGACAACCCTGAACCTGTCTCCTTTCTGAAGCCCGAAGAAATCTACTGTCCACGCATACACGTCCGAGAGGGAGAGAATCAGCAGCGGCGACGCTCCGGCGTTCTTCATATCCACCCACAGGGACGAATTGATCGTGACGTCGGAATATTTCCTCTCCCTCACGACCTCCTTCTCGACGTTCCATGCCCCGTAAGGCGGGAAACACTTGAATACCACGGAATTGACCCTGTCCTTCTCATAGACGAGGTAGCGAAGTCCAAGTGTGTCGGCGGTGTAGGCGAAGCAGCTTTTGCCGCTGCGCAGAGCCTTTGCCGGAAAGACGGAGTCGGATGCCTGCACAAGGTCGTATGCCGCCCTGTCCGAAAGCCCGAGGCCGGTGAAGAGCTTCGAGAGAGTCTGACCGTCGCGGACCTTGAGCGTATCAACCTGCAATGTGTCCGTCGCGAAGCCGAGAGGCCAGACAATTTCGGGTTCTTCCTCCCCTGCCGCGACGACGGAATCTCCGCCCTTTCTCTGTCCGCAGGACAGAATCATTGTCACGGCGACAACATAGACCAATATATATTCTAATTTTCTCATATCCATAGCATTTGATTTTTGTTTCACGCTCCCTTGCACCCGGAGAACATGACTCCGCAGGCTCAAAACGGCGTTTGAAGGCACTCGACGCATCAAATATATTCAGTCCGCATCAAACGCACTCCAAATTTAGAAACTTTTTGTGGAATATTTTGGAATAAAGTGGAAGAAAATGGAAAACATTTCATATCTTTGCGGAACGTAGCGTAAAATTGAGGAAAAAACAATATGGTATCTTTCATCGGACAATATGAAGCAAAGGTTGACGACAAGGGACGTCTCGTGTTCCCTGCCGGCTTCAAGGCGCTTCTGCCGTCCGACGAGAGCCAGAGGTTCGTCATCAAAAAGAACATCTTTGAGGATTGTCTTGAGATGTACACCAGTCAGGAATGGGGGCGTCAGTCCGAGGAATTGAAGGGAAAGGTCAATTTCCTCAAGAAGGAGCACGCTGCGTTCTGGAGAAAGTATATGCGCGACTGCGCCCAGGTTGAACTGGACGGGAAGGTCGGCCGCTTTACTGTTCCCAAGAGCCTTCTTGAAAGAATAGGTGTCACAAAGGAAGTTGTGTTCTCAGGCAACGACTACAAGATTGAAATCTGGGCCAAGGAGAAATTCGCGGCATCGGAGATTTCGGACGAGGAGTATCTTTCTATAGCCGAGGCACTGTCCGACTTAGGATAGGAGGCCGGGGAAATGTCCGAATATCATAACCCTGTGATGCTCAGGGAATGCATCGAAGCATTAGTTACCGACAAGTCCGGAGTTTATGCCGACGCCACGTTCGGAGGCGGCGGACATTCGCGCGGCATTCTGTCAGCGCTCGGCCCGGAGGGAAGGCTCATCGCCTTCGACCGCGACGCCGACGCTCTTGCGAACGCTCCGGAAGACAGGAGGTTCACGCTCATCAGAAACAATTTCAGATTCATACACAATTTTGTCCTCCTCGAAGGGTACAAGGACGGTATAGACGGCATTATGGCAGACCTCGGCGTCTCGTCCCATCAGTTTGACACAGCGGAGCGCGGTTTTTCCTTTCGCTACGACGCGCCCCTGGACATGAGGATGAACACCGAGGCTGCCGTGACCGCCGCCGACCTCCTGAACTCGCGCGATGAGGGTGAGATTGAGAGGATTCTGCGGGTATATGGCGAGGTCGGACAGAGCCGGAAGATGGCGTCTCTGATTGTCCGCGCGAGGAAAGCGGCGGCGATGGAGACCACGGTGCAGCTGAACGAGGCAATAGCCCCGTGCCTGCCGAAATTCGCCGAGCACAAGGAACTCGCGAGGGTCTATCAGGCACTGCGCATCGAGGTGAATCAGGAGATGAAGTCGCTGGAGAAATTCCTCTCAGGGGCGGCGGGGTCGCTCAGGAAGGGAGGACGGCTGGTCGTGATTACCTACCACTCGCTTGAGGACCGCATGGTGAAGAATTTCATCAAGGCCGGAAACATCGATGGGGAACTGCACAGGGATGTCTATGGACGCGCGGAGGTTCCGCTCGCGGCGGTGAACAGGAAGCCGATACTTCCGCAGGAAGAGGAGATTGCGGGAAACACGCGCGCCCGCAGCGCAAAGCTGCGCGTGGCGGAAAAAGTCTGAGGGAGGAGAAGGGATGAAAAGGATTTTTGACGGAATAATGAGCTTTTTTCTCACGATTGCCCGCGGGAACATTCTGACGAAGATGGGAGTGCACAAGTGCATTCCTCACATCATCTTCGCCTTCGTGGTCTGTATGCTCAGCATCATTCTCAGCTACTATGCGGACAGGACGGCAAAGACCAGGGAGGCGACGAGGAAGGAGCTTGAGGACGCGAGGATAATGTA
Source organism: uncultured Bacteroidales bacterium (assembly GCA_934675095.1). Taxonomy (GTDB): domain Bacteria; phylum Bacteroidota; class Bacteroidia; order Bacteroidales; family UBA932; genus Cryptobacteroides. The sequence continues at coordinate 30,219 of CAKUPC010000014.1, read as the reverse complement.
CTCGACAAAATATATGGAAATGGTGTCGCTCCACCGCTACACGACAGTGGAGGACATGCTTGAGGACAAGGGTTCGCAGCTGAGGCCGCTCCGCAATCCGGTGATAGAACTTAAACAGAAATAACGCCGCGGCAAGGATATGGGAAAGGAAAAGGGACATAAAAAATACACATCGACGGACATTCTGATGCTCCTCGTCACTGCCATTTTTGCCGGGGTGTCGTTCCTCGCGACAGGACGCATAATCTGGTATGAGACAGTCTGGCAGCCGGATCCGAGGTGCGTGAAGATGAAGGATTTCAAGACCCAGTCCAAGGAAAGGCTCATCCAGCAGCAGCGCGGGAACATTCTCGACTGCAACGGGAGGCTTCTCGCAATCACCATCCCCACCTATATGGTGGAACTCGACTGTGCGGTGCACAAGGAATACTATAAGACACTCAAGGGCGAGTCAAAGGAGCACAAGGGAATGACCAACGCGGAGGCGGCGGAGCGCGAATGGCGGGAGAAAGCCCGCGGACTGGCCAAGGGGCTGCCGGAGGTGCTCGGAAACGGGAAGAGCGCGGAATGGTACGAGAGGGAGTTTTTCAGCCGCCGCGACGGAATCTGCCCCCAAGGGGTCAGCAAGACCATGAAGATTGCTGACAACATCAACTTCTCCACGCTCATGGAACTGAGGAAACTGCCGCTTGCCGACATGAGCCAGAATGCCGGAGGCGTGAAGGTGAAAACAAAATACGGGCGCGAGTACCCTTACGGAAAACTGGCACGAAGGGTCATCGGCTATGTCCGGAACAACGACGAGGGCAGCAGCGCGAAAGGAATCGAGGGCAGCTTCAACTACGAGCTGCACGGGGAGCCGGGAGTCGAGTGGACGAAGCTGACCGACGGCAGGAACCGGGTCATGGAGACCGACAGCGTGGCGGTTCCGGTGAAGGACGGAAGCGACGTGAGACTGACGCTCGACATTAACATTCAGGACATTGCGGACCGTGCGGTCAGAAAGCACATCGAGGACGACGACAACATAACTGACGCCTGCATGATTATCATGGAGGTCAAGACCGGGGCAATCAAGGCGATGGTCAATCTTCACAAGGGTAAGAACGGCAAGTTCGACGAGACTCTGAACATCGCGCTCACCCAGGCGACGATGCCGGGTTCGGTGTTCAAGACCGTGGGGCTCATGACCGAGCTTGAGGACAAGAAGGTGACGCTCGGGACGAGGCTCAGCATCAACAAGCTTCAGAATCTCCCGGAACCGTTCGACAAGAACGACCCATATCTCGTGAAATATAAGAGAGAGACGGGAAACAGTACGATTTCGGTTCTGGAGGGGCTTGAGATTTCGTCGAACAATGTCTTCATATCTCTCGCGCTCGACAACTATCAGTCCTGTCCCAAGGAATTTATAAGCCGCTACTACGACTACGGATTCGGCACCGACTGGAAGTTTGACATAACGGGAATGGCACGGACGGTGCTTCCGAACCCGGACAGCAAGAGCTGGACCTACTCCGACCTCGGGGCAATCTCCTACGGCTATTCAGTGCAGGTCACGCCGCTGCACACGCTGGCATTTTATAACGCTATTGCGAACGGGGGCAATCTCATGAAGCCATACATCGTGGATGCCGTGCTCGACAACGACGGCAGGATACGCAAGAGGGAACCGGTGTCTATGAACGGGTCAATATGCAGCAAGGCCACGGCCGACACGCTGAAAAGGGCGCTCAGAAGTGTCGTGACCAACGGAACGGGCTCGGCGCTGAAGAGGGCGAAATGCAGCGTTGCCGGCAAGACCGGAACGGCATGGATGATTCTGCCGAAAGAGATTTGCCACCCGGGAAAACAGTTTGAAAGCAAGGACGGCTATCGGCGCTATCAGGGTTCGTTCGCGGGTTTCTTCCCGGCGGAGAACCCGGCCTATTCGGCTATTGTGGTCGTGTATTCCGGAATGACAAGGACGCCGTACTACGGAGGCGCGAAACCGGCCAAGGCACTGAACGAGGTGATAGACGAACTCTATGCGATGGATCCGAGATGGAGGCAGACCGTGAGCGCGAGCGAGCCTATGCCCGCGACACCGAAAAAGGTGCTTGTGGCTGAGAGGCAGGCTCCGGAAATCGCGCCGAATGTCGTCGGAATGGGACTGAACGAGGCGCTTTACATGATTGAGAACAGCGGCTACCGCTGCAAGTTCAGCGGAACGGGCCATGTCGCGGGTCAGACTCCGGCCGCGGGAAAGACGCTGAAGAAAGGAGAGACGATTACGATTGTGCTGAAATGACGGAAAATTTTGCTGAAAGGGATATGAAAAAGTTAAGGGATATATTGACGGAAGAATGCGGTGTCGTGGCAATCGGCTTCGCGGGAGCGGGCTTCGGAAACGGAAGCCGCGAGAATACGCCGGCGAGCCTGTCCAAAGGTATAGAGAATGCATCGGAGTGCCCGACGGGCAGCCGCGAAAAGGCGCTCGATACTGAGGTGACAGGGATTTGCAGCGACTCGCGCAAAGTCACACCCGGATGCGTGTTCATCGCGGTCCGCGGAGCCGCCTGCAACGGGCATGACTTCATCGGGAAGGCCGCGAAGGCCGGGGCGAAAGTCATCGTGTTCGACGACATGGCCGCTGCGGAAAAGTCGCTTGATGAAGCCGGCTTCGCCTGCGGAACCGCCGGGGAGAGCCACGCCGAGGAGAATGCCGCAGGGGACATCGTCCTCGTGCAGGTCAGGTCCGCAAGGCACGCCCTCGGGGTCATCGCCTCATCGTGGTTCGACAACCCGTCGCGCCGCCTAAGGCTTGTGGGAATCACCGGAACCAACGGCAAGACCACCACTGTGACGCTGCTCTACCGTCTGTTCACCGCCCTCGGCTACAGCTGCGGACTGCTCTCGACCATAGCCAACTATGTCGCGGGAAAGCGCAGCGAGACCGCCAACACGACCGCCGACCCGATTACCATCAACTCCCTGCTCAGCGAGATGTGCGAGTGCGGCTGCGAGTTCTGCTTCATGGAAGTAAGCTCCATCGGGCTTGAACAGGAAAGGGTGGCAGGGCTGAACTTCTGCGCGGGAATATTCTCAAACCTAACGCACGACCACCTTGACTATCACAAGACCTTTGCGGAATATCTCCGCTGCAAGAAACTTTTCTTCGACGGCCTTTCAAAGAACGCCTATGCAATAATCAACATCGACGACAGGAACGCCGAGGTGATGGTTCAGAACTGCCGTGCGCAGATTGTCCGCTACTCCTGCCGCTCCCTCGCCGACCACACCTGCCGGATTCTTGAGGAGAGCTTCGACGGGATGCTGCTCAAGATTGACGGCACCGAGTGCTGGACTCCGCTCATCGGGCAGCACAACGCCTACAACCTTCTTGCGATTTACACCACCGCCATTGTTCTCGGGGCAAGACCGGAAGAGGCGCTTGTGGCGCTGAGCCGTCTGGAATCGGCTCCGGGAAGGCTCGAAACGCTCCACGGTCCGAAGGACATCACGGTCATCATAGACTACGCGCACACGCCCGACGCGCTTGAGAACGTGCTCAAGACCCTCAAGGACATCAACTGCGGAGGCAGGCTCGTGTGCCTTTTCGGCTGCGGCGGCGACAGGGACAGGACAAAGCGTCCCGAGATGGCGGCCGTGGCGCAGAAATACGCCGACAGGATTTACGTCACCTCCGACAACAGCCGCACGGAAAGAACCGCCGACATCATCGCTGAAATCAAGACAGGGTTCGACCTCTCCGGACGCGCCAAGTCCCTGTTCATTGAGGACCGCGAGCAGGCGATACGCACGGCCGTCATGACCGCTGAGCCAGGCGATGTCATTCTCCTCGCCGGCAAGGGACACGAGACCTACCAGATTATAGGCACGGAGAAGAGGCATTTTGACGAAAAGGAAATCGTCTGCGAAATATTCAAGGAAATGAACGCATAAATCCGAAGACAATATAAGAGCCGAAGGATGTAATATTAAGAAAGAGGATTATGATTTACCATATTTTTGAAGCGCTCAAGGACGTCAACATACCGGGACAGGGACTGATGAACTACATCTCGTTCCGTGCCCTTATGGCATGCTTCACTTCCCTGCTCGTGGGAATCATCGCCGGCAAGCACATCATAGGCTGGCTGCAGAAGAAACAGATAGGCGAGACCATCCGCGACCTCGGACTTGAGGGGCAGATGGCGAAGAAGGGAACCCCGACCATGGGAGGAATCATAATTGTCCTCGCACTGTTTTCCGGGGTGCTGCTCTGGTGCGACCTCACCAACACCTTCATCCTGATTCTCTGCGCGAGTGCCCTCTGGTGCGCAGGAATCGGGTTCTACGACGACTATCTCAAGATTCACAAGCACAACAAGGACGGCCTGAGCGAGAAGAAGAAGCTGATTTTCCAGACGATTCTCGGACTTGGGGTCGCGCTTGCGGTGTGGATGACGGGCAGCGAGCTCGGGACGACCACGACGATTCCGTTCGTCAAGGACAACGAGTTCGACTATGCGTGGCTCACCCCGTTCACCGGAGAATGGGAGTGGTATTCAAAATGGGGGATATATGTGGTCATGATTACCCTCGTGGTGGTCGCCTGCTCCAACGGGACGAACCTCTCCGACGGGATTGACGGCCTCGCGGGAGGCTCTTCGGCCATTGTCGGAGTGGTGCTCGGACTCATGGCGTATCTCGGGGGAAACATCAACAACGCTTCCTACCTCAACATCATGTATATCCCAGAAAGCGGAGAGATTGCGGTGTTCATGTCGGCGTTTGTCGGGGCGCTCATAGCGTTCCTCTGGTACAATTCCTACCCGGCGCAGGTGTTCATGGGCGACACGGGCAGCCTGATGCTGGGCGGAGTCATAGGAGTCTGCGCGGTGCTCATCCGCAAGGAACTGCTGCTTCCGGTGCTCTGCGGAATCTTCTTCGTCGAGAGCCTTTCGGTGCTGATGCAGAGATTCTACTTCAAACAGACGAAAAAGCGCTACGGCGAGGGACGGCGAATCTTCAAGATGACCCCGCTCCACCACCATTTCCAGAAGGAGGGCATTCCGGCGCTGATTCAGTCGCCCAAGCGAGCGCATCATGAGGTGAAGATAACGACGAGGTTCTGGATTGTGGGCATCATGCTCGCGGTTATAACAATCGCAATGCTGAAAATAAGATGATGATGCGCGATAAAGGGCGAATTGCTGCGTTACGCGTCTCGTCCAAATCCTCACAGCCACAAGGCTGCTCCGGGTTGGACTTCACCGCAAGCCTTGCACTTCATCCCTTTATCGCACATCATCTCAAAGCTGATTATATAAGACTAAGAATTGAATAAAAGAAAATTTTATAATATGTCACGGATTGTAGTTTTAGGCGGCGGCGAGAGCGGAGTGGGTTCCGCAGTGCTCGCGAAGGTCAAGGGATTCGATGTTTTCCTTTCGGACAAGGGAAACATCGCGGACAAATATGTCGAAATCCTCAAAAAATGGGACATTCCTTTTGAGAGCGGACAGCACACGGAGGCGAAGATTCTCAACGCCGACGAGGTCATCAAGAGCCCCGGGATTCCGAGCACGGCACCTATGATTCAGAAACTTACGGCGCAGGGAACGCATATAATCTCGGAAATCGAGTTCGCCGGACGCTACGACAAGGCACGCAAAATCTGCATCACCGGAAGCAACGGCAAGACGACCACGACCTCGCTGATTTACTACCTTCTGAAGCAGGCGGGGCTGAACGTCGGGCTCGGCGGCAACATCGGCAAGAGCTACGCCTATCAGGTGGCGACCGAAAACTTCGACATCTATGTTCTGGAACTCAGCAGCTTTCAGCTCGACAACGTGTATGACTTCAAGGCGGACATAGCGATTATCACGAACATAACCCCGGACCATCTCGACCGCTACGATCACAAGATGGAGAACTACGTGAAGGCGAAGTTCCGCATCACGCGCAACATGAACCCGGAGGACTGCTTCATCTTCTGCTCGGACGACGAGATTACGGTGAACCACCTCAACAAAATTGTGGTGAAGGCGAAGCAGCTGCCGTTCACGCAGAAGACGGAGGTCGCACAGGGAGCGTTCGTCAAGGACGACAGGATTGTCATCCGCTACGAGGACAGCGAGTGCGATATGTACATCCGCGAACTGGCGCTCGGAGGAAAGCACAATGTGTATAACTCCATGGCGGCGGCGATTGCGGCGAAGGTGATGGACATCGACAACGAGACAATCCGCGAGGCGCTCTCGTCGTTCAAGCCGGTGGAGCACAGGCTTGAGAAAGTGCTGAGCGTTGGCGGCGTGCTCTACATCAACGACTCGAAGGCTACCAATGTTGATTCGGCATGGTATGCGCTTGAGTGCCAGACCCAGCCGGTCGTGTGGATTGTCGGCGGAACGGACAAGGGGAACGACTATTCGAGCCTCGTGCCGCTCGCAAAGGAGAAGGTGAAGGCGATGATCTGCATGGGGCTGGACAACGCGAAGTTCCACTCGTCGTTCGAGGGTGTGGTGCCGGAGATTTATGACGTGACCTCGGCCCATGACGCGGTGCAGACGGCAAGCCGCCTCGCGAAGAACGGGGATGTGGTGCTGCTCTCGCCTTGCTGTGCAAGCTTCGACCTGTTCAAAAATTACGAAGACCGGGGCGAACAGTTCAAGGAGGAAGTCAGAAAATTATAGGTAAATCTGCCTCCCCCCCCCAAAAAAATACATCTCAAAGACAATGCATATACGATTGCGGTTGAGTGAGCATTGAGAAAAACGGTAAAGAACGCCTTTGAAAAATGATTGAAGAAGAGGTAAATAATATGACTGCGCAGGAAACGGACGGAGCCGCTGCCGGGAAAGGCGGCGGGGGCTGGAGCTTTTTCGACAGGGTGAAGGGCGACAAGGTCGTCTGGATTGTCGTGCTGCTGCTCATAATGATTTCATTGACGGCCATCTCCGGCTCCACTTCGCTGCTCGCCCTGCAAAACGGGACGACCCGCGTGAGCCTTTTCACCAGACACCTGCTTGTCTGCGCCGGAGGACTCGCGCTCATCTTCTTCTGCTATTTCGTCCCGAGCATGAAATGGTTCGAGAAACTGTCGAAATACGGTTTCTTGGTCTCGTTCCTGCTCCTCGTGCCGCTGCTGCTGAGGGAACATTTCAACATTGCCGACATCATTAAGGCCGAGTACCTCAACGGAGCATGGCGAGTAATCAGGGTGTGGAAGTTTCAGGTCAATGTGTTTGAGGTCGTAAAGGTAGCGATGGTGATGTACCTCGCCTGGGCCTGCAAGACCTACCGCAACGACGGCTTCACGCTGTCGAAGAAGATCGCCGCCATCAGGACGGGCAAGGAGCACGACAAGACCCCCTTCTCGTTCATGAACACGAGGCTGGCGCAGCTGGTCTTCTACATTGTCATCCCGATTGCGGCAACGGCCATGATGATACTGCCCGGAGGAAACTCCAGCGCGATTTTCATAGGTCTGGTCATGGGGGCTACCATGGTCATCGGACGGGTCGAGTTCAAGTACATACTCCTTACGCTCGCCGTCGGCGTGACACTGCTCGGAAGCGCCTACGGGCTCTACAAGCTCAGTGAGGGCAAACTCTTCACAAGAATCGGGACAGGCCTCGAACGAAGCAAGGACGACCCAACCCCGGATGACCTGTTCAGGATTAAGGACGAGAAAGGGGAAAACTCCACAGAGTATAAAAAGGCCCTGCAGAAAATGCAGCAGCCGTACTCCGCCAAGATTGCCATCCATGAGGGCGGTCTGTTCGGCAAGGGAATAGGCGGAAGCACCCAGAAATATGTCGTGCCTCAGATATACGGCGACTTCATGTTCAGCTTCATACTTGAGGAGACTGGACTGCTGGGCGGCATCGCGATTATCATCCTCTATCTCAGCCTGCTGGCGAGAGGGACCATAATAGTGAGCAACAGCGAAGACGACTTCGCCAAGACTGCGGCCGGAGGGCTTGTGCTGCTGATTGCGGGGCAGGCCTTCATGCACATATTGATTAACCTCGACATGGGACCGCTCACGGGTCAGACACTGCCGATGATAAGCCACGGAAGCGGCTCGTTCCTCTGTTTCAGCCTCGCCTTCGGAATCATTCTCGCGATGAGCAAGACGGCCAAGAACAAGACCGCGGCCGAGGAAAGGAAGATTGACCTCGAACACGGACGTCCGGCGGAGGAGGAGATTTCCGCCGACACTGGCGACTTTTAATGAATGAACGACTTAATAAAAGATATATAACTATTTATGAAGGATTTTCGAGGAAAGATACGGGTAATAATAAGCGGCGGGGGTACTGGAGGACATATATTCCCGGCACTGTCCATCGCGAACGAGCTCAGGGTGCTTAACCCGGAGACGGAGATTCTTTTCGTGGGCGCGGAAGGCAGGATGGAGATGACGAAAGTTCCGGAGGCGGGCTATAATATCGTGGCTCTGCCGATTGCCGGACTCCAGAGAAAACTGAGCGTCGAGAACCTCAAGCTGCCGTACAAGGTCGTGAAGAGCGTCCATGAGGCGAAAAGACTCATAAGGGAGTTCAGGCCCGACATTGCGGTGGGCGTAGGGGGCTATGCCAGCGCTCCCCTGCTCTGGGCGGCTCAGAGGATGGGCATTCCGACCCTGATTCAGGAGCAGAACGGGTTTGCGGGACTCACAAACAAGATACTCGGGAAAAAGGCGCGCTGCATCTGCGTGGCATACGACGGGATGGAAAGGTTCTTTCCCGCGGACAGGATTGTCAAGACGGGCAACCCTATCCGCGGCACGATGCGGCCGGCGACTCCGCAGATGAAGGAGGAGGGTCTGAAGTTCTACAGGCTCAGCCCGGAGCGCAGCCACCTGCTCATCATCGGAGGCAGCCTCGGAAGCGGGACGCTGAACCGTTCGGTGATGGAATGGATTTCGGCGGGATGCCCCGGAGGAGAAAACCTCGAAGTGCTCTGGCAGTGCGGCAAGTACTACAAGAAGAGCGTGGATGAGTTCATGAAGAAGGCCGCGGAGGAAGGTCTCGGAGGAAGCGCGCTCGCCGGAGTGCGGCCGATGGACTTCATCGGGAGGATGGATCTTGCATACGCGGTTGCGGACGCGGTGGTGTCGCGCTCGGGGGCAAGCTCTGTTTCGGAGCTGTGCGCCTGCGGGAAGGCGGCGATATTCGTGCCGTCGCCGAACGTGGCTGAGGACCACCAGACCCACAACGCGATGGCACTGGTGAGCAAGGGGGCCGGACTGCTCGTCAGGGACAGCGAGGCGCCTCAGAAGCTCATGGCGACGGCCTGCGAACTGCTCGGTGACAGGCAGAAGATTGAGCGGATGGAAAGCAACGCGCTGAAGCTCGCGCAGCCTGATGCGGCACGGGCCATTGTTGATGAGATTTACAAGATTGTCATTCCGAGCGGAACGAAGTGAAGCCGGGGAACCTTTTGACAGATAAAAAATTTGTATGAACATTTACAAGAACATATACCTCATCGGAATCGGCGGCATAGGGATGTCGGCGATTGCGAGATACTACAAGTTCAGGGGCTGCAACGTCAGCGGCTATGACAGGACAGAGTCCGAACTGACGGACGAGCTCGCGGCGGAAGGCATCGAGGTGCACTACGAGGACAACACCGACTACATTCCCAAGGACATCGAGAACACGCTCGTCGTCTATACCCCGGCCATTCCCCACGACCTCGGGGAGCTAGTCTATGTGCAGGAGCGCGGCTACACGCTGCTCAAGCGCTCAAGGACGCTCGGGGAAATCGCCAAGGGACAGCGCTGTCTCGCCGTCGCCGGAACCCACGGGAAGACAACGACAAGCACCCTGCTCGCCCACATCTTCACGGACAGCGGAGAGGGATGCTCGGCGTTCCTCGGCGGAATATCCAAGAATTACGACACGAACCTGCTCGTCAGCACGAATCCGACCATTGTCGCCGAGGCCGACGAGTTTGACCGCTCGTTCCTCCAGCTGTTCCCGGAAATCGCGGTCATCACGGCGATGGACGCGGACCATCTCGATGTTTACGGCGACCTCGGCCATGTCCGCGAGGCCTTTCAGGAATTTGCCGGACAGGTCAGCGGGACGGTAATCACGAAGCTCGGTCTCGACATCACTCCGGCGCACACCCGGGCGAGAATCATGAGATACGCCTACAACGACCCGCGGGCGGACTTCTATGCCGACAACCTGCGCAAGGACAGCTGCGGCTACTTCACCTTTGATCTGCACTATCCGGACGGCATCGTCAAGGACTGCCGGGTAGGAGTTCCCGGAAGGGTGAACGTCGAGAACGCCGTCGCGGCATCGGCCATCGCGCTTGTCTATGGCATCGCCCCTGAAGCTATAAGGCACGCCCTCGGCACCTTCCTCGGCGTGAAGCGCCGCTTCGACATACACGTGAACCGTCCCGGCTGCGCATACATCGACGACTACGCGCACCATCCGAACGAACTCAGCGCGGCAATCGCCTCCATCAGGGACATATTCCCCGGAAGGCGGCTCACCGCCGTGTTCCAGCCGCACCTCTACACGAGGACGCGGGACTTCGCCGACGATTTCGCGAAGGCTCTCAGCGCGGCCGACAAGCTAATCCTGCTGGACATCTACCCTGCCCGCGAGGAGCCTATCCCGGGCGTAACGTCGAGGATTATCTTCGACAAGGTGACGGCTCCGGAGAAGGTGCTGCTGAAAAAGGAGATGCTGATGGACTATCTCAGGGACGAGAAGATTGACGTGCTTGTGACATTCGGAGCCGGAAACATCGACCGGTTCATCCCACAGATAACAGAGATGCTGGAAAATGAGTAAAAAAGCCACAAGTATCCTCCTGTGCGTCACGGCGGCTCTTTCGGTCGCGGCGGTCTGCGCGCTCTACATGACAGGGGCACGCAGGCAGTCCGCCATTGAATGCATGGGCGTGGAGGTGACGGTGAGGGACAGTTCGGTGAACAGGTTCGTCAGCGGAGGCGACGTGAAGCGCATTCTGGCCGCGGGCTACGGAAGCTTCGAGGGCGTGTTCGCGGACAGCCTCGACCTCGGCGCGATGGAGAGCCTGGTCGAGAGCAAGAGCGTCATACGCAAATGCGAGGCATACGTCACGCGGGACGGGATGCTGAACGTCGAGGTCACGCAGAGGACTCCGACGGTACGGTTTCAGGATGCGTCGAACGGATGGTATGCCGATGCGGACGGATATATATTCCCCCTCCAGCGGAGCCACACGTCGATGGTTCCCGTGGTCGATGGTGACTTCCCCGTGACGGTGGAGCGCGGGTTCAAGGGTCCCGTCGAGAACCCGGAGCAGCGGGAATGGCTCATGAGGGTCGTCGGGATGGTCGAGTATATGAACAAAAACGGCTGGGGGAACAGGATTTCGCAGATTCATGTCTCACGGGGCGGGGAGGTCAGCCTCATTCCCACGGAAGGTGACGAGCGCTTCGTCTTCGGACAGCCGGTGAAGATTAAGGGCAAATTCGCGAAGATGGAGAGATATTACCGGATGATACGTCCCCTGAAAAAGGACTACGGCGAGATTGACCTGAGATTCGACGGACAGATTGTGTGCAGATGACATATTTTTACGGAAAGGATATAATCACGGACACATTGGAATTTGAGATATTTGAAAGGACACGGATATATTGGAATATTTAAAGCTTACGGTATATGGAAGACAGGTATATAGTTTCGATTGACCTCGGCACGTTCAAGATTGCGCTTGCCGTCGCCTGTGTCAGCGGGAATGACACGAGAATCGTCTATTACAAGGAGACTCCGGCTAACGGAATGCGGAGCAGCAGGATTCTCAACGAGAACAAGGTCGCGCAGCCGCTCAGACAGGCAATAAGCGACGCTGAGGACATTCTTGGAATAAAGATTACCGGAGCGGTTCTCGGAATGCCGCGCTTTTACGTGAGGATGGAGGAAAATTCCGCCAGAATAGAGAGGGAGGAGGACAGCTACATTACCGAGGAGGAAATCGAGGATCTGAAGAACTTCGCGCAGGACAGCTACCCGGTTGAAGACCCTGAGCACGAGACGGTCTATGGGGCAATCGCGCAGTCATTCTCGACAGAGGAGGAGTTCCAGCTCATCGAGGACGACGTCGTCGGAATGTCCGGGCGGAAATTGGAGGGCAACTTCAAGGTGTTCATCGGCAACAAGTCGTCCCTCGACAGGATTGACAGGGTCATGAAGACGCTCGGAATCGTCGCGATGAAAAAATATTTCGTGCCTCGGCTGACGGCCTCCGCGACGCTGTTCCCGTCCGAGATGGAGAACGGGGTGGCGCTGATTGACTTCGGCGGAGGATGCACCTCACTGTCAATATATTACAAGAACGTGCTTCGCTACTATTCGTCAATTCCGTTCGGAGGGATGAATATCACGAAGGACATCCAGATGGAAAGCAAGACGAAGCTTTCGCTCGCCGAGAACATAAAGCTCGCCTACGGGGCGTGCATGCCGGAGAAACTACAGAACCTGAGCGAGAAGCAGCTGCTGCTCAAGAGCGAGAACGGGGAAGCGGACAAGAGGCTGACGGTGAAGTACCTGTCGGAAATCATCACCGCGCGCGAGGAGGAAATCATCCGGGCGATGCTCTACGAGATAGGCCGGAGCAACTTCGCGGACAAGCTCCAGAACGGCATCGTGATTACCGGAGGCGGTGCGCAGATGACCAATCTGGCGAATTTCATCACCGAACTGTCCGGATATGCCGTGAGGGTCGGCCGGCCGAGCTTCAGGGGCGTGTTCAACTGCTGCACCGGACTCTGCAGCCCGTCTGCCACGACGACGGTCGGTCTTGTCATGGCCGCCCGCGAGCTTGGAGCGAGCTGCGCGTTCAGCAAGGAGAGCGCGGCAGCGGAAGAAACTCCAAAGGAGACCTCGGAGCCTACTGAGCAGGAACACGCAGGGGGCATCCTGCCGGGAATGATGACTGACGAGGAGATTGCCGAGAAGAATAGGCTTGAAGAGGAGAAAAAGAGAAAGGAGCTGGAGCGTCAGGCGCAGAAGCCACGCCGCAGGAGCAAGTTCAACGCATTCTGGGACAGGGCGAAGAAAGTCTCGCACGATCTCGGGGAGAGCTTCGGGAAGGAAGGAGGCAAGCTTCTGGATTTGGTGAACAACGGAGAAGAACAGGAATAAGATAAACACAGGGCTTATGGAAGGAAGAACAGTCATTGACGAGGCCGCGTTCGGTGTCGTGCCTACAAACTGGAAGAGAACGGAATCGACGATAAAGGTCGTGGGAGTCGGCGGAGGCGGATGCAACGCCGTGAACTATATGGCAAGACAGAAAATCGGCGGATGCACGTTCATCGTCTGCAACACCGACTCGCAGGCGCTGAAGAACAGCGAGGTCGCGTGCAAGATTCAGCTCGGGGAAGGTCTCGGTGCTGGAACCGACCCGGTGGCGGGAAGGAACGCGGCGATAGAGTCCGAAAAGGAGATTGAGGAAATCATCTTCTCCGACCTTCCGGTCAAGCAGGGAATGCTCTTCATAACCGCCGGAATGGGAGGCGGAACCGGAACCGGCGCGGCTCCGGTCATAGCGGCCATGTCCAAGAAGCGCGGAATACTCACCGTCGGCGTGGTGACAATCCCGTTCCGTAACGAGGGCAACGAGTCCATGACCAAGGCGCTGGACGGCATCATGGAAATGGAGAAGAACGTCGATAGCCTGCTCATAATCGACAATGAGAAACTATACGAGAACTACCCCAAGATGCTGGCCCACGAGGCCTTCCCGAAAGCCGACGAGGTGCTCTGCACGGCCGTGAGGGGCATCATCGAAATCATAACCGCCGACGGGCACATCAATGTGGATTTCCGTGACGTGAAGAGAATGATGACCAACAGCGGTATGGCGCTGATGGGCATGGGAGTCGGAACGGGCGAGAACCGCCTGCGCGATGCCGTGAGCGGGGCGTTCGAGTCTCCCCTGCTGAACAACCACGACCTCAAGACGGCGAAGAACGTGCTGCTGAACATCACCATGGGACACAACGAGCACGGGGTGAGCATGGAGGAGCTGAGCCAAATCGACAAGATAATCACGGAATACATCGGCGAGGCCAACCGTTTCAAGAAGGGAATCGTCTGGGACTATTCCGAGGAGTTCGGCGACCGCGTGGAAATCACCGCCATCGCGACCGGATTCCGCATGGACTGGGACGGACTTTCCGGCGACAACGGCAACCTGATTGTGATTCCGCCCGACTTTGAATACATCCCGACGGCTTCCGACGAATCCGAGACATCCGCCCCGGACGAGCCGCGCAGCTTCAAAATCGGCTTCACGACAAGCGAGGCAAAGCGTCCCGAGGACTTCTGCAAGGGACCAAAGCCTGCCCTGCTCGTTGACGACACTCAGGACCGCAGCGACCTTGAAAACATCGCCTCAATCCGCCGTCTCTCCAAGAGTGACCGGTAGGCATCAGAGATTCTTCAGCTGTTCGTAACAGACGGTCCGCTACTGTGCAAGATGTTTGCGCAGTGCCTCACTCACCGGAAGAAGTGCCTTGAAGCGGTGCGAGATAAGGTTTTTCAGATGCTCGGGAATCTCCGCGAGAGTCTTTCCCCGAAGGACGGCGATTTCCCGTTCCGAAAGCCCCGCTGAGGAGAGCGCAGCGAGTTCGTCGTCGGCCGGGATGAACACCGGGTCGTAGCCGAAGCCTCCGCATCCTGCCTTTGCCGAGGCGATGTGCCCCTCAAGGCGGCCGTCATACTGCGAGGTCGCGCCGTCCCGGAATATCAGCGTCACCGTGCAGCGGAAACATGCGGAACGCTCCTCCGGGGTTTCAGCGCCGGCATCCCTGAGCTTTGAGAGGAGCTTGTCCATGTTGTCGGTGAAATTCTTGTCGTCTCCGGCATAGCGAGCCGTGTATATCCCCGGTTCCCCTCCGAGAGCGTCGGTCTCCAGCCCGGAGTCGTCGGCAAAGACGGCGAAGACCTCATCCACGGCGGCGTTTTTCACATTTCCGAACATCCTGTCACTCACATATTTAGCCTTGAGCAACGAATTTTCAGCGAATGTCGTTCCCGTCTCTTCGGCCTCACCCTCGACTCCGCAGTCCTCAGGCGTCAGCAATTCAATCCCGTCGCCCAATATTTCCGCCGCCTCACGCAATTTTCCCTTATTTTGTGTCGCAAAGACTATTTTCATAATAATTTGTATATCTTTTTGGTCTGTTTCTCATCGGTCACACACGCCTCTCACTTACTTACATGACGCAAAATTAAGAAAATATATGGAACGGTTATTGAGAAATATTCTTAGATTTGTCTGTTTTTTGACAAAAAGATTAAAACACTATGAAACATATCGCAAGGAAAATCATTGTCGCCGTCACTGCAGCGGCGTTTCTTTTGGGCATCAGAATCGAATCGGGGGCACAGAGCCGGGGATTCAAGCTCGGTCAGTGGACTGAAATCCACAATTCCGTGGTGAGGCAGCTAAGTCTGACCTACGTCGATACGCTTGACGTTGACCGTATTATGAAGGCGGGAATTGACGCCATGCTTGCGGAGCTCGACCCCTACACGGTCTATGTGCCGGAGGAGGAAAACGAGGACTTCCAGATGATGATTTCCAAGACCTACGGCGGAATCGGAGCCATAATCTACAAGAAAAAGGGGGAATATGTCGTCATAAACGAGCCTTATGAGGATTCTCCGGCGGTGAAGTACGGCCTTCAGTGCGGTGACGAGATTATGGAAATCAACGGGGAGGACACGCGCCCGCTCGAAAGCGCCGAGGCGTCTGAGAAGATGAAGGGGAAGCCCGGGACGACAGTGAAGTTCAAGGTGAAGAAGGTTCGCAGCGGCGAGATTAAGGACATGGAAATCGTGCGGGAGAGAATCCATCTGCCGGATGTTGAATACTACGGAATGCTCAATGACAGGGACGGATACATTCTCCAGAGCGGCTTCACCGAGAATGTCTCATCGGAAATCCGCGCCGCCTATTACAAACTTAAGGAGCAGGGAATGCAGCGTCTGGTTCTTGACCTGCGCGGAAATGGCGGCGGGCTCATGTCCGAGGCAATCAACATAGTGAGTCTGTTCGTCCCCAAGGGCTCGCTGGTCGTGAGTTCCAAGGGCAAGGCCGAGGACACGAAGGAGTACAGGACGACCACGGAGCCTATTGACACTGAGATTCCGATTATAGTCCTGATTGACTCCAATTCCGCCTCTTCTTCTGAGATTGTCACGGGAGCCCTCCAGGACCTCGACCGCGCGACGGTGATGGGTCGCCGGAGTTTCGGCAAGGGACTCGTCCAGTCCATCCGTCCGGTGGCATACAACGGCCAGCTCAAGGTCACGACGGCAAAGTACTACACCCCGTCCGGGCGCTGCGTGCAGGCAATCGACTACAGCCACCGCAACGAGGACGGCAGCGTGGGACAGATTCCGGACTCCCTGACGCATGAGTTCAGGACGGCCGGCGGAAGGATTGTGCGCGACGGCGGAGGAATCACCCCGGACGTGGAACTGGACTCCCCGAGCTACAGCCGTCTGGTCTATTCGCTCGTGCTCTACGGCGTGATTGACCGCTATGCGCTTGAGTTCGTAAAGACCCACGACGACATTCCCGCGGCCGAAGATTTCCACCTGAGCGACGCGGAGTTCGACGATTTCGTGAATTTTGCAAAGACTCAGACCTTCGACTACCGCAGCAGCGCCAAGACCCTGTTCGACCAGATGAAGAAGGAGCTTGAGAAGGACGGTCTTTCTGACGGTGTCGCGCAGCAGCTCGCCGCCATCGACAAGGTGCTCGAAATGGACAAGGAGCAGTTCATCCGTCTCAAGAAGGACGAGATTGTCCCGTTCATCGAGGAGGAACTCGTCGTCCGCTACCACTACCAGAAGGCCGGCGTGCAGCTCCGTCTCCGCTACGACACCCAGCTCCGCGAAGCCCTCTCCGCCCGGATGCTGGACATGAGGCCATCTTCCTCTGAATCTCCTGAAAGTGACAAATAAGATAATGGACTATTCTGTATGGACGCCACAAAGCCTGGCCTATATGGCCAAAAACATTCAAGCAGAGACTACACGAAAGCGGAAAACTGGGGCAAGAACATCTTTAGCAGCTCATTCCCGGCATCGCTGATTGCGTATATGAACACAAAAGGTATCCGTCCGGTATATCTTTGTGTTGACAAGAATAATGAACTGAGGCATGAGTACATTTCCGGGGAAGAACTGTACAGAGTGAATCCGATTTCTGACGATGCATATTATAACTTCGAGGCGGGATTCACATCTTTTGAGAAATTCTATACCGGCGAGCGCGAGAAGATTGATTTGGTCATGATGAACCGCAGTACCAATGAAAGTCTGATAGGCCTTGAGGTAAAGTTGACGGCACTGCCGGATAA
This sequence comes from uncultured Bacteroidales bacterium, assembly GCA_934675095.1. GTDB lineage: Bacteria > Bacteroidota > Bacteroidia > Bacteroidales > UBA932 > Cryptobacteroides. The sequence continues at coordinate 12,830 of CAKUPC010000014.1, read as the reverse complement.
CACGACCAAGAAAGAAACAGAGGACAAGTTCAGTTGCGAGATTGTTGTACGACCGCCGACAATATGCTTTCTGGCGTGCAGCATCTGTGAAATCTTCCGCTCTGACAAAGAAAAGAACTCCTTAAGGAAGATTCTGAACACAGTTCCGAAGATAAACCATTGGGCAGAGGTGGGTGATGTGTTTGTTCACTATGAAAAAATCGAGAATGCCATAAAATCAGTAGCGGGGAAGATATACGACAAACAGACCCCGCTGATTCTTCAGCCGATATGGAAGATGAAGAATGGTATGCTTGCCGAGGACTGTCTGGACGCCTTCGTATGGTCTAATCTTGCTGTACTTCAGATGTGCTACACAGGCGGACAGCAAAAGAAGGTGGAGATAAACAGATTTCAGAGAACCATAATTTGGATATATCTGATGCTGAAGGACTATGTCGATTATGACATATTCGATTATACGAGAATCATAAAAGACCATTCATACCAGAATGCAAATGACAAGGCGTTTTCTTTGCCCGGGAAATCATCGTGGCCATTGCTTCGTTGCCCTGAACTCACCCATCCGAGAATCGGAAAATCTGAAATAAAGAATATAATTCTTGGCGGCGGACAGAATCTGCTCAGTCCGGAACGACGCTTTGATGCGGTAATTGTTAATAGTCCCTATCTGTTTGATTGAACATGAGTATGAATACTGTTGATTTGTTTTGCGGATGTGGAGGAATGAGCCTTGGATTTGAACTGGCCGGAAACAATGTGCTGGCCGGATTAGACAACTGGGACAAGGCGATAAAGGTTTATGGCGACAATTTCTCACATCCTGTACATAAGATTGACCTTAAAAATGTCGATGCTGCCGCAGACATCGTGAATGCATACCAACCGGACATGATTGTCGGTGGGCCTCCATGTCAGGATTTCTCATCGGCCGGTAAGCGCAACGAGGATAATGGGCGAGGTGACTTGACCATATGTTTCTCGGAGATAGTCTCAAAAGTGTCTCCGGAATGGTTTGTAATGGAGAATGTCGCAAGAATAACCGCTACAAGGAAACTGGTTGAGGCCAGACGCGTATTCAAAGAGGCTGGATACGGATTGACGCAATATGTTTTGGATGCAAGCCGATGCGGTGTTCCGCAGGCAAGAAAGCGCTTCTTCCTCATAGGAAAACGCGGAGAAAAGGACAATTTCATTCTGCCGTTCATTGAGGGGAGTCTTTCACCAAAACAGATGTCGGTGTCCGATTATTTCGGGAGCGAACTGGACATAAAGTACTACTATCGGCATCCGAGGAGTTATGTGCGTCGCGGCATATTCAGTGTCGATGAACCCAGCCCGACAATACGCGGTGTGAACCGACCGATGCCGCAGGGGTATCATCTCCACCCGGGAGACCCTGTCAATTCTCTTGACGGCATCAGAGCCCTGACAACCGAAGAAAGAAGCCGGATTCAGACTTTCCCGAAATCATTCAAGTTCTATGGAAACAAAACGGAACAGGAACAAATGATAGGAAATGCCGTGCCCGTAAACCTCGCCAGATTTGTAGGCGAGGTAATCAATGAGTATATTGCCTTCCAATCAAGACCGGGAACTGAAGAAGTAGCCGGGCCTAAACCATACCTTACGGAACAGACGGTGCAGCTTTCATTGTTTGAGCCACAGACCCCTTATCTGTCAAGGTTGCGAAAATACAAAGAGAATACGGATTATGACACGGGGCAGCAGGCAGCCGATTGAGTTCATTCTTCTCCATTCGACGAAATATGGGGACAATTCCCTCGTGCTGCACACCCTGAGCCGGGAATACGGCCGCAGAAGCCTTTTTCTGCGCTCTGTCTCGGCAGCATCGGCTGTCGCTGGAGGTGGCGGACGCGCATCGCGCAAAGGCGGGGCACGGGCGGCGGTGACGGGTCTCGTGAGTCCGCTGAACATAATCGAGGCGGAGGTCATGGCCGGTCCTTCCTCAGGCTCAGCGATGATGACGGTCAGCTCTCTAGCCGCGTCATACCCGCTCAGCGGGCTCAGGGGCAATCTCTACAAGGCAAGCATCTCCATGTTCATGGCCGAGGTTCTGTTCCGCGCCCTGCGCGAGGGGGCGAACGAGGATGGACTCTACGACTGGTGCGTCAGGAAAACCCTCCTTCTTGATGCCATGGACGGCAACTTCAGCAACTTCCACCTGCTCTTCCTCCTCGAACTGACCTCCGCCCTCGGCTTCCGCCCGGAGTTTCAGGACATCGCGCCGTTCGTCAGTGCCGACAACGCCGCCCTCGCCGGAAGCCTGATGCGCCTGCCATTCGAGGAGGCGATGCTCGTCCCCATGACCGGTGCCGTCCGCTCATCCCTCATCGAGTCCTTCCTCTCCTACATAGAGACCCACCTCGAATACCCCCTTCACATCCGCTCCGCCGCTGTCCTGAAGGACTTGTTCTGAAAGCATCAAAACACCGAAGCGAGAAAACTTCGGCAGGATCTAATCCGCACAAAGATTTCTCGCTTCGCTCGAAATGACAGTAACACTGCTCAAGATGGCAGCGGCCACACTTGAATGGCAGTGAAACTAAATCTTCATCATAAGAAGTTCGGTGTAGGTCTTGCCGCCGAGGTCGTGCTCGGAATAGCTTGAGCCGTCGAAGAGCATGAACTTGTAGCCGTTCACAGGCATCTCCGAGCCTTCCATCGCGCGCCAATAGACATAGCCGTCGTCACCGAAACCGAACTCAAGCGCTGAGGTCTGTCCCCAGATGGCAGTGTAGAGATTAGACACGAAGCCGAACACCACAGTCATGTAGCTGAACGCGCCCAGATTCTGTGAATGCAGACGTATGCAGTGCTCCTCCGGGATGTAGGTTCCGGTGATAGTCGGAGAATAGGACTTGTAGTTGCTCAGTCCCTTGATTGAGACGGTGTTCTCCCCTGTCTTGATTATATCCACCCTGAACGCCTCGGTCTTTGCGCTCGAACTGCTGTCCTCGCCGTCCTCCACCGTTGCCGTGAGCAGGTAGGCACCGACAAAATCATCTATAGTCTTAGACGCAAACTCGTCAGCATGAGACTTAAGCCGCACATCGACTGTCACGGTGTCCCTGTCGCCATATTCATTATAGACCTCAAGAGCCATGCTGTATGTCTCACCCTCCGCGACACCGGAATAGTAGAGATGCAGGCCATCCTTACTCTCGGCCTTGGCAAGATTGTCGGAGTCGAGTTCCTGTGCTAGACGGCTGCTGAACAGATAGTCCCACCCATAGTAGTCTTCATATCCGTCGAAAGCGTCCTTGGCCATCATGATATACTTCAGCTTCTTGACATTCTTCGTCTTTAGAAACCATGAAATCGTTGTGTACGGATCATCATCCGACGGCTCAAGCTTGAGCTCAACAATCTGCGGAGTAAGGCTTCCGTCCTTGTCGTAGGTAAACCTCATGACAACGGCCTCACCCGGCATACCCTTCGCGTCGAAAGGCACGGCAATCAGGGTGTTGGACGGGGTTTCAGGAGTCCAAGTCTGTGTGGTCTCAGTGAAAGTCCGGACATTCTCCGCCGTTCCGAGACAGATGCTCTTGTATATTTCCTTAACCTTCGAGTCATCTCCCGTAAGGTCGCCCTCAACGACCACTGCCTTGCATGTACTTACATATTCATTGAACGCAAATTCAAATACTCCCGCACCCTTATACTCAACTTCCGCAGCAGGATCTGTCTCATGACCGTCCGAGAAGACAATCTTCTCTGTTCCGATTCCGTAGTAGCCCGTGGAGCCGTAGTAAATCAGGTTGAGGGTGAAAGTCTTGTCCCCGTCCCATGTGCACGGATAGGAACTGTATGCACTTTCGTTGCCGAGATACTGCGCGATGTCGGCTACATATATGTACTCGCCGGCAGATTCGAGATAGTAGCCCGTTGACTGTCCGGGGACGACCACGGTCTTCTTCGCCCAATCAACCTTGAACATGAAATATGCCCCCGAAGACCAGTCCGTAAGCCGGAATATGTTGTCCGTTTCCTTGGCAATCTCCACATGAATGTCAGGCTGCACACCGGAGTAAAGGATATCACCATAGTAGTATGAAGCTGTCTGCTGCACTTCCTTTCCGGACTCATCCTTCCTCATATAAGGCTCCCACTCAAGCGTGAATGACGCGCTGACCTGAAGAAAATCGCTGTACTGGCCGATGTAGGCCGGATCTTCTCCGAGTTCCGCGTCACGGCCTATGATTGCGAGGGAGACATCAACCGTAGAACCCAGCACGACGCTCTCCATATCCACGCGGACCGGAATATCGACGCTGTAATGTCCGTCAGGAATTACCACAGTGTCCTTCAGAGTGAACAATGCGGCATCCTTACCGGTCTTCTGAAGCACCACCTTATATGTTCCCTTGTTCCCGTGACGGGCAAGAGTCACCGCAATCACGCCCTCCTTGGTTCCTCGCGGAAACTCCTTCGAGACACTGCTCTGGATGAAGTGAATCTCCTTGTTGTCATCCGTATTCGACGTGGCAGTCACTCCGAGCTGCTCCTGCGAGCAGGATGCGAACGCGAGCGACGCGAAAACAGAGAATAATATGATTCTGATATATCGTTTCATCGAAATATACTCCTAATTTATGTTACAAAGGATTCTGATCCTCCTCGTTGATGTTCGGATTGTTGTTGATTTCGTCCTGCGGGATGGTGAGCACCCAGTCGTATGTCTCGGGATTCCTGAGGTTCACGCCGCTCATCGTCGTCAGGCACTCGTCGGCAAACCCATCCTCCGCAGTCCTGTCGATGCCCTGACCGAGACGGCGCACATCGACAACACGTCCGAACTCGCCCCACAGTTCGATTCTCTTCTGGATGAGAATTTCCTCAAGAAGGGACTCTGTCCAAGAGTTCGTCGTCGAGCCGAGAAGCGTGCCGCTTTTGTACGAAGCGTCATACCCGGGACAGCGGACGGTCATCACATCATTCAGATACCCTACCGCCTTATCCTCGTCCCCAAGCCGGAGAGCGGCCTCGGCGGCATCGAAATACATCTCCTCGACCCTCATGTAAATGTAGTCGCCGAGCCATGCGGAAACATTCGAGAAATGGAACTTGTCCGAGATGTAAGGGGATTCCTTGTCTTCCGGTTTCCACCACGCACGGCGGATGTCACCGTCCCTCATTTTGTTGTAGAGAGACTTGCTTATGAGCTTGGGCGCCATCTGTGCATACGCCCCATCCTCGTTATCCATGTGCGTGAAGAATCCTGCATAGGCGCCGGACTGCTCCGTGCTCTCGATTCCGGCTCCCCACATCACATTAGATGCGGAAATATCGTTCATTCCCCCCATCAGTTCAGACTCGCCGCCGATTTTGAATTCCTTGGATTCTATGATGTCCTCGGCATTGTCAAGAGCCGTCTGCCAATCCCCCGTAGCGAGGGCTACCCTCACCTTGATGGCACGAGCCACATTCAATTTGATGTGGGACTTATTGCCGGCCAGAGCCGACTTTTCGCCACGGCCGAGGAATACAATCGCGGAGTCAAGGTCGTCATTTATCTGTTTGAAGACAACATCGAGCTTCTCGCGTTTCTTACCGACGAAATTCTTGTCGGTAGGCTCCGTGTAAATCGGGAGACCCGGATCCTGCCAGCGGTACTTTTCCTGCAGCGCACTGTACGGAGGGCGCGCGAACCAGTTGGCGAGATTGAAGTAGGACAGCCCCCTGATTGCATAGGCACTGCCGAGCACATAGTCCTTGTCGATTGAGGAACCGCTCATATAGTCCTTCGCGGAGAGAACTGTATTCACATTTGAAATCCACGTGTAGTTGGCATACCACACATCGTAGGAACGGAATGCGTCAGAAGTGTAGAACGACTTCACATTATAGCAATGGTCGAACCAGAACCATCCGCTTCCCTGGCTCTGCATTATGAAATCATCCCCCATGCACTCAAGCGCGAGATTATAGGCGGATATTCCGAAGCACTGGTGAGTGTTGTCCCCGGTTGACCAGCCGGCCGTCCACATCATACGATAAACCCCGTCGATTATGGAAACCGCGCTTGAAGCGTCCTTGATGAGTTCATCTCCGGAACCGGAATCGGTCGGGACAAACTCAAGGTCGCATGACACGGCGCACAGGGCGGCAGACAGCATTATTATAAATTTATTCTTCATCTCATTATTCTTCATCTCTTATCGCCTCCTAAAAGTTTATGTCAAGCCCAAGGGCAAGTACCCTTGACGGCGAATATGAATACGAAACCGTGCCGGCGAAATTGTACTGCGGATCCATTCCGTCGAGGTGGCTGAACAGCGCGATGTTGTCTGCGGTAAAGAACACCCTGAATGACTTTATCTTTGCCTTGGACATCGCCTTGGAAGGAATCGTATATCCGAAAGTTATGTTCTTTATCGCAAAATAGGACGCGTCAATCAGCGACTCTCCCACCGAAGCGTAGCTTCCGCCGACTTCGACCATCGGGACATCCGTGACGTCACCGCTCTTCCTCCAGCGGCGAAGCTTGTTCTTGTGCCAGTTATTTCCTGCGTAGGTGACATTCATCGCCCCGTTATAAAGCCCGTCGAGAACCTTTCCTCCGACGGAATAGGTCGTAAGGAATGAGAGGTCGAAGTTCTTGAATATCGTGAAATTCGATGCGAAGCTCCCGGAAAACAGAGCCTGACGGCTGCCGTAATAGTACTTACTGAGTGATGCAAGCCCCACATTGTCAGTCACATACTCAGGGCATCGCTCTGTGACCATAGCGCCGCTCTCATCAACGCCGTACTGGTAGTAGGCATAATAGAGCTGCTTTCCTGTCTCCGGAGACACGCCGGCCGACTTTGACATATAGAATGTATATATCGGCTTGCCCACCTCAATCACCATGCTTCCGTAGTTTATCACATCCTGCGACGAGGTGATTGCCTTCACCTTGTTCCTGTTGAGCGAGACCATCGCCGTCGCGTCCCAATGGAAATTCTCCCGTTCAAATATGACCCCTCTGAACGAAGCCTCGAAGCCCTGGTTCATCATTGCGCCGACATTGTCGTCGAATCCCGTGAAGCCGGAGGAAATCGCGAGAGGGTTGTTCAGAAGCATATCACGAGTGTAGCGGTTGTAGTACTCGATGGTAGTGGTGAGTCTTCCCCCGAAGAGGCTGGCCTCGATTCCCGTGTTCAGGTTACCGTTCTTCTCCCATGTCACGAGGCGGTTCTCAAGCGAGGTTGCCGCCGCTCCAGGACGCGTACCGTTGGACCAACCGTAGTCGAACAGACCCTGCCATGCGTAGTAGGAGCCGAGGTTGTCGTTGCCCTGCACGCCATAGGAAATCTTTGCGGTGAGGTTGTTCAGCCAGGATGAAGTGCCGGACATGAAATCCTCGTTGGTGATTCGCCACGAAGCTCCGACGGACCAGAAGTTACCCCAGCGGTTGTCCTTGTAGAAACGCGAGGAGCCGTCGGTTCGCCACGAAGCGTCGAAGTAATACTTGTCGGCGTATCCATAGTTCGCCCTCGCGAGAACGGACTCAATGGCGTAGTTGTGTGAATAGGAGGTGTTGCCCATAGTCGTCACCGCCGCGCCGAGTTCATCGATGCCGGCGACTATTCCGCTCTTGGAAGCACCGGCGTAGTTGTAGTTGTAGCGGTAGTACTCATGTCCGGCAAGGAGATTTATGGAGTGGTCTCCGAAAGTCCTCTGCCATGTCACAAGTTCATTCAGGGTATAGCTCAATGTCCTCGTATTAGTCTTGGAGACCGTACCGCCCTGCGCCGCCGCGTTTCCGTGATACTTGTCGTTCACGCCGGTCGCGCCGTAATCCGTAAAGTCCACGCCGAAATTGACCGTAAAGTCAAGTCCATAGAGAGGAGAATCCTTATGCGTAGTGCCGAACTTGGCAAAGGAACGCGCCGATACGGAGTTACGCTTGTAGTATGCCTTGTTGTTGTAGAGCTCCGCCTTAGAGTTGAATCCCTGCGCGGTGATACGGTTGGCATAGCCGTTGTCATCTACCGTACCATACTCATACTGGAGATTTCCGTTCTCGTCAAGCACATTGTTTCCATCCATGTCCTTCAGATAGACAGGATAGACCGGAGCCATAAACTGGGCAGTGTACCACACATTGGAAACCTCAGAACCACTGGCGTTCTGAAAATTGGATTCCGAATGCGCAAGGTTTGCGCTCATCCCCATCTTGAACCAGTCCGTGGCCTGCACGTCGCCGCTTATCCTGCCCGTAAAACGGTCGAAGTCGGTGTTCTGAAGCGTTCCGTTCTCCTTGTAGTAGCCCATGGAGTAGAGATAGCTTGTCTTCTCAGTTCCTCCGCTCACAGAAAGGATATGCTCAGTGCGGAAAGCCTTGTTGTTGCTGATTTCATCCATCCAGTTCTCATCCCACGCAGCCTTGGCATCAGCCTTAATCTTTCCTGTTGACTGGTCGATGAGCGTGTCCCATGTGTAGTTCTTATATGGATTGTAGTATTCCGGATTCTTCAGCCCTCCGATGAACTCGCCCAGATGCGAGGCGGCGTATGCGGCGGCTCCCTCATCGTCCATGGCATTCTTCTCGGCATAGCGCACCGAGTTGAACAGAGCCTCATAACTCAGCTCGACATAATCAGACATTCCGACAAGGTCGTAGCGGGGAAGAGCGCGTGAGGCGATGCCGAAATTGCCCTTGTAATTGATGTTCACCCTGTCGGCGCTGCCCTTCTTGGTGGTTATGACAATGACTCCGTTCGCTCCCCTCGCGCCGTAGAGCGCACCGGCGGAGGCATCCTTAAGAACGGTCATAGTCTCTATGTCGGCCGGGTTTATGGAGCTTATCGCGCCGTCGTAAGGAACGCCATCGACGACATAAAGAGGCGACGAGGAGGCATTGACAGAACCCACGCCGCGCACCATGATTGACGCGCCCTCGCCAGGCTGTCCGCCGCCGGATGTCACCTGCACTCCGGCAACCGTTCCCTCGAACGACTTCGTGAGGTTGCCGACCGGACGCTTGCCCAGTTCGTCACCCTTAACGACACTCGCCGAACCTGTGAACGACTCCTTCTTCGCGGTTCCGTAGGCCACGACAATCACGTCGTCGAGCACCACCGACTCGTCCTGAAGGACAAAATCCACGACTGACTTTCCATCGACCGGGCGCTCGCTCTCGGCATAGCCGAGGTTTGTGGCGGTGAGCACGGCATCCACCGGCACCTGATTCAGCACATAGTTTCCTTCAAAATCCGTGACCGTTCCGTTGGTCGTGCCCTTGACGAACACTCCGGCACTTATGACCGGAGCGCCGTCCTTGTCAACGACCCGTCCGCTCACGGTGATGTTCTGCTGCGCGGAGGCAGTGACAGCAGCCATCAGAAAACACAGGATTGCAATGTATAATGATTTGATTTTCATATCTTTTCCCTCCGTTTAGAATTTGTCTCCCACAACCGGAGAATATGTGTCAATCAGAACCGGCGCATTGAACTCGATGCGAGCCTTAGGAACATCGTGCGCCGCCCGTGTCGGAACTTCCGAAGATGCCGTTCCGGTGGTCGCCGTGGCAAATCGCGTCACCGTGTCCCCGCTGCGCTCGGTGAATGTAGCCAACAGGATGTAGTCTGTTTCAGGCTCCAGAGACGAGCCCTCAGTTCCGAAAGAGAGGGAACACTTACCGGTTATGTTCATAAGATCGATGCGGACTTGAGGTATGTCGGTTCCCTTAGACGACACGATTTCGGCCGCCTTGTCAGTAGAGACTCCGCTAAGTTCAGAAAGTTTACAGAAGCAGTATCGCACACCTTTCATCTGGAGGTTCAGGTCGCCGGACTCGTCGTCGTAGGCAAACTGAAACACGCCGGTGAGGGTCAAAGCATCGGAATCCGTCGCGCCGAGAGTCACCTGTGCCCAGTCGTAATAGTTTGCGGAGGCCTTGGTCGGAAGCGAGTTCACGACAAAGGTCGTGTCGTTCGCCGAATTTATGGCCATTGCGCCGAGGGTGTATGAGGTGGCAGACTTTATCGTTCCGGAAAATCTCGTGCCGAAGCCTGAAGCGGAATTGACAGCCTCAATGGACTCCGCATCCGTTATCTTCGTACCTTTCGCCTTCACATACTTTCGGAAAAGAGAAGGGTCGCCGCCAAAATAAAGATTGTATGAGCGGGTGGATGTCATAAGTTCATAAAACTCCACGACATCAGTTCCTTTCCATGTGACCCAAAGACTGTTTGAGGCATTGTATGCGCCATAAGTCCGGTGAAACAGATTCTGACTGAACCAATCCGCGCCGGTCACATCCGGGACGGGAGAAGCCTCCTCTGCAAGTGTCTTTGTCTCGAACTTGTAGAGCGGAGTGGTCGCCTGACCGTCAGTATTCACGCCGAATGCCACGATGCAGTAGCTCATCTCGGGATAGAGCGGGGTCTCCACAAAGCTTGCCGTTCCGTTATATGAATACTGCTGAATGCCGGAGGATATGCTGTAACCGGCCTCTTCAAGTGCCGCGACGAATCCCTTGAGATAAGTGTCACGAATCTGAGTATCCGTATATTTCCCGAAATATGAGGCCGGAACCCCGAAATAGAGATAGCGGGTATCAGCCACTGCATAGACATTGAACTGACAATAGTCCGCGCCGGTCTCGACATGAGCCATAATAATCTGAGGGATGTCCTCAGACTCCGGACGTGTCGTGAACTTCAGCTGGGCGGCAGGCGACTCCGTGACATATTCGTCGTCCGAAAGCGCCTTTATTTCAAAGACGTATTCCGTCTCGCCCTCAAGTCCGCCTATTTCAACGGAGCAGGTCTCAGTCTTTCCGCTGAACGGGCCTATGGAATACTCATACTCCGAAGCGCCATAGACCGAATTCCACTGTATGATAGTCTTCGACATATAGGCCGAGACAAGAGTCGGTTCAGGAGCGGAAAGTGAGCTGTAGTCCTCCGTCGTGACACGCAGATTCACGAACTTGGATGCGGTGTAGTTTCCGTTCGAGCCGGCATTTGCGCGCACCGCGAATGTGTAGGACTGATTCGGCGACAAATCTTCAAACACGAGATTGTTGTCGCGCGTGTCTATTTCCTCTCCGCCGTTAAATACATAAGTGTATGAGCCCGCATCAGTCACGTCCTTCCACGAAACATTGAAGGAAGTGCAGGTAATCCCGCTCACCACGACCTTAGGTTCAGGAAGCGGTCCGGATGCCGTCTCTGCGGCATCCTTCACACAGCCTGCCGCAGCAACAGCCGTGGCAAACATTAAAAACAATCTTTCTATAACCGGCTTTCTCATTTGCTGACAGTAATTTCAAATTCTTTGTAAAGCGAATTTCCGTCTGAAACTGTGACTGTGACCCTTCCTGCGGCTTTTCCCGTAAGAACGAGATTCTCCCCGTCAAGCACAGCGTCAACGACAGACTCGTCTGAGACACTGTAGGAAACCACCTGCAATGACGGGAAATAGGTAGAAAGAGCCACAGCGACTGATTCTCCGACTCTAATCGAGGTACCCGGTATGTCACCGAGGAAATCCATATATTTCAGAAGATTCCAAGTGTCAAGCATCCCGGCTCCCATCTTCCCGACATAGGCGCTGCTGAGAGACGAGCCGAACGGGCGCGCGGAGCTGAGCAGTGCCGCACGAAGCCTGTCCGGTGTAAGTCCCATGCGCTTGTCCTTACCGTAGTAGTAGGAAACCGCAAGAGCGCAGGCTCCGCTCACATGAGGACAGGCCATGGAAGTTCCCTGCTGGAAACCGTATGCCGACTCCCCATTCTCCCCGACAAGAGTGCTGTAAATCGCTCCGTTGCTGCTGTCCACATAGGTGTCGCCGCCCGGTGCGGAGATGTCAATCCATGTCCCGTAGTTCGTATATATCGCGGCGTCGCCGAGATAGGAATAGGAAGCCACACTCACCACGCTCTTGTCCGCAGCAGGATAGGAGTCGTAGCTGACGGCCTCGTTGCCAGCGGCGAAGATGATGATTCCGCCCTTCATCGGGCCGGTCTGGTTGCCGTTCTCATCCACTCCGGCGTATTTGATGAAATAGTCCATCGCCCGCCTCAGCGCACCGTATGAACTTCTCGTCCACTTGTTCCAACTCAGCTTCGTGTCGTAGCCCCAGCTGTTCTGGCAGATGACGGCGCCGTTGTCGGCGGCATACTTCATCGCGCGCACAGTGCCGGCAAGTCCTGCGCCGGACTCACCGCTGTCGCTGCTGCCGAGACACTGGAGAGTCATGATTCGCACGCCGTCCCCGTTTCCGGAGCCACCCGCGATGCCGTTCACGCCGATGCCGTTGTTGTTAACCGCCGCTATCGTCCCGGCAACATGAGTGCCGTGCGAAAGGGATGCGGAAGTCGTAATCGTGCCGCTGCCGTTATTGTAGTTGTAGCCATAGACATCATCTATGTAACCGTTCCCGTCGTCGTCAATGCCGTTGCCGGGAATCTCGCCCGCGTTCACCCACATATTCGCGGCAAGATCCTCATGGTCAGGCTTCACGCCCTGATCAATCACGGCAACGATCACGTCCGAATTGCCCGTTTCAAGAGCCCACGCCGCCCAGACATTGGCATCCGCACCCGTGAGGCTCTGCCGTCCGAAGACCGAACCGGGGTTGTTGTAGTGCCACTGCTTCTGCTGCACGTCGGAGCTCTCGTTGAACGGGAAGGTGTTCTTCCTCGTCACCTGAGCCTTTGCAGATGCAAGTTTCTCGGGAACGGCGGAAAACGGAGCAAAGCAGTCCTCATCGGCCATAGTAATCTGCATCGGATATTCGATGCACTCGACCGAGCCGCAGCGCCTGAGCTGACGGACCATGGCAGATGTCTCCACCGACTTGTCGAAGCT
>CAKUPC010000013.1 GCA_934675095.1 uncultured Bacteroidales bacterium | reverse complement strand
GCCGCCGACAACATCTTCATGAAGGACGTGAAGGCAAAGGACGGGGTCGTCTATGCCAACAAGGAGCAGTTCTCCGACTACTACCTTGAAAACGGTTCCTACCTCAAGATTGACAATATCACGATAGGCTACAACTTCAAGTTCAGGGAGACGAGCCTCATCGACAACCTGCGCGTCTATGTCACCGGACAGAACCTCGCGACACTCACCGCCTACAGCGGCCAGGATCCGGAGGTGAACACCACGAGCGTGTGGAGTTCCGGCATCGACTACTGCGATTTCTATCCGACCGTGGCCACGGTGCTCCTCGGAGTTAACATATCATTCAAATAGTAACGGAAGATGAAAAAGATTATATATTCACTTGCAGCGGCACTCCTCGCGCTCTCGTCCTGCAATATGCTCGATGAGGTGAACTACGGCAACCCTACCGTGGAGGACATGATGACCAACGAGGAGAACGTCGTGATGCTCGTCGGACAGATTTATGCCAACGTGAAATACACCCACGACCACTGGGGCTACTGGGGACTTGTCACGACCACTGCCGACGAGGGGCTGTGCGTTCCGAGAAACGGCGGAAACGACTGGAACGACGGCGGCTACTGGCTCAGGCAGAACACTCATGCGTGGGACCACAGGGGCGACGCCATCAAGGAGGTCTGGAACATAACCGTCAACGGGGCCGTGCTATGCAACCAGATTATCAGCACTCTGAACAGCTACAAGTCCTCCATGAGCGAGGAGGTCTATGCCCAGTATCTCGGCGAGGTCGAGGTTATGCGCAGCTACTATTTCTACCAGCTCTTCGACTGCTTCGGCCGCATTCCTTACACCGAGAAGTTCGAGGAGGCTACAGGTCCGCTCCTTGACCCCCAGGACGTGTGGTCGCACCTTGTCGCCACGCTTGAGAAGAACGCCCCGAACATGGCCGTCGTGAACGACGCGAACCGTGCTGCCAACTACGGGCGCACGACCCAGGGCTTCGCATACGCGCTTCTTGCACGTCTCTACCTCAACGCCGAGGGCTTCGGATGCACGATGGACAACATTTTCAAGAACGTCGAGAAACCGGAACAGTTCAGCGGCTCTTTCTATGACAACTGCGTGCGCTGCTGCGACGCCGTCATAAACTCGGGTTCATATTCAATCGAGAAGGATTATTTCCACAATTTCGCCCTCTTCAACGAGGACAGCAAGGAGGCGATATTCTCCATCGTCGAGAACGGACTCACCGACGACGAGCACGACTACAGCAAGGTCAAGAACAAACTGCGCATTCCGTACAACACCCATCACTACGGCATCCAGTACTACTACGGCACCGTGCTCGACACCTGGAACGGCTTCTGCGCCCGTCCAAGTTTCCTCGACCTCTTCAAGTCAAGGACCGCTCCTTCCGTCAGCGAGAGCGACCTGTTCGACAATTCCAAGATGAGGGGCTACTACAACTCCGACCTCCGCGGCCCGGGCACCGAGCTTCAGGGCACTTCCAACACGAAGAACTGGGGCTGGTTTGTCGGACAGGTCAACAAGAAGGGCTCTGCCACCGAACTCTATCTGGACGAGGACGTGGTCGATGCGGAGAATCCGAAGGGCACCCCGACCGTGCTTCATGTAGGCGTGTCAAGCCTCACTAACGCCCACAACTTCGACGGCGCCCGTCTGAACAAGTGGGAACTGGACAAGACCGGGACATACAAGTACTGCGAGAACGACTTCCACATCTTCCGCTATGCCGACGTGCTCTGGATGAAGATTGAGGCGGTGCTCCGCGGCGGCGCGGGTTCGGTTTCATCGGTGACTTCAAGCGCGGACTTCAAGACTCTCATGGCAAGGAGCTTCGCCTACGACGCGAACCCGGAACAGGCTTTCAGGGACGCTTACGGCGACGTTGATTCATGGACGCTCGACGATGTTCTTGCGGAGCGCGGCCGCGAGTTCACATGGGAGATGGTCCGCAGGCGTGACCTCATCCGCTACGGCAAGTACAACGACATCCAGTATGTCACCGACGCCAAGGCCAAGGAGCCTGTCCGCAAATGGTTCCCGATTCCATATTCCGTACTTGAAAAATCTCTGATTGACGAGACGACGGGGCAGAAGATATGGACTCAGACTCCGGGATACGAGAACCTGTAGCCCCCCCCTCACGAAACAAGGAATATAATGATTCAATATTAACTTTAATAACACATTTTAACACACAGAATTATGAAAAGATTTTTCTATGCAATCGCAGCCATGTCACTGCTCGTGACGGCCGCTTCCTGCAACAAGGACAAGGGCGGGCTTAACCTCGACGATGTTGTCCTCGACGGATTCTATGTCTATGGTGAAGCCACAGGCTCTGACAAGGTCGAGTCAAAGAACTCCATGGCCGCAGGCTCGAACGAGGTTGACAAGACAGCCCGTTCAGGTATGTTCGAGAAGTATATCTATCTTCAGGGCGGAAAGGATTTCGCTCTCATCGAGAACATGGCCGGAAACAAGAAGTTCTACGGCGCGAACCTCACTGAGGTGAACTACGGCTACGACGAGAACGACCCGAACTGCAAGAATTTCGCCGACAACCCTAACATGATGATTCTTCAGGGTCAGCTCATCATCGGCGAGACTGCTCCTAAGATGCAGGTCAAGGAAACCGGTCTCTATCACATCGTGCTTGACAACAACCAGAACGGCGACCTCGCGCAGGGTGCTCAGATTATTGTCCACAAGGCTGACTTCGGCATTCGAGGCGGCTGCAACGGCTGGGGATTCGATGCGGGTGAGCAGACTGTCGGCAATGACGGGACAATCACGTTCACCTGGAATGATGTGGAATTTGCAGCAAGCGGTGAGTTCAAGTTCGCTTCCTGCCACGGCTGGAAAATCAATCTTGATGAGGACGGCATCGTTAAGGCGGAAATCAGCCTTGGAGTGAAGGACGGCAAGCTCTCCAACACGGGAGACAACATTGTTGCCGGTGAGAAGGCGGGTCTTTATAAACTCGTTCTTAACTACAAGCCGTCAGCAGGAGCAGTTGCTGATTCATTCTCTTACAGCGTTACGCTCACTCAGGAGTCTGACATTCCTACCGAGTGCTATATGACCGGCACCGACTTCGGCAACTGGACATGGGGCGCGGAAGGGGTCGTAAGCCTCGTTCCTGCGCACTCCGAGCCGGGCGTGTTCTGGACAATCCGCTATATTGCAGATGCAACCCACGGATTCAAACTTTCAACAAAGAATGTTGCCGATGACTGGAGCGCGGCATTCGGCAAGCTTACGACGAACGAGGGCTTCACGAATGACGGTGACGGTAACTGCGTCGTTCCTGAGGCAGGCATCTATATGATTGAGGTTGACCTGAAGAACAGCGTGCTCAACATCCACAAGGCTGAGGTCTATGGAATGGGCGACGTGTTCGGCAGCTGGGATGAAGGTCAGCATCCTTTTGAGGTTGCGGGTCAGACATTCACCGTAACGGCCTCTGCCGCAGGCAATCTTCGTATGTATGCTAAGTCAGTCTTTGAGGCTGCTGCCGGTAACTGGTGGCACCGTGAGTTCAACATCTATGACGGCAAGATTGGGTATCGCGCCGCAGGTGGAGACCAGACTCCAGTAGCAGTAACCGCAGGCCAGGTCATCACCCTCGACTTCAACGCAGGAACAGGCTCAATCAAATAGTTTTGTCTGAACTGTGAATTATTATCGGCCGGCGGCTCCTGATCGGGCCGCCGGCTGCAAATGTGAGAGATAATGAACAAGAACATCCTTTTCTCTGCGGTGTCCGCGCTCGCCCTGCTCTTTTCCTGCACTCCGCCGGAGGTTCCGTCACAGGAGCCTGATACTCCGTCGTTTGACATCGAAAAGCTTCAGCCCGGACTGTCCTCCGACCCGCTGAACCCCTCGGCCGACGAGGCCTGCACGCTCTACTACAAGGCCGGCGGCAGCTATCCGTTTGCGGGCTACACCGGCGAGCTCTACGCCCACATCGGGATTGTGAACCTCGAATGGGAGCACGTTCAGGCCGAATGGGCGGTGAACATCGAAAAGTGCCGCTGGCAGCGGACCGGTGTCGCGAATGTGTGGAAGCTTCCGCTTGAGCCTTCGGTGCGCGAGTGGTTCGGCGCCGGGGATGACGAGGCCGTGACGAAAATCGGAGTCGTGGTGCGCAACGCCGACGGCTCGAAGCAGACCGCCGACCTTTTCTGCAAGGTAACCGACAGCGGAAATGGATTCGTTCCGGCGGCCGTGACCGAGGCTGCCCTGCCTTCCGGCGTGCAGACCGGAATCAACCGCATCGACAACAGCACCGTGACCCTCGTGCTCTACGACCGTGACAAGAACGGGGAACACTATGCCCATAGTTTCCTTGTCGGTGATTTCAATGACTGGACGGTCTCCAACGGCTGGCAGATGAAGCGGGACGAGACGGCCGGATGCTGGTGGTTCAAGCTCGAAGGACTCACCTCGGGTCAGGAGTACCGTTTTCAGTATCATCTTCTTGACTCGGAGGGCGAAGCGCTCCGCCTTTCGGACCCATATTCCGAAATCATCTACAGCGGTGACGACAAATGGATATCCTCATCGACATATCCCGACCTTCCGTCCTATCCTTCGGGGGCTTCGGGTCTCGTGTCGGCGTTCAGCACTTCGCGCCCGGAGTATGAATGGGAGGTCACGGACTATGAGATTGAGGACAGGGACGACCTCGTGATATATGAACTTCATCTCAGGGATTTCAGCGCCACCCACGACCTTTCCGGCGCGGAACAAAGGCTTGACTATCTCAAGGCTCTCGGGGTGAACGCCATTGAACTGATGCCGGTTCAGGAATTTGACGGAAACGACAGCTGGGGCTATAATCCCTGTGGCTATTTCGCCCTCGACAAGGCATACGGCACCCGTGAGCACTACAAGGAGTTCATCGACGGGTGTCACAGACGGGGAATGGCGGTGATTCTCGACGTCGTGTATAATCATGCGACCGGGGCGCATCCGATGGCGAAGATGTACTGGGATTCCGCGGCGAACAAGACGGCCGCGAACAATCCGTGGTTCAATGTCGATGCCCCGCATCCCTATTCGGTTTTCCATGATTGGAACCATGAGAACGAAATGGTGCGTGAACACGTCAGGCGAAGCCTGCGCTATCTTCTTTCGGAGTATAAGTTCGACGGCTTCCGCTTCGACCTCACCAAGGGATTCACGCAGAAAAGGAGTACGGAAGCCACGGCCGCGAACTATGACGCGTCGCGGGTGGCGATTCTGAAGGACTATGCCTCGGCGGTGTTTGCCGCAAATCCGAATGCGGTGGTGATTTTTGAGCATTTCTGCGATGCGCGCGAGGAAAGGGAACTTGCGGCGGAGGGTGTAAAACTCTGGAGGAACATGAACAATGCCTATTGTCAGACGGCCATGGGCTGGCTCAAGGAGGGGGACGACCTCTCCGGAATGTGGACGGGAAGCTCTTCGATGCCGTTCGGCTCGCTTGTGGGCTTCATGGAGAGCCACGACGAGGAAAGGACCGCGTACAAGGCGCTCAGGTGGGGCAACGGGATTGTTTCCGACCTTGCGGCAAGGATGAAGCGGGAAGAACTTAATGCGGCGTTTTCCCTTCTCGTTCCCGGTCCGAAGATGCTCTGGCAGTTCGAGGAACTCGGCTACGACGTCTCCATCGAGGAGGGCGGCCGCACGGGAGCGAAGCCCCTGCATTGGGACTATCTCGATGTTCCCGAGCGCAAGGCCCTGCACGATGCCTATACCTCCCTGCTTGCCTTCCGGCGTGACAACCCGCGTTTTTTCGACTGCGATGCCAAGTTCAGCTGGTCTGTCGGCAGCGGTGAGGAGGTGAGGACGATGACCTGCACGGCGGCGGATTCGCGCTCCTTTGTCGTCGTCGGCAATTTCGGGGTTACGGACATTGATGCCACAGATGTTCAGCTCCCGTCCGGAGGCACATGGCACGACCGTTTCGGCGGCACGCAGCTGACTACCGGCTCCGACAATGTCCTCGTCACCCCTCTCAAGGCCGGCGAGTTCAGGCTTCTGACTAATTTTAAGTAGTATGAAAAAGATATATCTTGTAATCGCAGCCCTTATTCTCGCGGTTTCCTGCACGGAAAAGGCTCCGCACGCGAAGTGGACCTACGACGCCGTCGTCTATGAGATGAATGTCCGCCAATACACTCCGGAGGGCACATTCGCCGCCGCACAGGCTCAGCTTCCGCGTCTTGAAAGGCTCGGAGTTGACGTCATCTGGCTCATGCCCATCTATCCGATAGGCGAGAAGGAGCGCAAGGGCACGCTCGGCTCCTACTATGCGGTTAAGGACTACTGTGCCGTGAATCCGGAGTTCGGAACGATGGAGGACTTCGAGTCATTTCTTGCGGCGGCACACGAGGCGGGATTCCGCGTGATTCTCGACTGGGTGGCAAATCACACCTCTCCGGATGCCGTGTGGACAGAAAGCGAGCCTGCGGACTGGTATGAGAGGGACTCGCTCGGCAACACGGTCGTGCAGTACGACTGGACGGACATCGCCGCGCTGAACTATGACAATCCCGCCGTCTGGGACGCGCAGGAAAAGGCGATGCGCTTCTGGATGGAAAAGGGCATTGACGGCTTCCGCTGCGACATGGCCTGCGAGGTCCCGTTCGAATTCTGGGCAAAGACCATTTCCGCCCTTCGCTCCGACTGGCCGCAGATGTATATGCTTGCCGAGGGCGAGGACCCCGAACTCCACCGCTCGGGCTTTGACGCTTCCTACGCATGGGAACTTCACCACATTCTGAACGACATCGCGCAGGGACACAAGAATATCCCTGAACTGCTTGACTACCTTGGGCGCGACGCGAAGAATTATCCTTCCGAAGCGTTCCGCCTCATGTTCACCTCCAACCACGACGAGAACTCATGGGCCGGCACCGAATTCGAGCGTATGGGCGATGCGGCTGAGGTGATGGCCGTGCTGACATTCACGCTTCCGTCCGGGCAGCCGCTGATTTACACGGGTCAGGAGATGGGCTGGAACCACCGCTTTCAGTTCTTTGAGAAGGACCCTGTTCCGGCGTGGGAGGAAAACGGTTTCACGGCATTCTATCAGAATCTGATACGCTTCCGCCACGACCATCCGGCTCTCCGTGCGGGCGAAAAGGGCGGTCGTTTCGAGGTCATTTCCACACAGGACAGCACGCTCGTTTTCCGGCGCGTGCTGCCGGATGACACGGTGACCGTTACAGCTGAGTTAAAATCTCCGTGGTCTTGGAGCATTGATGCCCAATAAAAAGCGGATTGCTGCGTTACACTCCTTGCGCGCCGTCTTTTTATTGAACGGCAACTTCGAGTATTTTGAATGATTGTTTTAATTTTGCAAAAAATGAAAAGAATATTTTGGATTATGACGGCAATTATGCTGAGTTCGTGTGCGGGAAACGGAGAGTTTGTGCCGGAGTCGGTGGCGGACGCTTCCGATGCGCAGGTGAGCAGGGTCGAGCCGCTTTCGTGGTGGGTCGGGATGAACACTCCGCTCCAGCTGATGGTGCACGGGGACGGGATTTCGGAATATGAGGTCGCGTTCGAAGGCGCGGAGGGCGTGAGGATTCGCGGGGTGCATAAGGCCGACAGCCCGAACTATCTTTTCATCGACGTAGCCATATCCCCGAACGCGAAGGCTGGGACATATTACCTCGTTTTCTCCAAGGACGGCGAAAGTTTCAAAAGGGCATATGAGATAGGGGAGAGGGCGGAAGGCTCGGTACAGCGCGGAAGTTTTTCGAGCGTGGATATGATATATCTCATTATGCCTGACCGATTTGCGAACGGCGACCCGTCGAACGACTCCACTCCCGACACCGCCGACAAGGCTGACCGCAGCGAGTTCTTCGGACGGCACGGAGGCGACATTCAGGGAATAATCGACCATCTGGACTACATCAGCGAACTCGGAGCGACGGCAATATGGCCGACTCCGCTTCTTGAAGACAACGCCCCTCACGAGTCCTACCACGGCTATGCGGCTTCCGACTACTACCGCATTGATCCGCGCTTCGGCAGCAACGAACTCTACCGCGAATTTGTCGCCAAGGCGCACGGGAAGGGGCTGAAAGTGATAATGGACATAGTGACGAACCACTGCGGAACGTCTCACTGGTGGATGGCCGACCTGCCGTTTGAGGACTGGATTCATCAGTTCCCGGAATACACCGGAACCAATGTCTGCTTCTCCACGAACATGGACCCGAACGCTTCTAAAAAAGACCTTGAGATTCAGGAGAGCGGGTGGTTCGTTCCGTCGATGCCGGACATGAACCTTGACAACCCGTTTGTTCTCAACTATTTCATACAGTGGGCGGTATGGTGGGCGGAATATTCCGGACTTGACGGATTCAGGGTCGATACCTACCCCTACAACGAGAAGGATCCGATGTCCCGCTGGTGCAGGGCGATTACTGATGAGTATCCTCATTTCAACATAGTGGGCGAGTGCTGGACTTCCTCAATCCCGCAGCTGGCCTATTGGCAGAAGGATGCTCCGAACCGTGACGGGTTTAACTCCAACCTTCCGGCGGTGATGGATTTCCCGCTGCACGACGCACTGCGAGCTGGGCTGAACGAGGGGGCCGGCTGGGGCTGCGGAATGACAAGGATTTACGAGGTGCTTTCCCATGATTTCCTCTATGCCGACGTGAACAACCTGCTGATTTTCGCCGGAAACCACGACACTGACCGCATCGGAGACGTCGTCGGGAAGAATCCCAAGAAGCTCAAACTCGCGATGACCCTGATGGCTACGATGCGCGGCATCCCGCAGGTCTTTGCCGGAGACGAACTGATGATGGTCTCCGCCGACCGCTCGCAGGGGCACGGCGGGCTCCGGGTGGATTTCCCGGGAGGCTGGCCGGGAGATAAGGTGAACTTGTTTACTCATGAGGGCAGGGAGGCGCAGCGCCTGAACACCGACGGCAGGCCGGTCTATCCGGGGCAGGCGGCCGAACTGTTCGACTATGTGAGCCGCCTCTTCAACTGGCGAAAGACCGCCGAGGTCATCCACACCGGACGGACCCTCCATTTCATCACCCGCGACAACACCTACGCCTTCTTCCGCTACAACGACATCGCCGCCGTCTTTGTCTTTATCAACAACTCCGACACCGCGAAGACAGTTCCGTGGAGCTACTATTCCGAAATCACCGACGGCCTCACCTCCGGCACCGATGTCCTCACCGGCGTCCCGCTTACGGTTGACGACTCCACCTCCGTCGCTCCCGAATCCGCCCTTGTCGTTGAATTCAGAAGATAGGCTTTTGCTCCAGTCTCACGTCACTCTTATTTCAGTCCTGCATTTCAGCCTTTCAGTCTTGTATTCCAGTGCATGAACAAGCACCTGAGCGGCGAGGCTAAACGGGAGATGGGATGCAAGGCGGACGGCGCAGATGAAACCGCAGCAGCCTTGGCGGCTGTGAGGATTTCATCAAACCGTCCAACGCGGCAGACCGCTTCCGTTTAGCCTCGCCGGCTGAATTCGCAGCCGCACCAGGTCTGATTGTAGAAATTATACTCCTTTATGATTTGTGACCGCCGCTCCTGCAGGCCGCCCCGCCGCCAGTTCTGCTCCCACCAGACCAGCGCATCCTCGGCCAGCCCGGCCTGCCGCCGCACCTGCTCCACGGCCCGGTTTCCGGCCTCGTTTATTTGCTCCAGCGACTTCCAGCGCGACGAGGCCAGCGTTGTCGTCAGCACCGTGAACCCGTGCCCGGCCGCATACCGCGCCGAATCGAGCAGCCTGTACCTGAAGCACTGAAGGCAGCGTCCGCCCCTTTCCGGGAGGCTCCCTATGCCCGTCAGACCCGCATCCTCGGCAAGGGCGCGAACCCCGTCGAGCCACGCCGCGTGGTCATAGTCCGCATCGACAATCTCCAGTCCGAGCGACTGCGCGAACCTCGTGCACTCGTTCTTTCTTATGAGATATTCCTCCTCCGGGAAAATGTTGGGATTGCAGTAATAAATCACGGGCCTTATTCCGCTGCGCAGCAGGCACTCGATGATTGCCCCCGAGCAAGGCGCGCAGCAGGTGTGCAGCAGCACCTTGTCAGCGCCGCCCGGCGCCGTAACTGTGAGCAATCCGTTTCCTTTCATGTCGTTTTTTTTCTCAGGAATGTGGCCCCCCCCACATCCGGTCTTTTCGCGTCAGAGACGTTCGATTTTCAGCTGATGGATGTCGTAGCAGTTGTCCTTCATGCAGAGAAATACCGTTACGACGAAGGTCTCGCCGCCGGCCTTGAGATTGCCGATGGCGTATTTCATGTTTCCCTGTGAAGCCTTGTGCGTGACTTCAAACGACCTCGGGGTGTAGGAGGCGTAGAACGACTTCAGAATCTGGCGGGCCTGCGAGCGTGAGCAGGTGTTGGATTCGCCGAGAATCGTGATTTCGACGCTGTTCGAGAACCATGCGGACAGCTTGTCGGCCTCCCCGTTCCCGAGATAGCGCGAGATGGGCACGAATACGTCGAACCCGTCGCTGCTGCCCATGGACGCCGGAATGACGCTCTGCGCGGAGACATTTCCGCAGCACAGCATCACGACCGCCGAAAGCAGTCCCAGACTCATGACTCTTGTTCTCAAACTCATAACTCAAAATACCCCTCGATTCAAAAAATATCCCTCGTTCCGAGGCAACTCATTTTTTTACATTTCTAAAGCCGGGTCGTCCTTTACGCAAATATTGCGCCGTGGAAAGAAAATGATTATCTTTGTCCGTTAAAAGCTGTTTGAATTTTTTATTCGGTCATTTTTAGAAACTGTTTAAAGTTTTTGTTCAGCTATTTTAGTAAGCATTTGGATATATGAAACACCGGATTCTCCTGCTATGTGCGCTTGCCCTTTCGCTCCAGTCCTGCGAATGGGTGGAGCACGTAATGTCCGGCGAGGTGGTGGCCTCCGTCGGAAAGGCGAGGCTCTACAGGGGCGAACTCGACAAGGCCCTTCCGGGAGGTCTCTCCGCCGATGACAGCACCCGCCTCGCGCGGCAGTACATAAACACATGGGCTTCGGACATCATCTTTCAGAATGTCGCCGAGAAGCAGCTTTCCAAGGATGAGCTTGACGTGACGAAGGAACTGGACGACTACCGCAAGTCTCTGCTCAAGTACCGCTACGAACAGCGCTATGTGAACGACAGGCTTGACACCCTCGTCACTCCGGCCCAGATTGAAGAATACTACAGACAGCATCCGGACAAGTTTGTGCTTCAGGTTCCGGTTGTGAGAGCCGACTTCCTCTGCATCGCTCCGGACTCGCCTTCACTCAGGGACTTCCGCAGCAGCATCGTCTCCGACGACGTGGCGCAGATGCAGCTGACGGACTCGCTGGCATGGTCTTCCGCGATAAAATACGAGAACTTCGGCGGAAACTGGATTGACATGACCGTCCTTGCGAGGGAATTCGGCATAGACTATGTCGCCCTGATGGCTTTCCGCAAGGGCGACTGGATTGAGTACAGCGGAGACACCGGGCTGCTCTACCTTGCATATCTCCGCGATTTCGTCCCGGCCGGCAGCCCGTCCCCTATTGAGTATGCGACTCCGCTCATACGCGACATCCTGCTGAGTATGCGCAAGCGCGAGCTTGTCTCCGGCTTGGAACAGGACTTGCTTGAACAGGCCCGCGAAAGCGGAAAATTTGAAATATATTAGTGAAGATGAGAAGAATATATCTTTTATGTGCGGCCGCGCTTCTTTTGCCGGCGGCGCTCCATGCCCAGAAATATCAGGACGGCGTGATAGACAAGTCCGTAGCCGTCGTCGGCGAGGAAATGATAAAGATTTCCACGCTTGAGGACGAGGTGAAGATGATGAGGGCGAACGGAATGCTTTCCGACAGGAATATGCGCTGCGAGCTGCTGGAAAGGATGATTGAGGCGAAAATCTTTCTCATGCAGGCGAGGATAGACTCGCTGAACGTGAACAACGACATGGTGGAGAGCGAGCTTTCGTCCCGAATCGACGAGCTGCGCTTCAGGCTCGGGGGAGACGAGGGCTTCGAGAACTATTTCGGCAAGCCGATATACAAGCTCCGTCAGGAGTGGCGCAAGGCCTTCCAGGAGCAGAGCCTCACCCAGCAGATGCAGCAGAAGGTAGCCTCGTCGATTCCTGAGCTTACTCCCTACGACGTGGAGAAGTTCATAGAGGAGACCGACAAGGAGGACCTGCCGCTGGTTCCGGACAAGTACCGACTGAGCCAGATTTGCATCTATCCGGACAGGGAGGCCGCCGCGCTCGCGGTCAAGGAGAGGCTGCTCGCCCTGCGCGAGAGAATCATGAACGGGGAGAAATTCTCGACGCTTGCCCGCATCTACTCTCAGGATCCGGGAAGCGCCCGTCGCGGAGGTGAGCTCGGAATGGCGTCCAAGTCAATCTTCTGGCCGGCCTTCTCCGATGCTGCCATGTCCCTCAAGCCCGGCATAGTCTCGCAGATTGTCGAGACCCCGGACGGCTTCCACCTCATCGAGGTTCTGGAGAAGAAGGGCGACCAGTTCAACGCAAGGCACATCCTTCTCAAGCCGGAATACACCATTGAGGATCAG
The DNA here is from genome assembly GCA_934675095.1 of uncultured Bacteroidales bacterium. Lineage (GTDB taxonomy): Bacteria > Bacteroidota > Bacteroidia > Bacteroidales > UBA932 > Cryptobacteroides. The sequence continues at coordinate 29,151 of CAKUPC010000013.1, read as the reverse complement.
GAAAAGGCGTTCAAGACCCTTGACAGCCTCAGGACGGAGATTAACGACGGAAAGATAAGTTTCGACATGGCCGCCCGCTTCTGGTCGCAGGACCCGGCGACGCGAACCAACGGAGGCCAGATGTCCGACCCGAATACAGGCTCTTCCTATTTCGAGAAGGACCAGCTCAAGCCGGCGGACTACAATGCGATAAGCGGCCTTTCGGAGGGCGAAATATCCGAGCCGGTCGAGTCGCTTGACAACGAGGGCCGCAGCGGACAGCTTGTCTATAAGATAATCAGGGTCGATAAGATAATCCCGTCACACCCTGCGTCTTTCAGCGAGGACTACAGCCTGATGCTCGGGGCGGCGAAGAACAAGCTCTCGATGGAGGCGATAGAGAAGTTCCTCGACGAGAAGATTTCCACGACCTACATAACCATAGACCCGATTTTCGCTGACTGCGAGTTCGATCATGCGGGTCTTTCGGAGAAGATAAGGAAAGACTGAACATCGTCACGATGAAATGAGAATGTTGTCGTTGAGAAATATTTTCGGTAATATGCGTCCGTCCGTCCGTATCCTTCTGACCGTCACCGCGCTGGCCTGTCTTTTCCCATGCCGTGTCGCCGCACAGGCACAGGAGGACAGCGACAGCCTCGTCGTGCTCATCAGCTCCAAGTCGGCGCAGGTGGTCGATGTCGAGGGGAACTCGTACAGGAAGGTCATCGGCCCGGCGAGGTTTTTCCATAACAACACCTACCTCCTCTGCGACACGGCCTTCTGGAACGTCGATGCGAAGTATATCGACGCCATCGGCAACGTCCAGATTCTTCAGGAGGAGACGGTCCTGACGGGAGACAAGCTCACCTATCTCATCGACGAGAGCCTTGCCCAGTTCCGCGGCTCGCTCGTGCAGCTTACGGACAAGGATAACAACACCCTGAGAACGAGGGACTTGGACTATAACACCAAGGACAGTGTGGCCCTTTTCATGAACGGAGGGGCGATGCGCGACAAGGACGGTCAGATTATAGAAAGCCGTGACGGAAGCTACGATTCGAAGAAGAAGCTCTTTACCTTCCGGAATGACGTGAATATGTTTTCGGACACCGTCTTTGTAAAGACCAATGAGCTGGACTATAATTCCGAGACCGCGTTCGCGAAGTTCGGGACATCGACGGATTTGTGGAATAAGGAAAATATGCTCTCGGCCGACGCCGGGTGGTACGACAGGAACAGGGAGATATTTCTCTTCAACCGCAACGTCCATCTGATGAGCAAGGACGAGGAGGCGTGGTGCGACTCCGTCTATTACTACCGTGCTCTGAACGACGTGACGATGCTCGGTCATGTGCAGATTATCGACACGACGCGGGATATGTCCGCGGTGGCCGGAATGGCTGAATATCGCGACAGCCTCTCGCGAATAAGCATGAGGCGCGACCCTGCAGTCATCGCCAAGACCACGAACGATCAGGGACAGGCGGACACGGTCTATGTCGCCGCCGACTTCATCGACTACTACACCCTGATGAAGTTCCAGATAGACTCCCTGACGCTCGCGCAGTCGGGAGAGCGCCTGAAGAACCTTGAGGTCGATGCCGTGGGGACGTTCCGGAAGAAGGCCGCCGAGGAGGCCGCCAAGGCCGCTGACCAGGCCGCGATGGAGAATGACGCGAACTACGCCGCGAAGAAGGCCGCCGAGGAAATCCGGGCGAAGCGCAACGCTAAGAACGGAGCCTCCGGCGGGGATGCTTCTGCAGGCAAGCCATTGCCGGAGGCATCGGATTCATTGAAGATGAATGTGGATTCCTTGTCGCTGAAATCTGATTCATTGATACTTTCGGCTGATTCATTGGCATTTAAGAGTGATTCATTGGAGCTTAAAACCGACTCTCTGTCGTTTGGAATTGATTCGTTGGCATTGAAGACAGATTCGCTTTCGGTTGCGGACAGCACGGTTGCCGTGAAGCTGGATTCGACCAAGGTCGGGTTCATGACGGCCCTGAAAAATGTGCGGCTTTTCCGCAACGAGGCTCAGATAGTCTGCGACTCGCTGCTATACAGCGACCTCGACTCTCTCGCGAGGCTTTATGTCGAGCCGATAGTCTGGCAGGAAACCGTGCGCCAGTATGCCGCTGACAGCATCTATGTCGTCGTCAGGAACGGCGCGATGGACCGTGCCAGCCTCATGTCCGACGCGTTCATAACGATAGAGGAGGACACCACTCACTACGACCAGGTCAAGGCGGCTGAGATGATGGCCTTCTTCGAGAACGGGGGCGGGCTGAGACGCTTCGATGCTCTCGGAGGCGCACAGGCCCTGTTCTTCATAAAGGAGAACGATGCCCTCGCCACCGTGAACAAGACCGATTCCAAGATGCTTTCCGCTTCTTTCAAGGACGGCACCATTCAGCGGATTTATTATTATGAGACCGCCAAGAGCGACGCTTTCCCTGTCGTGCAGCTCAAGGAGGAGGAACGCTCCCTCAAAGGCTTCAACTGGAAGCCTGAGCGACGTCCGGCCAATCGCCGTGCCGTGACCGACGCTGAATACCGTTCCCCGGAGCGCTCCGCCTACCTCGCGCATCCGCGGGCAAGCTTTGCCAACACGAACAAGTACTTTCCCGGCTACATGAAGGGGATTTACCGCGAGATTGCCGTGCGCGACTCCCTTCAGAAAGTCCGTGCCGCGGAGGATGCGCTCATGCGCGAGCGGCTTAAGGCGGAGAGGTCCCTTGCGGATTCCCTTGCGCTCAGGGACAGCCTTTCCCTGCGTGACAGCCTTATGCTCCGCGACAGCCTCGCCCTCAGGGACAGTCTGGCTCTGCGTGACTCACTTGCGCTTCGTGACAGCCTTTCCCTGCGTGATTCCATTTCTGTATCGGATTCCCTGCGGCTTGCCGGTGCGGACTCCCTTGCCGTTTCGGACAGCCTCTCGGCAGCCGGCCAGGTGGATTCCCTCGCCGCTGACCCTAAGGCTGTGAGGGCGGCCCGGAAGAAGGCTGAGAAGGAGGCCCGTCGCACCGCCCGTGCTGAGGCAAGGGCAAAGAGGGACGCGGAGCGGGATGCCAAGTGGCAGGAAAAGGAGCGTCGGAGAAAGGAAAAGGAGGCGGCCAAGGAGCAGAAGAAGCTTGAACGGCTCAGGGCGAAGAAGCGGCGCGCGCTCGACGCGGAAATCCGCGAGATTCAGCGCGAGACGGCCGTGTTCGAGGAGTACAGGAAGAAATACGAGAAGAAGAAAGGGACTTCGACTGATACGGCGGGGGATACTGTGAACAGGGGTGATGGAATGAGTGACGGGAAAGACGGAAGGACTCCGGGCGATATGGGAAATCGTCTGAAGATTGAGGGAAATCTGAGGGACGACAAGGAATAGCCGGTTATGAAGAAGGTGCATCTCAGCGACAGGACTTTCAGGCTCGTGTTCACGCTCGGGCTGCTGATTGTCATCGGCCTTTTTCTCGCGATAGAGTCGGTTCCCTACAGCACTGACGCGGCGGCGCTGCGTGTTGGCGGAAATGTGGAGCGCCGCGTTCGTCTCATGGACCGGTTCGTCAGGGAAGCCGCCGATGTCCCGAACGACGAGTTCCTGCATCTTGAGGGGCTTCCGCAGGACATAGTCATCTATCGCTATGTCAATGATTCCCTCCAATCGTGGTGCAACCAGTTCACCGAAATCAACGACGACATATCCTCCAAGCTCATTTTCTCCCGTGTGACCAACACCCCGAACAGGCTGTTCTCGCCGCTTTCCAAGGCGGGCGAGGAGCTGAGCTACATAAACATGGGTCCCAAGTGGTATCTTGTCAAGACCGTCTCTCCGGACGACGAGACCGTTCTGATTGCCGGTCTGGAGATTAAGAACACCCTTGTGGAGAGGCATCTGAGGGGGCGCAACGGAATAAACCCGAAACTCCATCTGGTCGCCGGGAACTACAACATAGTCCCGCTTTCCGAGGACAGCGGCTCTCCGGTGATTGTCGGCGGACGGCCCGTGTTCAAGGTCACGCGCGACCTCATGGCCCTTCAGGGCGAGGCCATCGACTATTCTCTCTTCTCGCCGCTGGTCTATGCCGACGGCCCGGTGTTCTCCTCCCTGGGAGCGCTCCTTTGCATCAACATCCTGGTTTTCGCGCTGCTGCTGACCTCGTTCCTGCTGCGCAAAAAGGCATTCCGGAGACTTTACGGAAGCCGGCATCCGCGACGGAACATAGTCCTGTACGGGATAGGAACACTCATCCTTATGGCCGGCGCGTTCGCCTACATCCATATGGCGAACAAGAGCGTCATCTTCAATTCGAGCCTTTCGATGGAGTTTTTCAGGTGGAACAACAATTTCATGTTCTCCTTCCTGACATTCGTGTCATTCATCATGCTCATGATAATGGCGCTGTTCCAGGTGTTCTGTCTGAAGATTGTTGTCTATGAGCTTTTCGGCAAGAACTTCAACTCCCGTTCCGCCATTTGGCCTCTGGTCTTTGCGCTGATTTGCGCCGGCTATTTCACGGCTACCTCGACCGTCTATGGCTTCCGCAAGGAGGAGAGAAAAATCTGGACATGGTCGGACAGGCTCGCGATTGACCGGGACCTCGGACTTGAGATTCAGATGCTCAGCGTGGAGGACGCGATTGACAACGATCCGGTGATTTCCGCGCTGATTCCGATGAAGAACTGCGAACGGCCGATCAGGAACCGCATCACGGAGACATTCCTGAGCAGGGTGGCGCAGTCGCATGATGTCGGGGTGAAGGTCATCTGCGACGGTGACAGGGTCGGGCGGAAGGAGTTTGAGGATGTCGTGTCGTTCGGGACTCCGATTTATGAGAACTCGCATTTCTTCTACTGTGAGAACGAGGACGGGCGTGACGGCTATGTGGGCATATTCGTCTATCCGGCGGGCGAGAAGGGGCTGTTCCGCCTTATGGTGCGCGTCTCCAACAACCGCGAGACCGACATGTATGGCTATCGCAGTCTGCTTCCGAGGACGGCCGGACTTTCCGAGACCGGGATTCCTGCATACTATTCCTACGCGAAGTACCACGAGGGGCGGCTTCAGTCGTTCCGAGGGGACTATCCGTATCCGACGGTGACCGACCATATCGCCCAGCTCCGGTTCGGCAGAGACGGACACGACTTCTTCAGATATAAGGGATATAATCACTATTGCTCAAGGATGGGGGAGGACGAGCTCACGGTGATTTCGCGTCCGACAAGGAAGATGACGTCATATTTCACCACATTCTCGTTCATATTCCTCATCTCATTCCTCGTAATCTGGATTCTGCGCCGCGACAGGGGACGCAGGCTTTCGGGGAAGAATTATCTTCGGACTAAAATCAACTTGTTGGTAATCACGGCTTTGGTTCTCACTCTGACGGTCATCTCCGTGGTCAGCGTCATGTTCGTCTATGACAGGAACGAAAGGAATATGCTGCGCCTGATGTCGAACAAGATAAACACCGTGCAGGCTCTGCTGGAGAGACGCTGTATCCATGCCTCTTCGGCGGCCGACCTGAGGAATCCGCAGTTTTACGGCAGCCTTTCGGAGGTCGGCAAGGTCATACGCTCCGACATCACCCTCTACACCCCGTCAGGAAAGGTGTTTCTGAGCACGGCGCCTGAACTCTTCGAGAGGATGGCTGTGGGGAGTCGGCTCAACCAGGACGCCTACTACAACATCACCAAGCTGAGCCAGCGCTATTTCATCCACAAGGAGGAACTTGCGAGAAACCGCTTCTATGCCCTCTACGCCCCGATTTTCAACGAGAGGGGAGTGATGGTGGCGATTGTCTGCTGCCCCTACACGGACGGCGACTATGACTTCAACCGCGAGGCCGTGATGCACGCGAGCCTTATCGTCTGCCTCTTCTTCATGCTCGTGCTCCTGTCCGTGTGGCTCAGTTCCGTAGTCACGAACAACCTGTTCCGCCACATATTGCGCCTGAGCCGTAAGATGGACAGTATGGACATCCATAACCTTGAGGAAATCGAGTATAACGGCAGGGACGAGGTGTCAGGGCTGGTCGAGGCCTACAACAAGATGGTGCGCGCAATGGCGGAGAGCAGCCGACAGCTTGCCAAGGCGGAGCGTGACAGCGCATGGAGCGAGATGGCGCGGCAGGTGGCGCATGAAATCAAGAACTCGCTCACCCCTATTAAGCTGAAGATTCAGAAGCTGATTCGCCTCCGCTCAAGCGGCAACCCTGACTGGGACGCGAAGTTCGACGACACGGCGAGGGTGATTCTGGAACATATAGACGTGCTCGCGGAGACGGCGAGCGGCTTCTCTGCCATCGCGAAACTCTACGGGGAGCAGGCCACGGAGGTCGATGTCGATTCCATGCTTTCGGAGCAGGCGTTCATGTTCGACAACCGGGACAATGTCAGCATAACCTACATCGGGCTCAAGGACGCCGTGGTCACTGCGCCGCCGTCCCAGCTGATGAGGGTGTTCATCAACCTTATCACCAACGCCATCCAGGCCATTGAAATCCGCCAGAAGGAACAGGCGGACGCGGGCACTGAGCCGGAGCGCGGACGGATTCTCATCAGCCTCCGCAACAGTTCCGAGGACGGCTTCTACGACATCGTTGTGGATGACAACGGCACCGGAGTCAGCGACGACAACCTCGACAAGCTCTTCGTCCCGAACTTCACGACCAAGAGCAGCGGTACCGGCCTCGGCCTCTCCATCTGCCGCAGCATAGTCGAGTCCTGCAACGGCACCATCTCCTACAGCCGCTCCTACGCCCTCGGCGGCGCGTGCTTCACGGTGAAATTACCAAAGATGTAGTTCTTTTTCGGCGCGGGTGAAGGCGTCGGAACGCTTGAGGATGAAGTTGGAGCCGAGGTATTTGGTGCGGACCTCGTCGTCGGAGGCGAGGGCCTCGGGGGTGCCGGCCTGAAGGATTGTGCCTTCGTAGAGGAGGTAGGCGCGGTCGATGATGGCGAGGGTCTCGCCTACGTTGTGGTCGGTGATGATTACGCCTATGTTCTTGTACTTGAGCTTGGCGATGATGTACTGGATGTCCTCGACCGCAATCGGATCGACTCCGGCGAACGGCTCGTCAAGCAGGATGAACTTAGGGTCTATGGCAAGGGCGCGGGCAATTTCGCACCGGCGTCTCTCGCCTCCGGAGAGCTGGTTTCCGTAGCTCTTGCGGACCTTGTGCAGGTTAAACTCGTCGAGCAGGTTTTCAAGACGTTCCTTGCGCTCGGCCTTGGTGAAGTGCGACGACATTTCCATCACTGACATGATGTTGTCCTCCACCGACATCTTCCTGAACACCGAAGCCTCCTGCGCGAGGTAGCCCACGCCCTTCTGCGCCCTCTTGTACATCGGAAGCCCGGTGATTTCCTCATCGTCGAGGAATATCCTTCCCTCGTTCGGTACGATGAGTCCGGTAATCATATAGAAACTCGTCGTCTTTCCCGCACCGTTCGGCCCGAGGAATCCGACAATCTCTCCCTGTTCAACCTCCATTGACACGCCCTTCACGACGGTTCTGACACCATATTTCTTTACGAGGTTCTCGCAACGCAGTTTCATGACATTCAGTTTGATGTTCCTCCATACTCGGGAGGAATGCTTTGTGTTTCAATTATTTGATATCAAGCGAGAAGTCCTTCACGAGGTTCTTGACCTCCTCGTTGTTCTCCATCAGCACCTTGGCCTTGTCGCTCGGCATATATACTATCTTCTCGGCTTCCGGGACCGGCGCGACCGTCACTGACAGCAGTATGGCGTCCGAACCGGCAATCTTCCGGAAGTTCCCTTCAAGCTCATGGAGCAGCTTCGCCTCCACCCATTCCTTCTGCGCGTCGTTCACGACCTGAAACCTGACGGTCTTCTTGCCGCCGGCGCTTTCGAATTCAAGCTTCGAGTTCGTCAGCATGGTGTAGAGGCGCGGCTTGCCGCTGTAGAGCGCGGCGAGTTCAGGCCAGCGTGACTTCAGGACCTCGTCCGACGGCAGTTCGGCCTGCACGATTTCCACCCTTGTCTCCTCTGCCTTCTCGGCGTTCTCCACCAGAGCCTTCATGGACATTCCGCCGCCGGTTCTTCCCGCGCGTCTTGCCCGTGGCACCGCAGGAGCCTCCTCGGTGGTCGAGGCCGGCTGCTCCGCCGGCTTTTCAGTGGCAGTTTTTTCTGCTGTCGGCTTTTCTGCGACAGTCTGCTCCGCCGGCTTAGCCTCGGCCGGTGCCTCGGCCGGCTTCGTTTCCGCTGCGGCCGTCTGGACTACCGTCTGTACCGGTGCCTGAACCGGCTGTGCCTGCTGAACCGTTGCCTGAGACCCTCCGGCCGCCGGCCTGCTCATTATGAAGCACAGCCTCATCAGAGCGAACTCCACGTGCAGCCTCGGATTGGTAGCCGCCTTGTAGGCCGACTCGCAGGCTGTCGTGATTCCGAGAGCCTCATAGAGAAACGCCGTCGAACACCTTCCGGCCTGCTCGCGGTAGCGGTTCCTGAGCGAATCCGACATCTCCATCAGCGAGTCAATCCCGCCCGACTTCGCCACAAGCAAATCTCTCAGGTGCGAGCTCAGCGCCCCGACGAAGTGCAGCGCGTTGAAGCCCTTCGCGAGAATCTCGTCGAAGGTCTTCAGGCAGAAGGCATAGTCGCCCGAGAGGAAATGCTCCACGAGCGAAAAACTGTACTCATAGTCCAGAACATTCAAGTTCCTGATGACGTCGGCATATTTCACGTCAGTCCCGCAGAACGCGACCGTCTGGTCGAAGATTGTCAGCGCGTCCCTCATTGCCCCGTCGGCCTTCTGCGCGATGACATGAAGAGAGTCATTGTCGATGGTTATGCCCTCCTTCTCCGCCACCATGCTCAGGTTCTTCACGATGTCCGCCACCGAAATCCTGTTGAAGTCGTAGGTCTGGCACCGGGACAGGATGGTCGGGAGAATCTTGTGCTTCTCCGTTGTGGCGAGAATGAAAATCGCGTGTGCAGGCGGCTCCTCAAGGGTTTTCAGGAAAGCGTTGAACGCCTGCTGCGACAGCATATGGACCTCGTCGATGATATAGACGCTGTATTTCCCGACCTGCGGCGGCACTCTCACCTGCTCCATCAGGTTCTTTATGTCCTCCACTCCGTTGTTGGATGCGGCGTCAAGCTCGTGAATGCAGTAGGAACGTCCCTCGGCGAAAGAACGGCAGGACTCGCACACCCCGCAGGGCTCCATGTCCGGCGAAGGGTTCGCGCAGTTTATCATCTTCGCGAATATTCGTGCCGTGGTGGTCTTCCCGACGCCCCTCGGTCCGCAGAAAAGGTAGGCATGGGCGAGCTGGCCGCGCAGAATCGAGTTCTTGAGCGTCCTCGCGATGTTGTCCTGCCCTATGAGCGTCCCGAAATTTTCCGGCCGGTACTTCCGTGCCGAAACGATATATTGTTTGTCCTGCTGTTCCATCATTTCCGTTTTTTCAAAGAAAATCCTTCCCGAATTTCCAACTTACAAAGATACATTTTTTCTTGGAAACATTCTTCCGACTCTCTGAGCTGCCGAGATTTTCTCGGTAGTTCGACTTTTGTCCAATTCCCCACTCTCATAGACATCCTGAGTCACCGACAAAGTTTCCGACATTTCCTTGGCGGTAATGTTTGAATCAGCCTTAATCCCGTAAATGATAAAACGCTGTCTGTTAGAGAGTTCTACTGCGATAGTGTTTCCGACATTTGTTTCCGACATTTTTTGAAACAGCCCATATCTCAACGAAGCAGCCGTGTTGGAGATGTTGGCGATATTGTGGTTGCATTATACCTTTAATACTTGCCAAATTTAGTCAAATTTTCCGAAATTCGGGGGACTGGGGATATAAAATTCTGCACAATTATTGCTGATGAGCGAGATATATAAATTTGGGCGCGTCATATTCCCGTGTGGCGTCGCTTTGTTTCGTGGATATGGTGAAATTTTTATGGAGGAAAGAATATGAGAATGAGAAGAATTATTGCCGCGATGACGGTTTTTGCCGCGGCGGCGCTGGTGTCGGCGAGCTTTGCGCCGGAGGCTTGTGGGCAGGCTCAGATAAACACGAAAAAGATGAAAATCGGTGATTTTACGCAGAAGACCATGAAGGTGGTGCTTTCGGGCAACCCCATGTTTGACAGCGTGCTGCAGGAAGAGATAAGCTCCGGCTGGAGGGTCTCGCCATACGAGTTCTGCTCGCTCGATGACTTCGAGGCGAACAGGACGAGTCCGGACTGCTATTTTATGCTGCTTTCCAAGGCTCAGTTCCGGAAGGAGTCAGAGCCGGGGATTGAGTTCCTGACGGTCGTCAAGGGCGGTAAGAATGCGGAGAAGGGCATTGACGGGATGCTGGAGGTGTGCACATTTCCGGTGCGGGCGGCTCAAATGCCGAGCGGGCGCGAGTTTGACTTCATGCCGGCTATAATAGACATAATCCAGGACTACATCCGCAAGTCGATGGAGGACGACAGGGCCGGATATGCAGGACTGGGAAAATTTGCCTGCGGAATCAGCGCGACGTCGGGGATGAACCTCGTTCTGGCGGACGGGGACGTGTCGCGGAATATTTCCGAAACCGTGCGCTCAAATGCAGTGGAGGCGGGAATCGCGTTTGTCGATGACGACGAGGCCGATGAAATAATGTCGTCCGGGGATATGAATTCCGTCGTCTCCTACACCGTTGCGCCGACCAATCCGGAGTCGGGCTCATACTGCTACAGGATGCTCATCGGCGCGGGCAACCATCGCCTCTACTATTTCCGCAAGCAGCGTGTCGGCAAGAACGGGGACTATGGTTTTGGGGCTGCCGAGCTCAACAGGCTTGCGGGCGTGCGCAAGAAATAATCTTTGACGGGAATGATTTGTTCAAGGACAGGAAACGGCCTGCGCTATGCGGTGCTGCGTGAGGGGAAAAAGGTGGCCTGCTGCTCGTTGAGCGTGCGCTGCGGCACGAGGGAGGAGAACGTGACCGGCTGGGAGAAGACTTCGGGGAACTTCCATTCGGGGACGGCTCATTTTGTGGAGCACGCCCTCTTCAAAGGGACCGAGGACAAGAGCGCTTCTGTCATAAACGGCTATCTTGAGAGGCTCGGCGGCGAACTGAACGCCTACACGACGAAGGAGGAGATTGTCCTCCATGCGACTGTGCTCAAGGAGGACGTGGAGAAGGCGGCCGGGCTGCTTATGGAGATGGCCACGAGGGCCGTTTTCCCGGAAGATGAGATTGAGGTGGAGAAGACCGTGGTCATGGACGAGATTGCCGGTTACAAGGATTCGCCGGCGGATGACATCTATGACCGCTTCGAGAGCCTGCTTTTCGAGGGTCATCCTCTCAGCGGACGGGTGCTCGGAACGGCTTCGTCCGTGAAGAAAATCAGCGCTGACGAGCTTAGGAGATATGTCGCCGAGTTCTTCGTCCCGGAACGCATCTCATTCTCCGTGGTGTCGCCGCTTCCCGAGGAGGAGGCCGCGGCTATGGTCGAGCGGCTTGTCGGGAAGTATTTCGGGGACGGCGCGGTCGCTTCCGGAATCACTTCCGGGAATACGGCTGCCGGCCTTCCGTCGGCTCCTGAAGAGTTCGGAGGTAACATTTTCACCAAGACCGTCAACCGGCATAGCCATCAGGCCAACTGCATCATCGGCGCTACTGCTCCGTCGCTCTACCGCGAGAAGGAACGCATCGCAGCCTCGCTGATGGCGAACATTCTCGGAGGCCCCGCGACCAACTCCGTGCTCAACTCCGTCCTGCGCGAGGAAAAGGGCTGGGTCTATAACGTCGAGTGCAACTACAGCCAGTATGCCGACAGCGGCGTGATGGCAATCTGCTTCGGCTGTGACCGCGAGCGGCTCGACGACTGCATCCGCGCAATCGACGGCGAGCTCCTTACTCTCAGGACCGTCCCGTTCTCCGAGGAACAGCTGCTTGCCGCCAAGAAGCAGTTCATCGGGCAGCTTACAATCTCGTCCGAAAACAGCGAGAGCCAGGCCCTGTCCCTGTGCAAGAGCCTCAATGCCTTCGGCACGGTTCAGGACGATGATGCCGTCCGCCGGAAGATAGAGGCGGTGACCCCCGAGGACATACTCTGCGCGGCCTCCGCGATTTTTGCTCCGGACCGTCTTTCACGGCTCGTGTATCTGTAATCATTTTTATATTTCGTACCTTTGTCGCCTATGATTGTCGGATTCATATCGCGCAGGATTCAGTTCAAGGGAAAGGTGGCCTCGGTCTGCGTCGCCGTCAGCTTTCTCGTGATGATTGTGTCCGTAGCCGTGTCGTCCGGGTTCCGGAACGAAATCCGAGGCGGGCTGAGCGAACTCTGCGGCGACGTCTCCCTCACTCCTCTGAACAGGAACTATATGGGCGAGGCTGATCCGATTCCCGCATCTCCGGCGTTCTTGCCCGAAATCATGAGGCTGGACTGCGTTCAGTCGGCGAGGGGCACGATTTCACGGGCGGGGATAGTCAAGGAAGGCGACCTGATTCATGGAGTCCTGTTCAAGGGGATTGAGGACTATCGGAAGTCCGACTCTTCGGTCCTGTCCGTCTCGGTGCCCTCGCAGCTCGCGTCGCTTCTGAAAATCAGCGTCGGGGATGACCTTCCGGCCTATTTCGTCGGGGAGAGGGTCGTCGTGCGCAAGTTCCGCGTGGAGAGCATTCATGACGGGATTCTGTCCGGCGAGGACAAGCTGGTGCTCTACACCGACCTTCCTACCATGCGCCGCGTCAACGGCTGGGGCGAGGACGAGGTCTCGGCGATTGAGATTTCCCTGAAGGAAAGGTACAGGAGCGAGGAACGCATCAGGCAGGCGGCGATTGACATAGGTTCGGTGGTTTTCGCGCATTCGTCGGAGGACGAGCCTACCGTGGTGGTGACTTCCGTGGTGCAGAACTTTCCGCAGCTGTTCGACTGGCTGAATCTGATTGACTTCAATGTGCTTGTGGTTCTGGTGCTGATGACGATAGTAGCCGGATTCAACATGATTTCAGGCCTGCTCATCCTGCTTTTCGAGCACATCCCGACCATCGGTCTGCTGAAGGCTCTCGGAATGACGAGCGGCGGCATCTCGGCGGTCTTTCTCCGCAGTTCGGCCGTCCTTGTCGGAAAGGGTATGGCCGCCGGCAACGCCGCAGCCCTGCTTCTCTGCCTCCTTCAGCGTCACACTCATCTGCTCTGGCTGAACCCCGAGAACTACTTCGTCTCATTCGTCCCGATTCACATCGACTGGTCGCTCATTCTCACCGCCGACCTGCTCTCCTTCGCCGCCATCATGCTGCTCCTGCTCCTCCCGTCCATGTTCATCTCCCGCATCGAGCCGGCCAGCACCATGCGTGTGGAATAAAAAAGGACTGAAGCCCCCGCTCCAGCCCCTCTTTGGGTCTCCGTATTTGTAATTTGCTGAAAATCAGTATGGTTTGTGATCCGGTTGGGATTCGAACCCAAGACCCACAGCTTAGAAGGCTGTTGCTCTATCCAACTGAGCTACCGGACCGTCCTCATGGGCAGACCGCGCTGACGCGGTTGCGCGCCCAAGGGAGTGCAAAGGTAGGCAATTTTTCAGAAACTGCAACACTATTTTTTCCTCTATTTTGACGAAAGCCTGTGTAAAAAGCCTTTATTCCGAGTGACATCATTCGGCTGAGACTGTCTTGTCTTTCCGTTTTTTCGCGATGGCCTTGCCCGCAAGCTCGATTCCGAAAACCAGAGCGAGGCCGAGAAGCGCGAAGATGACGGCTCCCGCGATGTGCGCTTCCGCGAGCGGAACGGCCACGGTGCCGTCTGAGGAGGCAAGTCCCGGGATGACAGGGAAGCCGGCGGCGCCGTGCCATGGCCAGACCTTAATCAGCGAGCCGATTATGAAGCCGGCGAGCACAAGCGTGGTCTCGCGGTTCCAGCGGGCGAGCAGCCAGTGGAGGAACTTGGAGAACGCCACGATTCCGATGGCGGCCCCGGCAGCGAAGAGGCAGATGACCCCGAGGCAGTGCCACCAGTTCATCGGCCCGGTGGCAAGACCAGCCGTGACCTCTTCCGCGCGGGAAAATGATGTCAGTCCGGCGACGGCCCCGAGCACAAAGTCATATTTTCCGAGAATCACGAGGATGAAGCTGCCGGAAATTCCGGGAAGAATCATCGCGCAGATGGCTATGGCTCCGCAGAGGAACACAAACCACAGTCCGTCAGGAGTTTCAGTCGGGGTGAGGGTGCAGACAACGGCTCCGAGACCGACTCCGAAAACGGTAAGCAGGACATCCCTGAACTTCCAGCCCGAGATTCCGCGCAGGATGAACGCCGACGAGGCAATGATGAGCCCGAAAAAGAATGCCCATGTCTGAACGGGATGATTCTCAAGCAGATAAGTCATAAGTTTGGCGAGCGAAAAAATGCTGATGAGGATACCGAGCATCAGCGAAACCAGAAAAGTCCCGTTAATGTGCTTCCAGAACTCGCGGAACTTGCCGGAGAAAAACAACCGGAACGCCGTCCTGTCAAAATTGTGTATCGAATCGACGAGTTCCCCGTAAATTCCGGTCATGAAGGCTATCGTGCCTCCGCTTACTCCCGGAATCACGTCAGCCGCGCCCATTCCTATGCCCTTGAGCGTCACGAGAGCATATTTCTTCAAGTCAAGCTTCATATTCCCTCTATTTGTCATTTGTTTTCATCGGGACTGCCTTCTCCGTGACGGACGATCCCCGCGCTGTCATCCCACAACCATCGGCAGGTACTCAAGAATGCTACTGAGGCACTTTGCGCTGTCATGGAAATTTACCTGAATGCTGTCTGCCTGAGCCGGAGTCGTGAAAGTCATTCCGAAAGGAGCCCCTTCGTAGTCGCGCCTGCCTATGCAGAACCTGGCCGGAACAATCCCCGAAAAGCAGCGCACGGCCGGGCAGTCCCTGTCGGCGAGGCAGATGTACAGTTCTGCGGGTGAGGCCTTCAGCTCCTCGACGATTTCCGCCGGCAGAGTCCCGCAGAAGGCCAGATTCCTCTTGAGAATCGTGGTTTTCACTCCCGTGACTATAATCTCGTCCTTGTCGTGCTTTCCCATATCCAGAAAAAACGGCTTCATCTCAATCCCGCGTGACGCGAAGTACTCCGTCGCAATCCTCTGGCACTCATCAAATTCCACATCCTCCACATCGAACAGGACAACAGCCTGCTTCACGCGTGTGAGCGGGACGAAGGCGTGCTCTCCCCTGAAACCGTACTTTTTCAGCTGGTGCCTGACGGCAAGATTTGTGACGAATCCCATATTCTTCCGTTTAGTAAGCGTTAAAAAATAAGTTGAACTAAATTTGTGTCAGATTTATGAGGATAGATTTCTTTTGGAAGAAGGAGTGTACTGGATGTACACGACTGATGAGAAAATAAATATAGACCATAAAGATATACAAATTGTTCAAGTTATTTTTTTTACGATTACTTAACCGAGTGTTCCGCCTACTGTATCTTCATCGTCGAGCGCGTCTCGGCAATCAGCGCCTTGATTTCCTTCTTCGCCGCCTTCCACCTCGGGATGTCAATCTTCGTCCCTATGACCTCGACCACCTTCGCCGCGATGATTGAACCTATTTCTCCGCAGACCCTGAGAGGCATCCCGAGCGAGTGGGCGTAGAGGAAGCCAGCAGCGTATGTGTCGCCCGCCCCGGTGGCGTCAATAGGATCGGCAGGCCATGCCTCAATGTAGTGATAGTCATTGCCTTTCTTCACCATCGAGCCGTTCTTCCCGATTTTCACGACGGCCGTCTTTCCGTGCGACGCTATTTCGTCCAGGGCCTCGCGCGGCTCCAGTTTCGTGAAGGCCTTGGCCTCCGTCTCGTTCGCGAACACGATGTCAACATAATTCTCCACGATGTCGTGCAGGAACGCCTCGTTAGACTCGACGACATTGTACGATGCCATGTCTATGGAAATTATGCAGCCGGCCTCCTTCGCCATCTCCACCGCCTTGCGGATAAGAGCCTGATTCTGCACGAGATAGCCCTCTATGTGGAAATAGTCGTATCCCTTGAAATACTCCGGCTTCAAATCCTCCGGCACAAGCTCCAGCGCCGCTCCCATATAGTCCGCGAAGGTTCTCTCCGCGTTCGGCGCAGTAATCAGCACCATCGCCCTTCCCGACGGGTTCTTGCCCTTGAGAAGAATGGACTTGATTCCGTACTGTTCCTGGTCGCTCTTGAAAAGATGTCCGAGGTCGTCGTCGCCGATTTTGCCGATGAATGCCGAGCGCATTCCGAAGATTGCCGTGCCCGTAATCGTGTTAGCGGCTGAGCCTCCGGCCACATACTGAACTCCCAATGGCTTGAGTCTCTTCAGGATACGGTCTCCGGTTTCCTTATCGACGTGCTGCATGCTTCCGCGCGGAATGTGATATTCGTTGAGGAACGAGTCGTCCGGA
Source organism: uncultured Bacteroidales bacterium (assembly GCA_934675095.1). GTDB lineage: Bacteria > Bacteroidota > Bacteroidia > Bacteroidales > UBA932 > Cryptobacteroides. Next base: position 12,796 of record CAKUPC010000013.1, on the reverse strand, counting down.
AGAACCGCGAGAATGTCTGTGAGGGCATTTCCTATGCCGAGGATAGATTTCATATATTTCGTATATTTCAAAAATACACAACCAATTCGAGTGTTTTTGATGTTAACAAACGACAAAGATAGCGAAAAAATCGGTAACTTTGTCGCTTCCGTCATCTATGGCATCAATGATGTATCAGAAAAATGCTGCGTCATAAATCGAAGTGTCGGAATGACGGAAATATGATGAAACTTGCCGATATGTCGTCGAAACTGAAAAACATGATAAAATACCTGCTGTCGCTTTCCGTGGCGGCAGTGCTTATGTATTTCTGTTTCAGGAAAGTGAACTGGGGCGAATTTGTCGAGAGCCTTTCCGGCTGCCGCTGGTGGTGGGTCGGCGCGAGCATAATCGTCGGCGTTCTCTCAAACTGGTTCAGGAGCGAGAGATGGCGCGAAATCCTGCTGCCCGTCGATGAGCGGACGGGGCATCTCACGACATTCAATGCCGTGAACATCGGCTACCTCGCCAATTTCGTGTTCCCGAGAATAGGGGAGTTCGTGCGCTGCGGCGTCGTGTCCAAGGATTCGAAGGACGGGAAGGCGTCGTATGACAGGGTTCTGGGGACCGTCGTCACGGAGAGGAGTTTTGACATGATAGTCATGTTGCTGATACTCATTGTGTTTCTTGTGTTCAAGTGGGCAGATTTCGGCGCATTTTTCCTCGACAGGATGTGGATTCCGCTTTCCCGGAGCGTCAATTTCAGCTTGTGGTGGATTGTTGCGGCTGCGGTTCTGGTTCTTGCCGCAATGGTCTTTCTGATAATATATTACAGACACAGAAACGCCTTCGCCGCAAAACTATGGGGCTTCTGCCGGGGTATTTGTGACGGGGTGGTGAGCTGCTTCAGAATGAAGGACTGGTGGAAGTTCCTGGGCTATACGGTTCTGATTTGGGTCATGTATTTCCTTATGAGCTACACGTCCCTCCGCGCGGTTCCGCTGCTGGACTCCCTTTCTGCCGTGGATGCCCTATTTCTCATGCTCGCCGGCAGTCTCGGGTGGGTCGTCCCGGTGCCGGGAGGATTCGGCGCGTTCCACTATATCGTCGCCCTCGCGCTGAGTACCGTCTATGACCTTCCGTTTGAGCTGGGAATCATATTCGCCACCATATCCCACGAATCACAGTCCGTTATGATGGCCGTCACCGGATTAGCGTCTTATGTTTCCGAAACCTTGAGAAAATGACGAAAATTGTTGATAATTAAATATATACCATATAATTATGAAAAAGAATCTCTACATCATCATCGTGGCTCTCGTCTTGAGCCTTTCATTCTCCATCAGTCTTTCCGCAAGGGATTGGGATTTCGTCGAGGCTAAGGACCTTACGCTTGTCGGCAAACTTTTCCCTGACACCCCGAACCCGTATCATCGCTTGGACACGACGGTCTATCACAAGGGATTCACCAAGTCCGAGCTTCGTCAGGTGACCATGAGCTCAGGAATCGCGGTCGCGTTCGAGACTGACTCGCCGGCGATTTCAGTATGCCCGACCTATGGCACAATCTCAGGCGAGGGCACTACAGGACCTATTTCACGCTGCGGATTTGACCTCTATGTCAAGGACGGCAAGGACTGGAAGTGGGCGGCCGCCTCTCCGGCTGGGAAGAGCGGCGAGGTCAAGGTTCTGCTTGACAACTGTTCAAAGGGTAAGATTAAGTGCCTGCTCTATCTCCCGCTCATCAGTTCCCTGAACGATTTGAGAATCGGTGTTGAGCAGGGCTATAAAATCCGCCCGTCCGAGAATCCGTTCCGCCATCGCATCGCAATCTTCGGCTCCAGCTACACTCACGGAATCAGTACCTCGCGCCCTGGAATGGCCTATCCGGCACAGCTCTCGCGCATGACAGGACTCCAGTTCCTCAGTCTCGGGTGCTCGGGCAACAGTAAGCTCCAGACCTATTTCGCGCAGGCTCTCGCCGACGCCGATGTGGATGCTTTTGTGTTCGACGCCTTCTCGAACCCTTCTCCGGAGATGATTCACGACCGTCTCTTCAAGTTCATTGAGATAATTCAGGCTAAGCATCCTGACGCTCCGCTCATTTTCCAGAAGACGATTTACCGCGAGAAGCGCAACTTCAACGACATCGTTGACGAGAACGAGTACAAGAAGATGGAGATGGCGAAGCAGATGATGCGCGAGGCCTGCCGCCGCTACAAGAATGTCTATTATGTGGAGACTACCAACGCGAGCGCCCCGAACCACGAGACTTCCGTTGACGGAACGCATCCGGGGGACTACGGGTATCAGCTCTGGGCGGAGTCGGTTGCCGAGCCCATTGCAAAGATATTGTCTAAGTACGGAATACGGGGCAAATAAAAGGCGGTCTGCTGCGTTGCACGGTTTGCCAAAATCCTCACCATCGAATTGACCCCTCCCGTCCCCTCGCAGGGGAAGTGGTGCTCCGTGCACACTATCGCACAGGGCTCTTGCTTCGTTGTTCTGCGCACGGCGTTCAAACGCCTTTACTATAAAACCTTGTTTTCTCAGGCTTGTTGCACTACCCTTGTCAAGTAAGTGAAAAAATTAGGCATATTAAAATATGAAACAAAAATTTGGTTTAGTATTGATGTTGATGGTGGCTGCGGGGACGCTGGCTTATGCGGCGCCGCAGCGTGGTTCTGATGACAGGAGGCTTACAGGAAGGGTCGCTGATTCTGAGAGCGGACGCGGCCTTGAGTTTGTGACCGTGGCGCTGCGGGACAGCGCAGAGGCTCTCGTGGCGGCTGCGACAACCGACTCTGCCGGCGTCTATGTGCTGACAGCCCCCTCTGCCGGTGGCTGCCGGGTGGAGTTCTCGCTCGTTGGCTATAAGGACGCCTCGGTGTCGCTGGAGGGAATGACGGGAGGGGAAATCCCGGTCGTGAGCCTTGTTCCGGACACGCGGATGCTTCAGAGCGCGAAGGTTGTCGGCAAGCGCCCTCTGCTCGAACACCGCTTCGACAAGATTGTGATGAATGTCTCCGAACTTGCCGCCGCAAAGACCGGGAATGCCACCGACGTGCTTCGTGCCGCGCCGGGAGTGACCTTCGACAAGGACGGCAATGTCCAGCTCAACGGCAAGTCCGTCACCGTGTGGCTTGACGGCAAGCCTTCCAATATGTCCGGAAAGGAACTCCAGGCCTACCTCAAGGGCTCTTCCGGAACGGCAATAGACAAGATAGAGGTAATGTCCGCCCCGTCGTCGAAGTATGACGCGGAAGGCGCGGGCGGAATCATCAACATAAAGACAAAACGAGGGCTCCTGCACGGCTTCAACGGCTCGGTCAGCGGCACGGGGCAGTTCAGGTGGGAACCTGAGGTTCACGGAACTGGCGACGGCAGCGTGCGTCTCGGCTACAAGGGCGACGTCACGAACACCAACTTCAGCTACAACGGCTACATCTATCCCAACTTCAGCGATGTCACGGAGGACAAGCGCTACGGAGATTCATATGGGTCGCTGCTGCGGATTGTCAACGGGGCGAGGAACCGCTTTGCGGGTCATCAGATGATGTTTTCCGAGGACATAAGGATTTCGGACAGCGATGTTCTCGGCGCTATAGTCAAGGTCAATCTTAACAGAAGCGGCGACAAATCCCCCAATGTCGCGACGATAGACGATTTTCTGAAATATGATGATCCGGAGCCATACACGAGCCGCGCGAGCCGCACTTTCGAGGCATATCACACGCGGCAGTATTCGGCAAACCTCAATTACACCCACATGTTTGACGAGTCCCTTTCGCAGGAACTGACCGTGAACGCCGACTACAACCACACGCGCAGCGACGGCTCGGACTACCAGCGCAATCTCTACACGTCTCTTTCCGCCGATGCGCAGAAGTACCGTGACGAGCAGATTGCTTCCGGTTCCGCTGAGCCTTTTCCCGGGGACGGCCTGAACGACTCCACTTTCCGCCGGGCCAACATCTGGTCGCTGAAAGTCGATTTTTCGCAGAGCCTCTGGGACAACACCGGAAGGGTTGAGGCAGGAGCGAAGGCGGCCGTGTCGGTGACTGACAACCGCTACGCCACCTACAAATGGGACCCGGCGACTCCCGAGGAACAGGTCGGTGAACTTTCTGCACGCAACGACTTCACATATTCCGAACAGATATATGCCCTCTACGCGAATCTCTCCAAGGCCTTCTCCGACAAATTGAACGCGCAGGCAGGCATTCGCGGCGAATACACCGTCCCCCGAGGCGACTGGAAGTCGGAGAACCGGCGCAGCGGCAGGAACTACTTTGATGTTTTTCCGAATGTCTTCATGAACTGGACTCCGTCGCAGAAGGCCATCCTGTCGCTGAACTACTCCTACCGCCTGAACCGTCCTAAGTACTGGCAGCTCAATCCGTTCCGGGGTTATGTGAACGCTACCACATGGACGGTCGGCGACCCTGAGCTCAAGCCGAGCTACTCGCACAACCTGACGCTCTCCTCCGTGTTCTTCAGCCGTCTGACCCTCACGGCCGGCTACAGCCATCAGAAAAACTACACTGACCAGCAGGTCCCGATTTACGACAAGTCCCACGGTATAATGGAATACCGTTACAGCAACGCCGGCGTGCAGCAGCTTGCGTATCTCTCCCTCGCCCTTTCGGAGCAGAACATAACGAAATGGTGGACCCTTACGCTCAACGCCAACTATTCATACGGCGCTTTCAGGGCATATCAGAACCCGGACCTGACAGCCTTTGCGGACTACAGCAATTCATCGCATTCGTTCAACGGCTACGCCTCGACGACCTTCTATCTTCCGAAGGAGTTCAAGTTCAGCATTGACGGCTGGGGCATGACTCCGATGGCAGTCGGCTATTTCACCGTCGCGGGAAAGTGGTCGCTCAACGCATCCCTGAGCAAGTCGTTCCTCGACGGCCGCGCCAACCTCACGCTGAGGGTTGACGACATCTTCAGGTCCATGAGCCAGGATCTCAGCCTCAGGGACGGCGACGTCGAGACCATGAGGATGATAAGCCTCTACTCCGGCCGAGGCGTCTCCCTCGGCTTCACCTACAGCTTCGGCCGCATCGTCACCCCGCGCCGCAATGTCGGCTCCTTCGAGGAATCAGGCCGACTGTAACACCAGCTCTCTATGTGCTTCTTTCAAGAGCGGGTGGAGATGAGAACTACAAATCGTTCATTTGTAATGAATGGTTTTATGTAAGATTGTTCATTGTGAATGAATGATTTTTGTAGATAATTCTTGTGGATAAAATCTTTTATATATACCTTTGCTGAGGAGAATTGCTCTCGTCGAAAATGTTGTTTCTGAATAATATGGTGTATATGAAAGACTTACTGAAGAAGATAATACTTGAGCAGCAGGAAATGCTGCATTCGTCGGACAAAGTTTATGTCCAGCGTTATGTAGCGGACGAGTGGCTCAAGACTACGGAGATTCTGATTCTGTCCGGCATACGCCGCAGCGGAAAGTCTGTCCTGATGCAGCAACTCAGAGACCGGCTGCGGGAAAGGGATTTCTTTTTCAACTTTGACGACGAACGCCTCGCGAATTTCAAGCTTGAAGATTTCCAGACCCTTCAGGAGTGCTTTTTTGAATTGTTCGGCGAACAGCACACATATTATTTCGACGAGATTCAGAACATTGAAGGCTGGGAACGCTATGTTCGTCGATTGTACAACGAAGGCAACAAAATCATCATAACCGGTTCGAATGCCCGTATGCTCAGCCGTGAACTTGGCACACACCTTACGGGTCGTTATATACAGGTAGAGATATACCCATTTTCGTTTAAGGAGTATCTGCAAATGCGTGAAGTGGTGCTTACCGCCAAAACACTATATACCACGGCAGGCCGTGCGTTGATGATGAACGAGTTCTCGAACTACCTTACAAACGGCGGTTTCCCGAAATATATTCAGGAGGGCTCGACGTCGTATCTTTCGTCATTGTACGAAAGCATCATATATCGTGACATTCTGACACGCAACGGATTGACCAATGAGAAGGAAATGCTGGAACTTATGTTCTACCTTGCAAGCAACGCCACCAGGCGCGTGACATATTCGTCGCTCGGCAAGGCTGTCGGCATACGGCATCCGGAAACCATAAAGAATTATCTTGAATATATACAGCAGACCTATCTCATATTCCAGTTGTTCAGATTCGATTCTTCCGTGAAGAAACAGATGGCGAGTCCGAAGAAAATCTATTTTGTGGATAACGCAATCATTAACCGTATCGGTTTCAATGCGACGGAAAACAGGGGAAAGTTCCTTGAGAATATGGTTTTCGTCGAATTGAAGCGTCGTGGTCTCGATGTCTTCTATCATTCCGATAAAAAGGAATGTGACTTCATCGTGAGACAAGGCATGAGCATAACTGAGGCGTATCAGGTGACATGGAATATGTCGGATCCTCAGACACGCGAACGTGAGATTGCAGGATTGAGAGAGGCAATGCGGGCATATTCGCTGTCAAAGGGATACATAATTACATTTGAAGGCAAGGAAACGCTCGCCTTTGACGATGGCACGACTGCCGAAGTCATTCCTGCGTGGGAGTGGATGCTGCGATAGTTAATTATTGTATCACCAACTCCACGGGGCAGTGGTCGGAACCCGTGATGTCGGGGAGGATGGAGGCGGAGACGAGGCGCGGGGTGAGGTCGGCGGTGGCGAGGAAGTAGTCGATGCGCCAGCCCACGTTCTTCGCGCGGGCGTTCATCCGGTAGGACCACCAGGAATAGGCGTCGCGCTCGTCGGGGTGGAAGTGACGGAAGGTGTCGATGAAGCCGCTGTCGAGAAGTTCGGTCATCTTTTCGCGTTCCTGCGGGGTGAACCCTGCCGACTTGGTGTTGGTCTTGGGGTTCTTGAGGTCGATTTCCTTGTGGGCGACGTTGAGGTCTCCGCAGATGATGATTGGTTTATGTTCATGCAGCGCGTTGAGATATTCCCGGAACGCATCCTCCCACTCCATCCGGTAGTCGAGCCTCTTCGGCAGTTCTCCCGGAGTGTCCGGGTTTTGGGAGTTCGGGGTGTAGCAGCATACGAGGTAGAAATCCGGCATTTCGAGGGTTATGACGCGCCCTTCGTGGTCGTGCTCGTCGCGCCCGATGCCGTAATGCACCGCCAGCGGCTCTATCCTCGTATATACGCAGACTCCGGAATATCCCTTCCTGTCGGCATAGTTCCAGTAGCTGCGGTAGCCCGGAAATTCAAGGTCAATCTGTCCCGCCTGAAGCTTTGTCTCCTGTATGCACACGAAATCAGCGTCAAACCCGGCGAATGTTTCCGCAAACCCTTTCCCGCAAACGGCCCGCAGCCCGTTCACGTTCCACGAAATAAACTTTATCATATTATTCCAAATTCCACTCGGTGCCTTCCTTTGTGTCTTTTATTATGATACCTAACTTTTTGAGGTCGTCACGGATTCTGTCGCTCGTTGCCCAGTCCTTGGCCGCCTTGGCCGCCCTGCGCTCCTCCAGCACCATATTCATCAGCCCGTCAATTACTTCCATCGACTTTCCGCCGCCCTCGACCTCTTCGTCCTTGAGTCCGAGCACACCGAAGACTATGTCGTCGAACAGACGGAGCAGGATTTCAAGGTCGGCCTTCGTGAGGTGTCCCGGCTGGCCTTCCTTCGCGGTCTTTGCCGTGTTTATCATCTTCACGGCCTCGAAAATCCCTGAAAGTGCCACGGAGGTGTTGAGGTCGTCGCACAGAGCCTCATAGACTCCCTCGCAGAGCTTTGCGACCGCCTCGGAGCAGCCGAATCCCTCGAACGAATCCGGCGCGATGTCGGTGATGAACTCGCCGTATTTCAGCGCCTCGGCCTCGTCGCCGTTCTCGCCCTTCACGACGTGCTCCACGCCGGCGGCCTTGCATAGCGTGCAGAGGTCGCGGTAGGCCTGCATCACCCTCTTCATTCCTTTCTCCGCGCCCTGAAGCGCCTCGTTGCTGAAGTCGAGCGTGCTGCGGTAATGTGCCTGAAGGATGAAGAAGCGCACGGTCATCGGGCTGTAAGCCTGTTCGAGAAGCGGATGAGTGCCGGCGAACAGCTCGCTGAGAGTGATGAAGTTGCCGAGCGACTTGCCCATCTTCTTGCCGTTGATGGTAATCATGTTGTTGTGCATCCAGTACTTTACGCCCACGCAGCCCCGTGAGGCCACGTTCTGCGCAATCTCGCACTCGTGATGCGGGAACATCAGGTCCATTCCGCCGCCGTGTATGTCAAACTCCTTTCCGAGATACTTCTCGCTCATCACCGAGCACTCCAGATGCCAGCCCGGGAAGCCCTCGCCCCACGGAGACGGCCATTTCATCAGATGCTCCGGTGCCGCCTTCTTCCACAGCGCGAAGTCGTATGCCGCGTGCTTGTCCTCCTGCCCGTCGAGGCTGCGCGTCCCTTCGAGGGTGTCGTCGAGCGTGCGTCCTGAGAGGATGCCGTAGCGGTGGTCATGGTTGTACTTGACGACGTCGAAATAAATGGAGCCGTTGCTCTCGTAGGCATACCCTGAGTCGAGTATTTTTTTCACAAGTTCCTCCTGCTCAATGATATGCGCCGAAGCCCTCGGTTCAATCGACGGCGGCGCGACGTTCAGCGAACGCATGGACTCATGGTAGGCGAGCGTATATTTCTGAACGACCTCCATCGGCTCCAGCTGCTCCAGTTTTGCCTTCTTGGCAATCTTGTCCTCGCCCTCGTCAGCGTCTCCGACAAGGTGCCCTACGTCAGTTATGTTCCTGACATACCGTACCTTATATCCCAAGTGCTTGAGCAGGCGCACCAGAACGTCATAGGTTATTCCCGGACGCGCGTGCCCGAGATGCGCCTCCCCATAGACCGTCGGCCCGCAGACATAGAGTCCCACGCGCCCGGGATGAATCGGCTCAAAAAGTTCCTTTTTTCGAGACAAGGTGTCGGTGATGTATAAATTTCTCATATCCTTATATTTTTATATTCATACTTTCTGAGGCATCGGTATTCCCGATAGGAGTCGGCGGGCAGAGCCCGAATCGGGTCGCTCAACCTGCGAAGTTAGTGATTTTGCCTCGTATGTTCGCAAATATTTTCGTACTTTTGCAATCTTGTTTGTCGGGGCGAGTATTTTCCCCGGCAGGATTTGCACTGAACGATATGGAAAAATCACAGAACACATTTGCCCTCGTGACCGGCGCGTCGTCAGGAATGGGCCTCGAATATGCGAAACAGCTGGCGGCAAAGGGACACAACATCCTCGTTGTCAGCAACAGGGACGAGGACAACCGCAAGGTCGCCGAAATGCTCCGCTCGGAATATGGCGTGTCGGCGGTTCCGTACTATGCCGACCTGTCGAAGTCCGAGAACTCGCAGGCTCTGTACGACTGGACGAAGGAAAATGGATATGTCGTTGACATTCTGATAAGTAACGCCGGAATGCTGGTGTTCAACAAACTCTTCAACACACCGGCGCAGAAGGTGGATCTTATTGTCGGAGTCCACTGTCTCGCCACCACCCATCTCTGCCGTCTTTTCGGAGAGGACATGAAGGAGCGTGCGGAAGCGCTTTCAGCTGAGCGAGTTGCCGCAGCCGTTGCCGCCGGAGCCCAGCCGGGAAGCCGCAAGGCACGCAGGGCAGGCCGTCTCAGGAGGGGAGAGGTCGGACGCATACTCATCATGGCCTCGCTCGCGGCATATCTTCCCTATCCGACAATTTCAACATATTCTGCGACAAAGGCCTACCTAAAAAGCCTTGGCACCTCCCTCTGGCACGAGATGCGCGACTACGGCGTGACCGTCACCACTGTATGCCCTTCCGCCGTCGATACCCCGCTCATCAAGCTCGCCCCGAACCTCCGCAGGCTCGCCCATAACCTTGGCGTGATGATTTACCCTCAGACTCTCGTCCGCAAGGCTCTCTCAGCCATGTTCCGCGGTCAGCGCATCATCATCCCGACTGTCATAGCCAAGCTCGCCGTGGTATTCTGCTCCATCCTCCCGCAGCACTGCGTCTATTGGATTGCCCACACCCCTGTCCTTCGGAAAAATGTCCTCGACAAGGTCTAATTCGTTGGAAAAAGTGTGAGGAAATCATGTAAAGTCGTTGGAAAAAATGCGACGGCTTTGATAAAAGTCGTTGGAAAAAGTGCGGTTAGGCATTGAAAAGTCGTTGGGAAAATGTAAATTTGCCTTCGAATGACATTATTCCAAAATGCTGAAAAGAAAAATCGAGACCGCTCTGCACGAGTGGAAACATACGCCGGGACATAAGCCATTGATGATTATGGGCATTCGCCAGTGCGGAAAGACATTTATTGCGAGACATTTTGCCGACGCTAATTACAAGCATGTAGTCTATATAAACTTCATAAAGGAACCGGAGCGGATAAAAGCCTTCCTTGATTCAAAGAATGTCGACTCAATATTGCTGAACCTTTCGGCACAGATAAGAGGGCTGGTTTTTGAACCGGGTGAAACCTGTTTCATCTTTGACGAAATACAGGAATGTCCTGAGGCGAGGACTTCTTTGAAATTTTTCAGAGAAGACGGACGTTTTGATGTCATTGCCACCGGGTCGTTGCTCGGGGTTCAGGGCTATGGCGACGAACTGAAGAAAGAGCGTCGGAAGCGGGCTGTCGAAGAAAGCCTCGGAATCAACTCCGTCCCTGTCGGAAGTGAGGATATTGTTGAAATGTATCCTCTTGATTTTGAAGAATTTCTTTGGGCAATAGGAGTGAATGACGAGGTGATTGACGCTCTTCGGAAATTTTATGATGCAGAGTCGCCTGTTCCTGCCGGCATACATACTGCAATGAAGAGATATTTGAACCTTTATATCGTCGTAGGTGGGCTTCCCGCTGCTGTCAATGCCTTCATTGGCACAAACAATCTGAATGAAGTGAGCCGAGTTCACGCGTCCATACTCAAGGAATATCGTGATGATATGGTCAAATATGCTCCGGAAAAGGATAAGCCTCATATCCGGGAGTGCTTCAATTCAATTCCGGGGCAGCTGGCAAAAGAGAACAAGAAATTTCAGTATAGCACCGTAAAACCCGGAGGACGCGGGGAAGCTTTTTTAGGCTCCATTCAGTGGCTGGAGGATGCCGGAATCATCTGTCGCTGCTATAATACTGACATCACCACTCTCCCTTTGTCCGGCAATGTCAAAGATAATGTCTTTAAGGTCTATATGACAGACATAGGACTTTTGGTGGAAATGCTGGGGACGGGCGTGAAGGCGGACATACTTCAGGGAAACCTCGGCGGCTTCAAGGGCGCAATTTACGAGAACCTGATGGCTGACACGCTGCATAAGAAAGGTCAGAACTTGTACTATTTTCAGAAAGACTCCGGACTGGAACTTGATTTCCTGGTTCGAATGAAAGGGGAGTGCGTTCCGATTGAGGTCAAGGCCAAATCCGCTCAGGCTAAAAGTGTCAAGACTGTTTTGAAGCATCCTGAGAAATATCATGTCAGCCATGTTCTCAAATTCGGAGATTTCAATGTCGGACGGGAAGGAAATCTTACGACCTTGCCTAACTATATGCAGTTTCTTCTGGACTTTGAACGGGAACCGCTTGTCCTTGAACCGCTTGATGTCGATGCGGTGAATGACATGGCCAAGGGCATCCTGACCAAGGGCTAGGCATCGGAAAGCCTTTGGAAATTAGAAATATGGAAAATTATATGTGCATAAAACATTGTGTGATAAGAATCCTGACCGGGCTTCTGACAATGTTCGCATTTTTCGCGTCATGCGACAAGACAGGCAGCGAACGGACAGACAATCCGACGGCCAATGAATTTGTCCTCGCCAAGGAGGTGGTTCTGATTGGCGAAAGCGACGCGTGGCTGATTGTCTCATGCGGAGAGGACGACGTCGTGATGTCGTCGTCCGGCAAATATGACCTCTCCGAGGGCAGGATACTCTGCTGTCCCGTCACTGAAGTTACCCCTCACGGCTTCGCGGGCAGAATTGTCGAAGTCGGACGTGATGGAGACCTGCTGACATTGAGAACCGAGCCGGTTCTGATACCCGGCACCCCAATCGCGATTGTCCCTAGCCTCTACGCAAGAATGGAACTTGAGGCCTCAGCCGAATCAAAGATATCCGCATCCATGCGCTACCAGTTCGAGAAGTGCTTGCCGTGGGCTCGGAAGCCGGTGCTGGAGCCTCATTCGAGGCAGAAGCGGCAGTCTCCATGGATGACGACGGCCTGCTCGTCTCAAACCCGGAGGTTTCGATACAGCCGTCCCTTGGTCTTTCCCTCTACTGCGAGTCGCTCCTTTTCAAGGCACTTCCCGGCTCCGAAAACGGGCGCTTCTCCAAAACCCGCACCTTCGACATCCCGAGTCTGAGCATGAGCGTGTTTCCGAAGAATAAGGGTGTCAAGGCCGAAGTCGATGGCGGCGGCGTGGAGACCGGGAAGACCGTGCAGGTGGAGTCGGATATGAACCCGTCCAGCCTGCTCCGCTGTTCTGAAGCCGGATTCGCGCTCTTCGGCGGCTCTTCCGATGTCGAGCCCGTCGAGCACAGGAAAGTTGCAGTCTCGGGCATGGATGGCGCCGCGACTGGCAGGAAAGTTTCCTGTGAGTTTGCGGTCCCGGATGGCATCACCCCGACCATGGTGAAGCCCTATGTTGTCCACGACGGGCGGCACTGGTACGGAACTCCCGCGCGTCTTGGCGGCCGGCTGATTTCCAAGATTGAAATTTATTGCGCCCAAGACGGTTATAGTGCACACGTCAATATAAGTTATGACTCACAAGGCCGAGTGTCGTCTATAAAAAGCAGTGAGAAAGATGGTTTTGATACTCCAATGC
>CAKUPC010000012.1 GCA_934675095.1 uncultured Bacteroidales bacterium | reverse complement strand
GCGCCTGATTACCACTTGCTACAAGAACAACGAGCCTGACCTGTTCTCGATGAACGAGTGCGACCGCGCCGTCTATGCCATATACGGGGGTACACCAGTGTGCAACAGCGTGGAAGACGCGAAACAGATTCCCTATCGTGAGTTTGAGCATTCTGACGGAGATTTCCGCAGCCCCGAGTGCATCGAACTTCTGAAAGAGGCGGACATCGTGGTGACAAATCCTCCGTTCAGCCTGTTCAGGGAATGTGTGGCGCAGCTGATTAAATATGACAAGAAATTTGTGATTGTCGGACATCAGAATGCCATAACTTACAAGGAAATATTTCCTCTGATTCAGCAGAATAAATTGTGGCTCGGAGTCGGGTTCAAAGGATGTGCCGGGCATTTCTACTCAAAGTATGAAGACATCGCGTCAGCCGGCGACCACCGTGCAGGCATGATACGAGTATCGGGCGTAACTTGGTTTACCAATCTTGACATCGCCAAGAGACACGAGGAATTGATTCTATATAAGACATATAATCCTGACGATTATCCGGAATACGAGAACTACAAAGCGATAGAAGTCGGTAAATCAAATGAAATTCCTTCTGACTATTATGGGGTTATGGGCGTTCCTATTACATTTCTCTATAAATATAATCCAGAACAATTTGAGATACTATGGACAACAGACAGAGGCGGAGATGGAATGATTGAGAATTTGAAGAAACCCCATACAAGGTATGATGCACCAGTTGTCAATGGGAATGGTATGTATAAAAGAATCCTAATCCGCCGAAAACAACAAAACAAGTAACCAGTCATGAAAATTCAGCTTAAAGAAGTTACGGTCAGGGAATTGACCGCAGGCTATAAGGACAACGCCGAAAACGGCGTCGTCGGGTATGACGGAAAACTCGACATCCGTCCGCCGTATCAGCGGGAGTTCGTCTATGGAGAGAACCAGCGCAACGCCGTAATCGACACCGTGTTCAAGGAGTTCCCGCTCAACGTGATGTACTGGGCGGTACGCGACGACGGTGGATTCGAGGTCATTGACGGACAGCAGAGAACAATATCCCTCTGCCAGTATGTGAACGGCGACTTCGCGTTCAACTTCCAATATTTCCACAATCTCCCGGACGACGAAAAGGAGAAGTTCCTGAATTACAGGCTGATGATATATGTCTGTGAGGGCACGGACTCCGAGAAACTCGACTGGTTCAAGACAATCAACATAGCAGGCGAGAAGCTCACCGAGCAGGAGTTGCTAAACGCCGTCTATGCAGGTCCGTGGCTGTCAGACGCGAAGAAATATTTCAGCAAAAGCGGATGTCCGGCATATGGGATGGCGAACAAGTATCTCACCGGTTCACCGATAAGACAGGATTATCTTGAGACCGCGCTTGACTGGATTTCAAAGGGAAACGGCCGAATCTATATGGCGAAGCACCAGCACGACAGCAACGCAAACGAGCTGTGGCTGTATTTCAGAAAAGTCATAGACTGGGTGAATGTCCTCTTCCCGAACTACAGAAAGGAGATGAAGGGCGTGAACTGGGGCGGGCTCTACAACCGCTATGGGGAAGAGAACTATGATTCGGCAGCACTCGAATCCAAGGTGAAGAGGCTGATGATGGACAGTGACGTCAAAAAGAAGTCGGGGATTTATCAATATGTCTTCGACCACGACGAACGCCACCTCGACATCCGTGCCTTCGACGAGAACACCAGGCGCGAGGTCTATGAGCGTCAGAACGGTCATTGCGCGAACCCCGACTGTCTCCGCCACGGCGAAATCATCGACATCCGCGAGATGGAAGCCGACCACATCACCCCATGGCGCGACGGCGGCCGCACCATAGCCTCCAACTGCCAGCTCCTCTGCCGCGACTGCAACCGCCGCAAAGGAGCGAAGTAGCAGTCAAAACAATTAATTCAGAGTCATGATGACAGATCTGTCAAGAATTTCCCCGAGACCTTTCCCGTCAATCCTGATAGTATCCCATATTTTCATTGAGCATTCGTCAAATGAATAGAGCACTTCCCCGTCGTCATGCGTATCGAAATCGCATTGCCAATATACAAACTCCTCAGCTCTGTTGCGCGGCAAAATTTTGAATTCAATAGGCAAAGCCTCGGTATGCAATCCATAGCAAGTGTCGTTGTCAATGTAGTAGAATGCAAGGTTGAACCCAACTTTGACAATCTCATACTCAAAGATGTCCCTTGACACAAGAGAATGGACTTCCTCCTTAGCTTCCGGCCACCAGCCAAGTTCATCTTCATAAAGGTGTTTGCCATCGCCATAGAAGTTCTCAAGCACTACTTTTCTGTTCTCGGTTTCCATATTTTCCTTTCTTGAAATGCCTGTCAATATATAAACCCGAACATCCAGAGGGGAATTTTGTTTTTGTAGGCATATTCAATGTCGTCGGCGACGATGTAGCCTTCCGAAGCGTCGGCAATCTGTTTCTTGCCTTTTTTTCGGCCTCCGACCTCAAAGGTCTTGCCGTCGAGTTCAAAGTCCGAAATCGGGGATTCGACGACATCGAAGGCGTTTTTCATCAATGAAAGGAACATTGTCTCGCGCACATTGCCCGGATTCGGTTCGTAGTCGGACATGGAATACATCATGTTGGAGTTGTTCAGGTAAAGCTTGTCCATCTTGCGGAGCACCGCGTCCCCGTTCGCCTTCATACGGAGCATAGACACGAGTTCCGCCTTCTCAAGATATTCCAGATATGTCGGAAGACTGTTCCTCGGAATGTCGAGGTCGCGCTCCATATCGGAATAGTTAATCTTCACCGGAACGCTCTGAGAGACATAGTACATCAGCTTTTTCAGCTTTTCGGTCGCGGCAACCGTCATCTCGGCATACTTCGGAATATCCACCTCGACAGTGGCGGTGATGACCTGACGCAGTCTCGTGCGGAATTCGGGTTCGCGGAAAAACGGATAACACCCATGCTGCCGATATTCCTTGAAATAGGTCAGAGGACGATGCTCTCCGTATGGATAATCAACCTTTCCATCAAGAATCTCCGCCAGCGTCGCCGGCTTCAGATTCCAGCCCATCCGGAGGTTAAGATACTCCCGAAACGACCACACCGGCAGTTTGTATTCTATGACCCTACGGCTGAGATCCGCCCCTCCCTTTCTTAAATCAAGGATTGAACTCCCCGAATACACGACGCGGAGCAGAGGAAGCTGGTCATACATCATCTTTATCTCCGTACTCCAGCCACGATACTTGTGAATTTCGTCTATATACAATGCCCTGCCTCCCTCGGCATAGAACTTTTTTGCCGTGTCAACCAAAGTGTGAGCCGAGAAATAAATGTCATCGGCGGTGACGTAAAGTGTCGTGTCCATGTCTTCACATTTTTTGATATGCTGAAGGAGAAGGGTTGATTTTCCGACACCCTTCTGCCCCAGAACACCTATAATGCGACACTTCCAATTGATCCGGTCATGAAAATCGCGGAAAAAAGACATTGGAGTCAGCTCCAGATACTGGCGATATGTAGAAAACAGCGTATCCATAAAACTATCATTTGACGCAAATATACAAAAGTTGCACGATAGTCCGTGCAACTTTTATTGAGTTTTGCATTGTTTATCGTGCAATATTTAGCGAAAGTTGCACGATTGACGGTGCAATTCTGCTGTCAGATGTGTTCCACCTCGGGAGAGAGGGTTACGCCGAAGCGGTCGCGGACGGAAGCGATGACTGAGTTTTCGAGGTCCAGCACCTCCTGCGGGGTGGCGTTGCCGGTGAGGTTCACGATGACGAGCGGCTGTTTCGAATAGCAGGCGACATTGCCGGTCTGCCGGCCTTTCCAGCCGCACTGTTCAATCAGCCAGGCCGCCGGAACCTTAATCATGGGAGCCGCTTCGCCCGGCTGCTCCACAACATAGTGAGGAACAGTTGCTTCGGAACCGTTTGCCTGCCGGAAGTCATTGAGGATGCGGTCGAAATGTTCCTGCGGAATCACAGGGTTCTTGAAGAAGCTTCCGGCCGAACCGAGTTCGGACGGTTCTGGGAGTTTCTGACGGCGGATTTCTGTCACCACCTCACGGATGAGAGACGGGGTTAAAGATTTCTCGCTTTGCTCGAAATGACAGGATACGGCTTCGACCGCAGAGCGGAGATGACCGTAGTCGAGATGCGGGGTCGGGACTGACGAAAGGCGGAACACGACCGAGGTGACGGCGTAGAGGCCTTTCCAGACGGTCTTGAAATTGGATGCCCTATAGCCGTAGCCGCATTCGGAATTGTCAAACGTGACGGAAGCGCCGGTCGAGAGCTCCATGCAGTTCACGCGGACAATCACGTCCTTCGCCTCAACGCCGTATGCCCCGACATTCTGAACCGCGCTCGCCCCGACCTCTCCCGGGATGTGCGAAAGGTTCTCGACTCCCCAGAGACCGCGCTCGGCAGCCCATGCGCAGAAGTCATCGAACACGACTCCCGAGCCGACCTCAACGAACACACCGGAACCCTCAGGAATGGAATGACCGGAGCCGGAGGCAGCCAAGACAGCGCCCGCATCCGACAGGCTCCGGATGTCCTTCATGGCCGAATGCAGGACAGTACCGGGAAAGTCTCCGGTGAACAGCAAGTTGCTTCCGGCTCCGACAAAGAGAAAAGGACGCGGCAGGGAACTGTCCTTCAGCAGTTCCCGCAGCGCGTCCTCGCTACCCCATTCGGCGTATGCCGCCGCCCGCACCTTCATCCCGAAGGTGTTATTTATGTCCTTATTATACTGTATCATTATCCTATCTGCGCACCATTCGCCAACATTTCCTGCGGCGTGATGAACCGCATCTTGCCGTCGCCCTGGCGCGCCATCAGAATCATGCCCTTGGACTCGATGCCGCGAATCTTACGCGGGGCGAGGTTGGCGAGTATGCAAATCTGCCTGCCGAGCATATCCTCCGGAGAGTAGTACTCCGCTATGCCGGAAACAATCGTGCGCCTGTCAATGCCCGTGTCTATCGTCAGTTTGAGCAGCTTGTCCGTCTTAGGAACCCTCTCCGCCTCAAGCACTGTCGCCGTCCTGATGTCCATCTTCTCGAAGTCCTCGAAACTGCACTCGGGCTTCTGCGGCTCGACCTTCGCCGCGGCCTCCTTTGCGGCAGCCTCGGCAGCGGCGGCCTCACGCTCCGCCCTGATTGCGTTCAGGCGGGCAATCTGCGCATCCACAACCTCATCCTCAATCTTCGAGAACAGCAGTTCAGCCTCGCCAAGTTCATGTCCCGCCGGGAGTATGCGCTCGGAAACGAGGTCGCTCCAAGAAAGGGAAATCGGAAATTCAGACAGGGTCGAAGACGCGGAATCAACGGTGTGCAGGGCGGCTGCCTCGGAGGCGGTGAAGATGTTCTCCCCACCCGTGCCTTCCTCTCCTGCGCGATGGTCCGTTCCGGCGATGATGCCCACGCGCAGAATCCGGCGGAGCTTCTCTGCGGAAAACGGCAGGAACGGCTCGAACGCCACAGCAAGCGCGGCGCATATCTGAAGGGAGACATTGAGAATGGACGCCGTCCTGTCCATGTCAGTCTTTGCGACCTTCCACGGCTCGGTGTCGGTAAGGTACTTGTTGCCAAGACGCGCGAGGTTCATCGCGGCCTTGAGCGCCTCGCGGAAACGATACTGCTCGATGTTGGACTCAATGTCAGCGGCAATAGCCGGAATCTGCGCAAGCGTCTCGCGGTCAATCGGCTCCGGCTTCAGGTCCGCAGGGACCTTGCCTCCGAAATACTTGTGCGTGAGCACCACGGCCCTGTTCACGAAGTTTCCGAAAATCGCCACGAGCTCGCTGTTGTTGCGCGCCTGAAAATCCTTCCACGAGAAGTCGTTGTCCTTGGTCTCCGGCGCGTTGGCGCAGAGCACGTAGCGGAGCACGTCCTCCTGTCCCGGGAACTGCTCCAGATACTCGTTCAGCCACACGGCCCAGCCCCTTGAAGTCGAAATCTTGTCGCCCTCAAGGTTGAGGAACTCGTTGGCAGGGACATTGTCCGGAAGGATGTAGCCGCCGTGGGCCTTGAGCATGGACGGAAACACGATGCAGTGGAACACGATGTTGTCCTTGCCGATGAAATGCACGAGCTTCGTGTCCTCCGACTTCCACCATTTCTCCCAAGACTGCGGAAGAAGCTCCTTCGTGTTGGAGATATATCCTATCGGCGCGTCGAACCACACATAGAGAACCTTGCCCTCCGCTCCCTCGACCGGCACCGGAACGCCCCAGTCAAGGTCACGGCTCACGGCGCGCGGCTGAAGCCCGCCGTCAATCCAGCTCTTGCACTGTCCATAGACATTGGTCTTCCACTCCCTGTGCCCGTCGAGAATCCACTCGGAGAGCCACTTTTCATATTCATTCAGAGGCAGATACCAGTGCTTCGTCGGCTTCTTCACAAGCGGGGAGCCGCTCAGTGCCGACCTCGGATTGATGAGCTCGTCAGGGCTGAGGGTCGCGCCGCACTTCTCGCACTGGTCGCCGTATGCCCCCTCGGCGCCGCAGCGCGGGCAGGTTCCTACGATGTAGCGGTCCGCGAGGAAGGTCTTGGCCTCCTCGTCATAGTACTGCTCGCTTTCCTTCACGATGAACTTCCCGTCGTCGTAGAGCTTGCGGAAGAAATCCGAGGCGGTCTTCTCGTGAACCTTTGACGACGTGCGTGAATATATGTCGAAATTGATTCCGAGACCCGCAAACGAAGCCTTTATGAGAGAGTGATACCTGTCAACGATGTCCTGCGGAGTGACGCCCTCCTTCTTCGCCTTGATGGTAATCGGAACGCCGTGCTCGTCCGAACCGCAGATGAAAAGGACATCCTGGCCCCTGAGCCTCTGATACCTCACATATATGTCCGCGGGAACATAGACCCCGGCAAGATGGCCGATGTGAACGGGACCGTTCGCGTAAGGAAGCGCACAGGTCACCAGCTGTCTCCTGTAATTCTTGTTTTCCATATATTTCTATATTTTCTTATTTTTCAAAAATAATCCACATATTCGAGAGTACAATATATTATATATCAATAAAATACCTCTATTTCCGAAACTCCGACGCAAGGGACGACTTCATCCTGCTCAGCTCCGTAATCTTCCGCATCAGCTCCTCCATCTTTCCGGAATCCTGTGTGGTGACAAGCTCCTTCTGGAGAGCCTTGAGTTCAAGCTCGACATTGAGCAGCTGCAGCTTTATCAGCGATTTCGGGACGTATGTCACCAGCATAGTCTCCGCCGAGGTGAGCGAGTTCTCGAAGTTCTTCACGGTCAGGTTGTACTTATCGACAAGCAGGTCGCGCGTCACTGCATTGATTTCCTGATCGGCGCTATCACGCAAACGCGCGAGAATCTGGTTCTGCTGAAAACCCTCGTCATAGAACTTCGTGTACTGGTCAAGAACCTTAGCATACATCGAATTGTGAAAAGCCATCCCGTTATCGTCCAAAGTGTTGAGAATGAAATCCGCAACTGTCGGTGTCTCCTCTGTCCAAAATGGAGAATCGCGGTCAAACTTCAGTTCATTGTCACCGGATTCCAGCAAGAAACTTAAAATCTCCCGTTCACCAGAGGCCGTAAAAGGCTCTTCTTCACGATATTTTATGACATTTTGTTCTTCTGGAACAGAAGATGATGCAGCCAGGACGATTTCTCCGCTATCCGATTCTTCATCACGGGAAGAAGCTCGTTCCAATTGTCGCTTTTCTGAAATCAACATATCTGTACGAGTTGACTTAACCCTATCGTACAGAAACTGTTCATCCATACCGAATGTTGAAGAGCAGAATTGAATATAGGCCGCACGTGTTATCTGATCCGGGATTAAAGAAATTGTGTCAGCGACATCATTTACAAGTGCCGCCTTTTTGAGAGGATCATTTCCAACATTATCGAGCAACATCTGCGTCATAAATCCGATAAAGTCGCGCTCATTAGTATTTATATAATCCTCTACTTCTGCCCTTGTATGGGAGCAAGCAAATGAATCCGGGTCTTCTCCGTCAGGCAGCAGGACGACGCGAACATTCAAGTCCCCTTTGAGCACAAGTCCGATTCCGCGCAGGGCCGCATGGATTCCGGCGCTGTCGCCGTCGTAGATGATGGTCACGTCGTCAGCGAAGCGCTTAATCAGAGCCACCTGCCCGGTCGTGAGCGAAGTTCCGCTCGAAGCCACCACGTTCAGGATTCCTAGCTGGTGCATGGAAAGAACGTCGAGATAGCCCTCGACGAGTATGCACTTGCGCTGCCTTGCAATCTCGTTCTTCGCGAAATAAATCCCGTAGAGCGAGCGGTTCTTGACATATATCTCCGTCTCCGGGGAATTGACATACTTCGCGACGCTCTTGTCCGTCTTGAGAGTGCGCCCTCCGAAGGCGATGACCTGTCCGGTGACTGAATGTATCGGAAACATGACCCTGTCGAAGAACCTGTCAACAAGGGAACCGTCGTCGCGGCGTATGCTGAGTCCGGTTTCGACAAGATAGTCCTCCTTATATCCGGCCTCCCTGGCGGCACGGCTAAGCTCGTCCCGGGACTGCGGCGCCCAACCGAGGCCGTACTTTTCAATCGTGGAGTCGTCGAGCTTACGCTTCCCATGGAAATACTGGTAGGCAATCGCCTGTCCCATAGGGGTATGGAGCGACTTCTGAAAGAACTCCCCAGCGAACTTGGAGACTATGTAGAGACTGTCCTTGTGCTGCTTGCGTGCAAGGTCCTCGGCAGTCTCCTCCTCTTCGTTCACTTCGATGTGGTACTTCTGGCCGAGATAGCGGATGGCCTCCGGGAAGGTCATGCTCTCGTGTTCCATCACGAAATCCACGGCCGACCCCGCCTTGCCGCAGCCGAAGCACTTGTAGATGCCCTTGGCCGGAGAGACATAGAACGACGGGGTCTTCTCGTTATGAAACGGGCAGCACGCGGTCCAGTTTGCACCACGACGCTTCAAATCGACGAAATCGCCGACCACATCAACAATCTGGGCAACATCCAGAATGCGCTCTACCGTGTCGCGTGGAATCATAACCGCCCGTCCTCCTGTGACAACTACTTGTTTTCTCCCTCCTCGACGGTCTTCACCTCGGCGTCCTGCTCCTCGGTCTTCGTGTCTGAAGCGAACTTCTTCTGTATGCGGAAAATTTTAATCGACGAGAAGAGCTCCGAAAGTCCCGAAACTATGAGGGCGATTCCGACTATGAGGCCGACGACACTGGTGAAGAGCTGCGAGGCGAACATGAGTATGCCGCCACCTATGGCCTCTATGACCGGCAGGATGAAGAACCAGAAACCGAAGCGGGACACCCTCTCCGCGCTTATCAGGGCTATAATCTGATAGATTCCGGAAAGAAGCAGGACAAGGCCTATGAGCTTGACCGCGATGTTGGCGATGAATCCCGCGAAGATGAACACCAGCACGGCGACGACAATCTCGATGATTGAGTTGGAGAGCCAGAGCGAGAAGGACTTGTCTGCTTTGTGCGCGAAGGCATAAATCATCATTCCGCAGCCATATATAAAAAGTACGGCGGCAAAAATCTTCACCAAAAGAGGAATAACGTCACCGGGATATGCGATGGCGAGAACGCCCAATCCGAGGGATGCGACAACCCTTGCGAGTCCGCTCCATGGAGTCTTGTAACCGAATGTTATCATGTCCTTATATTTTTTTATTCACAAAATTACTTTTATTATTCAATCCGCAAAATTACTAAAAATAAACCGCTTCGGATTTGTTTTTTATTTTCGAGTATAGATTTTTAATTCGCCACCTCACAAAGGAATTTAAGGCGTACAAGACGTATTTCATTCTCCTCGTAGTCCGCCCCGAGCTCGGCTATGGCATCCTCGACCGAATCCGACTCGGCCTCGTCGCGGAAATACTCGTAAATCTCCTCCACGACATCGTCGTCGATGACCTGCCGCACATAGTAGTCGAGGTTCAGCTTGAAGCCCGACTGCACTATCGACTCAATTTCGGTCAGCAGCTCCTCGAACTCAAGTCCGAGAGCCGAGGCGATGTCCTCAAGCGCAAGACGGCGGTCGATGTTCTGAATGATAGTGATTCTGTTGTCCGAATTGTGACGCACGGTCTTCATCACCGAAAAGTCATACGGACGCTCTATCTCATTCTCCTCCACATATTTGGCAATCAGTTCAATGAATTCCTTGCCATATTTCCTGGCCTTTCCCTCGCCCACACCCTGACAGCGCTGGAGCTCGTCAAGGGTGACAGGATACATGATTGACATATCGTCGAGCGCCGCGTCGCTGAAAATCACCCAAGGCTGGAGCTTCAGACGGCGGCTCAGGCTCTTCCGCAGATCCTTCAGCATGGCGAGCAAGGTCTCGTCACCGCCTCCGCCTCCCGCCTTGGCAGCGGGCGGCATCCCGTCGTCGTCATCGTCCTCTCCCTCGGCGAAGACCCTGTCCTCGGTGAGCATCAGAGGCGTCGGGGCCTCGGCATATTTTCGGCCTTCGGGAGTCACGCTGATGAGCCCGTAGGCCTCTATGTCCTTTTCAAGGAGATGAAGCACGAGTCCCTGATGGATGACGGCGCACCAGAAACGGAAGCCGTGGTCGCGCCCGGCCCCGAAAAATTCAAGCCTGTCATGCCGGTAGGACTTAATCAGCGAATTGCTCTCCCCCGCGAGGATGTTGGCCAGATGCTCCGTCTTGAAGCGCTCCGGAAGCGCCTCCACGAGGTCTATGACCATGCACATCTGTTCCGAGCCCTCGAAGCGTTTCTTAGGAAACAGGCAGTTGTCGCAGGCTCCGCAGTTGTCCGGGAGGTAGTCCTCTCCGAAGTAGTTGAGCAGCAGCTTCCTGCGGCATTGGTTGGACTCAGCGTAGGCCACGGTCTCCATCAGCAGCTGCCGTCCGATTTCCTGCTCGGCAATCGGCTTCCCCTGCATGAACTTCTCCAGTTTCTGGATGTCCTTGTAGCTGTAGTAGGTGATGCACTGTCCCTCCTGCCCGTCACGTCCGGCGCGACCTGTCTCCTGATAGTAGCCTTCGAGGCTCTTCGGAATGTCGTAGTGAATCACGAAGCGCACGTCCGGCTTGTCGATGCCCATTCCGAAGGCGATGGTCGCGACGATGACATCCACCTCCTCCATGAGGAACGCGTCCTGATTTTCCGCGCGGGTCCTGGCGTCAAGCCCGGCATGATACGGGCGCGCCTTTATCCCGTTGACGTTCAGCAGCTCGGCGATTTCCTCGACCTTCTTGCGGCTGAGGCAGTAGATGATTCCGGACTTCCCCGGATTCTGCCTTATATATTTTATAATGTCCCTCTTAGGATCGACCTTTTCCCTGATTTCGTAGTAGAGGTTCGGCCGGTTGAACGAGGACTTGAAGACCTTGGCATCCTGAATCCCGAGGTTCTTGACTATGTCGCTCTGGACCTTGGGCGTGGCCGTCGCCGTGAGGGCGATTATCGGAGCGCGGCCGATTTCATCGACTATTGCGCGGATGCGGCGGTACTCCGGGCGGAAGTCGTGTCCCCATTCGGAGATGCAGTGCGCCTCATCGACGGCATAGAATGAAATGTGTATCTCCTTGAGTATGGCTATGTTCTCGGCTTTCGTGAGCGACTCCGGGGCGACATAGAGAAGCTTGGTCTTGCCCGAAAGAAGGTCGGCGCGGACTTCCGCAATCTGTGCCTTGCCGAGCGAGGAGTTCAGGAAATGCGCCACACCCTCGTCCCCGGAGACGAACCCGCGTATGACATCGACCTGATTCTTCATCAGGGCAATCAGCGGGGATATGACTATTGCCGTCCCCTCCATCAGCAGAGCGGGAAGCTGGTAGCACATGCTCTTTCCTCCTCCCGTCGGCATGAGAACGAACGCGTCGTTGCCCTCCACAAGGTGACGGATTATCTCCTCCTGCCCCGGCTTGAACGATGTGTATCCGAAGAATATCCTCAGTTTCTCGAACAGTTTTTCTGTATTTACCATATTCGTTGAGAGAATTTTATTAAAGGTAGGAAGATTTTTGCGTATGACAAAATAAAATGGGAATTTATTTGAGAAAGTTTGAGTATCTTTGCGGTTGCTTCGTCTTTTCCGGAGACGACGGAATATCCGGGCATATATTATAATAGGTTAGGAACATATTAAATTTTAATAAACATTATGAAAGCATCAAGAATTTTTGCGGCCGTTCTCGTGGCCGCGCTTGCACTTTCCTGCAAGTCAAACACAAACGTGAAGGTGGATGTTGAACTGCCTACGCATTCCGACGTCGATTCAGTAAGCTACCTTCTCGGTATCAACTTCGGCTCGTTCCTCAAGGGCAACGGTCTCTGTGACAATCTTTCCGAACTCAACATGTCGGAGCTCAAGAAGGGCATGAACGACTTCCTCAAGGCCGAGGGCAATGTCTATGACCCGGAGTTCGGCAAGCAGTTCAAGATTAACCCCGAGGACATGGGGCGCATCATCAACGGATACCTTTCCAAGAAGAGCGAATACACCGCGGCCGTAAATAAGGCAAAGGGCGAGAAGTTCCTTGAGGAGAACCTCAAGAACGGCGTCGATACGACTGCCAGCGGACTTCAATATACCATCATCGAGGAAGGCGCCGAGTACAAGGTGCAGCCTAACGACACCGTTTGGGTATTCTACAGCGGCAAGACCATCGACGGCAAGGAGTTCGACGGAAACATGGGCAACGAGGAGCCTACACAGTTCGTCGCAAACCGCGTAATCAAGGGCTGGACTGAGGGGCTCGGACTTCTCGGCGAAGGCGGAAAGGCAACTTTCTTCATTCCGTCAGACCTCGCTTACGGCGAGAGGGGCAACCGCAACATCGAGCCGAACTCAGTGCTCATCTTCGACGTCGAGATTCAGAAAGTGGGCAAGTTCCAGCCATCTGAGGAGAAATAGTCTATGGCACTCGAACTTGAAGGAAAAATCATCACGAAACTGCCTGTGCAGAGCGGCACCTCGTCCAGAGGCCAGTGGTTCAAGCAGGAGTTCGTGATTGAGTACCAGGAGGGCAACTACCCTACCCAGGTATGCATGAGCGTCTGGGGCGATGACAAGGTGAAGGACCTGGAGCAGTTCCAGGCCGGCGAGACGGTCAAGGTATCGTTCAACCTTTCGAGCCGCGAGTACAACGGACGCTGGTATTCCGACATACGCGCATGGAGAATCGAGCGCGCCGGAGCGGCTCCTCAGGGTCAGGCTCCGGCATACGGCGCTCCGGGCTTCGCCGCTCCGACCGGCGCGGGCGCTCCGCAGCAGCCTGCGGCCCCATCTGCAACGGCAACGGACTTTAATTCCGGCAATGGTGACAGTGAGGACGACCTGCCATTTTAAGGCGGAACTGAATAAAAAGCGGATTGCCGCGTTACTCGTCTCGTCAAAATCCTCACAACCGGGAGGTTGCTGCGGTATTTGACTTCACCGAGTGCCTTGCACTCTATCTTTTTATTCAATTCCTTACTACAAGATTATCAATAAAAAGCGCGACTGAAACTTCTTCAGCCGCGCTTTTTATTTTATTCATCAATTTGCCAATAACCACCAGAGCCGAACAAGAAATTTGTAAGTTCGGACATCAGGCCGAGGCGTCGGATGAGGTCGAGGACGGTGATGCGGTCGCGCATGTATGGGATGTGCAGGAAGGCTGTTCTGAGCCCGGCGCGGGAAACGGCTATCATCTCCGGCTCGTATGGCGCATGTACGGACATCAGAAGGCAGCGTAGTTCGGAAACGGTCAGGAGTTCCGCCTCAAGCTTCCGCTTCAGTTCCGGCCAGTTGTCACGGACACGTGTCAGCTGTTCCCTAAGCTGATTCTTTTCAGGATATTTCGCGCGGCACTCGCTGACGGCGGCTTCCGTTTGGTCGGAAGGGAGGTCGGCGAAGGCGCGGCGGGCCTCCTCTTCCATCTCCGGCCAGGACGGCCACGCGGAAACGCAGGCATCCACATCTGTTGCCGAGAGGTCGCGGCCGAGAAGGAATTCATAGCAGGCGGCCGAGACAAGCGAGCCGATACCTACCTCAACGCCGTGGGGCACGGGTCGTCCGGCCGTGAGGAAAGACTTGCCGGATTCAAATCCCGGGACTGTCTCAGCGCCGGTATAGCGGAGGTCGATCATCTCCCAATAGTGTCCGAAAATGTGCTCGGTTCCGGAAGAGGGACGGCTGCTCTGATAGGTCTGCATCGCGAATCCGCTGAGTATCAGTCCTTCCGCAAGCCTTTCTATGGCAGGGACCTCACCGGCATAGACGGCCTCGGGGTGCGCGAGCGATTCCCTCAGCCCGTCATGTACGAGAGAATAGGAAAATTCGTCTATGCACTCGCAGCCCATCGCGTCCGCGACAATCCAGTCCGCTCCCGCAGGAATCTTGGCCAGAAGGTCGGCATAGCCGGAGACGGCGAGATACTTCGGGGCCCTGGCCGCGACAGCCGGCTCGACTATTATTCCGTAAGGGGCGCGGCAGTCGAAGGTGCGCTTGAAGCCGTCCTTGATTATTGACGCGCCGTAGGCCGAAAAGCCGTCCATGGAGACGGTGGTGGCAACTATCATGTATCTCCGTCCGAGATGTTCCGAGACAAGCTTGGTCAGGTCGTTCACCACTCCGGCACCGACCGCGACAGGAACGGCATCCACCGTCTTGAGATAGCTTTCAAGCTCATCGACGAACGACCATTCCGCGTAAAAATTCTTTGAATGGAATACGAACGGTTCAGCCATGGCGATGCCGGCCGCCTTCATATATCCATAGACATCCCCTGCGGCTATCTCCCATGTGGTCTCGTCGGCGACAATCACCGCCGTCGCCTCGGGGAACAGGCGCAGGAACATCTCCGGTGTACGTGCAATCGCGCCGTCACCGATGATGAGAGCCTTTGTGTCAGTAGTTCTCTTAAGTGCGTTTTCTATGCTTTTCAAAATCAGTCCAATTTATGTATCGCCAGCCCGGACCGGAGCTTAGGCTCGAACCAGGTGGTCTTAGGCGGCATTATCTTGCCGCTGTCGGCAATGTCGACCAGTTCCTTCATCGACACCGGGTAGAGGGCGAACGCCACGGCCATCTCACCGCTATCGACCCTGCGTGCCAGTTCCCCGAGTCCCCGGAGCCCGCCGACGAAGTCAATTCTCTTGTCCTTGCGGAGATCCTTGATTCCGAGTATCCTGTCAAGAACCCGCTCCGAAAGCACCGTCACGTCCAGACGCTCTATAGGGTCATCTTCATTGACACGGCGCTGAAGGTTCAGCCACCACCAGTAGCCGTCAATGTACATCGCGAACTGGTGCCTGTGCTTAGGCGTGTAGTCGCAGTCTTCCAACAGCGCACGCTGACGCTCCGCCTCGGTGCCGAGTCCGTCGAGAGCGAAGTCCTTCTGCAGTGCGAACATGAACTCAGAGGTCGTCATTCCGTTCAAGTCCTTGACGACGCGGTTGTAGTCCATAATCTTCAGTTCGCTCTCCGGAAACGCCACCGCCAGGAACCAGTTGTATTCCTCCTCGCCGGTGTGGTCCGGATTGTTTCCGCGCTTTTCCGCCCCCACGCGCGCAGCCGCAGCCGTACGATGGTGACCGTCGGCGACATAGAACGCGCTTATTCCGGAAAACTCACACGTGATTGCCTTAATGTCGGCATCGTCGTCAATCACCCAGAAACGGTGCCCGAAGCCGTCGGGAGCCGTGAAGTCATATTCCGGAGTCCGGGATGTATATTTCTTCACAATCGAGTCTACCACATCGTCGTCCGGATAGGAGAAGAACACGGGCTCGATGTTGGCGTTCTGGATGCGAACGTGAACCATGCGGTCGTCCTCCTTTTCCTTGCGCGTCAGCTCGTGCTTCTTTATGCTGCCGTCGGCGTAGTCGTCGATGTGGGCGCAGAGCACTATGCCGTGCTGCATGCGGTCTCCCATGGTCTGCGCATAGACATAGTAGCACTCCTTGCCGTCCTGTCTTAGCCAGCCGTTCTTCTGCCACAGCCTAAAATTCTCCACAGCCTTGTCGTAGGCCTGTTCGGAATGCTCATCGACCATAGGAGTGAAGTCGATTTCAGGCCTGGTGATATGAAGCAGAGACTTCTCCCCCGCTTCTGCCCTGGCCTCCTCGGAATTCATCACGTCATAAGGCCGCGCGGCCACTTCCTCGACTATCTCACGCGGCGGACGAAGCGCCGCAAAAGGTTTAACTCTTACCATATCGTGCTTTTTAAGCGTTCAGCCTGAACTTCTCGCAGCCGGTGGCGAAATAGGCCACAATCTGACGCGCGGCGGCGAGCCCTGCATTGACATTCGCCTCGGCCGTCTCAGCGCCCATCTTCTTAGGGGTCGCGAAATAGCGCTTGCCGAGCGCCGCCGCGAACTCGTCCGCAGCCTCAGGAGCCACGTCGGCGACATATTTCAAATCCTCCCGCTCCCTCAGAAGCGCCAGCAGCGAGCCTTCGTCAATCACCTCCCTGCGGGCAGTGTTCACGAGGCATCCTCCCTTAGGCATGAGCCCGACAAGGGCGGCGCCCACCGACCCGGCCGTCTGAGGGGTTGCCGGAATGTGCAGTGAGACAAACTCGCAGGAAGAATAGAGCTGTTCAAGCGAAGACGCCGCCTCCACCCCGTCTTTTTCGATTCTCTCCGCGCTCACGAACGGGTCGAAGGCCATCACGGACATTCCGAGAGCCTTCGCCTTGGCCGCGACGAGCCTGCCCACATTGCCGTAGGCCTGAAGTCCGAGCCGCTTTCCGAGAATCTCCGAGCCGGTACCAGGAGTGAAGCGGTTACGCGACATATATATCATCAGCGCAATCACCAGTTCGGCAACCGCGTTGGCGTTCTGTCCAGGAGTGTTCATCGCCACAACCCCGTGAGCCGTGCAGGAGGCGAGGTCGATGTTGTCGTAGCCCGCTCCGGCCCGCACCACAACCTTCAGGGACGGAGCCGCATCCAGCACCTCCGCAGTCACCTTGTCCGAACGAACAATCAAAGCGTCCGCCCCGGCGACCGCCGCGACAAGTTCGCCCTGTTCCGAATATTTTTCAAGAAGGCACAGCTGATGTCCCTGAGACTCAAGGATTTCCCGTATCCCATCGACCGCCGCCTCAGCGAACGGTTTCTGTGTTGCAATCAGAACTTTCATAGTCTTTAATTTAGAATCTGCCTCAAAACGCCATGAAACTAAGCCTTCTCTTCAAGTACAATGGTCTCGAAATCCCTCATCGCGCCAATCAGCGCCTGAACCGACTCGACCGGGCAGGCATTGTAAATCGAGGCGCGGAACC
Source organism: uncultured Bacteroidales bacterium (assembly GCA_934675095.1). Classification (GTDB taxonomy): domain Bacteria; phylum Bacteroidota; class Bacteroidia; order Bacteroidales; family UBA932; genus Cryptobacteroides. Next base: position 24,687 of record CAKUPC010000012.1, on the reverse strand, counting down.
CGCCAACCGAGCGGTGCCCCTTGATGCCGACCATCCCGCGTTCCGTGGCGAAGGCGAGAAAGTCGTTCTGAAGGTGCTCGAATCCCGGAGCCATCACGAAGCAGACGTTCATGATTGACCTGTCCTCCGTGGCAGCCGTGCCGACAAAGAGCGAGTTGCGGTCAATCTCGTCGTAGAGCATCGCTGCCTTCTTCCTGTTGAGAGCGTGGATTGCCTCGACTCCGCCCTGGGCCTTGAGCCATTTCAGGGTCTCCTTCATCACGAAAATCGGGAACACAGGAGGAGTGTTGAACATTGACTTTCCGTCGATAAGGGTCTGATAGTTCAGCATGGTGGGGATATAGTGCGAAACCCTGCCGAGAGCGTCCCTGCGGACAATCGCGAAGGTGACTCCCGCCGTGCCGACGTTCTTCTGGGCGCCGCCGTAAATCACGGCATACTTGGAGACGTCAACCGGACGGGACATGATGTCCGAGGACATATCCGCAATCAGCGGAACCGGGCAGTCGATGTCACGGGGAATCTCCGTTCCGTAAATGGTGTTGTTCGTGGTTATGTGGAAATAGTCCAGGTCGGACGGTATCTCATAGCCCTTAGGGATATAGGAATATGTCTTGTCGGCCGACGAGGCCACGACCACGGCCTCCGCACCCTTTGATTCAGCAAAACCCTTCGCCTCCTTGAAGGCTTTCTTCGCCCAGACACCGGTGTCAAGATAGCCGGCTTTCCTCTCAAGGAAATTCATCGCGGCATATAGGAATCCCATGCTGGCTCCGCCGCCGAAAAAGACCACCTCGTGCGTGTCGGGAATGTTCAGCAGTTCCTTCCACAGCGAACGGCACTCGTCCATCACAGCCTCCCAAGCCTTCGACCTGTGAGAAACCTCGATTACCGACATACCCGTTCCGGAAAAATCCTTCAAAGCCTCAATCGCGGCCTCCACGGCCGGCTTCGGCAGGACGCACGGTCCCGCGTTGAAATTATGAACTGTCTTCATATCCTTTTATGTTTCACACGGTTAGCCGAATCCTACAAAAGCACTCGGCTCCGTATCATTTTACAAATATAAACATTATATTTTTTTCACTCCGCAGCCGTCGATGTCCCCAACCCGCGAAAGGAAATCATCCTCGGAGGAAAGGCGTACGGCGACGGTCAGCGAGCACCGCGTGTCGAACTGCTGGTCACGGGCTTCCAACTTCATGTCTTTCAGCACTTTCATCACGGAGTTCATCGACATATACCCGAAGTCCAGGGCATAGTTCACGGTCGCCGTCTTTTCCACGATGGCAGCCTGCGAAAGGGCATCGTCCGTGGAAGTCCTGTAGGCACGGATAAGCCCGGGGATTCCCAGCTTTATGCCCCCGAAATAGCGGACGACCACGACGAGCACGTCGCTGAGCCCGCGGGAGTCAATCTGTCCGAGAATCGGCCGCCCCGCAGAACCGGAAGGCTCCCCGTCGTCGTTCGCGCGGAACACATCGGCCTTGTAGCCAAGACGATAGGCATAGCAGTGGTGACGCGCGTCGTGATATTCCTTCTTCAGCGAGGAGACGATTTCCTTAATCTGAGCCTCGGTTTCCACGGGATATGCGAACGCGAGGAACCGGCTTCCGTTGTCCCGGAAAAGTCCCCGCGCCGGTCCGGCGATGCTGTTGAAAGTGTCCTTTATCTCGGCCATATATTCCCGTATCCGATTTCCCGTTTTCGGCATATCAATATCTTCAAAAATAGGCATATTTTCGCTGTTATCAAAATTGTAGGCGCACAAAAGCGCTTTTCGTCAGTTTTTGCAAAAAATTTGGGGTGCATAGTGTTTCATTTTGTATCTTTGGGGTCGTTTTCGGGAAGTCAAGGTTTCCCGCATAATCATTTTTTCGTATGATATTGAGATACAGAGTTTCCCTGCCCGGACTGAAGGGCTTTGCGAGAGTTTATGAACTCAAGGCGACAAGTTCGCTCTACTCGTTCCACAAGAGGATGCACGCTGACATGGATTTTCCGATGGACCAGATTGTGCTTTTCAAGGCAGTGAACCCGGACGGGAGCGCGATTGCCCGCTACAGCGTACAGAACATGGGCAAGGGCACGATTGACGAGGTGACGCTCGGCGACTGCCACAAAAGGGGCGAGGACAGCTTTGTCTATTTCTACGACACGACAAACAAGAAGAGCGTTCTCGTCGATTTCGAGGGTGAGGTCGAGGCCCGTCCGGGCGTGGTCTATCCGGCGCTGGTGGAGACGAAGGGGCCGAATCCGATTGAGTTCGAGAACGGATATGTGGCCTACGAGGACCTGCCGGAGGACAAGAAACGGAACATCATCCGCAAGGAGGAGGGGAACTGGGACGATGAGGACGAGGATGATGACGATTTCGACGATGAGGAGGACGATAAGGATGAGGAGGATGTCGTCTATGACGAACACGAGGGGGATGACGAATAGGCGGCGGATTGCTGCGTTGGACTTCGACAGATTAAATCCTCTCAACCGTGAGGTTGCTGCGGTTTAATCTTCTCGTCCGCCTTGCACTCCATCCGCCTATTCGCCATCCCGCCAAGAAATTTTACTTATCAGAAACTCAAGGTATCGGCTTGATGGAATTCATTTTGATAAAGTTAGGTTGAAAAAAGTTGAGATAATATTGGGGGCGACGGGGGTCGGGAAGACTGACTTCGCGATTGAAAGGGCGCTGAAATGCGGTTCGCCGGTAATCTCATGTGATTCCAGACAGATTTTCAAGGAAATGACCATAGGGACGGCTGTCCCGGATGCTTCACAGCTTGCCGCCGTGAAGCATTATTTTATCCACACCAATTCCGTCACGGAGGACTACACCGCAGGGCGCTATGAGATTGAGGCTCACCGTCTTGTGAATGAGCTGTTCGCGCAGGGGCATGAGACTCTCGTCATGTGCGGAGGCTCGGGATTCTACATCGACGCCTTCGTGAACGGACTTGACGACTTTCCTCCGGCCGACCCTGCGCTGCGCGGCGAGCTGTCGGCGCGGCTGCGGGAAGAGGGAGTCGGGGAACTTGCAAGGCGGCTGCGGGAGCTTGACCCGGAGAGCTGCGGGACGATTGACCTATCGAACGGCCAGAGGGTCGTGCGGGCGCTTGAGGTCTGCCTAATGACCGGGCGCAAGTTCTCTTCTTTCAAGACCTCGCCCAGCCGCCGTCACGCCTTCGAAATTGAAAAAATCGGCCTCATGCGCCCTAAGGAGGAGCTGTATTCGCGCATCGACACGAGAGTTCTGAAAATGATTGACTCAGGCCTCGTCGAAGAGGCACGCGGTCTGCTCCCGTTCCGCGACCGCCCCGCGCTCCAGACCGTAGGCTATAAGGAAATCTTCGCGTGGTTCGACTTTCTCGACGGCAAGGTCAGCACGGAAGGCTGGGGACCGACCACGCCAGGCGACGGCCCGGTCACCACTCTCGACCGCGCCATAGAACTGATTCAGCGCAACTCCCGCCGCTACGCCAAGCGGCAGCTTTCCTATTGGAGGCGGGATAGTAACATCAAGTGGATAGAAAAAGGGAATGACCGTTGAGCCATTCCCTAAAATTTATACCATGCCGTTTAGGCAATTCTATAGTTCCCAAGCCAATGCTGAAGCGCCGAGTATGGCCGCATCGGACTCCTTGAGGGAAGAATAGACGAGTTTTACCTTGTCACGCCAGATGGCGAGGACATTGCCGTTCATGGCCTCAAGGATAGGCTCCGTGAGGAACTCCTTGCTGCGCGCGAGACCGCCGAAGAGGACGATTGCCTCAGGGGCGCTGAACGCGATGAAGTCAGCGAACGCGTTGCCGAGCATGTGGCCGGTATATTGGAACACGCGCAGAGCCAGCTCGTCGCCTTCCTTTGCAGCCTCATAGACATCCTTGGAGCTGATGTTGTCAATGCCGCGTAGCACTGACGGCTCGTCCGACATGCCAAGCCACTCGCGGGCCGTTCTCGCGACTCCTATCGCCGAGCAGTATGCCTCGAGACAGCCGGTTCTTCCGCAGCCGCATAGGCGCCCGTTGTTGCGGACAATCCGCACATGACCAAGCTCCCCGGCAAACCCGTCGTGTCCATAGACGACCTCGCCGTTTATGACGATGCCGCTGCCCACGCCGGTTCCGAGCGTAATCATGATGAAGTTCTTCATCCCGCGGGCCGCGCCGTAGGTCATCTCGCCCACAGCCGCCGCGTTGGCATCGTTGGTAAGAGCCACGGGAACGCCGCCGAGACGCTCTGAAAGCATCTCTGCCACAGGAACAGCCTTGGACTTAGCCCAGACGACGTTAGGAGCCATCTCGACCATTCCGGTGTAATAGTTCCCGTTAGGAGCACCGATACCGATTCCACGAACCTGTCCCTCGACGCCGGCCTCAGAAACAACCTTTTTGATGGCCACCGCCACCTCGTCGAGGTACGGGTTTGCGTCTTCGTAGTTGTCCGAACGAATCACGGTCTGTGCCAGCACCTGGCCGCGTGCATCGACAACGCCTATCTTGGTCGTCTGTCCGCCGACGTCAATGCCGACGACATACTGTTTGTCAATTGACTTTGTCATATCTTCCATAACCGTTAAAGATTATTCAACAGGTATGTCCTTGTTGACGTTCTTACTTCCCGCGAGGGCATAGAAGAGAAGGTAGCAGAGGCAGGCAATAAGCAGCCAGTAGCTCTGGAGGGAGCCGAACTTGTCCGCAATCATGTTCTGGAAGAACGGAATGATGCCGCCGCCGCAGACGAGGGTCATGAAAATGCCGGATGCCATGGCGGTGTATTTGCCAAGTCCCTCAGCCGCGAGGTTGAAGATTGCGCCCCACATGATTGAGGTACAGAGGCCGCAAAGCATCACGAAGACGAGGGTAACAGGGATTACCTTTCCGAAGAGATGGACAGTCGCTGTCTCGGGGATGAAGATGATACAGAGGCAGAATGCGATTGCAACAGCCGAGGTAGCGGCAAGCATTGACTTGGAGGAAACCTTGCCTCCGATTGCACCGCCTGCGAGACGGCCGAGCATCATGCAGAGCCAGTATGCACCGATCATTGTTCCGGTGAGAGCCGGTCCTACCCATGAAAGGTCGGAGAAATGAACGTTCGCGGTGTTAGGAATGCCGACCTCGATGCCGACATAGAAGAAGATGGCGATTGCGCCGAGCACGAAGTGACGGAATGAAAGCGGGCTGTAAGGATCCTTTGCGACCATTCCAGTCTGACGGGCAGCCTTTTCCTCGGCCGTTTCCATGTGAGGCTCAGGAATCTTGGTAAGGGCGATGATGACCGCAGCGAGCGCGAAGATTGCCATCGCGATGATCATTGCCGGAGCCGCATCGCTGACAGACGCAGTCTGAACATTGCCGCCGACGAGGTAGCCGAGAAGAATAGGCGCGATGGTTCCGCCGATTGAGTTGCATGAGCCGCCGAACTGGACAAGACGGTTACCGGTGTTTCCGCCGCCGCCGAGAGTGTTCAGCATAGGGTTCACGACGATGTTCAGAAGACACATTGAGAAGCCTGCCACGAACGCGCCGATCACATACACGAGGAATGACTCAGCCGGACCTGAAATCCACTGGATTGCCACGCCGACAAGACCGATGATGACAGCGAGAAGAGCCGTGAACTTATAGCCCTTGCGTTTGAGGATGATACCGCCCGGAATGCCCATGCAGGCGTATGCGATGAAGTTTGCAAGAGAGCCGAGCTGCGAAAGAGCCTTTGCGCTGGCGCTATCCCCGAGGAACTGATTCTTTACAATCACTCCCATTGAACCTGCGAAATTGGTGACGAACGCAATCATGAAGAAGAGTGCGAACATGACCGCAATCGCCGGAATGTTACTGTTTTTTTTACTCATCTGATTATTAATTTTAATTTGTAAATATTGTTTCTATTAAAGTTGCTTAACTAAAAGCTGCTTAGTCGAAGGGAATGAAGAAAAGGATGGGATGAAGAACGCCGCAGACCGCCTTTTCTTCGCCCCGCTAAAGCGAAGCAAGATTCTGCTCGTTGATGATGTTCTTGCCCTCTGCGGTGTAGGCGAACTTCATCCTGTCCTCGTATGCCTGCTCCACCTTTCCGCGCACAATCTTCATCGTCGAATTGACCATGTGGTTCTGCTCGGTGAAAGGCTCCGGAAGCACGCAGACAGCCGTCGGAAGCCACCTTTCAGGGAAGAGCCCGGCAAACTCGCCGCCCGCCCTGTACTGGTCAACCTCGGACTGAATCTTCTCAAGCTGCATCCTCTTTCCTGCCTCGGAATCAACCTCGACCTCCGGATGCTCCTTCTTCATGTACTCCTTGAGGGCCTCCTTGTTAGGAACCATGAGGAGAATCACATAAGGGTCCTGGTTGTCGTGGAGAACCACCTGTGAAATGTACTTGGAGTTCGCCACGAGAGCCTCCTCGATTCCCTCCGGAGAGTATTTCTCGCCGTCGGAGCTGATGAGAAGGGACTTGAAGCGGCCCGTCACATAGAGATAGGTCTCGTCGAGCATATATCCCATATCCCCTGTGTGAAGCCATCCGTCAATGACGGTCTCCGCGGTCGATTTCGGATTCTTCCAGTAGCCGGCCATGACGTTCTCGCCCTTGATGACGATTTCGCCCTTTTCTCCGAACGGAAGAGCCTTGCCCTCAGCGTCGCAGATTTTGATTTCCATCGGACGGACAATCATACCGGACGAGCCGAGGATGTGATGTTCCGCAGAGTTCGCGGATATGATAGGGGTCGCCTCGGAAAGTCCATATCCCTGATAGATAGGCACTCCGATTGCGTAGTAGAATTTCTGCAGGTCGATTCCGAGAAGCGCGCCGCCGCCGACGAAGAACCTCATCCTGTCGCCGAAAGCGGACTCGCGGACGCTCTTGAAGAGAATCTTGTCGAAGAGCTTGACGAGCGGCCATCTCCAGAAGTCCTTGCCGCCCTTGTTGTAGCCTTCCTTATTATATGCTATGGCGTTGCGCACGGCGAAGTCGAAGAGTTTCTGAACCTTCGGACCCTTTGCCTTGACACCGGCCTCAATTGCCTTCTTGAAGTTCTTGGAGAGCGCCGGAACGGAAAGCATCACGGCCGGGCGGGTCTCCTTGATTGCCATCGGGATGTTCCTGAGCGACTCCATCGGGGTGCGGCCCTGCGGAACGGTGGCGATTGACGCGCCGAAAGACATCATCGTGTAGAAGCCTGCAACATGAGCGAAGCAGTGGTCGAGCGGAAGGATGATGAGCATGACATCGTCCTCGTTGACTCCGATAACCGAATGAGCCTGCTCGACGTTCGCGGTGTAGTTACGGTGCGTCAGAAGGATTCCCTTAGGGTCGGCTGTGGTTCCGGAGGTATAGCTGATGTTCGCGTAGTCATCCGGGCCGACAGACTTGTAGCGGGTCACGAACTCTTCCGGCGAAGCGGCGAGAAATTCGTCTCCCAGCTTCTGTATCTCGGTGATGCACATCTCCTTAGGCCCGTATTCCTTGATTTCGTCCAGCACGATGACCTTCTCCACGGCCTCGCAGTCGTCGAGAATCTTGCGTATCTTCGGAAGCTGCGAACCTGAAACAATCACATACTTCGAGTCGGAGTGACGTATTCTGAATATGAGGTCATTGCTCTCCTCAAGCTTTATTGAGAGCGGAACATTGACGGCTCCGGCATAGAGGATACCCATCTCTGTAATCGGCCAGAGGTTACGCCCTTCCGAGAGAAGGGAAACCTTGTCGCCTTTCTGCAGCCCGAGCTTCATCAGTCCGGCACCTATGCGGTAGGCTTCCTTGCGGGTCTGCTCAAATGAAGTCTCAGTCCACACTCCGTCCACCTTTTCGCGGAGGAACGTGTTTGCAGCGAACTGGCGTGTGTATTTCTCCACAAAGTCAATGATTGTCAATCTTTTGTCCATAATTTGGGGTTTATGGGAAAACTAATCTCCGTTCTCCCGGTTAAACAAATGTCCGGAACCTCATATCCACAAGAGGAAAAAGGCTCCGGAAAATCCTTACATTATTTGAAAAGGCCGAACAGTTCGGCGTCTATCCTGTCACAGATTTCACTGAAATCCTCCGGACTGTTCTCGAACTTCAGACGATCAACGTCAAGGATGAGCAGCCGGTGCTGATAATCCTTGATCCAGTTCTCGTATCTCTCGTTCAGGCCGGTGATGTAGTCAATGCGTATGCTCTTCTCGTACTCCCGTCCCCTCTTCTGAATCTGGCTCACGAGGTTGGGGATTGACGAACGGAGATAAATCAGAAGGTCCGGCGGATTCACAAGGGACATCATGAGGTCGAACAAATCGGAATAATTCTCGAAATCCCGCGTTGACATCAGTCCCATCCCGTGAAGGTTCGGAGCGAAGATTCGCGCGTCCTCGTAAATCGTACGGTCCTGGATTATCACGTCCTTGCTCTTGGAAATCTCGACGACGTCCTTGAACCTCTTGTTGAGGAAATATATCTGAAGATTAAAGGACCATCGTTCCATATCCTCATAAAAATCAGCGAGATACGGATTATAGTCGACCGACTCAAACCTTGGCTTCCAGCCGTATTTGGCCGCCAGCATCCTGGTGAGCGTCGTCTTCCCGCTGCCGATGTTTCCGGCGATTGCTACATGCATTTCTATCTAATTTTAGCGTTTGTCATCTACAATTTCTGCGTTTGTAATCCGCATTTTTTGTGCATATAATCGAACAAAGTTAGCAATTACTTTCGTATTTTTGCGTCAAAATGGGAAAATTCTCTCCGAACGGCAGAGGATATGCCCGAAAAGTGAATGAAAATATATTTATATGATACGGATTAAAAAATTTCGCTGCAACGCTTTTGAGGAACTCTCCTACCTCGTGTGGGCGGGAAACGCCTGTGTCGTCATCGACCCCGGATTTGACTGCGAGGAAGAGTTCGACGCGCTTCATAAGGCTCTGAAGGAAAACGGGCTCCGGCCTTCGGGGATATTGCTGACGCACGCGCATCCGGACCATGTATATGGAGTGCACCGTCTCTGCGAGGAGTTCGACATCCCGGTCTATATGAACAAGGGCGAGGAGGTTACGCTCGGGGCGCTTCACGCGCTGTGCTTCAATGTGGGGCACAGCGACGTGGAGGATTTCTCCTCGCGGATTGTCACGATTGAGGACGGGGACAGGATTCTCGCCTCGGGGGAAGGCTCCGCCGTGCTCAATTCAGGGGAAGAAAGCGGCGACGGAGCAAACGGTGCAGGCATTCCTGAGAGCGGTCTTGAATTCAAGGTTCTGTTCACTCCGGGACATACGGCAGGAGGCGTCAGCTACCTGTGCCGCGAGTTCAGAAAAACGGCCGTCAAGAAAGAAGATATATCCAAGAAAGAAGAAATGTCCCCGTCCGCGCCCCATGTTTCCGAGAGTCCCGAATACGCAAAGATTGAGAACAGCAAGATTGAGGACAGCTGGAAGGTCCTCTTCAGCGGCGACACGCTCTTTGCCGGCTGCATAGGCCGCAGCGACCTCCCCGGCGGCGACTACACCGCCCTCATGCAGGGCATCTTCACAAAGATCCTCCGCCTCCCCGGCGACCTCGACGTCCTCCCCGGCCACGGTCCCTCCACAACCATCGCCGACGAGCGCACCAAAAACCCCTTCCTCCAGCCCTTCAACGAGCCTTACGAGGAGTAAAAAGTGCACAAATCGTAACTTTTTGAAGAGTCGAATTATTTTTATTAAACAGACTTTATAAAGCAGGCACGGTTTTATAAAGAACACTTAATGCGGTAACCCTTCTGCTCTCAGATACCCCTCAACCGCGTAAAGCGGCAGATTTTCCATCCAGCCTTGGTCAAGGTAGTTCAGCATCGAGACTCGAAGACCTTTCAGGTTCGGATGTTCATCAATGTATGTCCTGAGGGATTTGGATTTGACATTTTCTTCGGCCTTCGCCTCGATGGGAATAACGCGACTTTCCGTCTGGACAGCAAAGTCTATCTCGCATTCCGACTCATTGGACGAATGGTAGAATGTAGGAATCTGAATACGGGCAAGCTGCTCATTTACATAGCATTCCGTAAACGCACCCTTGAATTCTTTGAATATATTGTCACCAACCAGCATCATCGCTGCGGGCACCCCGGCCATTGCCCCCAGAAGGCCAATGTCCAAAGGGAAAATCTTGAATACATCGAAATCTTCATAGAACTTCAAAGGATACTCAATCTTGCTTACCCGATGAACCTTGTAAATCAATCCGGCATCCTTGAGCCAAGTGATGGCAACTTCAAAATCCTTCGCTCTGGCACCTTTACGAACGGCTCCATAGATGAACTTCTTGTTCTCTTTGGCGAGATGAGACGGAAGAGAATCCCAAACCAGTTCAATACGAGACACCTCATTCTTAGGCGCATGCTTGGAGAAATCCCTGCGGTAGCCGGAGAGGATATCCTTGTGAATCTTGCGGACTGCATTCAGTCCCTTTCCTTCAATGTAACTGGCCACGGCCTCGGGCATACCGCCCACATAATAGTATTGGCGCAGCAAGTCAATATACTTCTGACTGAGAGCATTCACGGCCTCCCAATCACAAGAGAGCAACAGTTGAGTCAGTTTTTCATTGCCGGTGGCATCCAGAAACTCGTGCAGAGACATCGGGAACATCCGCACAACTTCAACCATGCCGACGGGAAAAGACTGATCTTCATGCATTGAGATTCCAAGGAGAGAGCCTGCCACAGCCACATCATACTCAGGAAAGTCCTCCTTAAAATATTTGAGACATCCCAAAGCGGCACTACTCTCCTGAATTTCATCAATTATAATGAGCGTATCTTTGGGAACAATATCCACGCCCGTGTGAGCTGAAAGAGTGCGAACTATACGGTGTATATCGTGATCCGGCTCAAAGACGCTTCTGGCAACAGCATCCTTGTCCAAATTGACATAAGCGACACCTCTATACTCTTTTGCCCCAAACTCTTTTAGTATGTATGTCTTGCCAACTTGACGCGCCCCATCAAGAACAAGCGGCTTATGGTCTCTACGAGATTGCCACTCAAGCAGTTCTGCATATACTTCTCTTTTCATACCACAAAAATTCCGACGAATATATGGCCCAAAACAACATAAATTCGGACGAATCCGCGCTACAAATATACACAAATTCGGACGAATCACGAAAAAGGTTGTACCGGACGCGAAAAGTAGACACGGAAAACTTCTGCCCGCCAACAAAAAGGGAGGGCGGACGAATCCACCTCGCGATTAACAAAACAGAGTATAGTTTTCTATGGATTATACTCTGTTTTGTACATGATAGTGGAGCGATGTGAAAGGCTACTGGGCTCTTGTGGCATCGACGAAATGAGCCAAGGCGCGGTCTATCATTTCAGTTGTAACGCCTTTGCCTAGCGGATAGTTGACATTGATATGTCGGGCGATTTCTTGCAGTATGGTGAGGATGTCATTCGTGAGAGTCAGTTCTTCAATCGTTGGAAGAGCATCATCTATTGCAATTAGCCAGTCATTCCATACGGCCTCGCTCACTCCGTAGGTGAGATTACTGATGTATTTCAGAGTGACAAGGTGGTTCTGCCGGAAGACTTCATTCCGCTCAATTTGCCTCCAGCGTTTTCTCCATGTCTTTATCCTGAACTCCTTTATGCCGGATTCTTCCGCGACTGTGGCAATGGCTCTCCGGTTCTCCGATGACAGCATCAGCCTTGTCGCTGCGGTGATTTCCTCGTAGGTGTATTTATCTTTCATTTTGTTATAAATTGAGTATATGCAAGACATTCACTTGTGCTGGAATGCTTCAGTACAAGTGAATGTTCACTAATTGCTTATTCGAGAAATATTATTCTTTCCGGAATAACGGCGTGAACCTCTCCGGTGCCCTCTTCTTCAATGATTCCGACAGTGATTTCGACTTGGGTGCCGTCGTTTTTTGTGAAGAGGGACTTGCCCCACTCGTGAAATGAGCCCTTGCGCCTTTTGATGGTTTCGTTGTACTTGAACCAATCGCCTTTATTGGCGGTTTCTGGCGCACCCTCATCCTCAAAACCTTGACGGTTGAATTCTACTTTCCTTAAGTTGCTCATAATGAATTGATTTTATGATGTTAATGTGATATTATTCGTCTTTGACACATCTTACAGGATTATTTGTATGGCATTTTCCGTCTGCATAACCAGAATGAAAATATGATGCATAAGAAATACTTTCTGTGAGTTTGTCTGGATCTATAGCATAGTTGTATGCCGAACTTGTGTCGAAACGTTTCTCTGTGGTTGTCCAATACCCATTTTCATCAATTGGGAAAAATATTGCCCTATTGGTAGTTCCTTTGAAATAATGCCACCCATCCAATCCAATTGATGTTCCAAAGTATATATAATCTTTTAGTGACAAGAACTCGTCTTTTGTTGGGACACGCCAGCCTTCCGGACACCACAGCCGTCCATTATTGTATGTATAATTCGTTGGATATTCCCCTGTTCCAGAAGTTGATGTCGCGCCACAGTTGTAGATTGACCATCTCAACTTTCCTATAAGCCGGCCGACTTGCCTAACCTCGGACAGATTGTTGCCACCGAAACTGATATAAACCAAGTTTTCGTTTTTTGTTATGTCGAGTTCGGTCAATTTGTTGTTCTCGCAATACAGTTCCGCGAGAGCACCATTTACATTTAAGTCAATAGTCGACAGGCTGTTATTTGCACAGTTCAGGCTTTTTAACATGAGGTTATTAGATAAATCCAATGTGCTAATGGAAGTGTTGCTGCAATCCAACTTTTCGAGGTTAGGCATTCTGCAAATCACATTGTTGAGGTCCGATATTTTTATACCTGCGACATTCATTTCCGTTGCAGATTCGACTGCATTGAGTTCCAATGCACCGTCCCCATCAGTGTCGAAATTGTTCAATAGGTATTTTATGAACTCATATTCGTCATTCTCATACAGTGCACTCACTAAGGTCACGTAATCAGAAACAGCAACTAGCCCGGAGGCTGTCGTCACCTTTATACTTATTGCAACAGACTTATCGAGCAGTATGAAGTCCTTGTTCAGCCCCTCGGCGGAAACCGTCACGGACAGCACGCCGTTCTCGGCGGTCGCCCCTTTGACTTTCATCTCAAAGAAGTCGTCAGTTCCGCGATAGACTGCACGGTCGGAGAGGACTGACTCCCAGTTGGCGGCGATTTCAGAGGCTGCATCGGAAGGATGCACGTCGAAGCGCAGGGTGACATCACCCGGAATTATGTTGAGTGCGTCGCGGGTGTACTCCACGCCAGTCGACTCTGGAATATATGATATGGAGGTTATCCGGCTGACAATCTCCTCAAGGCGTGAGACCCTGTCCTCAAGGGCTGAGAGCCGTGTCTTGATTGATTCGATGTCGGTCTTGAGGCCGGCTATCTTGTCCTCCACCTTGGCAATCTCCGAGGCGAGCTTCGCGGTTATTGTCCCGTCATAGTCGCTGATTGCCTTGGCTATGGCCGCGGTGTAGGCCTCCACGATTTCGGTCCTTGTCGCGTCGAGTTTTGTCTGAAGAGCCTGTATGGCCGAGGCGTTCTGCGCGATTGCAGCCGCGTTGCTCCGGATGGCCTCGGCGTTCTTCGCGATGAGTGCTGCATTCGAGGCGATGTCCTTCGTGTTCTGATGAACCGTCTCGACGCAGTCTTCGATTCCGCTGTCCTTCAGAGTGTTGTGGAGTCTCACCATCTCGGCGAGCTTCTCGCTGTTCTCCGAGATAAGCTTCTGGTTCTCCTCCGCGAGCTTCTTCACTGCCGTCAGATCCTTCGTGTTCTCCGCGATTGCCGTACCGTTCTTCGAGATGTCCGCCGTGTTCTTGCTGATGAGTATCGCGTCGTCGGCAATCTTCCCCGCGTTCTCCGCCACCGACTGAGAGAGGGAGGTGAGGTCGCCTCGCAGACCCGTAATCAGGCTCGCGTTCGCCGAAATCTTCCTGTTCGTCGCGGTCTCAAGGTTCGTGATGAGAGTTGTGAGATACGCCTTGTCGGAGTCCATCCGCCCGACGAGTTCCGTCCTCATCGCGTCGAGCTTCGCGTCCGTCTGTTCGATGGTGTAATAACCTGCCAGCTGCTCGCTTACCCATGACTTCATCGCGGTCTCAAGCTTCGTGAGCTCCGTTGCGACGAGCTTCGTGTAGGCGTCCGTGAGTTCAGTCCTCAGCGCGGAGATGTCGCTGCCGAACTTTTCCGTAAGCGCGCCTATCTGCTGCCGCGTGGATTCGTCAAGTGCGGATAGCGACTTCGAGAGTTCCTCGGCCTTGTTTGTGAGCCGAACGTCCATGTTCATGGTGTATGTGTTCAGGGTCTCAAGCTGCGTCTTGATTCCGGCCACGGTCTCGGCAAGCTTGTTCTGCTGCTCGATGGTCACGAACGTCGCGTCCGCCCAGTCGCGCACCTTCCCGTTCTCGGAGTCCACATAGCTCCGCAGTTCCTCCGCGTTCTTCTGAAGCTCCTCATCCTTGGCCTTCAGTTCCGCGATTGTGCCGTTCAGAGTCTCAAGTTCCCCGTTCATGAGGGTCTTGTAGGCCTCAAGCTGCGCGATGACATCGGCCTTTGCCGCATCGACCTCGCCGGAGAGTTCCGACTTGTCAGCCGCCATCTCCTCGCGGAGGGTCTTCTGTGCCTCGGTGAGGGCCGCGTTCGTCTTTCCGAGTTCCGTCTCAAGCTTCGTCTGCTTGTCTTCGAGCGCGGAGATGTATTCCCGGAGCCCCGCGTCGGTCTTTTCAAGTTCCCCGATTGTCTTTTTGATTGAGGCCACCTGCTCGTCGATTGACGGAATCCTCGTGTCCTCCAGTTCCGAAATCCTCTGTTCGAGTGAGTTGATCCTGTCCTCCAGCTTTCCGCAGGACGCAATGACGACTGCCGTCACCAACGCAAACGACGGCAATAGTTTACTGATTTTCATAGTCTGTTTTCCATGAATCTAGCTTCGCCCGTGACTCCTCCGGACGGTTTTGCACAAAAAAGAAAGTGTGGAGTCGAAGCCTATCCGTAAGGAGGTTCTGGTAAAGCCCTGAGAACAAATAAGCGACGCAATACCCCACACCAGTATATGTAGTTATCTGACGATAACTCACAGTGATACAAGGTGAAGAGTGTATTGCTTTACCCCTTGTTCTCATTGAAAATTTACCAGATTTCCTTACAAGGATAAAAGCCAAACACTTTCATCAATATGTCCGTCACCTTCCGATGACGCGGCAAAGATAGAAAATGTTTTCGGTTTATGGGGATATTGCGCCGCAAATTTCGACTGTTTTACCGACTGTTTCTCACACACATCAGAAATTTGCCCTCACGAATGATTTTATTTTTCAAAAATTTGTTTTGATTTACAAAATACTTATATTTGCGTCAAATCATCAGGATATGAGAATCATCGCGAGATCTAAAATTGTCGAATATTACACTGAACATCCGGACGCACAAATAGCGTTGGAAGAATGGTTTGCAAAGACAAGGCGAGCAGACTGGACATGCTTCGCCGACATAAGGAAATCGTTCAATAGTGTGGACAGTGTCGGAAATCAACATTATGTATTCAACATCCGAGGGAACAACCACAGGCTTATCGCCGTGATAAGATTTACAATCCGGACGGTGTTCATCCGTTTCATCGGGACACACTCAGAATATGAAAGGATAGATGTAACAGATATTTAGAAGCATGGCAAAGATTGAAAATAAAGTTGCATATAATGCAGCAATGGCAAGAATTGACGAACTTTTGCCTTTAGTTGACGACAACACGCCAAAATCGGACAAGAATCTCATTGAACTGGAACTCCTGTCCGAATTGGTCGAAGAATATGAAGAGCGGAACTATCCGATAGAGTCCCCGTCACTCATTGATGTGATAAAACTCCGGATGTTCGAGATGGGGCTGAACCAGACGAAACTTTCAGAACTGCTCGGTGTCAGTCCATCGCGCATAAGCGACTATTTCTCAGGAAGAAGCGAGCCGACATTGAAAGTCGCGCGAAAAATCAGCACCGAACTTGGCATTGATGCCAACATCGTGCTGGGAATCTAGAACATTATTGGTGAGAAGCAGAGACACAGACACAGATACTTACGGCCGCAGGCATCCAATCGGGACTACATATACGCCATCTTCCGGGCGACGGTATGCGTAATCCCCCGTGGCGGTAAGAATCATTTTGAACGCGGGTGCTTTCATTCTTGTCGTATCAATCTGATTAGACAAAGCTGTCAACGTTGCAGCCCCGTCGTCAATTAACGATTTTCCGCCAAGTTTAATCTCCACAAGCCCGTAGTGTCCTCCCCGCAAGTGTACCACGGCGTCACATTCCAAACCGTTCTTGTCGCGATAATGATACACATTTCCGTTCAGGGACTCGGCAAAAACCCTCAAGTCTCTTACGCACAATGTCTCAAAGAGGAGTCCCATTGTGTTAAGATCATGCATCAAGTCGGCCGGTCCAAGTTCGAGTGCAGCCGTGGCAATGGACGGGTCAACAAAATATCGGGTGTCGGCCGTGCGTATCGCGGTCTTCGAACGAAGGTTAGGATTCCAGGCCGGCATATCCTCAATTACGAATATCTTCCGAAGCGCGTCCAGATAGGCGTATATGGTGCTGTCGTCAAGAGTCGAGGAATCATTGTTCTTCAAATCATCGCGCAATGTAGCGATGGACGCTTGGGTTCCTTGATGACGAGCGTATGAACGCATCAGCCGCTTGACTCTTTCGGAAGCCCTTTTTACCCCATCGACTTTTGAAATGTCCTCTTTTGTGACAGCATCGTAATAATCGAAAGCCTGTTCAAGAGCCACATCATCCGCAAGTCCTACTGCCATCGGCCAACCGCCTCTGCATATCAGGAATGCGATGTCTTTGAGTTTCAAATCATTTTTTGCAAGAATCTTGTCAGGCGACAAAAATAATTCTGACAGGCTGACACTTCCATTGGACTCGCCGGATTCAAACAACGTCATAGGACGCATCGTCAACCACGCGAACCGCCCGGTTCCCGAATGTTCAATCTCCGCCTCCGCTTCTTTGTCAGGAACGGCAGAGCCTGTCAAGATGAATTGCCCGGTCATTTGACGTTCATCGACAATGCAACGCACGGAATCCCATAGTGTCGGAACCGTCTGCCACTCGTCTATAAGCATCGGAGTTTCTCCCCCAAGAGCCGCATCAGAATCTATTTCTAAAAGACTTCTGAACTGCTCCTTGACGTCTTTTCTGGCAAGCATAACTTTGCTGGCGGCGACTTCTCCGGCAGTTGTCGTTTTACCGCACCATTTCGGTCCTTCTATCACAACAGCTCCCTTTGCCTGAAGTTTTCTATCAAGCAAAGCATCCATTATCCGATGTTTATAATCCTTCATAACCGCATCGTGTTTATTTTCCGACAAATATAACACAATAATTTCCAAAATAGGAAATTTGGCGCGATTTTGTTCCTGAATTTGGCATCGGTTTGTTCCTGAATTTGGCCAAACATCCCTGAAACAGTCTTCCGGCATCAAAATATTTCCGGAAGAAACGATAAGACCTTCTGCTGGAGCCTGCGAGTTCTGCCCCTACAGCAGCGGCCTGAGGTAGGGGCCGGTGACGGAGGCTGGGTCGGCGGCGACCTGTTCGGGGGTGCCCTGCGAGACAATGACACCTCCGCGGCGGCCGCCTTCGGGGCCGAGGTCAAAGAGATAATCCACGGACTTGAGGACATCGAGATTGTGCTCGATTATGATGACCGTGTTCCCTGCATCGACAAGTTTCTGGAGGACGCCGAGAAGAACCTTTATGTCTTCGGTATGGAGGCCGGTGGTAGGCTCGTCGAGGATGTAGAGGGTCTTGCCAGTGGATTTCTTGGAGAGCTCGGCGGAAAGTTTCATGCGCTGGCTCTCGCCGCCGGAAAGCGTCACGGAGGACTGACCGAGGGTTATGTAGCCGAGACCGACGTCAAGCAGGGCCTTGAGCTTCACCGCGATGGCAGGCACCGGTCTGAAGAACTCGTAGGCCTCCGAAATCGGCATTTCAAGAATGTCGTTGATGTTCTTCCCCTTATAATAGACCGCAAGCGTGTCTTCCTTGTAGCGACGGCCGCCGCACTGAGGGCAGACAACGTTCACCGACGGCAGAAAATTCATCTCTATGACCTTCAGGCCTGCGCCCTTGCACTCCTCGCAGCGCCCCCCGGCGACATTGAAGGAGAACCGGCTCGCCTTGAAACCGCGGACCTTCGCGTCCGGAGTCGCCTCAAACAGTTTCCGGATGTCGTCGAACACGCCCGTGAAAGTCGCAGGGTTGCTCCTCGGAGAGCGGCCTATCGGCGACTGGTCAATCTCTATGACCTTATCTATGTTCTCCACACCCTCAATCGAGCCGTAAGGCAGCACAGGCAGCCCGGACTTGAAGAACCTGTTCTTCAGAATCGGCATCAGAGTCTCGTTAATCAGCGTCGATTTGCCCGAGCCGCTGACTCCGGCAACGCCGATGAAGCATCCGAGAGGGAACGCGGCATCGACCTCCTTCAGATTATTGCCATGTGCCCCCCTTATCGTCAGGAACAGCCCGTTTCCGCCGCGGCGCACGGCAGGGACTTCAATCTTCCGTATTCCACGCAGGTAGTCCAGAGTCACCGAGTTCCCGAAAATGCAATGGCTTTCTACAGCCCGGACCTCCGCCACTGGCACTCCCAACCGTTCGGCCAAAGTCGTTTCCTTGGCATCCATCGCAGTCCGCACGGCATCATCAGACTCAACAGCCACTCCCGGCCGTTCAGCCAAAGGATTCCCGACAGTATGGCTTATCGCGGAATCATTCCTGCGCAAGCCCGCCTCCAGTGCCTCCTGATGAGCCTCCAACAGTTCAAAAGGCCCGTTCATGCAGATGCGTCCTCCCTCCGAACCCGCTCCCGGGCCGACGTCCACGAGCCAGTCGGACGCCCTCATAGTCTCCTCGTCATGCTCCACGACCATCACAGAATTGCCGCTGTCCCTCAGCTCCTGAAGAGACGCAATCAGCTTGCGGTTGTCCCTCTGGTGCAGTCCGATTGAGGGTTCGTCAAGGATGTAGAGCACGTTCACGAGCTTCGACCCTATTTGCGTCGCGAGCCTGATTCGCTGGCTCTCCCCTCCAGAGAGTGAAGCTGTGGCACGGTCGAGGGAAAGGTAGTCCAGCCCCACGTCAAGCAGGAACTGCACCCTCTCGTCAAGTTCCTTGAGAATGTCCCTGGCAATCGCGTTCCCCCTGTTGTCAAGCTTCCCCGGCAGGCTCAGCAGCCATTCCTTCAGCGCGCTGATTTCCATCGCCGAAACCTCCCAAATCGGCTTTCCGTCAATCTTGAAACAGCCGCATTCCTTCTTCAGCCTCGTACCTCCGCACTCCGGGCACACAATCTTGTCGTCGATGTCGCCCACGATTCCCGGAAACGACACCATCTCCGACATCGTCCCCTCCCCCTCCCGGAAAAGTTCGTCCGAGCCGTAGATTATCAGCGTCAGCGCCTCCTGCGGCACGAGTTCGATGGGGTCATATAACGAGAAGTCATATTTCCTTGCGATGGAACGGATTATGTCAAATTTCCTCGTCTGACGGATATTCCCCAGAGGCACGATTCCACCGTCCGCAATCGAAACCGACGAATCCGGGATTATGGACGTCACATCGACGTTCACGATGGTTCCAAGTCCCTTGCAGTGAGGACAATAGCCCTGCGGAGAATTGAACGAGAACGTGTGCGGAGCCGGTTCCTCAAGGGACAGGCCCGTGTCCGGACACACCAGATGCTTCGAAAAATGATGCAGTTCGCCCGTCTCCATGTCAAGAATCGCCAGCGAGCCCTTGCCGAGGTTCAGAGCCGTCATCACGGACTCCCGAATCCGCTTCTCGTCCTTCGCCTCCGGCTTGAGCCTATCGACAACAAGTTCGATGAAATGCGGTTTGTAGCGGTCCAGGGCCTCAACTTCCGAAAGCTCGACGATTTCGGAGTCAATCCGCGCCTGCGTATATCCCTTCTTGCGAAGCTGGGCGAGCAGTTCCTTGTAGTGCCCCTTGCGTCCCCGGACGAGCGGAGAGAGAAGCAGGCACTTGCGCCCGCCGTAGCCCTCGATAATCAGAGAGACAATCTGGTCGTCGGTGTAGCGCACCATCTCCTTTCCCGTCGCCGGCGAATAGGCCTTCGACGCGCGGGCATACAGAAGTCTCAGGAAATCATATATTTCCGTAATCGTCCCGACCGTCGAGCGCGGATTCTTTCCCGTCGTCTTCTGCTCTATGGCGATGACCGGGCTGAGCCCCCCGATGCTCTCCACCTGAGGCTTTTCGAGTATTCCCATGAAATGCTTCGCGTATGTCGAGAGCGTGTCCATATAACGCCGCTGCCCCTCAGCATAGAGAGTGTCGAACGCAAGGGACGACTTTCCGCTTCCGCTCAGCCCCGTAATCACGACGAACTCGCCGCGCGGGATGTCGAGTGAAACATTTTTAAGATTATGCGCCTTCGCGCCCCGTATTTCGATGTATTTGTCGGTCGGTTTCATATTGTGCAAAATTACGAATTTTATGGAAAATATGTCGCCACATTCGTCTTCGGTCACTAATTTGTAGGGAAAAGTTCCCGGTCCTCCCGAACATGACGGGGGATTTTACGAAAAAAAACAGGGAATATATGGATAAAATAAGAATTTATTGCGAAAACACGGAAACATACCGCGACGTCGAATTCGGGACGACGCTTCTCGACATTGCAAGGGAAATGATGCCGAAGGAGACGGAGGGCACGGAGGACAAGCAGATTCTCGCGGCGCTGGTCGATAACTCGCTGAAAGGCCTCAACTTCGAGATTTGCCGTCCCCACAGGATTCAGTTCATCGGCTACGGGCATCCGAACGGGATACGGACCTACGCCCGCTCGCTCTGCTTCGTGCTTCAGAAGGCCGTGAGGGACGAGTTTCCGGGCATTTTTCTCAACATCAAGTATGCCCTGCCGAGCGGGCTCTACTGTGAGCTGCACGAAAATCCGGACGGCGGAAAATATGAGGTTCATGTGCCTTCGGGCGAGGAGATACGCCGTCTCAAGGCAAGGATGAAGGAAATAATCGCGCAGGACATCCCGTTCCGCAAGGCCATACTCACCGAGGAAGAGGCGGAAAAACTCTTTGAGAAAAACGGGCAGCCGGAAAAGGAAGAACTGCTCAGGACCCTCGGCCGCTACACCTACAGCGTCTATTTCCTCGGAGAGACGGCGGATTCGTTCTATGGTCCCATGCTGCCGTCAACCGGCTACCTCAAGACATTCGAACTTCGTCCGTTCGGCAAGGGAATGTGCCTCCAGTACCCTGGGCTCGGGCAAAAGGACAGGATTACGCCGATGAAGAAGCAGTCCAAGCTCGCCGCGGCGCTCGACGACCACGAGAAATGGAGCAGGGTGCTCGGGGTAAGCAGCGTTGGCTCGCTGAACAAGGCAATACTCGACGGGCACGCGCGCGAAATCATCAACCTCGCGGAGGCGCGTCATGAGCGCAAGTACGCGGCAATCGCCGATGCAATCTGGCAGAGGCACGACAGCGTGAAGATTGTGTTCATCGCCGGGCCGTCATCATCCGGAAAGACCTCCTCGTCGCTCCGCCTCGCGCAGCAGTGCAGGATTCTCGGACTGAATCCGAAAGTGATTGAGCTGGACAACTATTTCGTGGACCGCGAGCACACTCCCAAGGACGAGAACGGTAACTATGACTTCGAGTCCCTGCACGCGATGGACCTTGACTTTCTCAACGCGCAGCTGAACGACCTGCTCGCCGGCAAGGAGATTGAGATTCCGAAGTTCAACTTCAAGACCGGCGCCCGCACCTTCGAGGGCAACAGAATGAGGCTCGAAAAGGAGGACATACTCATCATGGAGGGAATCCATGCTCTGAATCCGGAGATGGTGCCGGGTGTAGATCAGTCGAGGATTTTCCGTGTCTATGCCTCCGCGCTCACGTCCCTCTCGCTCGACGAGAACAACAACATCTCCACGACGGACAACAGGATTCTTCGCCGCATGGTGCGCGACAACCGCGTCAGGGGCATATCCCCGGAGGAGACGATTCTCCGCTGGCCGAGCGTGCGCCGCGGCGAGAACCGCAACATCTTCCCGTTCCAGGAGAACGCCGACGTGATGTTCAATTCCGCGCTCGTGTTCGAGCTTCCGATGCTGAAATACTATGCAGAGCCGCTTCTGCGCCGCATCAGCCCGACATCACCGGCATACAGCGAGGCCGTGCGCCTGCTCAAGTTCCTCAGCTACATCGTGGCCCTCAGCCCCGAGGAGATAGCGATGATTCCGCCGACCTCAATAATGCGCGAGTTCATTGGCGGGCAGACGCTTTAAGTCATTCGAACGGGGTTTCAGGCACGGCTTCAGGTTCTGGCCCACTTGCCGGGAGTCGTGCCTTCCTTTTCGCGGAAAATTTTCGTGAAATAGCTCAGGGAAATGAAACCGGCGGCCTCGGAGACCGCAGCGATGGTATATTCGGGGTGCTCGCGGAGCATATTCTTGGCATAGTCGAGACGCAGGACCGTAATCCATTCGCGGAACGAGAGCCTGTAGGTCGTCCGGATGTACCCCGAAAGATAGGTTCGGTTGGTATCGAGTTCCTGCGCGAGGTCCTCGATGGTAAGTCCCGACCGCGTATATCCGTGTGAGGCAATCCATTCGTCGAGGCGATGAGCTATTTCCGAATAGTAGGCCGGCACGGCATCCTCCTCGCGGCTTTCCTCAATGTCGTCATATTCATCCGATGTCTCAAGAATCCGCTCCACACGGTCGTAATAGAGCATATAGTTCATGTAGGAACTGAAGATATAGACATAGAACGCGACAGAGGAAAGAATCCAGATGAAGACATATTCGTCCGGAAGGAAGGTCAGCAGCCCGCAGCCTATTCCGAAAATGATTGCCCACCACGTCAGAACCGACATCCACTGTATGTATGATGCGATGTTGTCGGAATGCGTGTTGTCGAAGAGCCGGACCGTCCTCCTGTATGTACGCACCAGCCTTGTGGACAGGAACACTCCGTATGCGATGAGCGAGGCCGCAAGAATCATGACGAAAACCTTCTGCGCCATTCCTCCGACATAAAGCGCCGTGACCGATGCCCCGAGATAGAGAACCCAAAGAAGAGTGTGGAAGACCACCCTTTTCCTTGTCAGATAATTCCTGTCCAGCAGGACCATGAACGCGGAACTGAACAGCCAGTAGGTCAGAAAATAGGTCGAGAGGTTAAGCAGAATCGCCGCCCAGTGGTTCTGGAAACGCACGTCCACGAAGAGATGCACGATGTAGTTCACGGCAAGAGTCAGCAGAGCCAGCCCCATAATCCTGCAGGAGCGCACATAAGTCGCGAATATCGGCTTGTCAGGCACCCTCGCCACCAAAAAGTAGATGGCAAAGAAAAGCAGCAGCGCCAAGGCCGCAATCAGTGAATACTCATATAATTCTGTCATTCCTGCGTGTATCTAAAACGGAAGGTCGTCATCCTCCGGGTCGTCGATTGGCGGAGGGACGACGGTCGGCTGCGGACGGGCCGGCTGCAGAGGATGCTGTCCCTGCGGCTGAGGTTGTCCCGTCGGGAGAGAGGCCGAAACCGGATTGTCGGACTTGCGGCCGAGGAGAAGAACCGACTCGGCCAGAATCTCGACCGTGCTGCGGGCGTTGTTGTCCCGGTCGGTCCAGCTGCGGGTGCGTATGCGACCCTCGACATAGAGCTGGGTGCCCTTGCGGACATATCTTTCGATTACTTCCGCATTCCCGCCCCATGCCGAAATCCGGTGAAATTCAGTCACTTCCTTCCATTCGCCGGTCTTGCGGTCACGGTAGCGTTCATTCGTGGCGAGACGCACACTCGCGACCTTCACGCTGTTCTGTGCGCTGTCACCCTCAAGATAGCGGATTTCCGGATCTGCGGTGACATTTCCGATGAGCATTACTTTATTCAATGAGGCCATATAAAAGAATATTTTTTACGATTGCAAAGTTACTTCTTGTTTGTGCAAAAGCGCTGCACAAGGTCAAAATTTATTTTCTCTTCAGTCACGCTCCGGAGCCTCCTTCTTCGCAGAGGTTTCCAAAGCCCCGGCAAGAGCCTGCGGGTCGGGGTTTATGCCGGTCATGAGGCCGTAGCCGGTGAGTGCCTGACGAAGAAGCCATTGTTCACCTGAAACATATTTTGTCCGCCGAGGCAATTTGGCAAGAACATCCGAAGTGAACGAAGGACTGCGGTAGTTTGCCTCTATTATCAGACTGAGTCTTATTTCCTCGGAAGGAAGTTCATGTCCGCACGGGGCGGAAGGCAGCCGAGAAGAGGTCTCCGTAGTGAACGGGTAAGATGCCAGAGGCAATGGAAGAGTGTATATCAGCGCGTCATAACGGAGCGCATCCGACGCGAAGCGGTCAAGAGGCAGCACGGAGACCGTCCCCATACGGAACTTCTTCTGATGCAGTCCTCCCGAAGCCTGCACCGCCGACTGGGAAGCCGAGGAAAGATGCTGGACAAAACTCAGGGCGCGGGACATATTCCTGTTCATCACAGTCACGTCGAGACCGAGCATACAGGCAGCGACGGCGGCGGCCTTCCCCGCTCCTCCGCAGCCGACGACAAGAACCTTCCTTAATGCGGCGCGGACACAGGAGGGGTCTGCCACCGGGCAGTCGGCCGCCGCTGATTCATCCGACGGGCCTTC
>CAKUPC010000011.1 GCA_934675095.1 uncultured Bacteroidales bacterium | reverse complement strand
TCGTAAATCCCCGTAATCTTTCCGGTCTCGTATGTCTCCCTGATTCTCTCAAATGTCGCCTCGTCCCTAACCAGCACCTCGCCGGTTTCCTTGAAACCTTCGGCCACGACCTTGAACGGCGGATGCGAATTGTCAGCAAGTATCCACCGGTCGCAGATTTTCATGTAGTCGTTGAAGAGATATTTCAGCCCCATGTAGTATCTCCGGATGATCGTTTCCACCGGGATGTTGTGCCCGCCTTTCGCGACCCTCGCCCGCACCCGTTCCATCGCCTTCTCGGGCGATTCGAGCCAGAAATATATGACCGTGACGAAATAGCCCTCCTCCTGTGCCTTGCGGACCATTTTCAGCAGCGTCCTCGTCGCGAGCGTCGTCTCGATGCCGAAGTCCTTTCTCTTGAGGAACAGGTATTTGATTTTCATCAGCATGTAGCGGCTCGCCTGCAGCGGCACCTTTTCCGGCTGGTAGGGCGACAGACCCTTCGCAAACTCATCCGAGTTCACGAACTGGGTGCATTCCAGCATCTCCGGCAGCAGTGTGTAGGAGGCTGTAGTCTTTCCCGAGCCGTTACAGCCCGACACGATGTAGAGTTTTGGCATGGACATGAAGTTTTCTGCTCTATAGATGCGTTTTCTATTTGGAATGTGTCACGCCGTAGCCGAATAGGGCGAAGTCTCCGAGGCAGGGGTCGTCGGGGAATATCTCCCTGAAGCTGTCCGTAATCTCCCGCGCAGTCATGATGTCCTTGGACCTGCGTGCCGTCAGCCCGAGCGCCGTCGCCTCGTCATAGACGTGAACGTCGAGCGGAATGATCAGGCTCCTCTTGTCCGTGTGCCTCCACACCCCGAGATCGACCTTCCCGTCGTCGCGCACCAGCCACCGCCGCATCATGCTGATTTTCTTGTTCGGCGCCTTGGGGTCGCTTTTCTGTCCATATATCTTCATCCTGAAGTCATTGTCGCTCAGCCCCTCCAGACTCGGCGAAGCCGCCTGCTCCCGTATGTCTGATGTTCCCGCTCCCTGGCAAATGTCCTGTGACGCGCATTCCTCGTAGGCTTTCCGCAGCCGCCCGCATATTCCCGCAAACTCGCTCCACTTCACCGTCCGGTGCAGGCTCGCGTCCTCGTCGCGGTATTCCCCGTTCATCACGTAATCGTATGGTTTCCAGCCCATTTCGTCGAACGCCCGTCCGCAGTCGCGCACAATCATCGCCCTTCGTCCCCAAGCGAGATGCGCCGCAATCACCGCCGCAATCTCCACGTCGGCGAGCACGCACCGCCCGGCTGCATAGTCCTCGGCGAAATGTCTCGGAAATGCAATCGGGTCCTCGACGAAATATTTTCTGTCATTGTAGGTCTCCGCCCATTCGATAAGCTGTTCCCTTGTCCTTTCGTCCATAATTCTATAATAAAAATCGATAAAGAATTATAAAAATCTAAAAATTTGCACAAAATTATTAAAAATACGGACAGCTTCCAGCCGGGACGCTGCGATATATACGAGAAAATTGATATATTTGCAGGATATGAAGAATTTGAGGCTGACATTCCTGACAGGTGCGGTGCGCTTTTTCGCGATGTTTCCGCTGAAAGTCCACTATTTCTGGGCCGACGTCATCGCGTGGGTTCTCCGGAATGTTGTCGGCTACAGGAGGGAGGTCATCGCGATAAACATGGGGCGCTCCTTTCCGGCTTCGTCCTGCTACTACGACGACATCGAGCGCTTCTCGCGTAAATACTATCGTCACATGGCGGAAATCATGGTCGAGGCCGTGTGGTTCTTCGGGGCGAATCCACGGAAGATGATGCGTTCGGGGCTCGTAACCGTCATGAACTCAAAGGTTCTTGAGCAGGCGTGGAACTCGGTGCCTTCGGTTGTCATATTTTATTCGCACTGCGGCAACTGGGAACTTATGGGTGGCATACCGCATTCCAGATGCGCTGATTCAGAGGAATTCCCGATTCCGGAGACGCGGCTCAGGTGCGTCTATCAGGCACTTTCCGACAAGACTTGGGACGAATTTTTCAAGAAAAGCAGGGTCTCGATGAGTCCGAACGGCGACATGATGCTTGAATCGAAGCAGCTGCTGCGCTATATGCTGACCAACAGGGGCGAGCACCTTGCCTATTTCCTCAACATAGACCAGTACCCGTACAAGTCTTCCGTTCCGATAGGCACTTTCATGAACCAGCCGACGCGGGCATTCCTCGGACCGGCCGAAATAGCGCACAAGCTCGGCTTCGCCGTTCTCTACATGAGCTTCGATCGCATGGAACGCGGGCATTATGAGGTCTCTTTCACCCCTCTCTGCATGAATGCCTCCGAAATGGAGCCGAAGGACATAATCAGGAAATACTACGACTGCCTCGAAGCGGAGATTTACCGTCATCCGGACAATTGGCTGTGGTCCCACAAACGCTGGAAGGACTTTTCCTATGCGGACGGGCGGCTGAACCTCTGCAAGTGACCGTTGATGCCGCGCGGTCGTGAAGTCGCGGTGAAAAAATATGTAAATTTGAAGATATGAAACGTCTTTTTCTTTTTCTGCTTGCCGTCCTGCCCGGGCTTTCAGTGTCCGCGCAGGCGCCTGTGACGCTCAAGGTCAGGGTGAATGCCGTTCAGGAGCGCTTCAATGCCGGTCCCTATGCGAAATATTCGCTCAAGTATCTCGGCATCGAGGCCGAATCATCGTCCTGGGCATCCACGACCGTGACCTCGGTGAGCGTCGTCACCGAGCCGGCCGCTTCGGAATCCGAACTGAGCTTCAACTACGGGACACCGGCGAGGAAGAAGCCGGACTTTTCCTCTGTTCCGTTGCTTAAAGGCAGTGTGGGACAGCGCAGCGTTGAGATGGCTGCCGCTCGTACCGCGGATCAGATTATGGACATCCGGCAGAAGCGCTACCAGATTCTCACGGGCGACACCGATATGTCACTTTCCGGCGAGAGCCTCCGCCTGACCCTTGACGAGTTCGCGAGGGAGGAGTGCGAGCTGCTCAAACTGTTCCTCGGCTACACCGTTTCAAACGAGCTTGAAGGCGAGTTTCAGGTGCTTCCGAAGGCCGGTGAGGAGAGTCATCTTCATGTCGCGTTCCGGATTTCGGAGAACGGCCTGCTTCCGGCGGAACATCTTGAGGGACGCATGGTTACGCTCGAACTGATTCCGCAGAACCTGCCTGAGGCTGAAGCCGGCGAGGCAGACGCTCCGGCGAAGAAAAAGAAGGCTCCTAAGGGCTTTCTGTGGGAGTCCAAGTCCGAGTTCGTGCCGGCCGTGTGCACGCTGAAGATGCGTGACGGCGTGAATGTCCTCCTTCAGGGCACCGTCGTCGTCCCTCAGCTCGGCTATGAACGTGTCTTTGACGAACTCGTGGCCGTCGAGAAGAAATGACGCGGACATATTCCGAAAATTATGAATAAACAAACATAAAAGTATATGACAATCAAGGATTTGAATCCACAGATCGTGTGGAAGAATTTTTATGAGATTACTCGCGTTCCGAGGCCTTCGAAGCATGAGGAAAAAATCGCGAAATATCTCTATGACTGGGGAGTGAGCCACGGCTTCGAGACCATCATCGACGGCGACCCTATCGGCAACGTAATCATCCGCAAGCCGGCGACTCCGGGCTGCGAGAACATGAAGGGCGTGATTCTTCAGGGACACATGGACATGGTGCCGCAGAAGAACGCCGACACCGTGCATGATTTTGAGAAAGACCCGATTGAGACGGTAATCGACGGCGACTGGGTTCGCGCGAAGGGCACGACTCTCGGCGCGGACAACGGACTTGGCGTTGCTATGGCGCTTTCAGTGCTTGAATCCGACGACATCAAGCACGGTCCCCTCGAAGTCCTAGTGACATTTGACGAGGAAACCGGGATGACCGGCGCACAGGCTCTCAAGCCGGGCGTGCTCAAGGGCGAGATTCTCATCAACCTCGACTCGGAGACGGAGGGCGAGCTCTATGTCGGCTGCGCCGGCGGGCTGGACGCTTCCGCGTTTGCGAAATATGTTCCGGAAGAGCCGGCTAAGGACTGGGAGTGCTGGTCGCTGGCTGTCAAGGGCTTCAAGGGCGGCCATTCCGGGATGGACATCATCCTTTACCGCGCCAACGCGAACAAGGTGATGGCACGGGTTCTCTATGCTCTCATCACCAAGGCTGACGTGAAGCTCCTTGACCTTGAGGGAGGCACGCTCCGGAACGCGATTCCGCGCGAGGCGTTTGCGACTGTCTATGTCCCTGAGGCCAAGGTGGCTGAAGCAAAGCGTGTCGCTGAGGAGACTTTCGCGGCAATCAAGGCCGAGTATGCTCAGACCGACCCTGACGCGCAGATGGTCTTTGAACCGTACAGATGCGAGGAAGGGGAGTGCTGTGACCACAGCGAATGCCTTTATGTTCCGGAGGAGGACGCGCTCCGCTTCGTGCGTGCAATCCTTGCCTGCCCTGACGGCGTGGAGAGGATGAGCAGCGACATCCCGGGACTTGTGGAGACTTCCAACAACCTTGCTGTGGTGAAGATAGAGAAGGGCGACTTTACGCTCAAGACTCTCATGAGGAGCTCCGTCGATTCCGCGAAGGAGGCTCTTGCCGAGAAGTTCGACGCGGTGTTCAAGCTCGCGGGAATTTCCACGGAATTCACCGGAGGCTATTCCGGTTGGACCCCGAACCCTTCGTCAGCGATTCTCGCCACTATGAAGAAGGTCTATCATGAACTCTACGGCAAGGAACCGGCCGTGATGGCAATCCATGCCGGACTTGAGTGCGGCATTCTCAGCGGCGCCTACCCGCATTGGGACATGGTCTCATTCGGTCCGACCCTCCTCAGCCCGCATTCTCCTGACGAGCGCGCCAACATTCCGTCTGTGGCCAAGGCCTGGGATTTCCTCAAGGCGGTGCTCGCGGCTATACCTGCGAAATAAATGTGTCATCCTCACTTTGTCTCTCGAAATGAATTTTGTCATTCCGAACGAAGTGAGGAATCTTTGTGCGAAATAATAATCAAGAAATAATATGTTTAAAGGACAACCAAAAGGGCTCTTCGCCCTTGCCCTCGCCAACACGGGAGAGCGTTTCGGCTACTACACGATGCTGGCAATTTTTCTCCTGTTCATTCAGGCGAAATTCGGATTCAGCGCCGCTGTCTCCACTCAGATTTATTCGATATTCCTCGCTGCGGTCTATTTCATGCCGCTTTTCGGAGGCATTCTCGCCGACCGCATCGGCTATGGAAAGTGCGTGACGACCGGTATAGCCGTGATGTTCGTCGGCTATCTCTGCCTTGCCATTCCGACCGGACCTACCCTTGCCGGCAAGATTCTGATGTTCGGAGCGCTCGCTCTCATCGCAATCGGAACCGGTCTCTTCAAGGGAAACCTTCAGGTGATGGTCGGCAATCTCTACGACGACCCGAAATATTCCGCGAAGCGTGACTCGGCGTTCAGCCTTTTCTATATGGCAATCAACATCGGCGCAATGTTCGCCCCGTCAATGGCAAAGGCTGTGACGAACTTTTTCCTCGGCAAGTCCGGACTTGTCTATAACGCGAATGTTCCGGCGCTTGCGCATCAGGTTCTCGACGGCAATCTTGAGAATGTGGAAAGGCTTCAGGACATAGCCTCGGGCATGACAGGCGCCGCCGGAATGGATGCGGCCACGTTCAGCCAGTTCTATATTGACAAACTCTCCTCGGCCTACAGCTATGGTTTCGGAGTCGCCTGCATCTCGCTTGTGATTTCCGTGCTCATCTACTTCTGCTGCCGTTCATGGTTCAAGCACGCCGACGTCAACGCGAAGCAGGCGAAGGCCGCGAATGTCTCGGAGCCTGAACTTACGCCGGAACAGACCAAGAGCCGCATCACTGCGCTGCTCCTCGTTTTCGCCGTCGTGATTTTCTTCTGGATGGCGTTCCACCAGAACGGAGCGACTATGACACTCTTCGCAAGGGACTACACAGCAAGTACTGTCGAGGGCTTCTCAAGAATCGGCTTCAACATCTGGAGCCTTGTCCTCATTGCGATTTCCGTCTATACGCTTTTCGGAACTTTCCAGTCCGAGACAAAGAAGGGCAAGGGCATCTGCGGTGCCGTGACGCTTCTTCTCTGGGGCGGGGCATACGCGATTTATTCCGGTATGCCGGCTGTCGTGAACATCCTTCCTTCTGATTTCCAGCAGTTCAACCCGTTCTTTGTGGTGGCCCTGACTCCTGTCTCGCTCGCGATTTTCGGCGCTCTTGCAAGCAAGGGCAAGGAGCCTTCCGCCCCGCGCAAGATTGGAATGGGAATGATTGTAGCGGCATTCGGCTTCGCAATCCTCACTTTCGCTTCGGCAGGACTTGCCTCTCCAAAGGAACTCGGCGGTACGGTCAGTCCTGACCTCGTGTCTCCGAACTGGCTCATTTCGACCTATCTCGTCCTCACCTTTGCCGAGCTGCTCCTCTCGCCGATGGGCATCTCGTTCGTTTCCAAGGTGGCCCCGCCAAAGTACAAGGGCGCGATGATGGGATGCTGGTTCGCCGCCACCGCCCTCGGAAACTACCTCGTTTCCATCCCGGGACTTCTCTGGAGCCGCATTCCGCTCTGGGGCGTATGGACATTGCTTATTGTCCTCTGCCTGCTGTCGGCACTCTTTATCTTCTCCATTATGAAGAAATTGGAAGCCGCCACAAAATAGCGGGGCGCATAAAAGGCGGTCTGCTTCGTTGGATGTCTTGATGAAATCCTCACAACCATCAGGTTGCTGCGGTTTCATCTTCACCATCCGCCTTGCATCCCATCCTTTTATGCATCCCCTTTCCCTAAATTTCTCTTGCTGACGCTGAAGAAAAATTTGCTGGAATAAATATAAAATTGTAATTTTGCAGCCCATTTGTGGAAAGCCGCGCCTACTGGCGGCTCCGCGATGGACTGCAATTTATTTATAAACATTTAGTTACAAACAAAATGATCAAACAGTACGAAACCGTTTTCATTGCAACTCCCGTTTTGTCTGATGTTCAGATGAAGGAAGCGGTTGCCAAGTACACCGGATTCATCAAAGAGAATGGTGGTGAAATCGTGTACGAAGAGGACTGGGGTCTCCGTCAGCTGGCTTATCCTATCCAGAAGAGGACTTCAGGTTTCTATTATCTCATCGAGTTCAAGGCTGAGCCTTCACTGATTGCGAACCTTGAGACACAGTATCGCCGTGACGAGCGCGTAATCCGTTTCCTCACGTTCGCGATGGACAAGCACGCCGTTGCTTATGCGGAGAAGAGAAGGGCAAACAAGGCAGCTAAAAAGGAGGAATAGACCATGGCACAGAACAATGAAATACGTTATCTCAACCCTCCTACAGTAGAGGTGAGAAAGAAGAAGTACTGCCGTTTCAAGAAGGCAGGCATCAAGTATGTTGATTACAAGGACGCTGAGTTCCTCAAGAAGTTCCTCAACGAGCAGGGCAAGATTCTCCCTCGCCGCATCACCGGAACTTCACTCAAGTTCCAGAGGAAGGTGGCTCAGGCAGTGAAGCGTGCGCGTCACCTTGCGCTTCTCCCATACGTTACGGACCTTATGAAATAATAGGAGGACAGCAATATGGAAATTATCTTGAAGAAGGATGTGACCAACCTCGGTCACGCTGACGACATCGTCAAAGTGAAGACAGGATATGCTGTCAACTACCTTATCCCACAGGGATATGCAACTCTCGCAACCGAGTCCGCAAAGAAGGTTCACGCAGAGAATCTTCGCCAGAGGGCTCACAAGGAGGCTAAGTTCCGTGCGGACGCAGAGGCTCTCGCGGCCAGGCTTTCCGAGGTCGTAGTGAAGGTGGCTGCCAAGGTGAGCGAGACCGGCAAGATTTACGGCTCCGTAACCACGGCTCAGATTGCCGATGCTCTTGTCGCTCTCGGCATCAACGTCGATAAGAAGGACATCACCATCAACGACGCTGTGAAGGAACTCGGATTCTACGAGGCAACAGTGAAGTGCTACAAGGACATCAAGGGTGTTGTGAAATTCGAAGTTGTAGCTGAGTAATTTCAGCTGTGAAGATATGAAATTCCGGATCTGCGAGATTCGGAATTTTTTTTGTATAAAAAAGGATAAAAAGATTTGCGGTTTCAGATTTTATTCGTACCTTTGCAATCCCAAAAACAAAAGCAACCTCTTAGGGTCTTGGGTAATTCCTTAACGTTGCCGCAAAAACTTATTAAAGATGGATTTAATTAAGATTGTAAATGATGCCTTCGCTAACGAGCAGGTTGCATCATACCCGAAGTTCAAGGCCGGTGACACTGTGACCGTCACCTACCGCATCAAGGAGGGCGACAAGGAGAGACTCCAGAAGTTCAGAGGCGTAATCATCCAGATCAAGGGTGCTTCCCCTGCGACAAAGACCTTCACCATCCGTAAGATTTCCAACGGTATCGGTGTCGAGAGGATCTTCCCGTTCAACTCACCGTTCATTGATTCAATCGAGGTTAACAAGGTCGGCAAGGTTCGCCGCGCTCGCATCTTCTACCTCCGCGCACTTTCAGGCAAGAAGGCACGCATCAAGGAAAAGAAACTCGCTCTGGTAAAGAACGAAGAATAGCATAACGAGGCCCGCTAGCTCAACTGAATAGAGCATTTGACTACGGATCAAAAGGTTACAGGTTTGAATCCTGTGCGGGTCACGAGCGTAACTCTCTGAATTTCAATCGAAAATGGAAGTTCAGAGAGTTGTTTTTTTTTATAATGACCGCGAAACTATGAAAGATAGTCTCAAAGAATTCATGCTCGACAGGAATGAGCATGACGCATTGCGGAAAGTTTATAATCCTGATGGTTCGGTCT
The DNA here is from genome assembly GCA_934675095.1 of uncultured Bacteroidales bacterium. GTDB lineage: Bacteria > Bacteroidota > Bacteroidia > Bacteroidales > UBA932 > Cryptobacteroides. Next base: position 33,229 of record CAKUPC010000011.1, on the reverse strand, counting down.
TGAGAAAGGCCCAGATGAGAATGCTGGAGATGGTTCTGTTCATCGACGGGGTCTGCAAGGAGAACGGCATCCGCTATTGGCTTGACGGCGGCACTCTTCTCGGTGCTGCCAGACATGGCGGATTCATCCCGTGGGACGACGACATGGACATAGGGATGTTTCCTGAAGATGCGGAGAAGTTCAAGGCATATATGATTGAACATCCGAACGACCGGTTCTCCATACAGTGCATCGGGATAGACAAGGGGTTCAGATGGCCATGGTACAGGCTGCAGGACAAGCACAGCCGGTTCATTGAGGAGCATCCCGCTTCGTCCGGTTGTGATATGCAGGGGTTGCAGGTGGATATTTTCATATTCTCCCCGGACATAACTCCCGTATTCAGTTCCTGGTGCAGGAAAATTTCCGGAAAGATGGGCCGACGCTACCTCTTCGGTCATATAAGGCGCGGCTATATGCTTTTCCTTTTCAGGGAGAAGTTCATGCTGCCGCTCGCTCGTCTGAGCAGCCGTCTCTATCACAAGAGGAATATGATGCGTCATGTCTATGGGTCGCCGTTCAAGGTGAACATCCCGTCAAAGTGCTTCCTGCCTTTGTCTGAGATTGATTTTGAAGGACACCTTCTTTCAGCGCCGGCTGATGTTGACGGCTACTTGACGGCGCTCTACGGGAAGAGTTGGACACAGGTTCCGGCCGAGGACAAAAGGGCCACGCACAACGCTAAAATTGAGGTTTTTGACTGACAAAATGATTGAAAACGATGCCGAGAATATCTGTCATCATACCTGTCTATAAGGTGGAGAAATATGTCGGACGCTGTCTGGACTGTGTCATCGGGCAGACATTCACCGACTGGGAGGCGATATGTGTCAATGACGGAAGTCCCGACCGAAGCCGCGAGATACTTGCGCGCTATGCAGAGAGAGACGGTCGCATAAAGATTGTTGACAAGCCCAACGGGGGGCTGAGCGACGCGAGAAATGCCGGGATGCGCAGTGCTTCCGGGGAATATATCGTATTCCTTGATTCCGACGATTTCATTCATCCTCAGACATTTGAGATTTCATTCGCCCTCGCCCGAAAGACCGGGACGGACATCGTTTCATGGTACAAGGACCCGAACTACAGGAACATAACGGTGATTCGCCATAAGCTTGGGCTTGACACGATAGATTTCAGGCCTATGAGCTTCAGGCGAAGGTTCAATGTCGACAGGATAGACTTTCATGTGACGGACGACATATATTCCCATACCACGGAACTTTCGCACCCGAAGGGAATCAAATGGCCAATCAAACATTTTTATGTGTGGAGGCATCTCATTCGGAGGAGTGTCATTGACGACGTTCCTTTCGTGAAGGGGATAACATTCGAGGATTTTCCGTGGTGGAGCGCCGTGATGCTGAAAAATCCTTCCGTGACCATAACATATCTTCCTTTCTATTACTATTATCCGAACTTCGGCTCAATAGACATGAGTTCTTCGAGAATGAAGAAAATCACGAGCTGGTGTATAGGACTCGACATTTCTTTCTCGGCATATCAGGAAAATGCGAATGGGCATCAGATGGAGATGTGGTCGCGGAACTGCAAATGGCCTGTCATAAATAAGCAGATTGCCAAGCGACTCGGTAAGTTTGACTCTTCTGCTGCGGAATGTTCGGAGTCGTTCAGGAGGCTTTCCGAACTGTGGGACAAGGGGGCGTTTGCCGATGCCGAATCCGATGCGGACATACAGAGTACCGCGACTATACGTCGCTTCATCGGGAAATAGCCGTAAGTGTGAGTGTTTCGGTTTACGATAAGATTCGTATCGTCCTCTCAATCGCGTCACGGATTTCGTACATCGGCTTGAAACCGAGCGCGAGCAGACGGCTGTTGTCCATCACTGCTTTGGACGCTATGCTGAACCCTCTGGATTCCGCCTCGGACGGCAGGTCAAAGACCACCTTTCGGCCGGCCACGGCGGCACAGATGGCTGCTAAGTCCTTCAGGTGCACATCGCAGGCGTGGTTGCTGATGTTGTAGGCCGTTCCCGTTTCCCCGTCAAGCAGGATTTTCAGCATGGCAGCCACGGCATCGGAGGCGTATGTGTAGGAAAAGAACTGTTCTCCGCGGCTCTTCAGCACGATGTCCTCACCGGCTATGGCCTTGCAGATGAACTGTGAGGACGCCTTGCTGTCTGACGGCAGCATTGTGGGACCGAAAACACGCGAGAGACGCGCTATCTTCACCCGTACTCCCTTCTCGGCTATATATGACTGGCAAAGCGCCTCGCATACGCGCTTTGACTCGGTGTAGCACGAGCGCGCGTTCGAGAGGTTGAGCCTGCCGTTGCTTTCTTCCGTAAAGTCGCTTTCGTCCGTCGCGTTTCCATAGACCTCCACCGTCGAAGGATAGAGAACCGTAGCCCCGCATCGTGAAGCCAGTTCAAGCGCGTTCTCGGCTCCCTTGACATTTATGAGAACGGTCTCAATGGGGAACTGTGAATATGCCAGCGGGTGCGTGTTGCTGGCGGCCGGGATGATGAAGTCCGGCTTCAGCCCGTCCGGAAACGGGTCTCGGACATCCTGTTCGATGAATGAAAACATCGGATTGGCGAAATGCTCACCGAGGCGTTCCGCAGCCTTTTCGCAGCTTCGTCCGACAGCGCTAACATTCACGGTTCCAAGCGACATGAGGACATCTATGAGGTGAACGCCCAGCAGTCCCGTCGCCCCGGTGATGAGGAACGACTTCCCGTCCAGCCGCGACAGATTTACGGATGACAGGATATTGTGTATATCTGCCTGATATAAAGGATGTTTCTTGTCAAGATGCATAGGCGGTCATTTGAGCCAGTTGTTCCTTTCCCTTGACAGGTAGCCCTTGAAGAGCTCAAGGTCGTCCTTCGTCGTGAGCTTTATGTTCTTGTCGCTCCCGGCCGCAAAGTGCAGTCTCACGCCGAGTTCCACCATCATCGTGTTCGTGTAGTGGGATCCGTGAATGCCGATGTTCTTCTCGAAGGCCTCGTGATATTTCGAGTCGAGCAGACCGAACTTGTATGCCTGGGGGGTGGAAACCCTGCGGAGCTTCTCCCTCGGGATGAATTTCGTCGTGGTCGTCTCGTCGTTCTCGTCTATGACGAAAATCTGCTCGTTGTACGGCAGCGACGTCACGGCGTTCCCGTACTGCTGGGCCTTGTTTATCACATCCGTCAGGACCTCGGGCTCTATCAGAGGGCGTATTCCGTCGTGTATGATGACAATGTCTTCCTCGGCGCACTTTCCCTCAAGGTTATAGACCCCGTTGCGAATCGACTCCTGTCCCGTCGCGCCGCCGGTAATAATCCAGCGCAGCTTGTCAATCCCGAACTGGTTGGCGTATGCACGGACGACATTCTCCCACCCGGCTATGCACACGACCTCAATCGCGTCAATCATCGGATGCCGCTGGAAGCCCTCGAGCGTGTAAATCAGCACCGGCTTGTCGTGGACATTGATGAACTGTTTCGGGATGTCCTGTCCCATCCTCGTGCCGGAGCCTCCGGCGATTATCAGCGCTATGTTCATTCTTCCTGTCATTTAGAAGCCACGAGTTCGGCGTAGTCCTCGAACGAGCGGTTGATTACTTCGCGTGCCACCTCGGAGCCGTAGATGCTGACGAACTTCATCCTCTGGCCCGTCTCTCCCGGAATGTCCTTGTAGGTCGTGAAATAGTGAATCAGCCTTCTCACAATCTCCACCGGAAGCTCGTTCAGGTCGTTGTAGCCTCCATAGACCGCGTCGTTCTTGAGAACAGCGATTATCTTGTCGTCAGCCTGGTTGTTGTCCAGAAGCCTCAGCCCGCCTATCGGCCTTGCCCACACGAGCACGTCGCCGTGGGTCACGTCCTTTTCGGTGAGGACGCAGATGTCGAGCGGGTCGCCGTCCCCTTCGATGTCATAGCGGGCGAGGGTCTTGTTGGTCAGCTCGGCCATGCGGGAGCTGCAATACGACCTCGGGATGAAGCCGTACAGTGACGGCACTATGTTCGAGAACTTCTGCGGACGGTCTATCGAGAGGTAGCCCGTTTCCTTATCGACCTCATATTTGACCGTGTCCGTCGGCACAATCTCTATGAATGCGCGCACCTCCTCGGCGGAACCTGGATTGATTCCGTGCCAAGGATGAGACTTGCACTTGCTGCTGTAGTCCATGGGTTTGTCTGTTTCAGGTCTGGTTTTCTGAAACGGAGAGCAAATATAGGGATTTTTTAGCATAAATGTTGTTGGGAATATGCGTTTGCGGCAAAAGCCCGCTGAAGTATGTGTCAAATGTAGTAAAATACCGGGAACTGCTATGTCAAATTGGAATATATCCGACAAGTTTCACGACATCGACTGGCTCGGATGCCAGGCTATAATGATTTGGAAGGCTCACGTCACGAACTGGTTCTGGAGGCCTCGTGCCGAGAGACGGAAGGTGCGGACGGAAGTGACGGGGAAATGCATAGACAGGTATCTTAACCGTTATGTTCCGGCTGTCAGGGACCTGCGTCCGGAGGACTGCGGACGGGACGCATTGCAGGCTTCGCCCTCAGGCGGCGGGGACGCGGCGGAAGAGGAGAACGTCTGGAGCATCTGGCTTCAGGGCGAGGACGCCGCGCCGGCACTTGTGAAGGCCTGCTGGAGAAGCGTCCGCGCCAACTGTCCGGACCATAGGCTTGTCATCCTTGACGAAAAGACCGTCTTCGACTACATCACGCTTCCTCCTGAAATCGTCGGCCTGTGGCGTTCCGGGAAGATTTCTCCGGCTCATTTCTCGGACCTGTGCAGGGTGGAGCTTCTGTATGAGCACGGCGGACTCTGGCTCGACGCCACCGACTTCATCGCCCATCCTCTGCCGCAGTGGCTTTGGGACGAGGACTTCTTTGTCTATCTTGCCGGGGACATCCGCTCCTACTCCTTCATGCAGAACTGTTTCATACGGGCGCGGCGCGGCAACTTCATCCTTGCGGCGTGGCGGGCGATGATGTTCGAGTATTGGAGGACAAACGCTCGCAGCATCGAGTATTTCCAGCACCAGATGATGTTTCACAAGGTCGTGGAGACGAATCCTGTCGCGGCGGAGCTTTTCGCGAAGATGCCCAAGATTTCCCAGAATCCGACGCATTCCCTATGGTGGGACTACGGTGACAGGCCTTTCGACCCCGAGACTTTCGAACGGCTGACGTCTTCGTCCATGTTCCAGAAAACAACCTTCAAGTCCGACACGGCCCGAACCCCGGTTCCGGGCAGCTTCGCCGACGAGATGATAAACCGGATGTTCCTATAAGCGGCGGATTCCCTATTCCTTGCCGCAGGTCGCCTTGCGGGACGGGACGATGGTTATGAGATAGCCTATGGCCGCGACGGTGATGTAGACGAGGAGTATGTCCGCGGGCTTGAGGATGACGGGGTAGGCTTCTATGAGAAAGCTGCCCGGCATCTTGAGAATGCCGAAATGCTGCTGGACGAGGGCGACGGCGATGCCTATGGCTGTGCCGGACGCAAGTCCGGTGAGCGTGATGAGCCAGCCTTCGAGGCGGAATATGCGGCGGATGAGCCCTTCGCCCGCGCCGAGGCTGCGGAGGGTGCCGATGTCGTCCTTCTTTTCGATAATCAGCATGGAGAGGCTGCCGAAGATGTTGAACGATATGATTATGAGCATAAAGACCAGAATCATGTAAATCGCCGCCTTCTCATATTTCATCATCTTGTAGAGCGACTCGTTCTGGCGGAACCTGTCCTTCACCACGAAGTCGTCGCCGAGTCTGTCCTGAAGTTCGCGGATTATCTTTGACGTCGTGGACTTCGAGGACGCGGCCTCTTCCGTGAGCCTGATTTCAACTGCCGAGACCTCGTCCTCGAGTTCGAGCAGCTCGCGCATAGTCTCAATCGGGACAATCATCAGCCGTCCGTCAACCTCGCTGTTGACGCTGAACACTCCCGACGGCCAGACGGTCACGCTTTCGAGCGAGGATGCCGGGTTGGCGGCCGAGATGCGTCGGGTCCGGGACGGGTAGTAAATCTCTATGCCGGCGAGGAAGGCCGGGTTGATTCCGAGGTTATGGGCCAGAACTGTGCCGGTGCAGGCGAGGGGAATGTCGCCGCGGTGGAGGCTGAACTCTCCTCGGACTATGTGCTCCCCGAGACGGGACTCCTCTTCATAGATTTCGTCAACCCCCTTGACCAGCGCCGTGGCCTGCCGGTTCTCGTACAGGACGAACACATTTTCCTGAAGCGTCCCGCAGATGCTCGCGACCTTGGGGTTGTCATAGAGCCAGTCGTAGGCCTCGCCATCAGGGATGAAATATTTTCCTGTTGCGGGGGTCACCATTATGTCGGGCTCGACCGTGCTCATCATCGACTTAACGAGCGAGTCGAACCCGTTATAGACCGAAAGGACAATTATGAGCGCCGCCGTGCCGATTGCCATGCCAACCGCGCTGAGCGCAGAAATGATGTTTATCACATTCTGCGACTTCTTCGCGAACAGGTATCGCGAGGCTATGTAAAAATCTAATTTCATGAAATTGCGGGACTGAAAAATAAGATAAAAGGATGGAGTGCAAGGCGCGCAAGAAATTTAAACCGCAGCAACCTTATGGTTGTGAGGATTTAAATTGTCGCAGCACAACGCGGCAATCCGCCTTTTAGCTGTTTTTCATTTTTTCAGCAGCTCTTCGATGTGCTCTACATAGTCCAGCGACGAGTCCAGATAGAAGATGATTTCAGGCACGATGCGCAGCTGCTTGCCCATGGCATGACCGAGTTCTCCGCGAAGCCCCCTGGCGTTTTCCTTCAGTTTAGCCATCACTCCCTCGGCCTTCTCCGACGGGAAGACGCTGGCGTAAATCTTTGCCACTGAAAGGTCTGAACTGATTTTTACACCGCTAACGCTGACGAGTGCCCCGTCGAACGCCGCCATTCCCTTGCTGCGGAGAATCTCCGCCATCTCCCTCTGTATCTCTCTTGCAACCTTCAGCTGCCTTGTGCTTTCCTGTGTTTCCATATTTCTCGTGTCTTTTTATCAAATTTCCCCTATCCGTGGGCAAGCAAAATTTTCCATATACAAATATGGCTCTTTATTTCAGAATTAACAAAAAAGAGTGTGAACAAAAAGTGTTTTGTTCGCACTCCTTGGGGACTTTTTATCCGTCCTCCATCTCGAAGCTCTTGCCGGTTTTGTGTATATCTTCGACTATTTTTTTTACGATTACTTAACTGTTATTGTGATATCGGAATAATCGTAATTGTCGGACCTTACTTTGTCGTTGTCTGCACTCTTATTCTCAATATAACCGACCTTTTCTCCACCGAGGCTCGTATCGGTCTGCTTGTCTATTGTGCACACGCAGTTTTTGAAAGTCACATTGCTGTAGTCTGCTCCGATGGCAATTCCTGTATTGGAACCGCCGTTGCCATCCTTCTTAATCGAGCCGTCGAACTTACATTCATTGAACTTTCCTTTGCTATCATATAAACTGCCTACAAGACCTCCGCATTTACTACCGGTGACGGTAATGCCCCCTTTCGCGGTGCATTTAGAGAATTCGTGATCGTTATTACCAAACCAACCGCACAGACCTCCGACACATACAGATCCCTTCACTGAAGCATTGGCAGAACAATATTTGACAGTGCTTTTCCCACTTTGGACATTACCGACAATTCCTCCGACATTCTCGCCACCGTCAATTTCACCCGAAAGGAAATGACAATAGGAAACGGTGCTGCTCGTAATGCTGCCGGCCAGTCCTCCGACATTTGCCTCTCCACTCACATTGACGCTCGCAGTGCAGTTCTCCATCGTAGAAGACCCATCAAGATCACCCACGATTCCCCCTGCATAATAACGGCTTGCCTTTACCGACCCGGAACAGATCCTTATGTTTTTGACACTTCCAGAATTAATACAACCAAAGAGTCCGGCATAGCTGCCTGTTATGTCCACATTCAAGCGGAAGATCTCTTTATTATCTCCGTCAAAATGCCCCTTAAAAAGATTACGGAAACCATTCCCAATCGGAGTCCAATTTTCGCCGGCGAGGTTAAAGTCCTCGGTCTGAATGAAATACTTGCCTTCGTAGGCTTCACCGCCGTTCACCTGCTGCGCCAGATAGGCGAGCTGGGCAGGGGTTGCGATGAGGTATGGGGCATCTTCAGTGCCGGTGCCTCCGGCAAATTCTGAGGCGACTGTACCGTCCCAGACAATGCCTTTGAGCTGCGCTTCGCCGCCTGGAAGCGTAGTCCCGCTGTCGGTAGTCCAATCGTCCACACTGACAACATCAGCAACCTCGATCTTGTCCTTGCCGAGGCGCATCTTCATCTCGTAGGCGCATCCCGACTTAAGACCGTCAGAAATAAGCCCGGTTGAAGGCACAACATAATTGAGGAGAGTATTATCCGACATCTTGACTTGCAGCATCCTGGCTCCGGCTTTCTGTCCGTCGCCAGGGAAGAATATGCCTTCCCACTTGAGGTCTGAGACCTTGTGAAGCTTTATATCCATACCGTCCGCATCACCGGCGGCCGCGACAGTGCCTCTGACAAGGGGAGTACCATCGGCAGAACCCTTAGTGGCATTGAGGACAACCTTGGATAAGGTGCCGAGCAGCACAGCCTCGCTGATGGTCACATCGGATGCGAACTGGCTACCCTTCTCGAAAGTGAAGGTCAACTTCACGAGACTGTGATAGAAGGAGATCAGAATCTTCCCGTCAGATGAAAAGGAAACGCTCCTGCTTGCATCCGGAATCAAGCCGTGATTCCCCCAGCTGACCAGGTCCGCAGCCAGAGTTCCTTGGCTTTGATCGGAAGGAATGGAAAACTCCACCGTGGTCGGATCATTCTGTCCTTCCACATACGGGGCATAGGCATAGGCCATGGCCGCGTCCTTGGAGTTCTTCCATAGCATCTGCTCCTCAGGAGCCCAAGCACTTTCCGACTTGGTCCACTTGACATTGGACTTGGTGTAAATGCCTCCGCCATAGTCTATGAACAGGCCGAGGGTCGTCCCGGAATATTCCCTGCTGCCTGTCCCGTCCGCACGGGTCAGCGGGTCGCCGGCATTGGCAGCGATACGAACCACCCCGTCCTCCGGGAAACCGGTGACCACAGGAACATCCTCCTGCTTGCTGCACCCGGCCGACACGGCGAGTGCAAGGGCTGCACCGCAAATAATCGGCGCCGCGAATATGTTAGTTTTGTGTATCATCTCATTTAACTGTTACTTCGATTCCGATATAATCATCACTTCTACAGCCGGCTTCCCGCCCATTTAAAGCCATGTAGGTCCGTGCGTCTATCGTGCACACGCATTCAGAGAAAATCACATCGCTTACGTCATAGCCAATGGCAATTCCCGTATTGGGAACGGTGCTGCCATCCTTCTGAATCGAGCCTTCGAACTGACAACTTTCGAACGTTCCGATGCTACTAGATAAAAAGCCTACAAGACCTCCGCAAGAGTTCCAGTAGACGATAACGCTCCCTTTCATGGTACAATTAGAGAATTTGTGATATCCATTACCAAACCAACCGCAAAGGCCTCCGACCTTCTCAGTTCCCTTCACTGAAGCATTAGCAGAACAGCCGCGGACAGTGTTTTTATCAGCTTGGGTATAACCGACATTACCGACAATTCCTCCGACACTCTCGCCACCGTCAATTTCACCCGAAAGGAAATGACAATTGAGAATAGAACCATTAATGATATAACCAACCACTCCTCCGACATTTGACTTTCCACTCACATTGACGCTCGCAGTGCAGTTCTCAATCTGACCTCCGTTATAAATGTGCCCCGCGATTCCTCCTGCTGCACTATCATGAGCATCATTATCTGTCCTCACCGAGCCGGAACGAATATTCACGTTCTTGACACTTCCACCCGAGATACGCCCAAAGAGTCCTGCATAATACGGGGAACCGTCCACATTCAAGCGGAGGATATCGTGATTGTTTCCGTCAAAGTGCCCTGAAAAACAGCCCTCAAACTTCCCGATTGGTGTCCATTTTTTGTCAGCGAGATTAAGGTCATCGGTGAGTCTGAAGTACGTGTTTTCGTGGCTGTACCCATCGTTCACCTGCTGAGCAAGATAGGCGAGCTGGGCGCAGTTGTTGATAAGGATTGGCTTGTCTTCAGTTTTGCCAAGTTCGCTGCCGTCCGCATCTTGAGTGGCGAAGGCAGTGGCGGTCTGGCCGTCCCAGGTGTCAACCGGATCCGTCTCACCGACCTCACTGATAGTCTGATTCGTCCAGTCGTTCACTGTGATGCTGCCGATTTTGGCGGAGGTCTTGCCGACAATCAGGTCGAACGTGTAGGACTTCCCGGCGATAAGTTCAGGAAAGCCGATGACAGAAATTCCCTGATATCCGCTCAGGTCCACACCGTCTCTATACACATAGAGGTTGACGAACCGGCCGTCGCTGTTTTCACCCGTGGCATTGGGACTTACTATGGCGCTGTAGGTATAGCCCACTTTTCCCTTGCCTGTCGTGACGACATTGCCGTCCTTGTCCTGAAGCAATGGCTCTGTCACCTCGTTATCATAAACACCCTCCTCAATCTTCTTTCCGCATATACGGACGTCGCGAATATCATCCGTCTCCTCATTATACTCATCGTTATATTTCAGAACCTTGATCCTCACCAATGCATTCTTCCTCTCAAGACCTATGCTGAGGATACGGTCATCCGGGATGGAGGTAAGATTCATGGTACCTTCCATATAGTCCGCAGCCGCCAGTTTGTCTTTAGTGTCCTGGTAATCGGTGATTCCCGTGTAGTCCGCCGGGTATTTGGCGGTGAAAGAGAGGTCTTTCTTGTCCCACTTGAGGTACTCGTCCGCGTTCTCGGGAGTCCAAGCGCCGTTCTGGAGTCTATAGACCACGGTCTTGCCGGCGTTTGTGATGGAGATACGGTCACCGTCGTTGAATTTTGTCTGTTCTTCCATGGTGCCCAGCGGGTTGCTCCTGGTCATAGTCCCTACTGCCGCTTCGATGCGCACTGCTTCGCTGTCTGAAAGATATGGCGCCATCTCTTCTTTCTGGCACGCGGCGAATATCGAAAGCGCTGCCGTCGCCGATAGTAACAGTTTCTTCATAGCCTACTCTGTTTCAATGTTCTTGGAATCTCCGGCGCTGATCCACGCTTTTGCCGAGATGTTTTCCGACAAGTGAGCTTCATTCTTGCCTACGACAAGGGGAAGAACATATTCCTTTCCCGGGTGGAAAGAGAAGTCCGGGCCGAGCTCTGCGGTGTAGGTGTATGGATTTTCGGAAGCATAGAAAGACACGGTGAAACTCGTCATTGACTGAGGCACCACGATGCACTCGAATGTGGCCTTGCAGTTACCCTCCGTGTCATTGGCCGGGGTCCAGGCGGATTCGTAGGCCTTAATGGCTTTCCTGGTGTCGTCTATGGCGGAAATGCTCCAGTCTCCGGAGTCCGTCATCTTTACGGCCGCATCCCCGTTGAAACCGTTGACCATGAGCTCGCTTGCGGGATTTGTGGCCGGCACTCCGTTATGGTTGAACTCTGTACCGAATGTGAGTTGTATTTTAAGAAGAGACATTGCATGGCGAAAAGCCACCTTAAGGCGTCCCGCGTCATCGAAATCCAATGTGTTGCCGTTTCTTGTCACATCGCCTTTTGAGCAGAGAAGAAGGTCGGATGCCGTGCTTTCTAAGGTCTGGTTCGCCTCCACGCTGAAATTGAACACAGGCTCGTTGAGGTCGTCCGGAATGGAACAGGCTCTCGTTGAAAGAACCGGAGACACGGCAAGAAAAGTGAATGAAGCCGAGTTCCCCTCCCAGAGCATCTGCCTTTCCGGCTCCCATTCGCCTGTAGAAGAGTTCTTTGTGAACTTTGTGTTGCCGTAGCTGTACTTGACGCTTGCACTCTTAACAAAGAGGTCGAAACTTTTAAGTGTCTCGCTCGTGCAGGAACCCTTTGTTCTTGTCGCGACGTCTGCCGTGACCCTGACCACGTTGTCCTGTGGTGTCTTCTGTGGGGCTGATGTCTTGGCGCATCCTGCCAATGCCGCCACCGTCAGCAAGATTAGAGATTGTCTTGTTTTCATGTCTGAATCTGATTAAAGCCCGCAAATTTAGGTATAGAAACTTTCACGGCGCGGATTTTTTGATGCGGCCAATTTCCTCTGAAGGTGAGTTTGCTCTTCCGGTTGTTTCTTTTAAGATGTAGCCGTGATGCTCAATTCGTTGATTTACAAGTGGACTCCGGAGACAAATTCCCTGTCGATGAAGGTCACGCTCTTCTTCGCCTTGCTGAAACTTGAGCCTGACGCGAATCCGGAGGCTTCCGCCACGGCCGACTGCTTGACCATAGGGTTGGCCGCGCTGTATTGGCGGGCGTATTCGAGACGGAACATATTGATCAGATTGTAGTAGCCCACGGATGCTATGAAGCGGCTCGCGGGGGCTATCTTCCCCTTATCGACTTCCGCAAGAACCTCTTTTTTCTGAAGATGCTGCTCCTTGAAGCGTCGGAGGATTATTTCGAGAACCTGCCGCTTCGCCTCTTCATCGTAGGCAAACTCGTCTGTACCACCGGCATCGGTGATTCCGGATTCGTATTCTTCTATGTCCTCGGACTCGTCGAGCGCCTCCTGCATCAGTTCATTCGTGACGGTGTCCAGTCGATTCCCTTCCTTGCTGGCTGCCTCTGTCTGAAGCATACGTTGCGGGTGAAGTATAAGCAGAAGGAACATCAGCATGGACACGGACAGCACGAGATCCACTATGAGCTTGACCGTACCGTTCCCGGTGATGAATATCAGCCAGACAACTGCAACCCACGCCAATGGCATCCACAGAGTTTTCTCGGCGAACCGGTAGGGAAAGTCTCCCTCGTCGGAGAAATTCTGCAGGTGATACTCGTCAATTCTCTTGTGTATCCGGATTGTTGTCTTCAGCAGTATGCCGGTGAGGGCGATGCTCGTGAGTCCTGCCGCGCATTTCAGCCGGAGTTTGTTCGCGACCATCCAGTCTCCGTATCCCGCGACGAGCGTGATCAGCAGTGCGGTTATCAGAGCAAATGTCGCGGTGACATAAGCAAGGTTGTAAGTCTTGTTGAGATGCTGTGTGCTGAAATACCTCCCGAACAGCGACGCGAAGCACATCGGATAGAAAAGTATTCCGGCTATGCCTATATATATGACTGTCGCCGGGTCTGAAGGCGCGAGGAAATAGGGAATTTCCAAAAGAGCCATCGACAAATAGCCGAGAGCGACCAAACGCCGTACGGGGTAGAAGTATTTCTCCTCCCTGTCGTATGGCCGGCACATGTGAAACCAACGCACGACGGCGCAGATTATTCCTGTTACGATGAATATGAGGCACGCGTCTGCAAACAATATGTCTTGGATTCCTGTATATTTCATATTTTTCCTTTTAGAAACATGAAAAAAATAAGTTGCCTCAGATTTGTCTTTGATTTTCGAGTATAGATTTCTTTTGGAAGAAGGAGTGTACTGGATGTACACGACTGATGAGAAAAGGAATCTAGGCCGAAAAGCATGAGAAAGATGATGCAGGTTATTTTTTGAAGGTTTCTTAGAAGATGTTTGAATTTTTTGTTCAGTTATTTTGAGATGTATTTTTGAGTCAGATTTTTTCGTTTTGAGAGGAGTTTAGCGGTGCTAAATGACGAACAAAATGGGAAAATATGACCAAAAAGACACCAAAAGAACGAACACATAAAGATAAATGTAAGAAAAATTAAAACAGCTTCTTAGTCTGCCTGTCATAATTCAAAGGCAGATAACTCAGCGTAGGCTCGCTGATACTCTCGCTCCGCTTCAAGCGTCTGCTTCAGCGCGTCATGGTAGAGGCCGATTCCGACAAGATAGTCCGGAACGGAGATCTCCCCGGCCTCCATCGCCTTTTTCAGCAGTTCCCTGTTGTCCGAAGCCTCAAGCGTCCCGCGGCTGTTCTCCGCGACGGACTTAAGGCCGGAGGCACGCAGATACTGAGCCTCCAGATTGCTGTAGAACTGCTGCTTGGCATCTTTCTCCCGGCTCTGCGCCGCCTGTACGGCCGCCTTTGCCTGACGGACGCGGCGCGCGTTTGACCAGAGCGGGACGGAAATCCCGACGGAAACTCCCTGATAGCGCTGCCCGAGAGTGAACTCGCCCATATAGCCGACGGAAAGCGACGGGAGGTTCCCCGTCCTGCTGAGGGACAGCTCCTTGCGGTTCACCTCAATCTCCTGCCTGACATAGGCAAGCACGGGATTCTTTGCCTCGGCCTCGGCATACCAGCTCTCGAAATTCTCCGGGAATTCCGGCGTGCCGTACTCGCTGTCGGAAAGCTCCACGCCCTGTCCTCCGTTCAGCCTTGAGAGCTGCGAGAGCACCGCGTCCCTTTCTGCCTCGGCACGCATCATCTCGTTCTTGGCGGTTGCCAGGTCGAGGACGATGTTGTTGTATGCCAGGATGTTACCCTCTCCGTGCTCAAGCCTCCTGCGCTGGCTTTCGGCGATGGACTCAGCGCCGGTGACCCTCGTTTCCAGCGAGCGGATCAGCGCGTTCCAGTAAATCAGGTCGATGCAGCAGAGCTTGGCCTCAAGCAGGATGTTCATCCTGTCCGCCTTGTACTGCCATTCCACAAGTTCGTTCCTCTGAGCCGCCACCTTGCCCTTCAGCCCGGTAAGCGTCCCGAAGTCGAAACTCTGAGTGACGCTCACGTCCTGACGGTTGCCGATGGCCGCAGGCCCTCCCCAGAGGTAGCTGAAGCCGATTTCCGGGTCGGAAAGCGTGATTCCGGTGCGGTTTTCAAGCTTCTGCGCCTCGGCCGTCTGCCTGAGAGCCTCAAGCGTGGTGTTGTGGGCCTCTATTTCCCTCAGAACCCCGTCAATCGGGTCTCCGTAAGCGGCCTGTCCCGCGGCGGGAATGACGGACACCATGGCGGCGAACGCCGCAATCATATATTTCTTCATTCAGCAATCTCCTTTTCTTCTCTTATTTGTGCATTTTCCTTATTTGTAAGAAGATACATAATCGGAATTATGAATCCGTTGAGGAACGTCGATGACAGGAGGCCTCCGAGAATCACCTTCGCCATCGGACTCTGAATCTCGTTGCCCGGAAGGTCGCTTCCCACCACGAGCGGAATCATCGCGAGCGCCGAGGTCAGGGCCGTCATCAGGATAGGGTTGAGCCTGTCCTTGGAGCCGAGCATGATGCTTTCGCGGATTGTGTGTCCTTCGGCTCTGAGGTCGTTGTATCTCTCGACCAGAAGCATTCCGTTGCGCGTGGCGATGCCGAAGAGGGATATGAACCCGATGATGGACGGGATGCTGAGCGCCTCTCCCGTCATCCAAATCGCGAGCACGCCTCCGATGAGCGCAAGCGGCAGGTTCAGCAGAATCACGACGGACTGCGTCATGTTGCGGAACTGGTTGAAAATCAGGAGGAATATAACGAGAATCGCGAAAATTGAAGTCAGTAGCAGGGTTCGCGACGCCGCCTGCTCGCTCTCGAACTGCCCGCCGTACTCGATGTGGTAGCCTTCAGGAAGCACAATCTTTTCGTCGATGATTCTCTGCACGTCGTTAACGACTCCGCGCAGGTCCCGCCCGGCGACGTTTGCCGAGACGACGAGCTTCCTCGCCACGTTTTCGCGGTTGATTGTGTTCGGCCCGCTCGCGGAGCGTATCTCGGCGACATTGCTCAGAGGTATCTTCCTGCCGCCGGCGTCGATGATGAGTTCCCTGATGTTGTCCGCCGTGGAGCGTCCCTCCTCGTTCACCTTGAGAGTCAGGTCGAACGACTTGTTGCCCTCATAGACAATCGAAACGGTCTCTCCCGCGAGCATGACATTCACGATTTCCGCAAACTCCGGGAGCGTGAGCCCATATTTCGCGAGCATCTCCCGTTTCGGAACGATCTGAAGCTGAGGCCTTTCCACAAGCTGCTCGACGTTCAGATCGACGAGGCCTTCCACCCCGCTGACCGCGCCCTTGATCTCGTTTCCGAGCGCGTACATCCTGTTGAGGTCCGTGCCGAAGAGCTTTATCGCTATGTTGGCGCTGGTTCCCGAAAGCATCGCGTCAATCCTGTGGGTAATAGGCGCCCCGACTTCTAGGTTGATGCCCGGAATGACCTTCATCTTCTCGCGGATTTCGGCGAGCACCTCGTCCTTGCCGCGCCTGTCGAGAATGAACGGCGCCTCAATCTCCGAACTGTTCACCCCGAGAGCGTGCTCGTCAAGTTCCGCGCGCCCGGTCTTGCGCCCGACGGTCTGTATCTCCGGGATGCTGAGCAGGATTTCCTCCGCCTTCGCCCCGATTTTGTCGGACTCCTCAAGCGACACGCCCGGCATCGTGCTCACATTGATTGTGAACGACCCCTCGTTGAACGGCGGCAGGAAGCTGCGTCCGAGCCCCGCGAAAATCACGAGGGCGGCAATAAGAAGCGCCCCGGTCACACCGAGCACCGCAGCCTTGTGCCTCAGCGCCCAGTCGAGCGCCTTTCCGTAGCCTTCCTTGAGCTTGCGGGCGATTATCGGCTCTTTCTCCTCCTTCTCGTCCTTGCCCCTGTGTTCTCCGAGAAGGTAGCTGCACAGGACAGGGGTGAGGGTGAGCGCGACAAGCGTCGAGGCGCAGAGCGCGGTTATGAACGCGATTCCGAGCGGCGCAAGCAGGCGTCCTTCCATTCCGGAGAGGAAAAAAAGAGGCACGAAGCTGGCGATGATGATGAGAGTCGAGTTCAGGATTGGCATACGCACCTCGCGCGAAGCCTCGAAAATCACCTTCAGCTTCGGACGGCGCTTCTCCGGCGTCAGGTTGTGGTTTTCACGCAGCCGCTTGAACACGTTCTCGACATCGACAATGGCGTCATCGACGAGCGACCCTATTGCGATTGCCATTCCACCGAGGCTCATCGTGTTAATCGTGAGCCCTAACATATTGAGTGTCAATATGGATATGACAAGCGCAAGAGGAATCGTCACCAGGGAAATCAACGTCGTCCGCACGTTCATGAGGAAAAGGAACAGGACGATGATGACGAATATTCCTCCCTCGAAGAGAGATTTCTTGACATTGTCAATCGAATTGTTGATGAACCGTTCCTGACGATATATGTCCGTGGACATCTTCACGTCGGCGGGAAGCGTCTTCTGCAGGTCGGAAAGCGCCTCGTCGAGCTTTGCGGTAAGGTCTATGGTGCTGGTGTTCGGCTGCTTGGTGACGGTCAGCATCACCGCGGGCTTCCCTCTGTGCGAGGCCACGCCTGTCTTCGGGGACTTGTTCCCGACCTTCACCTCCGCAATCCTGTCGAGAGTAATCGGCGAATCCCCGACGTTCTTTACCACGGCCTTGCCCATCTCGCGGACATCGTCAGTGGATACGACGCCGCGTATGATGTATTCGTTCCCGTATTCATAGAGTATTCCTCCCGCGGCGTTGCGGTTCATGTCGTTCACGGCAGCATACACCTCGTCGAGCCCGACCCCGTAGTGCTTCATCTTTGAAGGATTCAGAAGTATCTGATACTCACGGACGTCTCCTCCGAGCACCGCCACCTGAGCCACGCCTCCAGTCGCAAGAAGCCGCGGGCGAATGGTCCAGTCGGCTATGGTGCGGAGGTCCTGCATGGAGGTCTTGTCGGACGTGAGGGCCACGAACATGACCTCGCCGAGTATTGACGACTGCGGCCCGAGCACCGGATTGCCGACGTTTGAAGGAAGAGCGTCCCTCACGACGGCAATCTTTTCCGAGACTATCTGGCGTGCGCGGTAGATGTCCGTCCCCCAGTTGAACTCGACCCATACTATTGAAAATCCGGTGGTTGACGAAGAACGCACGCGGCGCACGTCAGTGGCTCCGTTCACCGCCGTCTCAATCGGGAACGTCACTAGCCTCTCGACTTCCTCCGGAGCCATTCCCTTGGCCTCCGTCATCACCGCTACAGTCGGCGCGTTCAAATCCGGGAACACGTCCACGTCCATCGTCGTGGCCGTATGCACTCCCGCCACCATCAGCAGCACCGCCGCCACAAGTATGACGAGCCGATTGCTCAGCGAAAATCGTATTATCTTATCTAACATATATATTCGATTATTTCAATCATTTATTCCATCCAATTCATTCTAATGAGCCTATAAAGAGAGGGGATGAAGAAAAGGATGGGATGCAAGACCGCCTTTTCTTCGCCCCTCTTAATGATTATGTGTGTGTCCCGGGATGGCAGTTGATGCGGAAGCCAATTTGACCTGATGGGTGCCCCTTGTGACGACCTCCTCGCCGCCTTTCAGCCCCTTGAGAATCTCCACGCGCATTCCGTCGCTCTGCCCGATTTCAACTTCCTGACGCTTGAATACTTCAGGTTCAAGCCGCACATACACGGCGAACACTCCCTGGTCTTCGGCCAGCGCGGCAACCGGCACGCTCAGCGCGTCATCCCTGCTGTCCGTCAGCAGCCAGACATCAGCGAATGAACCCGGAATGAATCCGCCACTGTTCTCGAACTCGAAGGTCACCGGCAGATAGGCCGAGCCGTCCGCGACCGTCCGCCCGCATGAAACGACATGACCCTTCAGTTCCTTTATATTATAGGCCAGCTCATCGTAGGCTGGCCGGAAATTCGCGTCGTGGATGTGGCCGAGCGCCTTGAACCTGTCCTCCGGCAGGTCGGCGCGGAGCTGGACACGGCCGCCGCTGATGACCGTGGCTATGGTCTGCCCCGCGTTCACATATTCGCCCTGTCCGACGTAGAGCCTGCTTATGAAGCCGGCGGAAGGGGTCTTGAGCGCAACTCCGCGCTCCGAGAGATTCGCAGCCTGACCCTCGTAGGCCGCCTTGGCGGTCTCATAGTTCATCTTTGCCTGCTCGAACTCCTTTTCTGATATGATTTTGTCAGCGACGAGCCTTTCCGCCCTGAGATATTCCTTCTCTGCGGTCTCGTATGCGACCTTTGCCTTCACGACCGGGTCTCCGTCCTGAAGATTCCTTGCCGTCACCGACGCGATTTCAGCGCCTTTCCCGACCTGCAATCCCTCAGAGATTGACGGATTTGTGAAATATATCACTCCGGCCGAGGTCGCGACTATGTCAGTTTCATTGCCCTGAAGGTTCTGAATGACTCCGCCGGTGTGTATGACCGAGCGGAACGGCGCCGGCTCCACGATTTCCGTTTCAAGCCCGACGGCCTCCGCCTGTGCCGCAGTAAACTTTATCTCTCCGGAATGCACGCCTTCTTCGTGTCCGTGTCCCTCGTGCGAGTGTCCGTCATGTCCATGTCCGTCGTGCGAATGTCCCTCATGCCCGTGACCGTCGTGTCCATGTCCCTCGTGTGAATGTCCTTCGTGTGAGCAGGCCTCGGAATGCGTGTGCCCGTTTCCGGCCTCGTTTGATTCCCCGTTCCGCGACTTGCAGCCCACGACGCAGAGAACCGCAAAGAACAGAACGGTGATAATGTTCCTTTTCATCGTTATCCGTATTTATGTTTTTACAGACGACAAAGGTAGCAATATATCTCCGAAATAGCCCACGTTCCGCCCTTCGCCACACGATTTTGCAATCCGGTTGCATCCCTCCCCGAACAGACAGGCCGACCTTTTCGATGAGCCGGAGCAGTTCAAATGAATTTGCGACTGCCGAGTGCAGAAAAGTGGCGTATGAAGTACGAACATTTTTGCGAATATGTTTTGCATATATGCGGAATAATAGCGACATTTGCCTTCGAAATAACAACCTTTATATTACGGAAAGTCATGCAGTTGTTCATGAAACGGCATAGTGATGTTGTGACGCAGTGTGTCCTGAACCTTGTTGGGGGGGTATATATTGCGGCTATGCACTTTCTGATGAACTGACCGGAAAAATAGCGGAAGACGTATCCTTGAGGGTATCGTTGCCTTAATCGGCATCGGTACCCTCAAGTCGTCTGTACTCGTTCCCTCCAAGCTTTATCGCTTGGCTTCTGGATGGGCGGGCGAAACGTCGGAAGCGTAGGGAGAGACAACAACGGATGTAGAAACATGAAAAGAATAAACTGCTTCAGATTTGTCAATTATTTTCGAGTATAGGTTTCTTTTGGAAGAGGGAGTGTACTGGAGGTACATGACCGATGAGAAAAGGAACCTGGACCGAAAAGAATGAAAAAGATGATTCAGGTTATTTTTTGAAGGTTTCTAGTATTGAAATTATAAAGGTATTTTCGGGGACCGCCGATGTGAATCGTCATGTGCCGTCCGTCACGGGTCCCCTTTTTATTTGGACGCGATGTGAAAAGCTGAGCGGCCGGATGTTGGGAACAAACAACCTTAATATATTAAAAACAATGTTAGTAGTACAAAGCAAAACTTATGAGACCCCGCTCCTGCACATGGAGCAGGTCTCAACCGAGTGCGGATTTGCCGCAAGTGAAGTCAAGACTCTGGGCGCAGCGATTGACGACGCCCCGGAATCGGATTATGGAACCTTTTAATCAGACGAGGCCATGAAAAAGATTTTCAAAGCATTCCTGCTCATCGCCGCCCCGGCAATGGCAGTTCTTTCCTGCGCGAAGGAAAATGTCGACGCCGTTCAGACCGGCGAAACGGTTCATTTCAACACGGCTGAACTCTTTACCAAATCCCATTTTGGAGACAAAGTCGGAGATGCTTATCCGGTTCTATGGACTGAAGGACAGCAGGTCGGAATCGTTTATAGCGGAGGTTCGTCTTCGATAAACAAAGCCAATGTCACTCCATCGGAAGACTTGAAGACGGCTTCTTTCTCGAAGGAATTTGAGGCGTCTTCAACATCATCTCAGCACAACTTTTACATTGCCAGCCCGGCTGATGCCGCGATTGGTTATTCTAACGGCTCTTACAACTTGTCAATCCCATCATCTCAGATTCCTGCGGACGGAACTTGCGATGAAAAGGCGCAGATTACTGTGGCAAGCCATATCTCAGAGACGTTTGATGTCGAAATAAGCAATCTTCAGTTTAGTCATGTCACGGCTTACGGTCGTCTGTCCATAACTCTTCCTGACGGCGCGGGTGAAGTTTCATCAATTTCGCTGAATGCGAGCAAGAACATTGCCGGACGTTATTTTTATTCTTTTGCGTCGGGAAAATTGTCAGAGAATACAGCATCGGCTACAATAACCCTGAACACGTCAAAGACGCAGGACGTTTTCTTTGGATGTGCTCCGGTTGATTTGACAGGTGAATTACTGGAGGTTGTTGTTACAACTGCAAACGGCACTTATGAGAAAATGATTGACTTTTCGTCTGTTGCGAATCCGTTGAAATTCGAAGCCGGTAAAGTGTCGAAGTTCAGCGTTGCGGATTTCACAAAGAAAGAGTCTGATGAGGTCTATACTCTTGTGACAGATGCAAGCACACTTAAAATTGGAGACAAGATAATCATAGCAGCAGCCGGTTATAATTATGCAATCAGCACGACGCAGAACGATAAGAACAGAGGCCGGGCTTCGATAACTAAGAAGGGCAGCACGATTGTAAATCCGGGAAATGATGTCCAGCTGTTTACACTTGAACAAGGAAGTGCGTCAGGAACGTATGCATTCAATACAGGTTCGGGTTATATTTACGCGGCATCAAGCAGCAAAAATTACCTGAAGACTCAAACGAGTGTTGATGCCAATGCTTCCTGGGCAATAACTTGTTCGACGACTAAAGATAATGTCGTAATTGCGACCATAAAGGCCCAAGGTTCAAACAGTAGGAATACAATAAAGTACAACAGTAATGGAGAGAACGGCTTAATATTTTCTTGCTACGCTTCGGGTCAGAATGATGTTGCCATTTACACTGATGGCAAGGGCACAGGTTCGCTTCCGACTCCGCCTTCAATTGTTCTTGATGAAACGGAGGTCAGCCTGGCTTATGATGACGAAACTGTTCATGAAGTAAAGGCTACCATTTCCGGACAGGACGGAGAGATAACCTGCGCTGCCTACGATGATAAGGATGGACAGACTGGATCGTCTTGGCTGATAGCCTCATACGAAGACGGCAAGATTGTTTATTCTGCCGTAGGCAAGAATGAAACAGATTCGCCGCGAACGGCCTACATAATAATCTCAGCCTCAAATGCCAACGGCATCACGACAAAGGTAATGACTGTGATTCAGCAGATAATGTCCAACACGATATTTGAAGAATCCTTCTCATCTGATAAGGGAGAGTTCACAATTGAAAATATAACGCTCCCAACTGGTTATACATATGTTTGGCAAAATGATTCTAAATACGAGTGTATGAAAGCTACCTCATATATTAAGAAGAATCTTGCATCTGAAGCGTTACTAATATCTCCGGAGATAGACCTTTCAGACGAGTCATCCGCTGTCTTGACTTTCTCACACGCATTGAATTATCTTAAGTCAAACACTGCATCGGATTTCGTCAATCTCGTGGTTAGGAAAATAGGAGACGCGTCTTGGCAGAATCTCACTATACCAAATTTCCCTTCTGGGGATAGTTGGACTTTTGTAGAGTCCGGCGAGATAGACCTTAAGGACTACTTGGGCAGCAAGATGCAGTTTGCGTTCAGATATGTTGGAACGACAAGCTGTGCTCCGACATGGGAAATCAAAGATGTGAAGGTTGTTCGTAAATAGAATATGCACATCAGGCAGGGCGAAAATCCCTGCCTGTTTTTTGTCTTGTGAAAAACCGAGGGATAGAGTAGAACGCCATGCGGCGAAGTGAAATTTACTTACCCCTGCTCCAGCAAGTTTTTGTCCGTCAGGAAATCTAACAGACCAATGGTCAATACTCCAAGCTCATCCTCCTTGCGATGAATGTCATCACCGACAATAACAATCTTACGGAAATGATCATTGATTGACAAGAGAGGGCGATGTTCCTGCGTCTCCTTTTCGGGGGTCGGCATATGGAATGCGGATTGGATATAAACTCTATACGGCGGACGATTCACCACAAAATCCACTTCCAAGTGCTTCCTGACAAACTTTCCGTTCTCATCTTTGCCTCCAAGTTCTACTAAGCCAACATCCACATTATAGCCACGGCTACGAAGCTCGTTGTAGATGATATTCTCCATAATGTGTGTCTCTTCCTGCTGGCGATAGTTGAGAATGGCTGAACGAATGCCAACATCGGCAAAGTAATACTTAGTTTCAGTGCCAATATATTTTCTGCCTTTTACATCATAACGCAGCGCCTCCTCTATGAGGAAAGAATCTTTCAAATAGTCAATATACTGCTTTATCGTATCTCTTTTTATGACTACACCTTGTGCGGATTGGAATGTATTGGCTATTCTGGTCGGATTGGTGGAAGAGCCTATGCACGATGCAAGCACACGCACCAATTCTTTAAGTCCTTCAGGATTGCGTAGATGGTTGCGTTCTATCACATCACGCAGATAAGTCGTTTCGTACAGACTACGCAAATAGTCCGTCTTTTTTTCTTCAGTTTCCAACAGGGCCACTTGCGGCAATCCTCCAAAGGTGTAATAATTTCTCCACGCCTTGCGTATATCTCCCCCTACGCCTTTGAAATATTCATCAAATGTGAGCGGCCAGATGCGTATCTCGTCACCCCTGCCACGAAATTCTGTTACGACATCGCTTGACAAAAAGCGGGAGTTTGAACCTGACACATACACATCTACATTCCTCATGTGTGTCAAGCTAAGAATAACCTCCACGAACTCTTCTACCAGTTGCACCTCATCCAGTACAACATAATAAGGATTGCCGTCATCCACAACCTTTGAGTCGATATAGTCAAGCAAGGCTTCTGGTTTTCTCAATTGTCTGTTCCGGAAATCATCAAGCTGTATTTCGATAATGTGACTATCAGTCACCCCATGTTCCAACAGCCAGTTATGCCAGATGTCAAACAGCAGAAAAGATTTTCCGCATCGTCTGATTCCTGTTATTATCTTCACAAGTCCGTTTCCACGTCCTGCAACAAGTTCATTTAGGTATTTCTTACGTTCAAATATCATATTATGGTGTTATTTCTGATATTGGTATCACATTTTGCACCGTAAAGATAATGCTTTTATTTGAAATACGGCATAAAAAGAAAGAGAGCTGCATTGTTGCAACTCTCTCTGAAGTGGTGTCACCGGGAATCGAACCAGGGACACAAGGATTTTCAGTCCTTTGCTCTACCAACTGAGCTATGACACCATTTCGTTTTGGGATTGCAAAGGTAGGAATAAAATCTTACTTTGCAAATTTTTATTTGCATATTTCCGGCGAAATATGTCTTTTTTTTCAGCATTTTCAACTTTTGTGCGCGTCCCGAATCGGCGGAATCAGATGAGCAGCATGAAGATGAATCCGGCTATGAGGGCGAAGGTCGCGGGTTTCTGGTAGCCGTGGGCGTGGGACTCGGGAATCATCTCGTCGCTGACCACATAGAGCATCGCGCCGCCGGAGAATGCGAGCATGAAGGGGAGGAAAAACTCCGAGATGGAGCCGAGAAGGTAGCCGGTGAACACCCCGGCCACTTCAAGGGCACTGATGGCGAGTGCGATGACGAGCGTGCGTCTGCGGCTGACTCCGGCAAGCAGGAGAGGGGAGACTATCACCATGCCCTCGGGGATGTTCTGGATGGAGATTCCGATTGCCACGCTGACCGCGCTTCCGAGAAGTTCCGGAGCCGCTCCTCCGGCAAAGCCGACGCCTGCGGACATTCCTTCGGGGAACTTGTGGATGGCAATCGCGAGGACAAACAGAAGGATGCGGTCGAGATGCCTGTCGTTGGCGTGCGCCTCGTTGTCAAGGCCTGCGAGCTTGTGCAGATGTGGGGTGAAGCGGTCGATGAAAGTCAGGAACAGCGCCCCGACGAAAACGCCTGCAATCGGGATAAGTTTCCCAGGAAATCCGCCGTATGAATCTATGGCAGGGACAATGAGTCCCATAATCGCCGCCGCCATCATGATTCCGGCGCAGAGCCCCAGAATCGCATCGTTCACCTTGTGCGGCACATCCTTTATGAAGTAGCCGAGAATGTAGCCGAAGAGCGTAGAGCCACCCACGCCTGCCGCCGTAATCAGAAGATATTGAATGCCTGTACTCATGTCGCTGCAAAGATAGTCAATTTTCGCCTTTGCGGAATATGGTTTTGAGGGCAAATTTTTATATCTTCGCGGAATTATGGATACGCTGAACGACCCGATAATCACTGAAAGAACCGTGTTTGCAAGGAACTGCGACGTGCGGAAAATCGACAAATCCACTGCCGACCGCTTCCTCGATGCCAATCATGTCTATGGAAGCGCCTCCTGCCGCGACTGCTACGGACTTTTCCGCCGGCGTGCCACCGGTGCGGCGGAAAGATGCGGGGTAGCCGGCGAACTTGTCGCCGTCGCGACCTTCTCGAACGCGCGCCGATGGGAAAAGCAGGGACGGACGGTCAGTTCCTATGAGTGGGTGCGCTACGCCTCGCTCCGTGACACCCGCGTAGTAGGCGGCATGGGCAAGCTGCTCAAGGCTTTCATCGCGGACCGGCATCCGGACGACGTGATGACCTATGCCATCTCCACCGCCGTCTCCGGCCGTCCCGTCCGCGAGGGCATGGAATCCTCCGGCAATGTTTTCCGCAAGCTCGGCTTCGTCGAGGAGTCCCGCCGCACTTTCCCCAGCCGCATCAGGGGAGAGGAAGGGCAGTTCTCCACCAGCATCAAGTTCCGCCTCAAGCTTACCGACTGGGAATAGGTAACCGGCTGAAAATAAAAAGGAGCCTGAAAGGATTTCTCCGTTCAGGCTCCAACATCAGTTCCCGTTCAGTCTTCAAACAACGATTGAATAACTTTCTGTAACAGATGCTTAGGGAAAGGGGATGCATAAAAGGATGGGATGCAAGGCGCACTGGGGATTTCAACACCGGAGCAACCTTATGGTTGTGAGGATTTGAAATTCACATGCAACGAAGCAGACCGCCTTTTATGCGCCCCGTCAAAACAAATTCTTCAGTCTGTCGAAGAACGACTTATCATCCTTAGTCGGATTCGGAGTCACGTCCGCCGACCTGCCCAGCGCCTCGACAAGCTCCTTGCTCTCGCGGCTGAGCTTCTTAGGAATCCATACGCCGATTTTGACATAGAGGTTTCCGCATCCGTAGCTGTTCACTGACGGCAGACCCTTGCCGCGCATCGTGAGCACCGTGCCGGACTGAGTGCCCGGCTCTATCTTGAGCTTCTGCGTGGTTCCGTTGAGGCACGGGATGTCAACCTCGCATCCGAGCATAGCGTCCGTGACGGAGATGACCTTGGTGTAGAACAGGTTGTTGTCCTTGCGTTCGAAATCCTTGTGCGCGTCGATGTCGATGACTACAAGCAGGTCGCCGTTGATTCCGTTGTTCTTCGCGGCGTTGCCGGCTCCGGTCACCCTGAGCTGCATTCCGTCCTCGACTCCAGCCGGAATCTTGACGCGCACCGTCTCGCGTTTCCTCACAAGGCCGCTTCCGCCGCAGCTCGGGCACGGATTCGTGACAATTTTGCCCTCGCCGCCGCACTGCGGGCATGGAGAGTATGCCACGGTCTGACCGAGGAATGACTGCACGACTCTCTTATATTGTCCGGTTCCCTTGCAGCTCGGGCAGGTCTTTATGTCGGCGGCCGACTTCGCGCCCTTTCCGCCGCATGACTGGCACGGCACGAATCTCTCGATTGTTATTTCCTTCTCAACTCCGCGTGCCACCTCCTCAAGCGTCAGACGGGCATGAACCCTGATATCTTTGCCTCGCGCCACTCTTTCCTGCGCACGGCCTCCGCCGAATCCGCTGAACCCGCCGAATCCGCCGTCGCCACCGAAGCTGCCGGAGAAACCTCCGAATGCGCCTCCGAAGAGGTTGTTCAGGATGTCGTTAAGGTCTCCGAAGCCTCCGCTGAAGTCAGGACCCGGATTGTCGCCGACTCCGGCATGGCCGAACTGGTCGTATTTTTTTCTCTTGTCGGGGTCGCTCAGCACA
The DNA here is from genome assembly GCA_934675095.1 of uncultured Bacteroidales bacterium. GTDB lineage: Bacteria > Bacteroidota > Bacteroidia > Bacteroidales > UBA932 > Cryptobacteroides. Next base: position 6,291 of record CAKUPC010000011.1, on the reverse strand, counting down.
GCATACGCCTCCGCGGCTTCCTTGAACTTTTCCTCGGCTTCCTTGTTCCCTGGGTTCTTGTCCGGGTGATATTTGATTGCCAGTGCCCTGTAGGCCTTCTTTATCTCGTCGGCCGTCGCTGTCTTGGCGACCCCGAGCACTTCATAATAATCTCTTTTCGCTGCCATAATCTTCTTTCTCCGCTTTTTCTGTCATTTATCCTGAGCCAAGCCCCCGTCAGATTCCGACGACGACCTTCGCGAAGCGGATGACCTTGCCGTTGAGCTTGTAGCCTGTCTGCACGACGTCAAAGACCTTTCCCTTCTTGTCCGCATCCTCGACCGGGAACTGCGCGACGGCCTCATGCTCGTCGGTGTTGAAGTCGGCGCCCATCGCCTCGATAGGGGTGAGCCCCTTGCTCTTGAGGTATGACATCAGCTTCCCGTAAATCAGCTCAGTGCCTTCCTTCGCGGCAGTCGCGTCGTCTGACTCCGCGAGCAGCTTCATCGCCCTTTCGCAGTCGTCAAGAACCACAAGCATTCCCTTTATCGTGTCCTCGGCAGCCGTGGCGACCATGTCAAGCTTCTCCTGTGCGGTGCGGCGCCTGAAAGTGTCGAATTCCGCCATGAGCCTGACATAGGCATTCTCTGTCTTGGCCAGTTTGTCACTTGTCTCTGTCAGTTTTGTCTCAAGTTCCGACTTGGATTTCTTCAGCTGCTCGACTTCATCATCCGTCTCCTCCTTCGCCGCCTCTTTCTCCGAAGTCTCGTCTTCCTGTCCGCAGGCAGTCTCTTCCGCTTTTACCTCTTTCTCCGCAACCTCCTGTTCCTCAGTTCTCTCGTGATGTTTTTTGTTCTTGCTCATATCTTATTTCTCCATTTTTTATCAAATATGTCACACGGTTCAACGCGCCCCGGACTTCCATCCAGGCACATCGAACCCGCCCACTCTAACTCAAAGAGCAAGCCGCAGCCCATCTAATGACATTTTGTCATATTATCTGAAAAAACGATCTACCTCCTTAACTACTTCCGGGAGAGCAAAAACAACAACCCTATCATATTCCTGAATCTGAGTGCTGCCCACCGCGATGAACGAATTGTTGCCGCGAATCACTCCTCCGACAATCGCGTTCTTCGGGAAATCGAGGTCCATAAGCCTTCCGGAGGTAATCTTCGCGTCCTTGACGACGATATATTCCAGAACTTCGGCGTTCGTCCCGTTCATATATTTAATGAAACGCACCTTGTCGCTCAGCGTAAACTTGAAGATTCGCCCTGCCGTAATCAGCTTCTTGTTTATGACGGCATCGACCCCCATCCCGTCGGCAAGGCGTATGTATTCGATGTTCTCAACCTCGGCGACCGTCCTCGGAATCCCGAGCTTCTTTGCCGCGACGCAGGCGAGAATGTTTGCCTCTGACGAGCCCGTGAGCGCGACGAACGCATCAAAATTGCGTATGTCCTCCTCGATGAGAACGTCGGAATTCCGCCCGTCCGCATTGATGACCGTGACCGTATCTCCAAGACTTTCAGAGAGTTCGAGGCAGCGCTCCTTGTCGTTGTCGATGATTTTTATTTGACTTGCCTGTCCGACGAGCTGCCGCGCCACCATCTCCGCGGTATGGCTTCCCCCGAGAATCATGACCTTATCGACCTCAAGATTCACGGCTCCAATGAGTTTCATCAGCATCTGGGTACCCTCGCGCTTCGAGATGATATAGACAAGGTCGTGGTATTTGAATCTCGTATCGACCTTGGGGATAATCGTCGAATTGTTGCGGGATATGGCGACGACGCGGAACTGGAGGTCTTCGGAAGTGGCATGGCGGCTGAGGTCGAGCACGTTCATGTCCAGAAGAGGGGAGTCGTCCTCCACCTTGAACACCGACATCTGCACCCTGCCCCTCGCGAAGTCCATCGAGTCCGTGGATGCGTTGTGACGCAGCAAATCGACGATTTCATTCGCCGCAATCTTTTCAGGATAGAAGAGCAGGTCTATGCCCATTTCCGTGAATAGGTTCTTGTTCTCGAAGGACAGATATTCTTCAGTATTGACGCGGGCGGTGACCTTGTGGCTGCCGAGCTTCTTCGCGAGGATTGCGCTGACAATGTTCACGTCCTGCGATTCAGAAGGGTTGACCGCAATGAACAAATCCGCCTCCGGCACTCCGGCCTCGCGCAGCACTCCGATTTCCGAAGACTTGCCGTTGACGGTCACGATGTCCGCAATCGCCGACAGGCTGTCCAGCCGGCTCTGCTCGCTGTCGATGACGGTTATGTCATTGGATTCGTTGCTCAGCATCTTCGCCAGATGCGAGCCTACTTCCCCGGCTCCTGCAATAACTATCCGCATAATTAACCATTTTTTATCTTTTCCCCGCCAGTCCCTCTTCATGGTGAATCGTTTCTACAGAGGAGGGATTGTGCGGTTATAAGTGTATCTTCAGTCCAAGCAGTGCCCTCGGAATCATGCACCCGCTGTAAAGTCCCGCTACAGAATGCGTTCCGCGACAATGTCTTTTGTCAGCCGCATCCGCTCCAGCGTCCTTCATGCCCCGTTTCCCGTCCCGTTTTCCGGCGATGAGCCTTGCGGCATCCCTGTGCGCCCTCCATACCGCACTGACATAGTCCGTCCTGAGGGACAGCAGGTAGGCCGCGGCCGAGCATCCGTCCAGAATCCTGCGGATGAAAATCCTCGCGGCCGCTCTACGCCGGCCGATTGTCCGCGCGAGGTTGTTGTCGAGCAGAAGCAGGTTGTTGCGGTAGTTGAGGTAGAGCTTCTGCGGCGAGTTCTGCGGCAGCGTCCCTCCTCCGAGGTGAAACACGGCCGATTCCGGAACCACCGTAACCTTCCAACCCTCAAGCTGCATCCTCCAGCACAGGTCAATCTCCTCCATATGAGCGAAGAACCTGTCATCCAGTCCTCCGAGAGTCTTCCATACCGAAGCCCTGACCATGAGGCAGGCTCCGGTCACCCAGAGCACGTCCGCCGGCGCGTCATACTGGCCTCCGTCAGTCTCCACCTTGCCCATCACGCGCCCGCGGCAGAACGGATAGCCGAAACGGTCAATCAGTCCGCCTGCTGCCCCGGCATACTCGAACTTGTCCCGCTCGTACCAGCTGTGCAGCTTCGGTCCGCAGGCTCCGCATTCCGGGTGGCCTTTCATCCATTCCACGAGCGGCCGCAGCCAGTCGCGCGTGACCTCTATGTCCGAGTTGAGCAGCACGAACAGGTCGTATTTCATGCCGTCATGCCCGGCGGCTCCGCATTTCCCGACCTCGGCGGCGCTTGCAGTCGGATTCTCCTCCAGTTCCTTGAGCGCGCGGTTGTAGCCGCCCGTGAAGCCGTAGTTTTTCGCGAGGGGAATTCGGCGTACAGAAGGGAACTCCTCGGCCACCATCTCCGTCGAACCGTCCGTGGAGGCGCTGTCCGCGACAACAATCTCTGCCCGGTCATTCGTGGCATCCGGCAGTCCCGAATTTGTGCTCTTGTTGTCATTGGCATGGTTGCCGGCATTGAACGCGGTCACGGACTCAAGCAACGGGGGCAGAAACCTCCGCAGGTAATCCACTGTGTTCCAGTTCAGTATGACGACGGCAACTTTCATCGCGCAAAGGTTTCTCTACTTCGTTTCACTCTATTTGCAGTCGCAGTTGTCACCGCATCCGCAGGCTTCTCCGTCGCCGCAACCGCAGTTTTTGTCGCTGCCGCAGCCCTCGCACCCGCCTTCGCCGCAGTTTCCGCCGCATCCGGAGCATCCTCCCGCGAGTTCGCCGTGCAGTCCCTCCTTGATTTCCTTTTCAGTCGCCGGACGCACGCTCACAATCTCACCCTTGAAGTTCAGGGTTTTTCCGGCCATCGGGTGGTTCACATCGACCTTCACAGTCTTAGCCTCCACCTTGACAATCTTTGCCGGAACAGGCTGCCCGTACTGATTGACGAGAGTTATGTTTGAGCCTTCCACGAGCAGGTCATGGCGAATCTTGCCCTCCTGGTCCGAGAATGCCTCCACAGGCAGATCGACAATCATCTTCGGATCCACTTTCCCGTAACCCTCCTCGGGAGTCAGCGTGAACTCGAACTTGTCCCCGGCCTCAAGTCCGGCAACTTCCTCCTCAAACTTAGGCAGCAGATACCCCATCCCGTGAATGAAGTCCAGAGGCCTCTCCACGGTGCATTTGTCAACAATCTGCCCATCGACATTCAGCTCATAAGTCAGAGCCACCACAGTGTTCTTTTCTACTTTCATATTTCTCTAAATTTAATAAATTCAAAAATACAGGCTTCGCCGAAATGAGTACGTCGCTCTGAATGCAGCAGCGGCTTCGCCCTCTTCGTGACCAAGCGTCGGCTTACGCCGAAAAGCTTACGCCGTCAAACGCCGTCGTCGGGATTCGCCACCGGCCGCAGTCCCTCGCGTCGTCACCGACGGCAATAAGGCTGTTCCAGAGGTCGAGAATGTTCCCCGTAATCAGCATCTCGCGGAACGGGCTTCCGAGCTTTCCGTCCTCAAAGCGGAATCCCGACACTCCGAAGGAATAGTCCCCGGTCACCGGATTGCAGTTCCCGCCGTTGAACTCCGTCACATAAATCCCGTCCCCGCATCCGCGCAAAATATCTTCCAAAGATAGCCTTTTTTCGTCGGAATCCAAACGGCCCGCGGCATCATCCCGCGTTCCGCGTCTCTCCACGGCAATCCTCGCCGCCATCTCTTCCGAACACCAGCTCCCGAGAACAGGCCGCGAGATGTCCTCCACTGTAGGTTCAAGACCTGTCTTGTTCGCCATATAGGTGTTCACGAAATAGTTTTCAACCACGCCCTTACTAATCAGCGGCAGATTCCTTGTCGCCACGCCTTCCAAGTCGAACAGCCGCGCCCCGGCCCTGCCTCTTTCACGGGCCATGTCCGTGAACGTGAGCCCTTCAGAAAACACTTTCCTTCCGCGGCAGCCGCACAGGAACGACATCTTCTGCTGGATGCTCGAAGCGCTCAGGGCGCTTACAATAGGGTTCAGCAGTTTGGAGCCGACATTCCCGTCAACCACCATCCTGTAGCACCCTCCTGACACCGGCTGCGGGTTCATGGAAGCAAGTGCTCTTTGAAGCGCAGTCTCCGCGCAGCTCTCCGGGTGAATCCCCGAGAGGAACGCCGACGAGTCCCACCAGTAGGAGCTGAAGCGCCTTCCCTCGGAATCCGCCACCGTCACTTCCGACGAACAGGAGAAGCCCGTCTCGAAATGCTGACCCTCAAATCCTTGGGAGTCAATCTGAAAGGTTTCGTCGATGTAGTCCGTATATTCGTTTTCCTCCGACACCATGGTCCAGCCCTCGCCTCCCTTCTCGCGGAGCGTCATGCTCCGCGCCAGTTCAATCCTTTTCGTGTCGGACATATCCATATATCCCTTGTCCCACAGACCCGTTTCGAGTCCGGTCCCTGCGTCCGTCGCGAGCCTTTCCTTAGCCGGAAGCGTCCTGCATTTGTCCGCTTCCATAATCTTCACGGTGTCGCAGGCTTTCCTGACAAACTCCCGCACCGCGCTGTCATTCAGCCTGTTTGTGGAAAAGGTTCCGTATCGCCCATTCGCAAAAAGGCAGAAAGTCAGGGACCTGTCGGCGCAGCGGCTCACCTTGTCAATCTCCCCGTCAAGCATGGTCAAGGTGTCCGACACGCTCTTGTTCAGAGTTACCCGAGCGCCGCTCATTCCGTTGTCCATCGCTTCCTGCATTCCCGTCCGGGCCAGCAGGCGTTCCCCGTCAGTGATTATCATATTCCGTTATACCTTATTATATAGTAGTCTCCTGGACCTCGATAGGCTTTCGTTAAAAACGATGCACCCAAAAACCTGCAAAATTAGAAATAAAATTCCTAACTTTGCACACCTGTGCAGACTTCTTCCCATTCGCCGGGCGATTGCGGAAGCATAAATGAAAAATTAACGATAAATCAATATGTTACAGGACAAGCTCAATTTTTACAAGGATTTCCCAAAGGAGGGCATCAATTTCATCGACATCATGCCTTTCCTCTATTCCAAGGAGGTTTTTCGGGAGGTGACTTCCGAACTTGACACGCTCGTCGACACTCCGAACCTTGCCGTGCCTGAGGCGCGCGGATTTCTTTTCGGCACTCCGCTTCTGCTTACCGACGGCGCCGTCAGCAATGTAATCCCTGTCCGCAAGTCAGGAAAGCTGCCGTTTGCCGAGGGAGACCTTGTGGGCGTTGAGATAATGAAGGAATATGGAGCCGACAAGCTTTTCTACCGCAAGAGCGACGTCGCCGCGGGGCCTCTCACCGACGATGTTCTGGAG
>CAKUPC010000010.1 GCA_934675095.1 uncultured Bacteroidales bacterium | reverse complement strand
TGACATCAGCAGTAACGAAGGAAGAACTGTTGGAGGCGAGGCGGAAGGCAACATCCCCATGATGAGTGCCGCACAACTCAACGCCATCCGCCGCGAGATTGCCGAGAGTCTTGACAGGATGCCGTACAAGGCAAGGTCTCTGAACAAAGCCACAATCAGCGGCAATCTCCCTGACACCCTGAAATTTCCGGAGCGCATCAGCTACAAAAGCGACGTGGCCAACAGCCTCGCGGCCTCGCTCTACCGCCGTCTCGGGGCTGAAACAATAGAGCCGGCCTACGAGGCACTAAAACGCGGGCTGCAAATCGGAAATCCCGACGGAACACCCTCATCGGACGGCAGGCAGGCACAGAACAACGATGCCAATATAGAGCTCATGCGCAGCAAGTACTGCCTGCTCCACGAGCTGGGGCTCTGCCGCAATACTCCAGCCTACACCGCCCTCGCCGCCGCCAACGACATCAGTGAAGGTCTCTACCTCCGCAACAACGGCCGTTTCCTCCGTATGAAATTTGACTGCAAAAACTGCGAGATGATAATCTTGTCAAAATAACTGGGTCAAGAGGGGATGCAGAAAAAGCGCAGCAGACCGCTTTTTCTGCGCCCCGTCAGTACTCCAGGACCTCAAAGGTGATGTCCACGTCGCCGAAGTGGCCGACGAGGTTGCTGGTGGCGTCGATGTAGCGGCGGCTGAGCTGGCCGCGCCAGACAATGTCGTCGCGGGAGTTGAACGGGAGAGAAATGTCGAAGCCGTAGCTCTTGGACTTGATTTTGACCACGGCAGAGCATTTCCACTGCTCGATGCGGCCGCCGTCGTCCTCGGCAATCATGAACGCCACATGAGTCAGCTGCTCCGACCAGTCGGAAACGATTACCGTGTTGAACGGCAGGGCCTGGCCCTTCTGCTTCCGCTTTACCACAATCATGAAGTCGGTAATCATAGGACTGTAGAGCCGCAGCTCGGCCTCGGTGGCGGCGCAGAAGTCGGAGACAGAGCCGGCCTTGATAAAAAATTCCGAGCCGCCGGCAAACCAGCAGTCATAATTGCGCTTCATGGTGAACTCCTTGAGCACAAGTGTCTTGAGCCCCGTTCCTCCGGATTTTGTGCCCGCGGTATTTGACGGACTGTCCCCGGAAGCTAAAGGTCGAAGCGACACACAATCCTGCGGAGTGATGCCCTGCCTCCTGCCGCCGACAATCAATGCACCGCCTCCGTTATCCCATTCGGGATGCTCGCGGCGCATGATTTCAAGCGACGTGAAGCCGCAGTCCGAGTTGCGGTTCACCACCCAGACAGGGTTCTTCTCGGCATAGTCCTCCGTCACCTCCATCTTCTCCACGCTCGTCTCCCCGAACTCGTTCTTCAGGACACGGTAGCCGATATTCACCTCAGAATCGTCTCCGGGGTCAAAGGTAAAGACCGGCGAAGCCTTCCCGTCCCAGTTTTCGGAGTAGGGCCAATAAATCTGCACATCAGAGGACTCAAGGGCGGAGAGGTAGGCATCAGCGTCGTCTCCGTAGGCGGAATCCCCTCCCGCCTTGGTGGCGACGGACGAACGGACGTGCTCGCGGATCAGCTCGCGGAGCGGACGGGAAAAGGCCTTTGATGCCGACGCGGTCTTGGTCGGGGTGTCCCCCACGCCCTTTCCAGGGGAGGAAAAGAGGTCCGCCATCGTGTATTCCTCGTCGTAACCGTTTCCGGACGAGGACTCTACCGCGGAATGAACCTCCCGGAAATGCTCCGGTTCAAGCGGCAGTTCCGAAAGCATTTCGGCGACAATGTCGAGCGCGACCGGACTTCCCGCCGTTTCGGCAGACTTCACATGGATCTCCTTTTCGCAGGAGAATAGCACAGGCAGGAAAATGATTCCCGCAATAAGTTTCAAACTCTTCATGGCAATAAATTTTTATCCGCCACAAAGAAACAACCAATTAGCCGTTGAATGAAATATTCAGCGGCTAATATGAATAATCGGGCGTGGAACCGTCTGCAAGGCCTATTCGTCTGATTGAAACGGGAAAAGTTTGCGCAAACTTTTTCGCTGTACGAACCGGGACAGAACATCAAAAAAACGCCGCCCGACAGGGCTGTAACACTATTTTTTGGCAAAGACAAAGCGCGGTTTTCCGAAACAGTCGCTGAAAGTTCCGTGCTCGGAAAAATCACAAAAAAGTGCTTCTGTCTCATCCATAAGAGCCTCGTTCCCCTCCAGAAACAGCAGTCCTCCGGGAGCAAGGAACGAGTCTGCCCAGTCACGGATGGCCCTGTAGAATTTCAGGGGGTTTCCGTCAGGCACAAAGAGCGCGAGTGACGGCTCATGGTCAAGGACATTGCGCCGCATCATAGGACGCTCGCTATCACGGACATAGGGAGGATTGGAGACGATGACATCAAACTCGCCATACTCGCAGTCGAAAGACCCGGGACCGAGGAGAACATCGTATTTCAAAAATTCCGGACACAGGGCACGCCCCGGCACACCGCCCGCAGGTTGAGAGGACATAAGGTTCTGACTTTCGGCGACTCCCAGCGCCGCTTCAGATATGTCCACGCCCATGACGCGGGAGCCCGGAAGTTCAAGCGCAAGAGTCCAGGCGATGCAGCCGGAGCCTGTGCACAGGTCCAGAATACGCAGCCGGGGCTGCTCAGGCGGGAAGGTTTCAGATTGCATGACGCATCCTGTTTTGTCCGGAAAGGTGAGCCGTGCCCTTTCAATGACTTCGCGGCACAGGTACTCGGTTTCGGGACGGGGAATAAGCACATCGGGGGTAACATTGAAGTGCCTCCCGTAAAACTCCGTCCGGCCGACGATGTACTGAACCGGCTCGCCGGATGCAAGGCGGCGGGCACAGCCGAGAAACAGGTCGCAGTCATGTCCGCTGACGTTCTGAAACGGGTCGGTGAGAACGGTGTATCGCTGAAGGTGCAGGACGTCCTCCAGAAGGATGTTGAGCAGGCTGTCGCGCTCGCGGGCGTCCGGGTATTCGCCTGCCGTAAGTTCGCGTCCTTTATTATATAAATCTTTCAGCCACATGATTTACGCAAAGATTTCCCGTTTCAGTCGAAATGACAATATCCCCGAAATGAAAGTGCCATCCGATTGACAGCAAGGCATTGACTACCGGGCAGAATTATCTATTATAACATTCAGGAAATCCGTCATCTCCATGCCTGCGGTGCGTACCATCTTAGGAACAAGTGACGCGGCGGTCATGCCCGGAATCGTGTTCATTTCGAGAAAATAGAGCCCGTCCGGAGCAAGGATATAGTCCATTCTGACGATTCCGGAGCAGCCAATACGGGCATAAATTTTCTTAGAAGCCTCCTGAACCATAGCCGTAGTCTGCGCATCGAGCGGCGCGGGGCAGATTTCCTCGCTGAAGCCGTTGTACTTGGCATCATAGTCGAAAAACTCGCGGTCCGTGACAATCTCTATGACAGGAAGAGCCACCGCAGACTTTCCGTCGAAATAGACCGCGCAGGTGATTTCACGGCCGACTATGGCCTCCTCCGCGATGACCATGCCGCTGTCCTCGAAGGCGAAGGCCACCGCCCTGTCGAAATCCTCGGCAGTCTTGACCTTTGTCACCCCGAAGCTTGAGCCGCCGTCGGTAGGCTTGACGAACATCGGAAGTCCCAACTTCGCCACCGCCCTATCAGCCAGCCCTTCAGTGCGCTCGCCCTTGCGGATGAACATATCCTTCGCGACCTTCACGAAATCAACGTCCTTCAGGTAGTTCTTGCAGGAGAACTTGTCGAAGGTGATGGCTGAGACGAACGCGCTGCAGCTGCTGAACGGGACGCTGAGCATTTCGAGATAGCCCTGCATCTGCCCGTTCTCCCCCGGGATGCCGTGCTGCATGATGTAGGCGTAGTCGAACTTGACCCGAACACCATCAATCACTGCCGAAAAGTCTGTCTTATCGACCTGAGGGGCATCAGCCTCGGCAAACTCGACCCTCCCGCAGCCCTTAGGACGCATCGCGACGACGCTCCATGAGCCGAAACGGGCAAAGATTTCATATACATCATATCTTGCCCCGTCAATCTTCGATGCAGTGAACTTTCCGCTACGGCATGAAACCTCCCATTCTGAGGAGTCGCTGCCGTAAATCACGGCTATATTTTTATAATTTTTCATATTTCATTATTCAAAGTAGTAATCCTCTTCAGCCGCCTCCTGTGTCTCAACGGCCTTCTTTTCGCCCGGAGCCTTGGTGGCGAGCGCGTCGCAGCCGATGTTCATCACGACACCGGACGGCTGGATGAAGCGGTCATCCTCGCTCACTCCAAGCGTACCGTCCCGCAGAACCTTCTTCATGAACAGTCCCCAAATAGGCAGGGCCATGTTCGAGCCGCCTCCGAGAGCCGTCGAATTGAAGTGAATCTGACGGTCCTCGCCGCCGACCCACACGCCCGCGGTAATCGTCGGGGTGTAGCCGATGAACCATCCGTCCGAGTTGTCGTTCGTAGTTCCGGTCTTTCCGGCAATCTCGCCCTTCAGACCATATTTCGCCCGAAGCCTGATTCCAGTGCCGTGATCGATCACAGAGCGCATCATATCCACCATCTCGTATGCCGTATATTCACTTATCGCCACCTTCTTGTGGTTCGTGAACTCACTGAGCGTGTTGCCGGTGTTGTCCTCAATGCGCGTCACAAAAAGAGGGGTGATTGCCATTCCCTTCGAAGGGAAGGTGTTATAGGCGGCAATCATGTCGTAAGGCATCTGGTCGGTCGAACCCACGCAGAGCGACTCAACCTCGTCGAGATGGCCGTTTATGCCCATCTTGTGCATCATCTCCGCCATGGCATGAGGGCCGTACTGCTTCATCAGATAGGCGGAGATGTTGTTCGAACTCTTCGTAAGTCCCCACTTCAGAGTCACCGTAAGCCCAATCCACTCGTCCTTGTCTGTGCTTCGAGGAGTCCAGGTGTCGTCCCCGACGATGAATGTCTGCGGAACGTTCACTACCTCGGTGCATGGTGTGAGGCCGTCCTGCATGGCGAGCGAATAGAGGAACGGCTTGATGGTCGAGCCGACCTGCCTCTTGCCCTGACGCGCGTTGTCGTACTTGAACCAGCGGTAGTTGGGGCCGCCGACATAAGCCTTGACGAACCCGGTGTTCGGCTCAACGGCCACAAAAGCCGCACGGAGGAAAGACTTGTAGTACCTTATGGAGTCGTCCGGAGTCATCAGAGTGTCGATATATCCCTTCCCCTTCCATGAGAACACCCTCATCTGGGTCTTCACGCCGAAACTTTTCATGATTTCCGACTCCGACGCGCCGTCCTTCTTCATCATGCGGTAGCGGTCGCTCCAGCGGCGTGCCTGCTTCATGAGACGGTCCCTCGTCGCCGCATCAACGTCCGACGCGAAAGGAGCATTGGGCTTTCGCCGCAGCTCACGGAAGAAAGTCGGCTGCAGGTCCTTTCCGAGATGCTCCGCCACTGCCTCCTCCGCATAGCGCTGCATATTCTTGTCTATGGTCGAGTAAATCCGCAGCCCGTCGCGGTAGAGGTCATATTTCGAGCCGTCGGCCTTGCGGTTCTTGTCAAGCCAGCCGTAAAGTCCGTCAGTCTCCCAGCGAAGCGAGTCGGCGGCATAGTCCTCGGCATAGTAGTAGTCGCCTCGGCGAGGCTTGGAGGCCTTCATGGTGCGTATGAGCATATCCTTGAAATACGGCCCGAGACCTGCATTGTGGTCCATGACCTGATGGGACGACACGTTAATCGGAATCTGCTGGAGCGAGTCGCACCGATCCTTCGTGAGATAGCCGGCCTTCTCCATCTGGGAAAGCACGAAGTTCCTGCGCTGCAGCGACTTGTCCGGATTGAGGACCGGATTGTAGCGCGTAGGCTTGTTCACCATCCCGACCAAAGTCGCGCTCTCTTCGGCAGTAAGTTCGGACGGATTCTTCGCGAAGAACGTCCTCGACGCCGCCTTCACCCCGTAGGCATTGCTCCCGAAGAACACGGCGTTCATATACATGTCCATAATCTCGTCCTTGGTGTAGTTGCGCTCCAGCTTCACCGCCGTAATCCACTCCTTCAGCTTAATCCACACCATCTTCACCTTCGACCACCCAGGCACCTTGCTGCTCACGTCCGCCCTCGGGTAAAGGGTCTTGGCCAGCTGCTGGGTTATGGTGCTTCCTCCGCCCTGGCTTGAGTCGCGGCCGAGAAGGGTCTTGAAGAACACGCGCCCGAGGCTCCAGAAATCAATCCCGGAATGGCTGTAGAAGCGGGAGTCCTCGGTTGCGACCGCCGCCTGGACGAGATATGGCGACAGTTCATCGTAGCTGACGAACAGGCGGTTCTCGTCATGGATGGTCGTCAGAATGTCGCCGTTGGACGCGATGACCTGCGTGGCAAGTTTGCTGTCCGGATTCTCCAGTTCCTCGAACGAAGGGATGTCGGCGAAGGCCCAGACGAGCAGAATCATCAGCACAAGCAGGCATATCGGTGCGAGAAACAGTCCCCAGAACCAATGCACTATCTTCTTTTTCGTGTTTTCGGTCATATATCCCCGTTTTTTTCGTTTTATCAGTCCCGATTTTTCATGAGTCGGGCACATTTTTTTCGTACAAAGGCACAAAATTAGTCAATAAATTTGGAAATATGGACGAATTGTCCGTTACTTTGCAGCCGCAAATGAAATTTGCACTATATAATTAAGGTATAGAGATTAAAATTTAATGGGTATATACGATATGGCGGAAAATCTTGTAATTGTCGAGTCTCCGACGAAAGCGAAAAAGATTCAGGAATATCTGGGAAAGGGGAAATATGTCGTCAAGTCGAGCGAAGGACACATCAGGGACCTGCACGACAATGAGCTGAGCGTCGATATAAAGGACGGGTTCAAACCGGAATATGTGGTTCCGGCGGGCAAGCGCAAGCTGGTCTCAGAACTGAAGAAGCTCGCCGCCGACGCGCAGACCGTGTGGCTCGCGTCCGATGCCGACCGCGAAGGAGAGGCAATCTCATGGCACCTTTACGAGACGCTCGGGCTGAAGAAGGAGAACACGAGGAGAATCACGTTCCAGGAAATCACCAAGTCCGCGATACTCAACGCCGTGGAGAACCCGCGCGACATCGACATGGATCTCGTTGACGCGCAGCAGGCCCGCCGCGTGCTCGACCGTCTGGTCGGATTCGAGCTGTCGCCTGTGCTCTGGAGAAAGGTGCAGCCGAAGCTCTCCGCAGGCCGCGTGCAGTCCGTGGCGCTGAGGCTCATCGTCGATAGGGAAAGGGAGATTCAGGCGTTCGAGAGGGAGCAGTTCTACCGCATCGAGGCTCTTTTCCACCCGGAGAACACCGGCACTGGAACATTCCTCAAGGCCGTGCTGGACAGGAAGTTCGCCACGCTGGAAGAGGCGCGGGAATTTCTCGGCAAATGCATCGGGGCACAGTTCGCGGTGAGCGACATCGAAAACAAGGAAGGCACGCGCACGCCGGCGGCTCCGTTCACGACCTCGACCCTCCAGCAGGAGGCCTCACGCAAGCTGCACCTGCCGGTGAGCCAGACCATGAGGATTGCCCAGAATCTCTACGAGAGCGGGCTCATCACCTATATGCGTACCGACTCCACCAACCTCTCCGGACTCGCGATAAACGCCGCCAAGGAGTACATCTGCAAGGAATACGGGGCCGAGTACTCCAAGGTGCGCAACTACAAGACAAAGTCCAAGGGCGCACAGGAAGCCCATGAGGCCATCCGCCCGACCTACATAGACCGCGTCACCATCGACGGCACAGCGCAGGAGAAGAAGCTCTACGAGCTCATCTGGAAGCGCACCGTAGCCTCACAGATGGCCGACGCGAAGACTCTCAGGACAGACGTGAGGCTCTCGTCCGACAAGACCGAGGGCAAGTTCACGGCGCAGGCCACGAAGATTCAGTTCGACGGATTCCTCAGGCTCTACATCGAGGGACGCGACGACGAGCAGCAGGACGACGACGAGATGACCGTCATCCCGGACATCAAGGTCGGCGACAGGGTGCAGCAGGTGGAGATGACCGCGGAATGCCGGTTCACCGCCGCGCCGCCGCGCTATTCCGAGGCGACGATAATCAAGAAAATCGAGGAGCTGGGAATCGGCCGTCCATCGACCTACTCGACCATCGTCGGAACCCTTACCCGCGCGAGGGGATATGTCACAATCGGCGACAAGCCGGGCACGGAGGTCAAGGTCACCGACCTCAAGATGAGGGACGGGGTGATTTCGGCGATTGACCGCACGGAGACGGTGGGCGCGGAAAAGGGCAAACTTCTTCCGCAGGACATCGGGGTCATCGTCACTGACTTCCTCGTGAAGAACTTCAGCGAGATTCTCGACTACAACTTCACTGCGAACGTTGAGAACGAGCTTGACGAGATTGCCGAAGGCGAGCTGAAATGGAACAGGGTGATAGGCGACTTCTACGCCCCGTTCCACAAGACCGTGGAGGAATGCCTGCACAACAACGAGTACAGCCATGTCAGCCGCGAGCTCGGCACTGACCCTGCCGACGGACAGCCCCTCGTGGCGAAGTTCGGCAAGTTCGGCCCGTATGTCCAGAAGGGCGAGGGCGAAGGCCGTCAGTTCGCGAACCTCGCGCCGGGCCAGCTCATCGAGACCCTCACGCTTGAAGAGGCGCTCAAGCTCTTCCAGCTTCCGCGCACGGTCGGAGAATACAAGGGAATCCCGATAGTATGCACCAAGGGGCGCTTCGGCCCGTACCTCAAATACGGCGACCGCAACGTCTCCCTCCCTAAGAAGTCCGACCCGCTCTCCATCACGCTCGACGAATGCATAGCCGTCATCGACGAGAGCGAGAACAAGAAGGCGAACGAAATCATAGCCGAGTTCAAGGACAGCGGAATCACCGTCATCAACGGCAACTACGGACCGTACATCAAGTTCAACGGCGGCAACTACAAGATTCCGCCCAAGACCGACGCCTACAAGCTCACCGAAGCCGACTGCAAGTCCATCATCGAGACCACCGAGCCCACCGGCCGCAGACGCCCCCGCGGACGGAAATAGGCACTATAGGGAAGTATATGAATCGGGCCAACCGAATAATTAGTTGCTGGATTCTTGCGGTTCTGCTGCTTTGCGGATGTGATGTGTATAAGCCGAGGCTGTGCCGGTCTTATGTTTCATGCTACAGCAATCTCAGAACGATAAGGCTGCTGCCGATACAGGAGAACGAAGCGTCTCGGATACCGCCGAGTCTGAAATGCATCCTAATCTGCCCCGGAAATGACATACCTATGGTGGAATTCAGCCTTTTCAGCACCGGGGAAGAAAAAGAGGAGTATGACAGACTTTGCAGGAAACACGATGACTTGAATTACAACAAATACCGCGATTTCCTTGGAAATCTCGCATCCGAAAGTCTGGAATATATCGACAAGGATTTCACATCAATAGAGATAATCTCCGACAAAGACTACGACTCGAATCATCTGGCAGGAACAAGATTGTCTGACATAGTCCGTTTTATGTCATGGTCTCCATACAGATTTATCAGGAGCGGATATTCCCGATACTATCACTATAACTCAAGTGATGTTTCCGAATCATTCAAGTCCGTGATGCCCATATATTTCGGGAAAGAATGGTTCCGCGGCGAAACCGACGCCACCTGCCATCCAATTGACAAGATGGTGAATGAACTGCGACAGGAAGACCTCATTCTTCTCGGGCATGACTGGACATGGCCTATCGGAATCCTGTGTTTCGAGTCACGACCTGCCGAAAGTGGAGAATACACCATTACAGTGAAGATGACAACCGATGCCGGAGATGTTCTTGATTATTGAAATTTAATAATTCTTTTTGCATAAAATTCATTTCGATGCCGTCTGCGTGCAGTTTGTAAGTTTTTTGCGGGATTTCGTAAAAATATTGTTATATTCGCTGCAGATTTTTTAATAATTGGTAACCATGATCAACTACCACATTGACGAGATAGACCAGAAGATACTGTCTTTTCTTATAAAGAACGCGAGGACGCCGTTCCTTGAAATCGCGCGGGAGTGCGGAGTGTCGGGAGCGGCAATCCACCAGAGGGTGAAGAGGCTGGAGACCAACGGAATCATCACCGGGTCGCGGGTGATGGTGAAACCGCAGGCGATAGGACTGAACATCTGCGCGTTCGTGAGCATATCCATTTCCGAGGGAAACAAGTACCCGGAGGTTGTCGAGGCTCTGGAAAACATTCAGGAAGTGGTTGAATGCCACTTTGTTACCGGACGCTACGCGCTGCTCGTGAAGCTATACTGCTTCGACCACGACCACCTCATGCAGGTGCTTGTGAACACCATTCAGAAACTGCCTTACGTGCAGTCGACGGACACGATGATTTCGCTGGATCAGCCGATTGAGCGGCAGGTGTGGGTCAATGAGTACAAGAACACAATCTTTACCTCTCGCAAGAGATAGCGGGGCGCCTAAAAGGCGGTCTGCCGCGTTGCATGAAAAATTCAAGTCCTCACAACCATAAGGTTGCTCCGGGTTGAATTTTCCAGTGCGCCTTGCATCCCATCCTTTTATGCATCCCCTTCCCCTAAGCTTTCTGGTTCTGCTTTTCCAAATCTGAAAAATTTAAATGGAGATGGGGAGGAAGAACTATTACTTGGAAAGATTGAAAACTGCGCGGGCGAGGAGAAGGTCTTCTTTTGTCGTGATTTTGAAGTTGAGACGTTCGCCTTGAATGAAGGAGAGGGGGATGCCGGAGCGCTCCACTACTGAGGCGTCGTCGGTGAAGGAGGGGTCGTAGGGCTGGGAATATGCGACCCTTAGGACTTCGGAGTGGAAAATCTGCGGGGTCTGGACGGCGTACAGGAGAGAGCGGTCGAGCTGAATGTCAAGGCTTTCAAGAATTTCCCGGCCGGAAGAGTCCGTCGTCTTTGAGAGGGCACGCATCGTATCGACCGCGGGGATGACCGGGACGAGAGCAGGAACATCCGCGGCAGCCATGAACATATTCCTTATCTGTTCTTCCGAGACAAACGGACGCACTCCGTCATGAACCGCCACGAGCGCGCCGTCGGGAATCTTCGCGAGCGCGTTCTTCACGGAATGGAAACGGGTCATTCCGCCACTGACGATGGTCTGCGGCACGACCATGGCCGAGCTGAGACAATATTTCTTCCAAAAGTCAACATAATCTGAGTTCATCACCGTCACCACCCTTATGTCCGGGCAGGCGGCGACGAAGCGGTCAATCGTGCGGTGAAGGACGGAGCGCTCCCCTATCCTGAGAAACTGCTTCGGCAGGTCCGCGCCCATCCTGAGCCCGCGCCCCCCTGCGACGACGACGAGATATTTTTTTCTTTCGTTCATATATCTTTCGATGAATATTCGCAAATATGAGTTTTTTTGCCTAATTTTACAAGATTTTTGACGACATCGACATAAAACGACGATGCCACATAAAAATGAATCTTACATACAAATGAATTATAATAGACTACGATATGGCTTTTTCATTTTTGACGCAGGAACTTGCGATTGACCTCGGGACGGCGAACACCGTCATATTCCAGAACGACAAGATTGTGCTGGACGAACCGAGCATCGTGGCAATCGACATCGTGACCGGAAAGCCCATTGCCCTGGGACAGAAGGCCAAGACGATGCAGGGAAAGGAAAACCCTAAAATCAAGACGGTCAGGCCGCTGAAGGACGGAGTGATTGCGGACTTCGACGCCGCCGAAATGATGATCAGGGGATTCATCAAGCAGATTAACAGCACGCGCAAGTCGCTCTTCCAGCCGAACATCAAGATGGTCGTCGGCATACCTTCGGGAAGCACGGAGGTGGAGAAGCGTGCGGTGCGAGACTCTTCGGAGCACGCTGGCGGAAGGGACCTCTACCTGATTTACGAGCCTATGGCCGCGGCGGTCGGAATCGGCCTTGATGTGCAGGCGGCACGGGGCAACATGATTGTCGATATCGGAGGAGGCACTACGGAGATTGCGGTGATTTCGCTCGGCGGAATCGTGGTGCAGGACAGCATAAAGGTGGCCGGTGACGTGCTCACCGGGGACATCATGCAGTTCATGCGCCAGCAGCACAACATCAAGGTCGGCGAAGGCACGGCGGAGCAGATAAAGATCCGCGTCGGCTCGGTGCTCACCAAGCTTGAGGAAGAGCCGGAGCCGATGAAGGTGAACGGGCCTAACCTCATGACGGCGCACCCCGTGGAGGCGACGGTGACCTATCAGGAAATCGCCACCTGCCTCGACAAGTCCATCGCGAGAATCGAGGCCGGAGTGCTGCACGTCCTTGAGCAGACCCCTCCTGAACTTTACTCGGACATAGTCGAGGGCGGAATCTATCTCTCCGGCGGCGGAGCGCTGCTCAGAGGACTCGCGAAGCGTCTGAGCGACAAGGTGAACATCCAGTTCCATGTCGCGGAAGACCCGCTCAGGGCCGTGGCACGCGGAACCTGCACCGCGCTCAAGCACACCGACGACTACTCGTTCCTCATGAGATAGGCGCACAGGATGCAGAAGCGCAGTCCCATATCCGGATTAGTGACCGCAGTCGTCTTCCTTGTTCTGGAGGCGGCTGCGATTGCCGTTCTGCATTACAGCAACGAACTTCAGAGAAGCTGGCTCTCGAACGCGGGGCACAGCGTGATGTCCGTGCTCTGGGGCGGCGGTGAGAAAGTGAGGGGATATTTTTCCCTGTCGGCCCAAAACGATTCGCTCGCGGCCGAGAACGCGAGACTCGCCGCACGCCTGCGCTGCCTTGAGGACAACGTCGCGGCCGCCGGAGTTGCAGTCAGGGAGGACATCCGAGGAGCCAACGGACGGTTCCGCTTCACGCCGGCGGAAATCGTGAAGCTCAGCAACAACCGCCAGCACAACTACATAATCCTCGACAAGGGAGCCGAGGACGGGATTCTCGAAGGCGCCGGGGTCATAACCGAGAAGGGAGTCGTCGGAATCGTCGAGAACGTGAGCGCCCACTACAGCTACGGAATCAGCTTCCGTAACTACAACATGAGCGTCAGCGCAAGGCTCGGGAAAGAAGGTCCCGTGGGGCCGATGAGCTGGGACGGCTTCCGAAACGCCGTGCTTGAGGAAATCCCCCACCACCTCGTGGAAGGACTCGGGGACACGGTCTATACGAGCGGTTTCTCCGCCATATTCCCGAGGGACATCCCGCTCGGGGTGACCGTAGGCTCGAAGCTCAAGGACGGGGCGACCTACAATCTGGAGGTAAGGCTGTTCGAGGACTTCAGCAGCCTCAAGCACGTCACTATCGTGAGCAACCCCGACGCGGAGGAATTGGAATCATTGGAAAAGGAGGACAGGTGATATGGTCAAGACCGACACGAAATTCATAGTGACATGGATTCTTCTGGTCGTGTGCCAGATTGTCATCTGCGACTGCATCTTCCTCGGCCCGATGGTGACGGTGACCATGCTGCCGGCTCTTGTCATGTTCCTCCCGCTCTACACAAGGACGGAGGTCTCAATGCTGATTGCCTTCGCCGCGGGATTCGCCGTGGATTGGCTCTCGGACGGCGTGCTCGGACTGAACATGGCCGCGCTCGTGCCGGTCGCCCTCATGCAGAAGCCTCTCGTGAGGCTGTTCATCGGCGAGGACACGGTCGTCAGGACAGAAGCCCTTTCTGTCGGGAAAAGCGGATGGATGAGGATGCTCGCGCTGGTCACTGTGGCGACAGCCGTCTTCCTGCTCATCTATGTGGTTCTCGACGGGGCCGGGGAACGGTCGTTCGGATTCACCGCGGCGCGGTTCGGATGCTCCCTCGCGGCAAGCCTGCCTCTCATGGCGATAGTCATCCACATCTTCTCAACACGAAACGCGCGGGATTAGGTCATGGTTCTGGACAGGAAAAACAAGCTGCTGATTGGTCTGGGGACGGCGGTGCTCGTCCTCTTGGTCCGGCTTTTCGTAATCCAGATAATCGACGACCGCTACAAGATTGACTCGTCGAACAATTCGATGGTGTATTCCACGATATATCCCACACGAGGCATCATCCACGACCGCAACGACAGGATTCTCGTCGGCAACAAGGTGGTCTATGACCTTCTCGTCACCCCGCGCGAGGTCACGGAATTCGACACCCTCGCGTTCTGCGCCGTGCTCGACATAGACACGACCTTCGTAAGGGAGAAAATGGCCGAGTACCGCCGGTTCAGAACGAAAATCGGCTGGCAGACGCTGCCTTTCCTGAAGCAGCTGCCGCCCGAAAGGTACATGAAGTTCGCCGAAGTCGAGTACAGGTTCCCGGGATTCAGGGGGCAGGCCCGAAGCGTCAGGGAGTATCCGTACAATGCGGGAGGAAACCTTCTTGGATATGTGTCCGAGGTGGATGCTGACTTTCTGAAGAAGCACCCGGACGAGTACCGCAGCGGCGACTATGCCGGCAAGACGGGAATAGAGGCGGCCATGGAGGAGGAGCTTCGCGGGCAGAAGGGCTACAACATCTACCTACGCAACTCCAGCAACCGCATCCAGACGCGCTTCAGGGACGGCGAGATGGACCGGGAGGCCGTGCCGGGCAACGACATAACCACGACCATCGACGCGGAGCTTCAGCACTACGGGCAGATGCTCATGGACCACAAGGTCGGCTCGCTGGTGGCAATCGAGCCTTCCACCGGAGAGATTCTCACGATGGTGTCAAGCCCCGGAATAGACGTGGATATGCTCGCGGACATAGGCAACCACTACTCCGAGATTCTCGGCAACCCCTACAAGCCGATGTTCAACCGGGCCGTGCAGGCTCCCTACCCACCCGGCTCCGTGTTCAAGCTCGTGAACGCGCTGATAGGGCTTCAGGAAGGAGTGGTCACTCCGGCAACGACGCACCCGTGCAGCAAGGGCTACCATTTCGGAAAGAACAAGCTCGGCTGTCATGTGCACAAGTCCCCTCTGAACCTTGAGGAGTCAATCATGATGTCCTGCAACGCCTACTACTGCTATGTGCTCCGGGACATTCTCGACAATCGTAAATACGCCAACGTCGCCGAGGGGCTGGACGCATGGAACGCCTACGTGAAGAGCTTCGGCTTCGGGCAGAAGCTCGGCAGCGACTTCCCGTCGGAGCTCGGGGGATTCGTGCCGGACTCGAAATACTACGACAAGCGCTACCGCAAGGGCGGATGGAAGTCGCTCACCGTCATATCTCTGTCAATCGGGCAGGGTGAGCTGGGCTGCACGCCGCTCCATCTCGCGAACCTATGCGCCACCGTAGCCAACAGGGGGTACTACTACATTCCCCACATGATAAAGGACTCCGAGAACCACAGGATTGACGACAAGTACCGGGTGCGGCACTACACCAAGGTCGATACGGTTCATTTCCCTAAGGTCATCAACGGAATGTACCGCGCCGTGAACAGCGGCTACGGCTCCGGGGGAACGGCAAGCGTGGCAGCGGTGCCCGGACTGGATATATGCGGAAAGACGGGAACGGCACAGAACCCGCGCGGGGACGACAACTCGGTGTTCATCTGCTTCGCGCCGAAGGACAATCCGAAGATTGCCGTGGCGGCTTATGTGGAGAACGGAGGGTTCGGGGCGACCTGGGCGGCTCCGATAGCATCGCTTTTAGTGGAGAAGTATCTCAACGGGGAGATTTCGGACTCGCGAAGGCCGCTGGAGCAGAGGGTGCTCTCCGGAGACCTGATGCATAAGGTAAAGAAATAGACATGGGACTCTACGACACAAGGACAAACAGGCGCAGCTTCGCGAAGACCATCGACTGGTGGCTTTTAGGCTGCTATTTCGTGCTCGTGGCAATCGGCATCCTGAACATCTACGCCTCCGTACATTCAGTTGACGGCGGCAACATCTTCGACCCATCGCTGCGCAGCGGGAAGCAGATTATCTGGCTGCTGATTTCGCTCGGCGTAGGCTCGCTCGTCCTGTTCGCGATTCCTCCGAGAATATATGAGGGATTCTCGCTGCCGCTCTACCTCCTGATGCTTGTTCTGCTCGTGGCGGTGATTTTCCTCAGTCATGACGTAAAGGGTTCACATTCGTGGTTCACGCTCGGCCCGATAAGCTTCCAGCCCGCGGAACTTTCAAAGACCACGACCTCGCTGATGCTCGCGACGCTCATGAGTCAGGTGGATTACAGGATAAACAAGGCACGGGACTTTCTCCTCACGGCGGCAATCATCCTCGTCCCGATGGCAATCATCGTGGCCCAGAAGGAAACCGGCTCCGCGCTCGTCTATTGCGGATTCATATTCATGCTCTACCGCGAAGGCCTCTCCGGATGGTTCATCGTGACGGCGGGGATGGCCATAATCATATTCATTCTCACCCTCACGCTCAGCCCCTACGCGGCGATTCTCTCGCTCGCGGTCGTCGTTACGGCGTACATCGCGCTGAAGTCGGGAAAGACAAAGCTTCTCCTGTTCATCGGCATCCCCGTGACCCTGCTTTTCGCATTCATTCCGACAATTTTCAGCAAAATTGCACAGGCCATCGACAACCCGGACTCCTTCTTCATGAAAATCCGCCCTGTCTATCTGCTGTTCCTCACCATACTCGTCGCGGTGCCCTTCGCAATTCGCTCGGCGTTCCGCAACAGGCATTTCTACACCTACATCGCCGTCGGAGCGCTCTTTGCCGGCATAGCATTCACCTATTCGGTCGATTTCATCTTCAACGACATACTTCAGGACCACCAGCGCAGCCGAATCGAGGTTCTGCTCGGACTCAAGGACGACCCGGCCGGCGTGGGCTACAACGTGAACCAGTCCATGATTGCCATCGGCTCGGGAGGGTTCGCCGGCAAGGGCTATCTCCAGGGCACGCAGACCACCTACGGATTCGTCCCCGAGCAGAGCACCGACTTCATCTTCTGCACCGTCGGAGAGGAATGGGGATTTCTCGGTTCGGCGGCCGTCATACTCATATATGCCCTGATGATTTGGCGAATCGTCAGCGACGCCGAACACAGCCGCGAGGGATTCACGAGGATTTACGGATACTGCTTCGCCGGCTGCATATTCATGCACCTTTTCATCAATGTCGGAATGACCATAGGCCTCATGCCTGTCATCGGAATCCCGCTCCCGTTCATAAGCTACGGAGGCTCGTCCCTGCTGTCATTTTCACTGATGTTCTTCATCTTCATGGCGTTGGACAAGAACGAGAGGAAATATTTTTAGCGTGTTTGCAGAAAAATGAAAAGACTCATATTTGTGACGTTTATTCTCCTTTTCGGAATTTTCCCTGTCGGGGGAGGCAGAATTTATATGTCCGCGCAGACTGTGGGGCAGAAAATCGACTGGGACAATGACATCCGGAACATAAGGCTTAACGACATCCCGACGTTCAGATACAGCTACGATGACTACCTCCAGCTATCCCCCGCTGCGGCGATGGTGGTCATGCGTGCCTGCGGAGTGGAAGGAAGAAACGGCGGATGGGGCCATTGGCTCAGCGCGGAGGCGTTCTCAGCCGGAATCATGGCCATTGCCGTAAATGGGATAAAGTACAGCGTCAGACGGCTGCGTCCGGATGAGAGCACCCGCAATTCATTTCCGTCGGGACACACCGCGACGGCGTTCATGTGCGCGACGATGCTTCACAAGGAGTACGGCTGGCGCTCCCCGTGGATAAGTTTCGCCGGCTATGCTGCGGCGACCATAACCGGAGCATCAAGGATAATGAACCACAGGCATTGGCACACCGACATTCTCGGAGGAGCGCTCATAGGTGTCGGCTCGGTCGAGTTCGGCTACCTCATCAACGACGCGGTTTTCAAGAAGAAGAACATCTCCGACGCATGGGAACCGCTCCGGTTCGACGAGGACAAGTCCCTGAGCTACTACTCCCTTGAATCTCTCTACGGCCACCGCTACGGCATAGGCCCGCACGGCCAGCTCTCGGGAGGTCTCGCCGCCATTCAGGCCGACATCCCGCTTCGTCCCAGAGTCTCCGCCCGCATCCGCCTCGGCATCAACTCCCTGCGCGACCGTGACACCGCCTCCGAAACCGCCTCTGAACTCGGACTGACAGCAAATTTCTACGACTACCTCGCCGGGGCCGTCTTCAACTGGCCCTTTGCCAAGGTCCTCTATGCCGAGGCCGGCGCACTGGTCGGCGGCGGCTACCGCAGCCCGCGCTGTCCCGAAGCCATGAAGCCGCTGATAAACAGAGGCTACGGCGAGTTCCTCTGCGGCGGCTCCTTAGGCATCCGCCTCGGCTGCAACTTCCGCCTGAAGCTCCACACCGAGTACAACCTCATGCTCCCCCTAAACCACTCCCTCCTCCTCGCCTTCGGCAGCAGCTTCTTCTGGTAACGGGGAAAGGTTTGACAGAAGACTTTCCATCTGTCAAAAACAGGCAAATTTTGACAGATAAAAGCAGATACTCTTGACAATAATCGCGGATTAGTGTAATTTTGCAGTCGGACTTAATCGCGGATAGGTGTGAAATTCGAGTTTCGATAATCGCGGATAGGTGTAAAACATGGATTTTAATAATCGCGGATAGGTGCAGAAAACATGAAAAGAAAGGCATACGACAGTCTTCTGAAATGGAAAGAAGAAAAGAACGGGGAAAGCGCTGCCCTCATCAACGGGGCGAGGCGTGTCGGCAAAAGCTACATCGCCAAGGAGTTCGCACGGAACGAATACAGGAGTCACATCCTGATTGACTTCAACAAAGTCGGGAATGATGTCAGATCACTCTTCGACACCTACCTGGATGACCTGGACACATTCTTCATGTATCTGAGCAGCTATGCCAACACCACGCTCTACCCGCGTGAGTCGGTGATAATCTTCGACGAGGTACAGCTCTATCCGAGGGCGCGTGCGGCTATCAAATATCTGGTGGAAGACGGGCGCTACGACTACATAGAGACGGGGTCGCTGGTCTCCATCAAGAAGAATGTGGAAAATATAATGATACCGTCGGAAGAGGAGGAAATCCTGATGTTCCCCATGGACTTTGAGGAATTTCTCTGGGCTATGGACAACGAGACGCTCATGCCCCTTGTCCGCAGGAACTTCGAGACCCGGCATGAGATGGGGCAGGTGATGCACCGCAAGGCAATGGACTATTTCAGACAGTATCTGATTGTCGGCGGAATGCCGCAGGCGGTTGCGAAATATGCTGAGACGCGGGATTTCAGGAAAGCCGATCACATAAAGCGTCAGATCCTGACTCTCTATCGCAATGATATACAGAAATATGCCTCCACATACGCATCAAAGGTCACCAAGGTCTTTGACACCATCCCTTCTCAGCTCCAGAGACACGAGAAGAAGTTTATGCTGAAGGCTCTCACCGAAGGCGCAAGGATGCGGGACTATGAAACCTCGTTTTTCTGGCTGTCCGACGCGATGATTGTGAATATGGCCTACAACACTACAGAGCCCAGCATCGGACTCGGTCTGAATACCGACGACACCACGCTGAAATGCTATATGGCCGACACCGGCCTGCTTATAAGCCATGCATTCAACGAAAACACCATCGTTGCCGAAAATCTATATAACAGACTCCTTACGGACAAGCTGGAGTTTAACGGCGGTATGGTGATTGAAAACATCGTGGCTCAGATGCTTCGCTCCGCCGGGCATAAACTATATTTCTTTTCCAAATATAATAAGGACGATGCGTCAGAAAGGATGGAACTGGACTTTCTGATTGCCAAGGACACAATCACTGCGAAACATAACATTTCACCGATAGAAGTGAAATCCACAAGCAGATACACTCTCACGTCGCTCAAGAAATGCATGGCAAAGTACGGCGACTATCTTTCCGTCCCCTATGTGCTGCACACAGCCGACCTTAAGTCCGATGACGGGATTGTCTATCTGCCGCTGTACATGACAGGGCTGCTGTAGTAGTCAGTCAGTGACGGTCTGACCGTCTGTCGTCGGAATGCCCTTGCGGAGGAGCGCCCAGGCGGAGGCGAGGTAGCCGAGGAGGAGGACGGTGTGGACCCCGAGCTTCCACCAGAGGAGGCGGCGGTCGGTGTCCCATCCGGCGAAGTGGAAAAGCTGGGTGTCAATCAGAGCCGCGACGCCGTAGAAGAGGAACATCAGGGCGAGGGTGCCGAGGATGCGGCCCCAGCGGTAGGGAATCGGCCAGTGCTTCTGCCCGAGTACCGCGCTGAGAACGAACATCGTCACATAGCTGGCGAGATGTCCGAAGGCCGCGGCCCAGTAGGAATACTTCGGCATGAAGACGAGATTGACGACTATTGTCACGACAAGCCCCGCTGATGTTATCCAGATTGCCATGTTCGTCTTGCCGGAGAGCTTATACCACATCGACACGTTGAAGAGCATCCCTAAAATCATATAGGAGAAGAGCATTATCGGAACCACGCCGACCCCGCTGCGGAAATCGCGTCCGAGAAGCAGCGAGATGATGTCTATATAATATATGACGCCGAGGAACACGAGTCCGCAGAACGCCGTGAAGAGTTCCATGACCCTCGCGTAGAGTTCCTTGCTGCCCCGGTCCTTCGCCCGCTGGAAAAAGAACGGCTCGGCCGCGAAACGGAACATCTGGATGAAGAGGTTCATGATGACCGCAAGCTTCACCGCCGCCTGAAACACGCCGAGGCTCGACTGCCACTGCTCCGCGTTGGTGTCGAGGAAACGGAAGAGTATGCGGTCGAGAAAGTCGTTGACTATTCCGGGGAGAGCCGCGACCATCAGCGGGAGGGAATATGCGAGCATCTGTCGGAGCAGCCGTCCGTCGAACTCGAAGTTCAGGCGTATGAGATCCGGAATGAAAAGCAGCGCACAGACTATGCAGCTGAGGAAAATCGCGAAAATCACATAGCTGAAGTCGGGAGTCGGGCTTATGAAATGCAGCAGCCACACGTCGGAAGGGGTGAGCTGCGAGACCTCGACCCCGAGAGCGGCCGCCCGGCGGGAACAGAAGGAGACGAACGGGAAGAACAGCAGGATGTTCGCGCCCGTCTCCACCAGAATCTTCACGGTCTTGAACACCGCGAACTTGACGGCGCAGTGCTCCTGCCGGAGTTTCGCGAAGAGGATGGCCGTGATGCTGTCGAGCGCGAGTATTCCACCCATATACATCATGCAGCTCCCGTAGCCGTCGTAGCCCAGAAGATGCGCGAGCGGCTTCGCGAAGACAATCATGAGCGCGAGAAAGGCGAAGCTCTCCGCGCTGACCATGGCGAGGGCGCTCGAATATACCCTGTTCGGCTGCGCTCCCTCCTTGTTGGCGAAGCGGAAGCATCCGGTCTCCAGCCCCATGACGAGAACCACCTGCAGCACGGCTATGTAGGCCATGAACTCGGTCACCACGCCATAGTTCGCCGTGGTGAGCAGCCTCGTGTAGAACGGGACAAACATGAAATTTATTATGCGGGCGAGTATCGTGCTCAGCCCATAGACGGCGGTCTCGCCGGCAAGCTGTTTCAGAGGATTCTTTGCCATTATGACATATACCTATATATAATATATAGCCGAAGCATTCTTTTCATCGGCGCAAAATTAGTCAATTTTTATATATTTTTAACAAGCCACCCCTTGCGGAGCAAATGGTTTTTTCTAACTTTGCACGTCAAAATCCGGAGGACAGTCCCTCCGCGCAAATCATAAGGCCATATATGAGAAGAACGGGATTCATTTTAGCGGCAGCCATAACTATATGCTTATGTGCTGCCTCATGCGGCAATCGCAAAGGCGGAAAAAAAGTTGCGGAAGAACAGAAAGACAGTATAATTATGGTACAGAACAGCGAACCGGAATTCGACATCGTCACGACGGAGGGAACAATCCGTGTGAAACTCTACAGCAAGACCCCAAGGCACAGGGACAATTTCTGCAAGCTCGTGAGCGAGCACTACTATGACAGCCTGCTCTTCCACAGGGTCATCAACGGCTTCATGATTCAGACGGGCGACCCCTACACCCGCGACAGCTCCAAGACCGAGCTCTACGGGCAGGGCGGTCCGGACTACACCATTCCCGCGGAGTTCGTGAACGAATACTACCATAAGAAGGGAGCGCTCGCCGCCGCGCGGCGCGGTGATGTCGCCAATCCGCGCAAGTCCTCAAGCGGCTCGCAGTTCTACATAGTCCAGGACGAGATGAACTGCATACACCTCGACGGGCAATATACCGTGTTCGGAGAGACAATCGACGGCCTGGACGTCATAGACAGGATTGCCGCCGCGCCGACGGACAGGAGGGACAGGCCGGTGAATGACATACGCATCATCACGATAAGGCCGGTCGAGACGCCGCAGGAGGAACCTGCCGACAGCGCCGGAGTTCAGGCGGCCGACAGCCTCGCGAAAACGGAGAGCCCCGCGTTTCAGAATGCCGACAGCACTGCGGCGGAAACAAAAGTTGAAGACTAAGCGGCGGGAGGAAAGGAAATGACGAGAAAAATAATCTTTTTCGACGCCGATGACACGCTCTGGGAAAACGAGGGCTATTTCAGAAACGCTGAAAAGGAATTTGCCGGGCTCCTGAACAAGGACGCCGAGGCGGAAGCCATACAGCAGACTCTCTGGGAAAAGCAGGAGGCAAACATCCCCCTCTTCGGCTACGGTTCCAAGACCTATATGCTCGGAATGACGGACACGGCAGTCGAGCTCTGCGGCGGAAATCTGCGTAAGGAGATATATTATGGAATAAAGAAAATCATCACGGAACTCGCCTTCCATGAGCTCCATATAATAGAAGGAGTGGAGCGGACTCTTGAGGCCGTGCGCGGAATGGGCTGGGAGATGGCCGTGGCGACGAAGGGCGACCTGACGGAGCAGATGGGCAAGTACCGCCAGTGCGGGCTCGACGGCTACTTCCACCACATCGAGGTGCTGGAGAACAAGGACAGGAGAAACTATCTCGAACTCTGCCGCAAGTTCGACCTCTCCCCCGAAGAACTGGTGATGGTCGGCAACTCGGTCAAGTCGGACATCGTCCCGGTGATTGAGATCGGAGGCCGCGCGATTCATGTCCCGCACGAGATGGTCTGGGCGCACGAGTTCGCCGAGATGCCGGACTCCGACAGGGTCTTTGAAGCCGAATCAATAATGGATGTGCCCCGCATCATCAGCCGTTTCTGAAAATGAAACGCGATTTTTCTTGCCATTATTCGGAAAGATCACACTAGTTTCAAGAAAAAACGCAGATTTTCGTTTATTTTAGCAATTTTTCACAGTTTTGGCACAGACATTGCAAATGAATCCCATCGAATAGTTTTTTCATAGGTTAAGTTTTAGGTTAGAATTTGAATCGCGCTCGGTGTGAATCAAGCGCGATTCTCTTTTATGCCAACTGTGAAAGCAGGTATTGCATTTGCGATGATTTCGGATTTACATCATCAACCCCAAAATTATGCTTAATTTTAGGATTGTAATCCCAAAATTCACATAAAATTTGGGATTATAGTCCCGATTACTTACCTTTGCTACAACAATTAAAATCATAAGGATATGATAAGGCGCACTTTACAGGACGTGATAGAGAATGACATGTTTCAAGGAAAGGCGATCATTGTCATCGGAGCCAGGCAGGTCGGGAAAAGCACTTTGTTCAAGATGCTTCTGGAGCACCGCGACGAGCCTGTTCTCCGAATGAATTGTGACGAGCCCGAAGTCAGGACTCTGCTGACGGATGCCGGTACATCGGACTTGAAGCTGCTCATCGGAAATAACAAGATTGTGATGATTGACGAGGCCCAGTCGGTTCCGGGAATCGGAATGACACTGAAGCGCATAGTTGACAATTTTCCCGACATTCAGCTGCTTGTCACCGGTTCATCTTCATTTGAACTCAGGAACAAATTGAATGAGCCTCTGACAGGCAGGAAATTTGAGTATCAGCTTTTTCCAATTTCATCCGCAGAGATTTGTGCATCAGAAGGACTGCTCCCTGTCAGACAGACTCTTGAACAGAGACTGATTTACGGATCATATCCGGAAGTTTTCTCCCGCCCGGAAGAATCGAAGAAGATATTGATGGACATCGCAGGGAGCTACCTATATAAAGATCTGCTTGCCATAGAGGACATCCGCAGACCCGCCCTGCTCGAAAAGCTTCTGATCGCCCTCGCCCTGCAGCTGTCATCCGAAGTGTCCTACAACGAACTCGCCCAGACCATAGGAACGGACAACAAGACAGTGGAGAAATACATTGACCTGCTGGAAAAGTGTTTCGTCGTGTTTCGCCTCAACGGATTCAGCCGTAACCTGCGGACAGAACTAAAAAAAAGCAAGAAGATATATTTCTACGACAACGGCATCCGTAACGCAATTCTTCAGAACTTCGCCCCCCTCTCCATGCGTCAGGACACAGGAGCGCTGTGGGAGAACTTTGTGATAGGAGAACGGATGAAACAGAATCATTATGCCGGGAATTTAGCGAAAAGCTATTTCTGGCGCACCACCCAGCAGCAGGAAATTGACTATGTAGAAGAGAAAGACGGACGCTTCACCTTATTCGAGATGAAGTTCAACCCGAAAAAAGCCTCAACTAAATTGCCCCAAGCATTCCTTGAAACCTATGACGTCGAGCAGACCGCCATCGTCACTCCCGACAACTGGACTGAATGGCTACTGTGATGGCGCGATGCCGTAACTTTCATCGGCAAGATTTCGAGAAAATTTGTATCTTTGCAGGTTATTTGGAATTTTTGAAAAAATTTAAAATTTAAGGGATATGTCATTAAGCTTACTTCAGAGCATTGCGGACACGGCGGCTACGGTTTCGGAGGTCGTGGCGGCTCCTGTACAGCAGGAGGTGAAGATGTCTTACTTCGAACTGGCGAAGGCCGGCGGATGGCTGATGATTGTGCTGCTTCTGCTCTCAATCGTGGCGGTCTATATCTTCGCGAGCAAATGGTGGATGATTCACAAGGCCGGGAAGGTGGAAAAGAACTTCATGAATGAAATCCGGGATCTCATTCATGAGGGAAAGATAAAGTCGGCGGTTTCGCTGTGCCAGAAATATGACACTCCGTCGGCAAGGCTTGTCGAGAAGGGAATCGAAAGAATCGGAAGACCGCTCCAGGACATTCAGACTGCCGTCGAGAACATGGGCAGCGTCGAGGTTGCAAGGCTTGAGAAGGGGCTGCCTATGCTGGCGACAATCGCCGGCGGCGCGCCTATGATAGGATTCCTCGGAACGGTGACCGGAATGATCCGGGCATTCTTCAATATGTCCACCGCAGGCAGCAACATCGACATATCGCTGCTCGCCGGAGGTATTTACGAGGCGATGGTGACGACCGTCGGTGGTCTCGTCGTCGGAATCCTCGCATATTTCGCCTACAACTACCTGACCTCGCAGATTTCAAACCTCGTGTTCAAGATGGAGTCCGTCACGATTGACTTCATGGACCTTCTTCACGAGCCTGCGGAGAGCGAGAAATAAAGGTAAGCGACTGATATTTTGAGAATACAGATACTTTAGAGAATATGGCTATAAGGAGAACAACAAAGGTGGATTCGGGATTCTCGATGTCGTCGATGACGGATATCGTGTTCCTGCTCCTCATATTCTTTCTGGTCACATCGACGCTGATAAGTCCGAACGCGCTGAAGCTCCTGCTCCCGAAGAGCACGGGACAGGTGTCGGCGAAGGCCACGGTGAGCGTTTCGATTGCCGACCACGGGAACGGGGACTACACCTATCATATAAACGGGGACAGGAACCCGGTTCCGTTCGGCGAGGTGGAGGACGACCTGATTGACCTGCTCCAGGGCGAGGACGACCCGACTTTCTCGATTTATGCGGACGAGACGGTTCCGATCAAGGAAGTGGTGCAGGTGATGAACATTGCGAAACGCAATCATTATAAAGTGATAATGGCAACACAGCCAGAATAGAATGGAAGAGTACAAGCAGGACAGGGAAAAGCAGAGGAAGCTGTCGCGGGCGGCCGGAATAGGGCTGACGGTGGCGGTGCATGCTGTGGCGTTGTCCTGCGCGTGCTTTGCCGGAATGACATATCTGGACCCGCCGCCTCCGGAGAGGGAGGAGATTCTGATTGATTTTGACGACCCGGAGGTCGAGGAGGTGAAGCCCGAGAGAAGATGGAGCCGGACACGGGTAAAGTCGCCGGAGCCTGACAGGACAAGACCGGACGAGACGGTGAAGATGTCGAAGGCACAGATGGAGGGGAAGAAACAGAATGTCGCGCAGGAGGCTACCGTAGGGCCGGACGGGGACGTGGAGGTGAACGAGCCTAAACGCGAGAAGGAGATAAACAGAAGGGCGCTGTTCCATGCCGCGGACAATCCGGAGGCGAAGGACACGCTCGCGCCGCAGAGCGCACACACCGCAAGCGACGAGCTGGAGACAGGGCACGCGAGCGGAAATGTGGAACGCGGGAAGATTTCCGGAGAGCCGAACGCGAGGCTTGAGGGACGCAGCGTGGTCGGGCATCTTGCACGGCCGGCCTACAACATCCAGAAGGAAGGCACGGTCGTTGTCAGGATAGCGGTCGATCAGAACGGCAAGGTCATCGAGGCGATACCGGGAGCCGACGGGACGACCGTCACGGACAAGACTCTGTGGAACGCGGCACGGAACGCGGCGATGGAGGCGAGGTTCTCGAAGACCACGGACGTGACGAAGATGAAGCAATACGGAACGATTACATATATATTTAAATTAAAATAGAACAAATCATATCAGGCTGACGTGAAGTCAGGAATATTTAATCTTTAAACGCCGGAAAGGCAAAGAAAATGGAGAACAACGAAAGAGGTGGCAACGACCACAGCACTGAAGGCCGTAGGGAGTACGGCAACAACGAATCAAGACCTTACAGGTCACATTCAGAGAATGGCGGGAGACGCCGCCGCATCATCACGGGCAAAAGGGAGGACCGCCCGTACATCACGTCATCGGACAGCGGAGAGGCCTTCGCCGAGAGGGGTGAACGCCGTCCTTACGGAGAAAGAAAACCTTACGGGGAGAGAAGAAGCTACGGTGACAGGCCGGCAAGGCCATACCGCTCGTCCGCAGAGGGCGAGAACAGTCACGGAGAGCGCCGTTCCTACGGGGACAGGAAGCCTTCGTTCGGCGGTGAAAGGAGACCTTACGGAGACAGAAAACCGTCATACGGAAACTCCGGAGAGCGCAGGCAATTCCGCCAGGCAGACGGCGAGAACAACTACGGGGAGCGTCGTTCCTACGGGGACAGGAAGCCGTCGTTCGGCGGCGAGAGACCTTCCGGAGAGCGTCGCGGTTTCGGCGAGAACAGGAAGCCGTCATACGGTGATAACCGCAAGCCTTCATTCAACGGAGACAAGAAACCGGGATTCAAGAAGGCGGCAAAGCCGGGAGCAAAAGGAGGCAAGAAGCGTCCTGCACCTAAGCCGATGTTCCGCGCCGAGGACGAGAGCGGAATCGGGCAGATGATTAACAGGAGGAAGGAATTCGAGCAGGAGAGGCTGTCCGACAACGACAACGTGGCAATTCCGTTCAAGGAGGAGTGCCGTCTGAACAAGTACATCGCCAATTCCGGAATATGCTCAAGGCGCGAGGCCGACAACTTCATACTCGCGGGCTGCGTAACCGTCAACGGAAGCGTGGTCACCGAGCTCGGAACGAAAATCAACGTCACCAAGGACGATGTCCGCTTCAACGGGGAGAGGCTTCACGGCGAGGAGAAGGTCTATATCGTTATGAACAAACCCAAGGGCTTCGTGACCACGACTTCCGACCCGCACGCCGAGAAGACCGTGATGGACCTTCTGAAGAAATGCACCGCGAGGGTATTCCCTGTGGGACGGCTCGACAAGAACACCACCGGAGTGCTGATGTTCACCAACGACGGGGAGATTGCCGAAAGGCTCACGCACCCTGCATACGACAAGAAGAAAATCTATCAGGTTTCGCTTGACAAGGACCTCTCGCAGGAGGACTACGACAAGATTCTCTCAGGCGTGACTCTCTCAGACGGAGATGTCGCGGCTGACGCCCTCGACTACATCGAGGAGAACGACCACCGCAAGATAGGAATCGAAATCCACTCCGGCAAGAACCGCATCGTCCGCCGCATCTTCGAATCGCTCGGCTACGACGTGAAGGCGCTTGACAGGGTCTATTTCGCGGGCCTCACCAAGAAGAACCTCAAGAGGGGCGACTGGCGCTACCTCACCGAGGGCGAGGTCAATATCCTCAAGATGGGCGCGTACATTTAGTCCGCGCAAGTCATGAGCGAGAACAAGAATAATGTAACCACAAGGCACAGGGCTGGATTTGTCAACATCATCGGGAATCCGAATGTCGGCAAATCCACTCTTATGAACGCCCTTGTCGGTGAAAAGCTGTCCATAGTCACGGCCAAGGCACAGACGACGCGGCACAGGATTATGGGAATAGTGAACGGGGACGACTACCAGATTGTCTATTCCGACACCCCGGGAATCCTGAAGCCGAACTACCGCCTGCAGGAGAGCATGATGAATTTCGTGGAGACGGCAATCGGCGACGCGGACATCATCCTCTATGTGACGGACACCGTGGAGAAGCCTGACAAGAACGAGGAGTGGATTGCGAAGCTCCAGAGACTCGAATGCCCGATTGTGCTGGTCATCAACAAGATAGACATAAGCACGCAGGAAAAGGTGCTGGAGCTGATGGCGTGGTGGAAGGAAAGGCTGCCGAAGGCGACCATATTCCCGGCGTCGGCACAGGAAAGGTTCAATCTCGAAAACATCTATGACGCGATTGTCGCCGCACTGCCCGTTGCTCCGCCGTGGTATGACAAGGATGTGTTCACGGACAAGAACCTGCGATTCTTCGCATCGGAGATTATCCGGGAGAAGATTTTCCTGAACTATTCCCAGGAGGTGCCGTACAGCTGCGAGGTCGTCGTGGAGCAGTTCAAGGAGGGCGAGGAGAGATATGAAATCAGCGCCGTAATCTATGTGAT
Source organism: uncultured Bacteroidales bacterium (assembly GCA_934675095.1). GTDB lineage: Bacteria > Bacteroidota > Bacteroidia > Bacteroidales > UBA932 > Cryptobacteroides. Next base: position 16,363 of record CAKUPC010000010.1, on the reverse strand, counting down.
GAGGGAGTCCCAGAAGGGAATCATCATCGGAAAGGGAGGCGCGATGCTGAAGAAGGTCGGCACGCAGGCACGCATCGACATGGAGGATTTCTTCCAGAAGAAGGTCTTTCTCAACCTCTTCGTCAAGGTCGATGACGGCTGGAGGGAGAGCAAGAAGGAACTGAAGAGGTTCGGCTACGAATGGTAAATAAAATGTACTGACTATGAGCAAGAAGGACGATTTGGAAACGCCGGAAAACGAGGAACTTGAGAACGGAGTTTCCGGGGATATGGCTTCATCTGACGACAATTCCGAAAACGGAATGACATCTTCTGACGAAGAGTCCGCCGAGGATTTGGAGGATGAGGATGCTCCGGAGAATGACGGAACGGAGGAAACTGACGCCGAGGTTCCCGACGGGGAGGCCTCCGGGAAGTTTGACAAGCTTCTCGGGGAGGACAGTCGGCATTTCAAGCTGTCCGGAATGTTCAAGGAATGGTATCTGGACTATGCGTCCTACACCATCCTTTACAGGGCGGTGCCGCACATAGTCGATGGACTGAAGCCTGTGCAGAGGCGTGTGCTGCACGCGATGTACAAGATTGACGACGGGGCTTACACCAAAGTCGCGAACATCATCGGACAGGCCATGCAGTACCACCCGCACGGCGACGCCTCAATCGGGGGAGCCCTCGTGCAGCTCGGCCAGAAGGGCCTGCTGATTGACTGTCAGGGAAACTGGGGAAGCATCATCACGGGCGACGCCAACGCCGCTCCGCGATACATAGAGGCACGCCTGAGCAAGTTTGCCAAGGAGGTAGTGTTCAATCCGAAGACGACCCCGTGGATGACCTCATACGACGGCCGCAACCAGGAGCCGGTGGAACTGCCGGTGAAATTCCCGCTGCTGCTCGCGCAGGGCACGGAGGGAATCGCCGCCGGTCTTGCCTCGAAGATTCTCCCGCACAACTTCAACGAGCTGATTGACGCGTCGATAGCCATACTGGAGGACAAGCCGTTCGAGATTCTTCCTGACTTCCCTACCGGCGGCTACGCGGACTGCTCGAAATACAACAACGGAAAGCGCGGCGGTGTGATAAAGGTTCGTGCGAAAATCGAGAAGATTGACAAGAACACCATCGCGATTACCGAAATCCCCTACGGCAAGACGACCCACCTTCTGATTGACTCGATTCTCAAGGCGAAGGACAAGGGCAAGATAAAGATTCGCAAAATCGAGGACCTCACCACCGAGAAGGCGGAGATATTGATTCATCTCCCGAACGACGTCTCGCCGGACAAGACGATAGACGCGCTCTATGCCTTCACGGACTGCGAGGTCTCCATATCCCCGAACACCTGCGTCATCGTCGACAAGAAGCCTCAGTTCCTCGGGGTCGATGAAGTCCTGCGCTACGACACTCTGCACACGAAAGACCTTCTGCGTCAGGAACTTGAGATTCGTCTCGGAGAACTCGAAAGCGACTGGCACTACAATTCCCTCGAACGCATATTCTTTGAGCAACGGGTCTATAAGATTCTCGAAAAGGACGACGCTAAGACATGGGAAATCCAGCTGAAGGAGGTATTCGCGAAGATGAAGGAATATCAGAGCCTTCTCAAGCGCGAAATCATCATGGAGGACATCCTGAAGCTTGTCGAGAAGCCTGTGCGCAAGATTTCAAAGTTCGACACGAAGGCGGTTGACGAGAAGATCCGGGGCATCGAGGACGAGATGGACGAGGTCCGCAATAATCTCGAACACCTCACGGAATACACGATAAGGTGGTTCAGCAACCTCAAGAAGAAATACGGCAAGGACTGGCCGAGGCAGACGGAAATCACCGGCTTCGAGAGCATCGCCGCGACAAAGGTCGTGAACAACAACGCGAAGCTCTATGCCAACCGCGTCGAGGGATTCGTGGGAATCGGGCTGAAGAAGGACGAGAACACGGAGTTTGTCTGCGACTGCTCTGATATGTCCGAATTTGTCGTGATTATGAAGGACGGCAAGTACAAGGTGATGAAGGTCGGGGAGAAGGTCTATGTCGGTCAGGATTTCCTCTATGTGGGGCTGTTCAACCGAGGCGACGAGCGGACGATTTACAATGTGATTTACCGCGACGGCAAGGGTCCGGTCAGCTACGCGAAGAGGTTCGCGCTCACGTCGATTACCCGCGACAAGGACTACGACATCACGCAGGGCACGCCGGGTTCAGTGATTCAGTGGCTTACGGTCAATCCGAACGGCGAGGCGGAGACTGTGAAGGTCTATCTCAAGGCGAAGCCTAAGCTGAAGAAGCTCATCGACGAATATGACTTCTCGCAGCTCGACATCAAGGGACGAGGCTCCCGCGGAAACGTCGTCGCGAAGAAGAACGCCGTGCAGAAGATTGCGCTCAAGTCCAGGGGGGCATCGACCATCGGCGGCAAGGACATCTGGTTCGACGCCGACATCCAGAAGCTCAACGACGAGGAGCGCGGGCAGTATCTCGGCCAGTTCAACACCGGCGACCACATCCTCGCGGTGTTCAAGGACGGAACCTACTACACCACCGGCTTCGACCTGAGCAGCCGCTACCAGGGCGAGCTTCTCCTCATCGAGAAATACGAGGTCGGCAAGACCTTCACCGCGCTCTACTACGACAAGGCGGCGAAGTCGTTCTATGTCAAGCGGTTCTCCTTCGACGTGAGCGACAACAACCCCGTTCCGTTCATCGCGGACAGCAAGGGATCCTACCTCGTCGCCTTGAGCGAGGACAGACACCCGCAGTTCGAGATTGTCTTCGGCGGAAAGCACGCGCACCGCGAACCCGAGAAGGTCGATGCCGAGGAGTTCATAGCGAAGAAGGGGCTTGCGGCGAAGGGCAAGAAGGTCAGCGCGATGGATGTCAAGAAGGTGCGCTTTGTCGAGCCGCTTGTGAAGCCGGAGGACGAGACGGAGGAACCGGAGGATGCTGAAGGCACTGACGCAGCAGCCGAGACACAGGATGTTCAGGCGGGAGCGGCGGCAAAGGATTCGGGCAGGAGCGAAGCGACGGTAGTGCAGGTGAACCCGGACGAGCCGCTGGACCTCAACTTGGATGATGAACCTACTTTATTTTGACCCCTCCCGTCCCCTCGTAGGGGAAGTGGTGCTTCGTGCGCACCATCACACAATGCCAACGCTTCGCTGTTCTCCGCACGGCGCTGATGCGCCTTGTCGTAAAAAACATATAAAGATGATAATAGCATTAACAGGAATGATGGGATGCGGAAAGAGCAGCGTCGGCAGGGAACTGTCGGGGCTGCTTTCGCTGCCTTTCGTCGATTTGGACGAATACATCGAGAGCCGCGAGGGACGAAGCATCCGGGATATTTTTGAGAGCGAGGGAGAGGCGGCGTTCCGGAAGATGGAACTGGAGGCGCTGAAGGAAATCCTGTCTCAAGCAGCCGACTCAGAGCCAGACCACGAAAACAATATGATCCTCGCCCTCGGCGGCGGCACGCTCACAACTCCGGAGTGCGCGGAACTCGTCTCCGCCCGCACATTCTGCATCTATCTGAAAGCCTCCCCCGCCACACTCCTCGCGCACCTCGAACACGAATCCGCAACCCGCCCGATGCTAAACCCCACCGACACAAAAACAAGCACTTGCGACGCGGGAACAAGCACCGGCAACACGGAGACAGTCACGCTCCCGAACTCTCACCCCAGTTCGTCAAAGAACGCCCCAAGTATCTCATTAAAAGCCCCCGGCCAGCTGCTTCTCCGGCGCATCACGGCACTGCTCTCCCGGCGCGAACCCGTCTACGAAGCGACCGCCCGCCACACGGTCTCAACAGACGGCCTCTCCATCAACCAAATCGCCGCCGTCATCTCCAAACTACCGAACAAATAGGTCACAAATCACCGAACGAAACAGTCCCAACTTACCGAACGGATTTGTCATAATCTACCGAATTTGCTCTTAAATATTTAATAATCAATCGAAAACAAGGAAATCAAGCCATGGAGTGTTCGGGCACAATCTCGACCCGCATTCCAAGGGCATTAACAATCCTGTAGAATGTCCCGACGCTCGGAATTATTGCGCCCTTCTCGACTCTTGAGATATAGGATTTCGAAGCGTTTATCTTGTCGGCGACCGCACTCTGCGTCATCCTCGCTTCTTTTCTCGCCTCCAAAATAATCTGACCGGAATAGAAGCCGTATGCCCGTTCCTCAGCTCTCGCCCGCTCCGGAGTGCCGACAGCGCCAAACTCGCTGTCAAGAACAGTGTCATAATCAACGATTTGATTATTGTTTGTCTGCATAATACTCATTCTTAATGTTTATTGCCTTTTCTATCTCCCCCAACGGCGTTTTCCGCGACTTCTTCTTGAATCCATTGAATAGGACAACTATGTTTCCGTCATCAAAGATAAAGAATACCCTAAAGATATTTCCTTCGTACAATGTCCTCAATTCATAGATTCCATCCCTAAGATGCTTGACAAATTTTGTGGATATTCGATTCTGAGCCTTAAGCAGAAGCAAGCCATATTTGATTTTCTCCTGCTCTTTTGGTGTCAATGTCTCCATAAAACTTCAAAGTATCCGCCGTAGCTGACAATTCGTCGTGTCATGGTGCAAAAATATAAAAAGTTTCAATATAATACAACCATAGTCATAACATAAAACGGCCCGGATTTTTTACAAAGGTTTGAACAAATCGTCGAGCGTCATCTGCCATTATTGTTTTGCGGTAAGTGGTTCAAAAAATGCGTTAGCGCACAACAATAAATAAAATAGTTGTGCGCTAACGCCTTGAAAAATCGGGTTAGCGCACAACTATAGATGCCATCAGGTCGCTGGGAGGGGGTCAGAAACGCTTGCCGAGGGAGAATTCGAGGGTGTCGGAGCGGTCGAAGCGGTGGGCGCGCATCGCGAAGCCGAGGAAGATGCCGGCGGCTTTCGGAAGGTGCCAGCGGATGAGGGCGCGCTGGTAGTTCCAGGTCGAGTCCTCGATGCCGAGTCTCTTGAAAAGATAGACTCCGAGGCCTATGCCGACCTCGACGTTGCGGTAGAAGAACGACTGCTGGAGATAGGCTCCGACATAGACGGGGCAGGTTTTTGCCGCTGTTCCGTGCACGAGTTCGTAGTATTCCCCGAGGCGTCTCCAGTTCTGTGTGTAGGAAACATCCACGCCGACTCCGGTCGCGAAAATCGGATGGTAGCGGTACATTGCAGTGCCTCCGAGGTTCAGGCGCAGCCATGGGCGGAACGAGCCCCAGCGGTTGTCCTCGCCCTCCTTGAGCACATGGTCAAGATAGACTCCCCGCTCCGCGTCGCAGCTGTGCACCCCGCCGGAGAAATAGATGTCGAACAGCCATTTCCTGAAGTCCGGGCGTTCCGGAGCCTTGCCCCTGCGCCCGAGGTGCCTGTCGGCCAGGTCGTGGCGGACAAACGCGCCGGCGGCAAGCTCGTTCAGACCGAAGTTCGGCGTGCGGAGCATTCCGTTGGAGCGGTGGGTAAGCATGACATTGGCGCCGGCAGTCCACTTCGGAGTGATGTGGAACGCAGCCTCAAGTCCGGCTCCGACCATAATGAGCACGGAGGTGCCGACATACCAGTTCTTAGGGTTCGTCACCGCGTCCCACTTGCGGGTCATGAACGAGGTGCCGAGTTCCAGATTGGGACCGAACGAGAAACGGCGTGTCTTGAAGAAGTCGAAGTGCGCATAGCCGAAAAGAGTGTAGACATCGCCGAGGCCCGAGGCCGACTCCGGATGGCACTTCACCCCGCTCATGTTCGCGTAGGAAAAGCCTACTCCGTAATGAGGAAAATTATATGCCCAGGCATACCAGTCTTCATCCTCAGGGCGCGTGTTCAGCCCGACCATGACTCCGGCAGAGGCGAAGTCGCGCGTCTCGATGAGGTTTTCATAGATGCCCATCCCGTCCATCAGATGACCGCCGCGGGCAAATGCGGAAACGCCGATATGCTCCCTGTCCACTGTCTGGGCAGAGAGCATATCGGCGCTCAACGCAAAAAGAATCAATAATATCCCAAGTTTCTTCATGCTAAACCGCAAGGTTAGAAGATATTTTTGTCCAGTTATTCTGATTATTCAACCACCACGGCCTTCTGGTCAGCGGCGACCGGTTCTCCGGCGCTTTCTACAGGAGTCCCGCCGTTCTCTTCCTCCTTGAGTTCAGTTCTCCTGAGCTTCAGAACCTCAGTGCCGTCCTTTGAAAGCACGACCGCATTGTCATTGTCCTCAAACTTCAGCTTCACTCCGGTGTTGAGCCCATCGACGACAGCCCTCTCGACATCCGGCGTAGGCCCCATCATCTTGGTGAGCCCGACATTGCCGAAACTGATTCCGTCGCCCTTCACGCTGTACTCGCCGAAGAAATAGTTGATACTCGTGTTTCCGTGGACGCCGCCCTTTTCGTCAAATGAAATTGTGGCCTTGTCAAAGCCCGGCGCGACCGCCTTTCCGCCGGCATCGACGATTTCCCAGTCCCCGAGAATCGCCTTTGACGCATCAACTTTCTTTCCGCTTCCGCAGCTGCACAGCGCGGCCACGCTCATAATCATAAATATTAACTTTTTCATAATCAATTGATTTATTTATATTTATATATTCACAAAGAAAACCTGAGTCCCGCCCGAAGGCTGAAATTGAAAGGACGCTCGCTATAGATGCAGTTTACGGGCGAACCGTTGCGGAAATAATAGGCGGCGCCGGGTTCGACATACAGCCCGACCAGACGGTTGAAACTGTATTGCGCCCCCACATATGCACCTACCGACCATTGCAGAGGCTCCACCATTATGCGCCCGTTCTCCGAAGAGACCTTTTTCCCGTCAATGAAATAATCCGTGCGCGTCTTCCCGGCGACACATTTTTCCATCTGACCGCCGACCGAAGCATACAGGCTGAATCCCTTGACTTTCAAAAACTCATACTTCAGGGACAACGGCAGGCCGATGTAGTGGAGTGTCTGACGTATGTCGTAGTTGCCCGACGGCGTGCCAGAAGACAAGTCCGAGACGAGGCAGGAATATGTCAGCCCGCTTTCAATGGAAAGCCTGTCCGTGAAGGAGTATGCGACGCTCACCCCGGCCTGAACCGGCTGCCAGTTCCTGACAGTGGAGGAAATCTCGTTGCCGGAGTTGCTGCGCATCACGCAGGCATATCCCTGACTGTCAGGGAAATCCGCCGATGTTTCAGAGAAACCATGAATCTGTTTGGTGACCGTCGAGCCGTATAACGCGGCATACTCGGAGGCGGAACTGCGGCTGCCGGCGACATTCGAGGCCAGGAGACCGAGACTGAAACCGCTCCGACGTGCCCTGCGGGTCGACCGGTCGTTTTCCGAAGGCCAATTCTCTGAGGGCTGGCTTTCCGAAAGTAGGCTTTCCGAAGACCCGTCACTCTGAGCATTATTCCACGAAGAGGTTTCCTGCCGTTTCGGAGACTCTTCGGAAACCTTGGCGGGCTCACCAGCAGTCGCGTCGGTATGTTGCCGCGAGGTTTCGGCGGAGGCAAACGCTCCAGAAGATTTTTCAATGGCAATGTCCGCCCCGGAAGCCGGAGGTGTCGCCGAATATGCCAGAAGATTGGCAGGAACGGAGGAGGCAACATTATGTGGGACAACATCAAAAGGCTCCGGTTCAGTCGTGGTCTTGAGTTCAGCAGAATCGATGGAGGCAGCAAAGTCATCCGGCTCAACTGGGACAATCTGTGCAGCAAAGTCAGCAGATTCAACTGGGACAGCTGGCGCAACGGCGGCAACAGCAGAAGACCTCAACGGGTCGTCCGGAGCGTCCCGATGTCCGGGGACGGAAAGGAACAGCACCAATGCCACCGCAGCGGCGGCAGGCAGCGCGGCCCACCACCAGCGAGACGGCCTCCTGCGAGAAGCCGCAGCCTCTCCACGCGACGCCATTTCAACCGAAGTCCCGGCATCCGAAGCTCCAGTCCGTGCTCTTTCGGCCGAAACCCTCGATGTCGTAGCCCCGGCCTGCTCAATGCCTGCCGAAGCCCCGCCGTCCTCCGTCGCAAGCCCAGCCTCAATCCCCTCCCAGAGCCCTTCCGGTTCCGGTTCGGAGAAATCCGCCTGACTTTCGCGTATTCTGTTCAACCAATCCTCTTTCATATTCATGAAGCTATATCCCAAAGTCTATTTTTCATTTGCCCTGCGCTCCTGCCCCGGAAACATATTCCCGAATCCTTTTCGAGAGAATCTTCTTCGTCCGATGAAACTGGGAGGCCGACGTCGCCTCGCTGATTCCCAGCATTTTCGCAATTTCCCGATGACTCCGCCCCTCGATGACGAAGAGGTTGAAGACCGTCCTGTAGCCGTCGGGGAGTTCGCGTATCATCGAATGCACGACCTCCGGAGGCACGTCCTCGACGGATAGCCCCTCGTCATCGTCCTCTTCCTCAGGCACATCCGGCAGTTCCGGCATAGTCACGAACATATCAAGCCTTCGATTGTCCCTCAGGAATTTGAGGCATTCATTGACGACGACGCGCGTCATCCACGACTTCAGCGAGCCATCGCCGCGCCATTCGAAGCCGTCGAGCGAACGGAAAATCTTTATGAAAGACTCCTGAAGGATGTCCTTAATGTCGTCGCGGCCGGTGATGTAGCGGGAACAGACGGCGGAGAGATACTGAACGTAGCGGCCATACAATGCCCGGCGTGCGTCAGCGTCTCCCCGTATCGAAGATTTTATGAGTTCCTGTTCCCGTATTTGCATATCTCTTGGGTCTGTATTTATTTTCTCCACAGCCATGTACGGCAAGCGCACTTCGCTGCCCAACAAACCTGTCCTCAAAACATAATGCAAATTTCGTTCAACTGCCTCACCGACAGAAACTGTTTTTCGCAGTCTTATTCAATCTTGAGGCTCAGGTCAACACCCTTGAGCACGGACTGCTTCTGAGTTTCGTCCTCAGACTTGCCGCTGCTGTACTTGTACTTCACGGATTTCTGCCCGTCGCGGGTGTCGTATTTCAACGTGAGATCGACCGTCTTGCCCTGTGTATCAGGAAGTTCGCGCAGACTGAATGCCACTAAAGAACGCGCGACATAAGAGCCGTTCATGTAATCGTCACCGTTGGCGTCGTGTCTGAGCACCAGAGTGTAAGGGTCGGCCGGGTCGGTGCCGGTGACGAGGTTGATGTAGTGAACCCGTCCGTAGCGTCCCCACGCCGCGTCGAAGCAGAGGTTGAGATAGCCGTCCTCAATTCCGGTCGCCCAGAGGTCAATGATCGCGACATAGTCCTTGCCATATTTCTTCTCGTCTTCGGCCACGCTTCCGAGCGTCGGAACCGGCTTCTTGGTGAGTATGCTGTCTATGGTGTTGATTTCAACGACCCTGTCGAAGCCTTCGCCGCCGTTTTCCTTGTTTCCCTCGCCGAGGTCAGTGATGTTTGCCAAAGCCCTGACTTCCTTGCCGCCGAAGAGAGGCTTGCTGACATTTTTCGGAAGCGCGGTGGTCTTGTCGTCGAGCTGGAGATAGAATGTCCCCGCGTCGTCAGTCTTGCAGGTCAGGAGATAATTCGGATAGTACTTGGAGTAATCCGTCGTGTTCTTTGAGCATGACAGCGAAAGCACCGCAATCGCCGCCATAAGGATGATGTTTCTTGCTTTCATAATATTCGTTTTTCTTTGTTTCCGAATATATAATCCCACTTTTTCAAAACATTGCATCCAAAATTTAAGAAAAAGCGATCTGCCGCGTTGCACGTCTTGCCAAAATCCTCACAACCATCAGGTTGCTGCGGTATTTGGCTTCGCCGCACGCCTTGCATCTCATCTTTTTATTGAAATTTTGCTCCCGGGAGTTTATTTCAGGCTACCTTGACTCTATGTGTGCAAGAATACTGAGGGTTCCGTCCTCCTTTTTGATTGCCATACGGTATTTGGCGACATCATCGGAGCTGTCAGCTTCCTGAAGGCTGAATATGTTGAGGACATCGCCATAGACGGATTCCTTGACGAAATGGATATCGACGCGGATGTGACGGTCGGCGGCGACGAGTTCTATCGGAAGTTCGTCAGCGAGAAGGTCGATGTAGCGGAGGGTGTTCATGTGACGGTTGAAGTCGATGTCCATATACTTGACCTTATGGGATGAACACGGCTCGGCTTCAAAAGGTTTCAGCTTCACAGGCACAGCACAAGGCAAAGGCTTGTCTGTCGTCGTGTGCCCCGCGATGTCCGAAATCTTCGACATCGGAGCGAGCCTTCTCTGCGCAAAATCAATCAGACACCAGTTCGACACGGCGCGTCCGAAGCATTTCCCCTCGGAGTCCAGAAAGCGGAAGCATCGGGTAGTCGTCAGCGACGCATATTCCGTGACCCATGTCTCCACGACGTATTCCTCCTGCTCCAGCGGCCTGCGGTCGAGTTCCACAGCAAGTCTGGAAAGCACCCACCCGAGGTTAATCCCCGACAGCACGTCAATCCCGAACCCGTTCACCCGGGCATCCTCCCCCGCCGTGTTCAGTATCGCGCTGACAATCGTCGAAAAGCGCGCCTTCCCGGTAAAGTCAATCTCCTGCGGAATTACCGTATATTTATAGTGTCTCGGTTCCATCATATCCCCATCATTTTATTCACAAACAATTCCTCACACAACCTGCCCGGTCAGGCCGGGCAAACAGCCGCAGATTACGCAAAATCCGTGCAAGATTGCGGGGGAAGTAACGAATGTCACAAGAAAAATCGCGGGGGAAATAGGCAAAACACGAAATAAAATCGCGGGGGATTTCGAAACAAAGAATTGCTTATTCGGAAAATGCTTGGAAAACTCGTATTTTATGCTCATATTTGAGAACTGTTAATAACAATATTTTGTATTATGAGTTCACAGAACAATATATTGGAAATCATACTCAAGAATCATAGGACAGTGTTTAACACGCAGTCACTGATGATGTTGTCCGGATGTGGCAATGCACAGAAATTGTCCCGGTCTCTACATTATTATGTGGAAACAGGAAGAATCAGGAATCCGCGCCGTGGCATATACACAAAGGACAGATACGATGAAAAGGAATTGGCCTGCAGCATATTCCGTCCGTCCTACATATCTTTGGAGTACGTGCTTCAGCGCCACGGCATAATTTTTCAATACGACGACACTGTGACGTGTGTCAGCTATCTGAACAGAATGTTATCAGTTGACGGAATAGAATATCTGTTCAGGAACATCAGTCGGCAAATATGGTGCGGAATGGAAGGCATTGAACAACAGGACAATATATGCATGGCATCTCCCGAACGCGCTTTTCTTGACATGCTTTATTTGAGTGCGGGAAATTGTTCATTCGACAACCTGAGGCCACTTGACAAAAAAAAAGTGATGGCACTGGCACCTCTCTACAACTCAAAGGTTCTGACAAAACGTGTATATAATTTATTGAATCTCACCAAATAAGATGGATAAACAGAAGCACAGATTCTATATGGCACAGATTCTCACCCTGATATTCAAGGACAAAGAACTGTGCAACGTGCTTGCATTCAAAGGTGGTACCTCCCTCATGTTCTTCCATGGACTGACGAGATTTTCAACCGACCTTGACTTCAATCTTCTTGACCCGACAAAGGCGGATATTGTCTATGACAAAATAAAGAACATCCTGCTCCGGTTCGGCAAAATTGACGATGAGGCGAAGAAAAATTATGGTCTTATACTGGTCCTTGACTATGGCAAAGGAGAACGTATGCTGAAAATCGAAATTTCAGCCAGACTATATGACAATCACTACGAACTCCGCACACTGGCCGGGACAGATGTCCGTGTCATGATTATGCCGGATATGTTCGCCCACAAGCTGTGCGCCATGGGAGAACGGCTTTCTCCGAGAGATGTGTTTGACGTGTATTTCTTCCTCCAAAACCATACGGAAATCAACGGCAACATAATACAGGAGAGAACAGGCAAGACTGTCTCCGAATATGCTTCATGGTGCGCGGAGCGACTGCAAGATACGAGTCCCAAACTGCTGATGCAGGGACTTGGAGAGGTTATTGATGACGCGAAATCCAGAACATTCATCAAGACTCGCCTGATTCAAGAAACGGCCTCCGCCCTTAAACTGTTCTCCGAATTTCCGATTGTTGCTCAAAGTGAAGGCGACTAAAAAGTCAGAACTTATAACTGTTTTTTTTGAGAGCGAATGAAGAATCGGAAATGACAAAAGAGAAATTAATCACGCGGCACTGTCTTTGCAAACATTTGCCCTGCAATAATTTACGGAGCAATCCGTGGATGCGGACTGTTCCTAAGTCTCACCATTAAACACAAGTAACATGAAAAGTATTCTATGTCTGTGTGCGGTGGGAGCAGCATTGGCAGCTTTCCCGCTATGCTCATGCGCAGGGCCGGTGGACAACACCCCCGTTGCTTCTTTAGATTTGTCCCGCTATCTCGGGACATGGTACGAAATCGCAAGGTTCAACCATTCGTTTGAAAAGGGAATGACCGACGTCACGGCGGAATATATCCTCCGCGAAGACGGCAAGGTCGATGTCATCAACTCCGGATGGAAGGACGGCAAGATGAAAACGGCACACGGAAAGGCCAAACAGCCGAATCCGGCAACGGAACCCGCCCATCTGAAGGTCTCGTTTTTCCTTTTCTTCTATTCCGACTACAAGATACTGATGCTCGCCGACGACTACAGTCTTGCACTCGTCGGAAGTTCGAGCGGCAAATACCTGTGGATTCTCTCCAGAACGCCGTCCATCACGCGGGAGGCCGCAGAAAAGGTGACAACGGAAGCGGCACGAAGAGGCTACGACACATCGAAGCTGATCTGGGTTGACCAGACGAGGAACATTCAGCGGCAATAGATAACTTGTCACTGCTGCGACAGATTCCCGGGCAGACGATCAGGAAGGGTGGGAACAAGTTTTTCACCCTGCCTGATTGTTTCATTCTCAATCCATTCAAATTCAGTCCCGTTAGAGACAATCCCATGAATGGTCATACAATCCGATGAATTTTCCTATTGGATTCTGATTATTATGACTATTTTTGCAGAGAACAAATGGAGGGTCGGACATGACGAAAGAGGAACTGATTGAGCGGCTTGACGACATCGAATGGGAAGATTTCGAAGTGAAGAGTGCGCATAACGAACTGCCGAAGAACATTTGGGAAAGCGTAAGTGCTTTTGCCAACTGTTCCGGAGGGTGGATTGTGTTCGGCGTGGCGCAGAACGGGAAGAAATTCGAGATTGAAGGCGTCGAAAACGGAGAGAAGATTGAATCCGACTTTTTGAACACATTGCGTTCCGGAAACAAGATGAACCATCCGATTCTCCCGGTTTCGAAGAAGTATTCAATTGACGGAAAGACCGTGCTGGCTTTCTACATTCCGTCGTCGCCGTTCAAACCGGTGTGGTTCAACAACATAACAAACACATTCATCCGTTCCGGCTCTGGAGACAGGCGCGCCACGGAAATGGAAATCAACGCGATGCTGAGAGACCAGGCCTTCGGGATAAAGTCCGACGAACCTGCTGTCGGGACATCGTTTGACGACATCGACCCGGGGTCTTTCGACACATTCAGACGCCACATAAAGCTATTCAACGAAAGTTATCCCTATGCCGACGCTGAAAACGAAACATTCTGCCGAAAGACGGGAATATTTGCACGGGGAAGTTCGGAACTGTGTCTGGGAGGCTTGCTGATGCTCGGAAAACTTGACAGCATCCATCGGTTCATTCCTAATTTCTGGGTTGATTACATCGAGATTCCGGGGACATCGTATAATGATGCCGCACAGAGATATACATTCAGGATGCAGGAGCAGGAAAACCTTTGGGAGTACTATAAGGTAATCATCCAGAGGTTCAGGCTATATACGGACAATCCGTTCACAACCACTCCCGAAGGGGTTTCACCCGAAGATGACTCGCAACTGTATGCGCTGAAGGAAGGACTGGTGAACTTTCTTGCCCATTCCGACTATTTCAGTCCGATGCATCCGACAATCCGGGTCTATACGGACAGGATTGAACTCCAAAATCCCGGAGGTTTCCACATTCCGCTCGACAGACTGGTGTCCGAGGCAATATCGCAGCCTCGTAATCCCTCGATTATCAAGCTGTTCAGGGCTGCGAAACTGGGTGAGAATGCGGGCTATGGAATCGACAAAATCCGGAAGTGGACGGAACTTACGGGCAAGGATGTCGCGTTCAGCAGCGACATTACATATTCCACCGTGACATACTACCTGAAACGATCCGGAAATATGGGGCAAGGCGGCATGGAGGCTACCGGTAAAACTACCGATAAAACTACCGATAAAACTACCGATAAAACTAGCACAAAAAACAGTAGAAATGTAAGTGTAAGGAATCTAATAATCAGGTCCATTCGTTCAACTCCGGCAATAACGGTTGAAGAGTTGGCACACATCTGCAAATTATCGGAAGACGGTATAAGATACCACATAAAACAATTAAAAAAGGACGGAATCCTGCTCCGCGTAGGAAAGAAAGGCGGACATTGGGAGATTCTGAAATAAGAACTACGCCCCAAGGTGAAGTCGAGACTTGAATGAAACAATTAACTTTTAACATCTTATAATTATGGCAACAAAGTATTCCGGAACACGGACCGAGAAAAATCTGGAGGCGGCTTTCGCCGGCGAGTCGCAGGCACGCAACAAATACACCTATTTCGCGTCAAAGGCAAAGAAGGAGGGATTCGAGCAGATAGCGGCGCTGTTCATCGAGACGGCCGAGAACGAGAAGGAGCACGCGAAGCTCTGGTTCAAGGAACTTAACGGCATCGGTGACACGGCGCAGAACCTCGCTGCGGCCGCCGACGGCGAGAACTACGAGTGGACCGACATGTACGAGGGTTTCGCAAAGACCGCCGAAGAGGAGGGCTTCCCGGAGCTCGCCGCAAGGTTCCGCGCCGTGGCGGCCATAGAGAAGCGCCACGAGGAGCGCTACCGCGCACTGCTCAGGAACGTCGAGACGGCGGCCGTCTTCGAGAAGTCAGAAGTAAAGGTTTGGGAATGCCGCAACTGCGGACATATCGTAGTCGGCACGAAGGCTCCGGAAATCTGCCCGGTCTGCGCACACCCGAAGGCATATTTCGAGATTCACAAGGAAAACTACTGATAGGCAACAATTGAAGCCGGGAAGAACTTTATAGACTGGGAGAGCGGATTTGACACGCCCTCCCTTTCTGTCTTCGATGATGCAAAAATGATTGTCATCTCGTTTTCTTTCACCGGAACTTTTATAAAAAATCCAAAACTTGTAGGCCCAGGAATGCAAAAGCTACAAGGCCGGATAGACGGTCCGGATGAGGGCGGCGGCGAGAGAGGGGGCTATTGACGGGTCGGAGGACATCAGGCGCATGGGGACAGGAGCGTCGTCCTTGCGATACGGCGGCTGGAAGTAGGGATAGTCAAGCAGGTGCATCCCGCAGCGCTCGTAGAAGCGGATTCTTCTGTCCGCTATCGGGTTGTCGGGCGAAGGAGCCTCAACCTCGAAGACGAACGGCAGACCCTGCGCAAGAAACTTTCCTGTCACTTCCTTGAAGACCTTCTCGCCGAGGCCTTGTCCGCGGACGGAGGGGCTCATCGCGAAATGTTCCCCGTAGGCCATTCCGTCCAGCGTCCACCAGCTTATCATGCCTATC
Organism: uncultured Bacteroidales bacterium; assembly: GCA_934675095.1. Lineage (GTDB taxonomy): Bacteria > Bacteroidota > Bacteroidia > Bacteroidales > UBA932 > Cryptobacteroides. The sequence continues at coordinate 723 of CAKUPC010000010.1, read as the reverse complement.
ACACGGCATCTGCCAACGATTTCCGAGGAGGCACAGTTTGTCTTTTCCCCACCCGGACTCTGAGCTTTTGAGACTGTCGCCGCATCGTCCGCGTCACAACAATCGCCGGCGGAATCATCCTCAATCACAGCATTATAGAAGAAACGCCCGTCCCCGTCAACGGCCGCCCGGTGCAGACTGACATCACGGCGTTCATTCTCGGGGAAACTTCCGAGCCAGATTCTCTCCGTCTCCGCATACAGCTGGCTTTCCGTATTTATCCTTATTATTTTCATTGCCTTACAATTTTGCAGACAAGAGACGACTCCCCCTCGAGGGGACGGGAGGGGTCATATACACAAATACTGGTTAAAACCGCGTCGAAGCCCCGCCGCCGCCCGTCATTCCGCCGCCGAAAGAACCGAATGAACCGCCTCCGAAAGAGCCTCCGCCGAAGCCTCCGAGACCTCCCGGCCTGCCGCCGCCGAAACCGGAACCGCCGTGCCCGCCACCACCGGAAGGCCTACGCGGGATGATTTCGTCAATATAGTTTTCCTCACCGCAGCGGTTGCAGACATATATGTTCCTCAGTCTCCCGGTCTTTACCGATGAAGCCGACTCGATGACTTCGGAACGGACATATTTCATATCCCCAGTGACCCCGCATCCCCGGCAGGTAATCGATTTCCCCATTTTCTTGCGACGTCGCTCCGGAGACTTGAGAGCCATGACGACAAGAGCGAC
>CAKUPC010000009.1 GCA_934675095.1 uncultured Bacteroidales bacterium | reverse complement strand
ATTTTCACCCTGCTTTAAAACTCCTTCGGCCAGCTTTTCGGAATGGATGCGCCGGCCGGTCTTGCCAAGACCCCGCAGTGGATGCTGATGATGACCGGCATCGGCAACCGCACCTACTGCTACGGTGACTCAACCGGTTCGTATGCCGTCCCCAAGATGGGAATGTGGTGGTTCGCAAAGCATTACAATAACACGGCTCTGCTCAAGAATGAGCTGGCGCTGCTCAATGACGGAGGCTACGTCACGTCCTGTGACGAGATACGCCTTCTCCCGATGGCGATTGCCTGCGCGAACGACATTGAGAATCTGGACACCGTTTCATCTGAAGAGAACGTCAACATGTACGCCGGCGGAGGCGAGGTTCCCGTCGTGCTTATGCGGACGGACTGGACCAATTCCGACACCGACCGCTATCTCGGTCTGAAGGGCGGTCAGGCGAACTCCAGCCACGGTCACATGGATGCCGGCTCCTTTGTCTATGACGCTCTCGGACTCCGCTGGTCGGAGGACGTGACGAGAGAGTCCTATGCGAGAGTTGAGAATGCTCTGAAGAATGCCGGAGGAAATTTCTGGAACATGGGACAGAACTCCCTGCGCTGGCAGGTGTGGAGGCTGAACAACCGCGCCCACAGCACCTTGACAATCAATGATTCGGACCACCTTGTGACAAAGGCTGCGACGGTTGTGGAGGCTTCCGGGACGACGGCCGTGCTTGATTTGACCGGCCCGCTCTCCAACCAGGTGGAGTCCGCACGCAGGACATTCAGGATTGTCGATGGTGAACTTCATGTGATTGACGAGATCACCGCGAAGGCCGACCTCGACGCGGCCGTGGAGTGGAGGCTGATGACTCCGGCGGCTGTTTCCGTAGGCTCTGACAAGGAGACGCTCACGCAGAATGGCAAGACGATGTATCTGAAGGCGTCTTCCTCAGACTCGGATGTTTCCGTCTCCTACACGACATGGGCTGCCAAGGGCGGCAATTCATGGGACACGCCATGCACGGGCTACACCGTTGCCGGGTTCACGGCCACAGTTCCTAAGGGAACGGCCGTCACGTTCACGACAAAACTCACTCCGTCCATATAGGGCGTGATGATTTATTGATATTGACTAAACTCATTTTAATAACAACATTAAGTTTATGAAAAGATTCTTTTTCTTAAGTGTGCTTGCGGTGTTCTTCGGAACGCTCGCGCTGACCTCCTGCAAGAAGGAGCAGAAGGAAGATCCGACTGCGGTTGCGGTGGAGGTGACTGAAATCACTGCCACTACCGCCACTGTAAATGTTTCTGTGACGGGAGCCGCCCCGCAGATGGTGCGTATGACTGCCCCCGTTCCTGTGGAGACGCTGGGCTTTGACGTTAATGATGCCGCTGCTGTGGCTGAATATGCGTCAAAGGGTACGGCGGTGAGCACCCCGTACTCGTCGAAGGTGACTGAACTCGCGCCTGCCATGGAGTATTTCACGGCCGCTGTGGCGTTCGACGCGAATTTCAAGGTTGTCAGCACCGCCTCAGCCGTGTTCACCACCGCTGTTCCGGACAATGCCATCGGCGACAATGCCGGAGCCGGCGAAATCATCAATGACCGCTGGTAGTTTAGAAACTGTTAAAAGAAAGAATTTATGAAGAAGATAATGATTTTCTGTACGGCGGCCCTTGCGCTGGCGGCCTGCACAAATGAACTCACGGAGACTGCCGTCAATTCGACCAAGCCTGCCGTTACACTTGAGGGAGGCTTCGCGTGGGCTGACACAAAGACCGCGTTCACCGACGCCGAGGCTCCGACCAACAAGCTCGTGTGGTCGAAGGACGACGCCATAGGCATATTCACCACTGCCGGCACGACGAACAACATCAACTACAGGGCCTACCTTCTCCGCAGCTCAGCCGGCGCGTCAAACGGCGTGTTCATTCCTGACGAGCCTGCGTCAGAGGATGTTCCGGGTCTCCAGATTCCGGAGACAGGCTCTGACAATTTCCTCATCTACTATCCTTACAGCGTTTCAGCCGACATCAATGTCGATGACTTCAAGATTCACGCGGCTCTTCCCGAGATTCAGGAACAGGCCGAGGTGAGCGACAAGCAAATCGGAAAGAACGGCTTTGCATACTGCGTCACCAAGGTTGAGTCAGGCACGAAGAAGATTGACTTCTCGCTCACGCACGCGATGTCATACCTCCGTTTTGTCGTCGCGACTACGGACTATGCGGACTATATGCTCAAGTCCGTTCAGCTCTACGATGCAGCCGGAGAGGCTGCCCTTGTCGGAGACTACACTTTCGACGTCGCTTCAACCACGATTGAGGGAGTTGAGGGCAAGACCCTCTCTTCAGCAAAGGTTGTCGTAGCTGACGGCGCGGAGTTCAAGGCAATAGGCTCCGACAAGCAGGAAGTCTATCTCACGCTCCTCCCGGGTGCTGACCTGACTTCTGCAACCGTCTATGCCGTCGTGACTTTCGCCAACGCAAAGAAAGAGACTGTCAGCATCCCTGTGGAACTCTCGAAGAAGGGCAAGCTCAACGCCGGCACGATGACAACAATCGACCTCGGCTCAGTGAACGCTTCAAGCAACGCCTTCAAATGGTACGAGCCTGTGGAGAAGAGAAACCTCGTGAACGGCTGGTGCTACGGCCCGCAGAACACCTATTTCGTGGAGCGCAGCGCCGAGGGGGCCTGGAATCAGGTGACGTTCGACGTGAAGGCACGCGGTGACTTCTCGCAGGTTGCGGAGCCTAAGTATGTGGGCATCATATCATCCGGAGATGTCGGCAACAACAAGCTCATACGCCTCTCTGACGGAACAAATACCTACAATGACAAGCCGACAACCGCAGTGAGCGACAACTACGAGGTTACCGTTGAGATGGCTCCTACATCACAGAATTGCGGAAGTTCCGCGTATGGTGTGATTGCCGTATATGACAAGGACTACAACCTTCTCTGGTCCTATATGATTAACTCCTACGAACCGGGTGAGGAACCAAAGGCAAATGCCTATCCGGGAACCGGCAAGGCCGTGATGGACCGTAACCTTGGTGCGAAGAAACCGGCCACAAAGGAGATGATTCCGGCAAAGGGAGACTGGTGCGCATGGTTCCAGTGGGGGCGTCCTACTCCGCTCATGTGGTCGAACAGCGGTCAGTCTCATTACAACGGCGCTTTGGTAAATGAGGACATTGACCTCAAGGCGGCTCTCGCGAAGCCTTTCATCAAATGGGGCTATGCGAGCGGTGACGGCTGGACTTCCAACGGCAACTGGTATGTCGGCGAGTTCCGCAATCTTTGGGGCGGCAATGAAACGGAGGACTTCTATGACAAGAACAACGACATGGGCAAGACCGTCTATGACCCGTGTCCGGCAGGCTATCGCGTCGCTTCCGGAGATGTTATCGAGTATGTGATAAAGTACGGCAAGCGCAACGAGATTGACCACACAGATGTAACAAAGACAGATGACATCCTGTTCCCGAACATCGCTTCCGTCGTGGAGATTCCTCTTGACGGCGAGGTGAAGGACTACTGGATTTATTGCGGAGCACATTGGGGGTCAAACGGCAGCTGGGGCAACCGCACCGGTTCCACAAACAAGCACGGTGCCCTCTACTGGTCAAATTCTCCGGTCGGCAATCAGGCATATGTTCTCCAGCACTGCTACTTCTCCGCAGGTTACGGCGGAGCGGACGGAGACAAGGACGGCAAGAAGGTCTTCTCTGCCAACAGGGCTCAGGGCCTGACTGTCCGCTGCATGGTCGATACCGACAACCGATAGTAAGAAACCTTCAAAAAATAACCAGCATCATCTTTTTCATTCTTTTCGGTCTAGATTCCTTTTCTCATCGGTCATGTACCTCCAGTACACTCCCTCTTCCAAAAGAAATCTATCCTCGAAAATAATTGAAAAATCTGAAGCAGTTTATTCTTTTCACGTTTCGAAATCATTGAAATTTTTCGGGATTTTTCGAAAATTCTCGAGAAATCCCGAAAAATTTGTTAAAGCGATTATTTTGTTGTACCTTTGTTATCCCTTTTGCGGGACAGATTGGTACAACAACTGGTGAGATGGGTGAGTGGCTGAAACCAGCAGTTTGCTAAACTGCCGAACTCGATTAGGGTTCCGGGGGTTCGAATCCCCCTCTCACCGCAGAGGTGAAAAGGTCAGCTAAATTGCTTTTAGTTGACCTTTTATTTTGTGTAAGAGTCATTATATCAATTAAATATAACATTAAAATAATAAGACTTTCGAATTATGAAAAAGAAACTTTTATTGCCTTTTCTTCTTTTGGCGGCCTTCTCCTGCAGCCCGAAGAATGACATCATCGACGACAATGTGAGCTTTGCCGAGCAGCAGCTTGCAGGGCTCATTGCCGAATCCGAGGAGGGCGGCAAGGTCAGGTTCCCTTCAACGGTCAAGGACGGAAAGGTGGTGTTCGTTCCGGAACGCGACTGGGTCAGCGGATTCTTCGCCGGCACCATGTGGTATATGTACGAACTGACTGGAAAAGAGGACTATGCCGTGCACGCGCAGAAGCAGACCGAGGCTCTTGAAAAGCTCCAGTATTTCACGGACCATCATGACGTCGGGTTCATGGTCTATGACAGCTACGGCAACGGGCTTCGCCTTAAGAATATCCCCGGATATGACACCGTACTCGTCAACACCGCGAAGTCCCTCGCCACACGTTTCCGTCCGAAGGCCGGCATAATCCAGTCATGGAACGTAACGGGCGGCTGGCAGAAGGAAAGGGGATGGATTTGCCCGGTTATCATCGACAACATGATGAACCTTGAACTCCTTTTCCGCGCAAGCGAGATTTCCGGAGACCCGACGTTCCGCAACATTGCCATAAGCCATGCGGACAAGACGATGGAGAATCATTTCCGCAGCGACTACAGCAGCTATCATGTGGTTGACTACGACCCGGAGACCGGCGCAGTCCGCAGCCGTCAGACCGCACAGGGCGCGGGCGACGAGTCCCGCTGGGCAAGAGGTCAGTCATGGGCGCTCTACGGCTACACTGCTACCTACCGCTACACGAAGGATCCTCGCTATCTTGAGCAGGCCAGGCATATCGCCGACTTTCTCGTGAACGAGAAGAACATGCCGGAGGATTTCATTCCGCTTTGGGACTATGACGCTGTGGAGTATGCGAAGGTGACTCCGGCGTATGAGAAGTATGTGAACCAGAGGGATGCCTCAGCCGGCGCAATCATGGCTTCGGCTCTCTATGAACTTTGGGAGTACACGAAAAATGACGGCTACCTCAGCGCTGCCGACAAAATTGTCACCTCTCTCTCTGCCGCTCCGTACCGCGCCGAACTCGGCACCAACGGAGGCTTCCTCCTCCAGCACTCGGTGGGCAGCATCCCGCACGGCGGCAGCATCGACGTCCCTCTCAACTACGCCGACTACTACCTCCTCGAAGCCCTCGTCCGCAAACGCCACATCGCGAACGGCGAAAATCCTGTGGAGTAGCGTCCCGGAAGAGTCTCTTCGCGAGAGTTTTGAATGACAGACATGATAAACCCCGACACAATCACGTGCCGGGGTTTTGTAGTGTTGTTCCTGTTTGGAAACTTTCAAAAAATAACCTTCATCATCTTTCTCATTCTCCTGCAATGTTACTTTGTCACGGTAAACTTTCCGCACAGTTTCGCATTGGAGTCGTGACCCGCGAAGACCTCGAAGTCGCCCGCTTCCTCTCCCCATTTATTGTCGGCGCGGAAGAACGAGCGGGACTCAGGTGTAATCTCGAACTCCACGGTCTTTGATTCGCCTGCCTTGAGGGCAATCTTCTCGAAGCCTTTCAGCTCACGCACAGGGCGGGTGCGACTGCCGAGAACATCCTTGAGGTAGAGCTGAACCACCTCCTCGCCGTCGCGTTTGCCGATGTTGCTAACCTTCACGCTCACCCTGACGCTTTCCCCGAGCCTTATCTCAGGAGCGGAGACCTCAAGGTCCGAGTAGGCGAACTCCGTGTAGCTCAGACCCTCGCCGAAGGCAAACAGAGGCTCGTTCGGCTCGTCGAGATAGCGGGAGACATACTTCGCGTTGTTGGAAGGTGTCCTGCGCGGACGGCCGGTGCTCTTGTAATTATAATGTATAGGAACCTGTCCGAGGCAGAGCGGGAAAGTCGTCGTCAGTCGTCCGGAAGGGTTGTAGTCTCCGGAAATGATGTCCGCGAGAGCCGTCCCGGCCATGATACCCGGGTGCCATGTCACCAGAACTCCGTCGGCAGCCTCAGTCTCTTCCGCTATGGTCATGGGACGGCCTGTCACGAGCAGAATCACAATCGGCTTGCCCGTCGCCTTCACGGCCTTGAGGAGTTCCTTCTGCGCCTCCGGTATGTCAAGACTTGCCACGGAAGCCGCCTCGCCGCTGTGGGTGTTAGGCAGACCGAGGGCTATGAGCACGACATCAGCGTTCCGCGCGGCTGCCACGGCCTTTGCAATGCCTCCGCTGACAGGAGCGAAGAAATCGCAGCCCTTTTCGCAGACAACTTTAGGGAACCTTGTCTTCAGACCCTCATGGAAGCTGACCTGCTTGTCAAATTCGGCGAAGCCTACCCATGCCCCGACCATCTGTGCGCGGGAGTCCGCCGCAGGGCCGATGAGCGCAATCTTCCTGCTGTCGTCAATAGGCAGGACCCCGTCCTTGTTCTTGAGCAGAACCATGGAGCTCCGCGCCACCTCGCGTGCAGTCTGCAAGTATTCCGGAAGCATGGTCTCCTTCTCCCAGCGTCCTTCGCCGCCGTAGCGGAACGGGTCGTCGAACAGACCGAGCCTGAACTTCACTGTCAGGATCTCCTTGCAGAGCCTGTCAATCTGCGCCTCGCTCACACGCCCCTCCTTAACAAGCTCTTCGGCGAACTTGTAGTAGTCCCCATCGACCATGTCCATGTTCAGGCCGGCGTTCAGCGCAAGCTCCGCGGCTTCCTTCTTGTCCGCCACCACACGGTGGTTAATCATCTCATTTATAGAGCAATAGTCCGAAACGACAAAACCCTTGAACCCGAGTTCGCCGCGCAGAAGGTCGGTGAGCAGCCACTTGTTGCCGCTTGCCGGGATGCCGTCGAAGTCGTTGAACGATGACATCACGCTGAGCGCCCCCGCGTCGAGAGCCGCCTTGTAGGACGGCAGGTGACGCTCGCGGAACATCATCTCGGACATATCCACGGTGTTGTAGTCCCTGCCTGCCTCAGCCGCTCCGTAGGCCGCGAAATGCTTCACGCAGGAGAGCATTGTGTTGCCTGATGAAAGGTCATCTCCCTGGTAGCCGCGCACCATCGCCGCCGAAAGCTGCCCTGCAAGATAGGCATCTTCCCCGGAGCCTTCCGAAACACGTCCCCAGCGAGGGTCAATGGCCACGTCGCACATAGGGGAGAATGTCCATGCGTGTCCGAAAGCAGTCGCCTCCGCCGCCGAAATCCTCGCCACCTTCTCTGCCATTGCCGGGTCCCACGAACAGGAGATTCCGATGTTCTCCGGGAATGTCGTGCGGCAGCCGTGGATGATGTCGTGTCCGAAGAGAATAGGAATCCCAAGACGCGAGCTGTCAACCGCAAGTTTTTGATATTCAATGATTGCCTCCGGCGTTCTGACATTGAGCATGGAGCCGCACATCCCCTCCTTAATCACATCCCTCACATCAACGGGGCTTCCGTCAGGCCCAGTCACTACAGAATTGTTCGGCACGAACTGGCTCAGCTGCCCGATTTTCTCGGCGAGCGTCATCTTCGCCATGAGTTTCTCCGCCCTAACCTCGTCGGCATCCCTTTTTTCAGTGCATCCGACAAACATCGTCAAGGCTGCGGTCATCAATAAAAGTGTCTTTTTCATGTATCGTTATTTTTTTTGTTGAATTTTTTTGTTGAATTTTTTTGTTGATTGTCAGCGTCTGCAAAGATAGAGATAATGGGAAAATAAAAATGTAAGGATATTTTCAAAAAATAACATAAAATGTTGAAAAATTGGATGCTAATGTTTGTGTCAGTTGGACATATTCCTTAATTTTGCAGGGTATGGGTTTGTCGGTATGTCGGATACTGTTCTCTCCCTTCCGCATTTGAAAATAATTATAAAACTGATATATAAATGAAAAAGAGTATTCTTTCGCTTTCTGCCCTCGTGACGCTTGTGCTGTCCTCATGTTCCGTGAGACAGAGTGTTCCGGCTTATATGGACGAGAGCCGCGACCTCGACGAAAGGGTTGCCGACGCGCTCTCGCGCATGACAATGGAGGAAAAGGTGGCGATTCTCCACGCCCAGAGCAAATTTTCGTCACCGGGCGTTCCGCGTCTGGGAATCCCAGAACTCTGGTGTACCGACGGGCCTCACGGAATACGTCCCGAGGTGAAATGGGACGAGTGGGACCAGGCCGGCTGGACCAACGACTCCTGCACCGCCTATCCTGCGCTGACCTGCCTTGCCGCGACATGGGACAGGGAGGCCGCCGCACTCTACGGAAAGAGCATCGGCGAGGAGGCGCGCTACCGCGAGAAGGACGTGCTGCTCGGTCCTGGAGTGAACATCTACAGGACGCCTTACAACGGACGTAATTTCGAGTATATGGGCGAGGACCCGTTCCTTGCCGGGGAAATGTGCGTCCCTTATATTAAAGAGGTGCAGAAGAACGGCGTGGCAGTGTGCCTCAAGCACTATTGCCTCAACAATCAGGAGTGCAACCGCCACAAAGCCGACGTGAAAGTCTCCGACAGGGCTCTCTACGAGATTTACCTTCCGGCGTTCAAGGCCGGTGTGGAAAAGGGCGGCGCGTGGTCGGTCATGGCTGCCTACAACCTCTACAAGGGACAGCACCTCTGCCACAACAAGTATCTTCTCGACGGCGTGCTGAAAGGGGAGTGGAAATATGACGGCGCGGTCATCAGCGACTGGGGCGGCGCGTGTGACCCCGATCAGGCTGCCGCCTACGGCCTCGACCTCGAATACGGCACATGGACCGACGGCCTTTCAAGCAAGGGCAAGAAGAGCTATGACAGCTATATGCTCGCCGACCCTTATCTTGAGCGCCTGCGTGACGGCCGTGCTTCCCTAAAGACCCTTGACGACAAGGCCGGGCGTGTCCTGAAGCTCATTTTCCGCACCGCGATGAACACCCAAAAGCCTTTCGGCTCGCTCAATTCTCCGGAGCACCACGCGGCGGCGCGTCAGATTGGAGCCGACGGAATCGTGCTCCTCAAGAACGACGCTCCATCCGGCGGAGTCAAGGTGCTTCCTGTCGAGCTTTCTTCCACGAAGAAGATTCTGGTGGTGGGCGAGAATGCCCTGAAGATGATGACCGTAGGCGGCGGCTCGTCCTCGCTCAAGGTTCAGCACGAGGTCTCTCCGCTTGAGGGCATCCTTGCGGCTGTGGGCGACAAGGCCGAGGTCGTTTATGAGAGAGGATATGTCGGAAGCGCTTCCAACGAATACAACGGCGTGACTACCGGTCAGGACCTTTCGGAATCGCGTTCCGCAGAGCAGCTCATTGCGGATGCCGTGAAGGCCGCCGCTGATGCCGACGTGGTTCTTTTCTTCGGAGGTCTGAACAAGGACGGTCATCAGGACTGCGAGGGCACTGACCGCAGGTCCTACGGGCTTCCTTACGGACAGGATGAGGTGATTGAGGCTCTTGTCGCCGCAAATCCGCGTCTTGCAGTGTGCCTTGTGGATGGCAATGCGGTCGCTATGCCTTGGATTGAGGAAGTTCCGGCGATTCTCCAGTGCTGGTTCTGCGGCTCTCAGGCCGGCAATTCCATCGCAGATGTCGTCTTAGGCAAGGTCAATCCGAGCGGAAAGCTTCCGTTCACCTTCCCTGTTAAGATTGAGGACTCTCCGGCCCATGCGCTCGGGGTATATACCTGCGGGCCTGACGTGAAATATGAAGAAGGAATATATGTGGGCTACCGCTGGTTCGAGAACCGTGACATCAAGCCTCTCTTCGCATTCGGTCATGGTCTGAGCTACACGGAGTTCGAGTACAGCGACTTCAAGGCAAGTTCATCTGTCTCTGCTGACGGGATTCTGAAGGCTTCCGTGAAGGTGACGAATGTCGGTCCTCGCGAGGGCAAGGAGGTCGTGCAGCTCTATGTGGGCGAGCACAATCCTGTTCTTGACCGTCCTGTGAAGGAACTCAAGGCGTTCGACAAGGTGAGCCTCGCTCCGGGGGAGACAAAGACGGTGTCGTTCGAGATTCCGGCTTCCGGCCTCGCCTACTTCAACGAGGAGAAGCATGAGTGGGTTCTGGATGCAAATCATGACTTTACCGTTTATTTTGCGGCTGCATCGGATGATGTCCGCGGAACTGTAGATTTTAAAGTTAAGTAGAAATATGAAACATCTGAATTATATAATATCTTTCGCTCTTGCCGCAACGTTGGGATTTTCCGCAGGGGCGCAGACTTGGTATGAGGGCGGGGACGCGAAGGCTCTGCTGAAGGAAGACATAACGAGGTGCACGAACCTGCACCACAACTATGAGGCACCTGAGAAAATTGTTGATACTCCGGCCCCAAAGGGCTACAAGCCGTTCTATGTCAGCCACTACGGCCGTCACGGCAGCCGCTACCACTGGACGGATCGCTACATCACGCGTCCGCTTGCAGTCTTCGACTCGCTTTCCGCCCACGGGCTTCTCACGGAAGAGGGAGAGACCGTCCGTGCGGATCTCCGCGCCTATGCCGAGGCTCATGACGGACAGGTCGGCTACCTGACCCACAAGGGAGCCGCGCAGCATCAGGCAATCGCACACCGCCTCTACACTCGCTGTCCCGAGGTCTTCAACCAGAAGGACAGAAATGAGGTCTATTGTACGGCTACAGCGGTTCAGCGCTGCATTCAGAGCATGGCCAACTTCGGCCTTCAGCTCGGCAGGGAAAATCCTGGTCTCGACATAACGATGGATGCCGGAGAGCGGTTCGGAAGATACATCTGCGACACAAGGGGCGCAGGCGGAATCAATGCCCGCTCGGCGGAAGTCATGGACTCTGTCCTCACCGCTAAGCTCGACCCCGCGAGGCTTATGGACGCATGGCTTACGGACGGGAACGCTGCCCTGAAGTTTATAAAGGACGGCAATACCCGCAAGTTCATCTACGACGTCTTCTGGGCCGGCGGAATAGGCCAGTGCCTCGACGTCGATGTTCCTGACATCCTTCGCCATTTCACCTTCGACGAGATTTATGCTCTCTGGGCATATAACGACACCTTCTATTATGACGAGATGTGCGGGACAATCGAAAATGAGAGAATCAAGGACATCATCGGCATCCGCATCCTCCGCGACATAGTCGAAAAGGCAGACGCGGCGGTTGAGGGCAATGACCACGCGGCGGACCTGCGCTTCGGTCACGATTCGGGTCTCTCGCCGCTCCTGAGCCTTCTCCGTCTTGAGGGATTCGAGCAGGAAAAGCACCTCGGAACGGCCTCCGAAGGCACTTGGTACGGCTTTCAGGGTATGCCTATGGCCTCCAACCTCCAGATGATTTTCTACCGCAACAAGAAGGGCGACATACTCGTCAAGCTTCTCCGCAACGAGGTCGAGACCTCCATTCCGGCTCTCCCGACCGTCTCCGGTCCGTACTACAGCTGGCCTGTCCTCCGGGACTATCTGGTGCGCCTTATCAAATAGCCCGGATTATATCTCAGTCAAACTTCGCCAAATGACGCCAAAATGTCGCGTTTGGCAAAGTATCACAATGAAACTTCGCCAAACGGAGGTTATTCTACCTTCATTTGGCGAAGTTTGACCTTTTATAAGGCTCGCAGCTTATTTGTTGAATCCCTTGGCTGACAGGAACTCCCAGATGCGGTCGAGATGGGTGTAGCTTCCCGTGCCCGGAGAGCAGGTCCGCTGGAAGCAGTGGTTACGCAGGGCGAGGGTGTGGAGCTCGGACTGGATGCCCATTGCCCTCATCTTCTCCCAGCATTTCACTGAGTTCATCGCTGCCCATCCGTCGGCGTCGCCGTGAACGAACAGCATCGGAGCCGTCTTGAGGTCGAAGCTGAACTCCGGAACGAGAACCGCGTCGTCTTCATTTCCGCCTCCGGTGTTGTGCTTGTCAATCCCGTCGGTGAGGGCGTATGCCGGATATATCCCGATTCCCCACTGCACGCTACATGAAAGCTTGTCTATGTCGTCCTTAGGAAGATAGGAATTGTGGAGGGAGGAGGTCACGCCCATAAGGGTCAGGTGCCCGCCTGCCGAACTTCCCATGATTCCGATTCTGTCCGGGTCGAGACCCCTCGAAGCAGCCTCGCTGCGGACAATCCTTATCGTGCGCTGGAGGTCTTCCCAAGCCGTGGTGTGCTTCGACAGACCTTCCGGACGCGGGGTGCGGTATTTAAGTGTCACTACGGTCATCCCCTTGCTGTTTAGGTAGCGGCGTGCAGGCACCACCTCAAATCCGTTAGGGTCATTGCTCATATACGAACCTCCGGAGTAGATGATTTGAATCGCCGTGGTCGTGAGCTTCTTAGGGATGTGCCATTCTATATAAGGTGTGCACTGCTTGTCCTGCGCGTCGGGCATCATTCCTTCCGGCCAGACGTTCTCCCTTATGACCTCCGCCCGGTCCGCATCGGAAGAATAGACATCCATAATCGGGACCTCAGCGGGCACCGGTCCCATGAATCCCATCTGCCTCATGAACTCCACAGCCCGGTCAAAGCCGAACGCGCCGTGTCCCTTGCCGGGGTAGAGATGAACCTCTGCCGGTATTCCCATGCGGCGCAGCTGCCTATAGACCAAAGTTGAGGCCGTAGGGCTGTACGGGTCAAGTCCTCCATGGTGCAGGCTCATCGGGCAGGTCTTCTCGTCGAACTTGAAGACTGAACTGAGTTTCACGTCCGTTCCGTAGCCTTCCCTTGTGGCCTTTGACCCCTTCTCCCCGTCTGTTGTTGCGTATGCCGGAGCGTTTACTATCGCCCAGTTTATGTGGCACGGGATGCTGTCCAGCGCATCCACCGGTTCGTAGGCCTTTGTCTGTGACGATGTTCCGAGAAGCAGCGCGAGATGTGAGCCGGCAGACATAGAGATTGTCCCGATTTTTTCCGGGTCAAATCCGCGTTTTTCCGCGTCCTTGCGAACCAGCCGGACAGCCCTCTGTCCGTCTTCCCACGCCGTCTGATAGAGCGGGATTCCCTCCGGTCGCGGGGTGCGATAGACGAAGTTCACGCACTGGAATCCGAGTGCGGTCAGTTTCTCCGCCCAGCCGGCCACGAGCTTCACGTCGCAGCAGCTGTTATATCCTCCGCCTGAGATGAGAATCATGCATGCTCCGTTGCGGACCTCCGCCTTCGGTGCGTCATACCATTCAAGGTAGGCCGTGCGGTGTTTGTCCGCCTTGAATCCCTTCTGTGCCGCCTCATCCGTCATCGCGGCAATCTGATGTTCCTGCCTGTGGGGCATCTTCCCCTTAGGCCAGACCGCAACTCTTTCTCCCGCAAATGCAACAGAAGCGCAGAGCATGAATGCGGCGGCAAGAGCCGATGCAATGCAATTGTGTTTCATAAAAAAGTGGTTTTAAAAATATGTTTCTTTTCTGAGTCAGTTCATCATAATTCTATGCAATTATACAAAAATGTATAGTTATGTCCAATTTTTATGGTTAATTATACATTTTTGTATAATTCGGCTCCTATGGCCCGACCTATAAATAAAAAAGCACTATCTTTGAAGTTGGTGCGAAATTCGCCCGCCGACTGATAAACTGACTGGTAAGCTGACTGATAATTTATACAACCGATAATTTATACACATAATATGAAGAGAACACTGATTGCCATTGCTTCGCTGCTGCTGTGCGCGGCGGCGTATGCACAGAATCCCAAGGCAGCGGACGAGGCTGTCGTAATCCGCGGGAATGCCCGCTTTACTGTGCTGACAGACAGGCTGATACGAATGGAATGGGCCGAGGACGGGCATTTTGAGGACAGGGCGTCGCTCGCAATCATAAACAGAAATCTCGAAGTTCCGGCATTCAGGGTCAGCGGCTCCGGCGACAAGGCGGTCATACGCACGTCGGCTCTGACGCTCACATATTCGGGAAACGGCAAGTTCACTGCGGACAACCTCTGCGTTTCCTTCCGCATGAACGGCAAGCCTGTGGCCTGGAGACCGGGAATGGCCGCGACCGGCAACCTCAGGGGCACGGTGCGCACGCTTGACGGCATTGACGGCCGCTTTGACGCCAAGACCCTGCGCCGCTTCCGCCGCAAGGGGGCAGCACAGGAACGTCCGCTCGAAGACGGGATTCTGTCCCGCGACGGCTGGGCGATAGTCGATGAGAGCGACAGGCACGTCCTTGAAAAGAATGACTCCGACTGGGGAGAGTGGGTCGCTGCGCGTCCGGAAGGGGAGCATCAGGATCTCTACATCTTCGCCTACGGACACGACTACAAGGCCGCTCTCGCCGATTTCACGAAAGTTGCCGGCAAGATTCCGATGCCGCCTAAATACACATTCGGCTACTGGTGGAGCCGCTACTGGCACTACACCGACGACGAACTGCTTGCCATCGCCACCGAACTTCGCGGCCATGAGGTTCCCGCCGACGTTTTCGTCATCGACATGGACTGGCATCTCACATGGCCGTCTCTCGGTGAAAGCAAGGGCAAGGACGAATTCGGGCAGAGAAGGGGCTGGACCGGATATTCATGGAACCATGACCTCGTCGAGAACCCGGTGGGGCTTCTGCACGACATCCACGCGCTTGACTTCAAGACCTCGCTCAATCTCCACCCGGCTTCGGGAATCCGTCCTTACGAGGACTGCTACGATGACTTCGTGAAGGACTATCTTTCCCGTACCGACGACTATGACGGTCCTGAGGGCTATGTCTATGGCAAGGAACCTTATGTCTTTGAGGGAAATACGGAAAGCTTCGCGAAGGAGGGATACCAGGCTCCGGTGCCTTACCGCATGGACCAGCGGGAATGGGCTGACGCATATTTCAATTCGGTCATCCGTCCGCTTGAGCGTCAGGGAGTGGATTTCTGGTGGCTGGACTGGCAGCAGTGGACCGACAGCAAATATATGAAGGGGCTGAACAACACCTTCTGGATTAACTGGGCGTTCTTCAACGACAAGGTCCGTCAGAGCGCGACGCTCGGAAAGGATGCCGACCGTCCGTTCATCTATCACCGCTGGGGAGGCCTCGGCAGCCACCGCTACCAGCTCGGGTTCAGCGGAGACACCTACGACGAGTGGAGCACGCTCGAAATGCTTCCTCATTTCACCGCCACCGCGTCCAACGTCGGCTACGGCTACTGGGGACACGACATCGGAGGACATTTCCAGAAAACCGGCCACCCGACCGACCCTGAACTCTACACCCGCTGGCTTCAGTTCGGAGTCTTCACCCCGATTTTCAAGACCCACTCGACCGAGAGCCCTTTCCTCGAAAGAAAGATTTGGGAATATCCGTCCCACTACGAATACATGAAGGCTGCAATCGAACTTCGCTACGCCCTCACCCCGTACATCTACACTCTTTCCCGCGAGGCCTACGACACCGGAGTCAGCATCTGCCGTCCTCTCTACTACGACTATCCCGATACTCCGCAGGCATACGAGTGGGACCAGGAGTATATGTTCGGCGACAACATCCTCGCCACGGTGCTCTGCCAGCCTGTCGACTCGATTTCCGGCAAGACCGAGCGCAGGATGTGGTTTCCGAAGGGCGACGACTGGTACGACATGGCGCATCACTGCAACTACAGGGGCGGCTCCGTCAGGACTCTGCACTATGCAATCGACGAGAACCCTTGGTACGTGAAGGCCGGTTCTGTCATCCCGCTTGCCGGGGAGGGCATTCAGAACCTCCAGAATGCGGACAACCGTCTGCGTCTGCTCGTTGTTCCCGGCGCCGGAAACAGCAGTTTCAGCCTCTATGAGGACGACGGTGTGAGCCAGGCATACGACACCGACTACGCGACGACACTCATCGAGAAGTCGCTCAGAGGCAAGATTATGCGGCTGACCGTGAATCCTCGCAAGGGCAGCTACAAGAATGCCCCTGAAACGCGCCGGATTGACGTCGTGCTCGAAGGCGTGGCCGTGAATCCGTCGTCGGCCAAGGTCAACGGCAAGCCTGCGGAAGCGGTTGTGCGGGGTACGGCGACCATAATCAGCATTCCGGAGTGTAATGTTGACGAAAAGTCGGTCGTCACGGTCGAATTGAAATAAATTCCTTAATTTTGTCGCATTCAAAATGACATGACACAAAATAGTAGGAATATATGAAAGTGCTGATACTGTCCTGCTCCACAGGCGAGGGACACAACTCTGCGGCGAAAGCCTATCTCGAATATCTTCAGTCACAGGGAATTGAGGCTGAGGTTCAGGACACCATGGGTCTCGTGAGCCCCGAGGCGAAGGAGCGTTCTTCGGAAATATACCTCTTCTCCACGCGCACCAAGCTCTTCGCGATGGCCTATCGTGCGGGCACGGTGGTCAGCGACGCTCTCGAAACCTCCAAGTCCCCGGTCTATTACGCCAATAAGCTCTACTGCGACCGGCTGCACGACTACATCGAGGAAAACAAGTTCGACGTGGTCGTCTGCGTCCACATCTTCCCCGCGGAGGCCATAACCGCCCTCAAGCGCAAGGGCAAGCTCACGGCCAAGTCGGTCTTCATCATGACCGACTACACCTGCATCCCGTTCATGAAGGACACCGAGCTGGACCACTACATCGTGCCTCACGAGCACCTCATCGAGGAGTGTGTCAAGAAGGGGCTCCCGAGGGAGAAGCTGCATCCTTACGGCATTCCTGTGAGGGCGATATTCCACCGCCCTGCCGCAGACAAGCGGGAGGCGAGGGGACAGTGCATCCTTGACTACGGCTATATGGACGCGGACAAGAAATGGTTTCTGCTCATGTCCGGCAGCATGGGCTTCGGGCACATTCAGGACACCGTGAAGGAAATCCTCCGCAAATGCGGCGACGGTGTCGAGGTGATTCTCGTCTGCGGCAACAACGCCGAGCTCCGCGAGCGTCTCCAGAAGAACTTCCGTCACAACGACAATGTGGTCGCGCTCGGCTTCACCGACAAGATTCCGAACCTTATGGACGCCTGCGACGTGCTCTTCACCAAGCCGGGAGGCCTGTCCAGCACCGAGGCCGCCGCGAAGCACATCCCGATTATCCACACCGCGCCCATCCCCGGCTGCGAGACGATGAACGCCCTCTTCTTCCACTACCACGGCCTGTCATACGCCACCACCGACATCTGCGAGCAGGTCCGTCAGGCTCTTCTCCTCTGCACCGACCCCGCCCGCCGCGCCCGCATGATTGCCGCCCAGGCCTCCAACATCAACCCCTACACCTGCCGCAACATCACCGAACTGTTGAAATAAAAAATTTTTCCTATATTTGCAGCGGATTTATTGCACATATAGGGGATAATGGTCTCCTTAAATAATTGATAATTAGCGTCTGACCGACGAAAAAACTCTGCTTGGCCAGACATGCGCATAATTTGGAGACTATGAAACGTCTTGGAAACATAATTGCGGCGGGACTGCTCTGCGCGTTTTCCTCGTGTCAGAAGGGCTCTGTGGAAAATGCCGGCACCATCGGACCGCGCACAGTCGGATTCTGTACGGGAGATGCGGCTACGCGCACCGTGATGAATCCCGACGGGCTTTCCTCCTCATGGGAAAACGGTGACCGCATCGCCGTCTGGGCAAAAAACTCGGCCGGGGAATACACTCTGAACAACACGCCGTTTTCGGTCTATGGCGCGGACGGGGCAAGGGCCTTCTTCACCGCCACGATTGACGGCGCGATGCCGGAGGACCGCTACACCTACTTCGCAACCTACCCTGTTCCGGAGTCCGTCAGCGGTACAACCGCCACATTCACGATTCCCCGGGTTCAGGACGGCCGCGCAGGAGGCGGTGCCGACATAATGATTGCCGTCCCTGTTCTTCACGGCCCTCTCGAAGAGGTCAAGGAACTCTCTGACTACACGCGCCTCGGAATGGAGATGGAGCACATCCTCCACCAGTTCCGATTCTATGTGCCGGCAGGGGAGGACAGGCTCGGAGGCGAGAGCATAGAAAAGATAGTCCTTGACTTTCCTAAGTCCGTTGTCGGCAGAATAACGGCTGAATTTACAGACTCATCAATATCTCCGGAACTTACGGAAGGCGTGTCTTCGATAACTCTGGCACTTTCCGAGCCTCTTGATGTTTCATCGTCGTCGGAGGAGAGAAAATATGCGATGGCTTCGATTTTTCCGACATCGTTCGATGCGTCGGATTCATTTAATATAAAGGTATATTCCACGACAAAAATCGGAACGACGGAACCCATAAATCTTGGCGGACGAACATTTGCCGCAGGGCATTCCACTCCGGTGCGCATCCTTCTTTCGGATGTTCGGGATTATGCGAGAGTCCGTTTCACCGTCTCCGGTAACAACTTGGGCGAGAATGCCGATGCCGTTCGTCTGACAGCTCCGGACGGCTGCGTGTGGGGAGACGGTTCGACGGTCTATGAATATCGTTCGGGACATGAAATTACGACGGGTGAGACTTTCGAGATTGTGTTTGAGGATATTGATGCCTACAGGGCATTTTCCGGCAAGGATATAACCGTGACTTTTGACACGGAGCACGTCGATGCTTCACAGGCATTGCGGATGCCGGACATGAGTTCGTCTTTCGTCACGGACATTTCAGCATCCATGCCATATCTTCTCTATGAGGATTTTTCTTCTGTTGGAGACTTCAGTTCTGGTGATGAATACACAGGCGGCAGCAATGCAACATATAATGGAATCGAGTCTTTCCTCAATGGGTGGACAGGTGGACGTGTAGGTGCTTCTGCCGGAGAGTGCATAAGAATTGCCTGTCGAAGGGAGACATCCGCGAACTATGGAGCAAGAACAGATTCCGCTCCAATAATGGCTCTCAAGAAATCGGTAAACATTAGTGTGTTCTTCGATTATGGTGTGGATAACAAGTTCTCAAGTAGTCTTATTACCAATCCTGATGTGGGGCAAACAGTGTTTGTGGGATATGTGACATCTACGGATGGTTACAAGAGCGGTTCCGATACGGGAACATTTGAGGACGGAAACAAATTCTACATAAATGATCATGGCGGTTCATATACAAATCTGCCTTACAGTCAAAGATATGTCCTCAATAATATCCCGGAGGGTATTGTCAGAATAACATGGCGCACTGAGATTGAGTCTAATGCAGGACTTACAAACACAACCTGCTGGCTCTATCTCGACAACATAAAGGTGCAGATAGCCAAATAAACCGATAAAACAAAAGCACATATAGGACTAACAAAAAACAATGATTATGAAATTCCACAGAATTTTGGGCTGCGCGGCAATCGCGCTTGCAGCTGTCTCCTGCTCCGTAAAAATTTCGGGGAACGGGGACGCCTCCACGGGTTTCGTGAAGTTCGCGGTGGAAAGCGCCGACGAGATTGCGCTTGTCACCAGAGGCAGCCTTTCGGACTACACGGCACTTCCGTCTGCATCTGACTTCAAACTTGTCGTGAAAAACTCGGACGGCGCTCCTATGTATGAGGGGACGGTTTCGGGCTGGGATTCTTCCAAGCCTCTGATGGCCGGAAACTACAGCGTCGCCGCCACTTACGGCGAAGAGGGCGCGGAGGGCTTCGGAAAGCCGTATTTCCTCGGCAATACTCAGTTTGCCGTGAACGGCGGCCAGACAACCTCCGTCTCCGTCCCGGCCAGGCTCGGCAACTCGCTCGTGAAGATTGAATGCAGCGAAAGCTTCAGAAACTACTTCACCGACTACTCCTTCACTCTCACCACCGGCAGCGGCACTGCAATTTCTTTCCCTAAGGATGAGACTCGCGCCGCTTTCATCGACGCCTACAAGTTTTCGCTTTCAGGCTCGTTCACAAGCCAGGGAGGAGCACGGAAAGATTTTTCAAAGGACTACAACACCATTGACCCGAACACCTGCTACACGCTAAGGTTTGACGCTTCCAACATCGGAGGACTCAAGGTAACCGTGTCGTTCGACGACACGGTCGAAACCGTAGATTGCGGAGATTTGGAACTTAATGACTGACAGGAGGAATGAACATGAAAAAGATATTTGTAATTATGACGGCGGCAGCGGCGTTTCTCTCGCTCGCTTCCTGCAAAAAGGTGACCGTCTCTTCAAGGGACATGAACGGCACGCTCTCCTTCGCGGAGTTTGCCATCTCGTATGACGACGCGGTCGAGACAAAGGCCATGACGAAGGCCGATGTGGCCGCGAACGGAAACTACACGATTTCCATCTATGACACCGCGACCGGAGACCTCGCCGTCTCCACGACCTACTCCGCAGTGAAGCAGAAGGATAACAAACTCTCCCTCCCTGCGGGCAGCTACCGCCTTGAGGCAAGTTCCTCCGAGGCCGCCATTCCGGTAGCCGCATTCGAGCAGCCTGTCTATGGTGCGACCCGCGAGTTCTCCATAACGGCCGGACAGACCACCTCAATAGGTCGTCTCACCTGCCGCCTGCTTCAGTGCAAGGTCACCGTAAGCTACAGCGACGACTTCCTTGCCATGGTCAGCGGCAACGGCTCCGCTTCGGTTGAGGTCACGGCCGGCTATCCGCTGGAATACGCGCTCAACTACGCCAACGGCTCCGCGACTTATGACCAGAGCGCGGGCTTCTTCTCCGTGAACGGTACGGCAGGCACGACCATGGTCGTCACCTTCAAGGGAAACATCGACGGCAAGAGCCAGAAGATGACCAAGACTTTCACCGACGTGAAGGCGCGGCAGTGGAGGCAGGTAAAGTTCATCAAGAAGGTCAACGAAGAGGGCAACGCCACCTTCGACATTGTCATAAATCCTCTCGTTGATGACGAGGAACTTGCCAACGACGTCAGCGACGCGAAGGAAAACATCATCGGCGACGACCCTTCCGCTCCTAAGGGTGACGGCGGCATAACCCTCGCGTTTGACTATGCGGCCGGCTGCGACGCGGAGTTCACGGATCTTCAGAACATCGTCATACCGCAGCCGTCGGAAAAGGACATTCATCTGAACCTCAAGTCCGTGATTCCTAACGGGGTGAAGAAGTTTTATGTTGACATAACTTCCACGAGCGATGCCTTCCTTGCCGCCCTTGACGCGGCCAACGCGAGGACTATCGACCTCATCAACCCGCTGGCGGAGCATGACCTTATCTTCAAGGTCGTACCTTTCCCTCACGGTCAGGAACTTCTCGGAAAGACTGAACTCCAGTTTGACTTGAGCGCGGCGCAGGATGCCATAATCATGTATCCGGGCACGCACACGTTCAAGATGAATGTGGTTGACAACAAGGGCTGCCGGAACGCCTTCGATGTCATAATGATTGTAAATGAATAGGAGGCAGGGAACATGAAAACAGAAAACTACATATTCAGGGCTCTTTCTGTGGCTGTGCTCGCCGTTTTCGCGGCCGCTCTCACGCTTTCCTGCAGCAAGACAGGAATAACCGGAACTGCTTCCCCCAAGGGAGAAGGCACGCTCACTCTCGGGGTCTCAATTCCCCAGACAAAGGCTGCCATGGCCTCCGACGAGCTTCTTAACACGGCAAAGGTGAAGATTTACATGGGAGACTTCAGCGGTCTCGTGCGCGAATACACCTACTCCGCGGCTCCTGAGACAATATATCTTCCTGCCGACGAATACCGCGTCGATGTGATTGCCGGCGAGGCTGCAAAGGAGGTTCCGGCGGCTGCATCATGGGAACAGAAGAGCTACAAGGGCTCAAAGGCTTTCACCGTCTCTGCCGGGACGAACACCTCCGTTCAGGTGGTTGCCGGTGTGAACAATGCCGTGTCGAAAATTGCCTTTGACGCGAGCGTGGCAGAAAACTTCGAGGCGGGCTATACATTCACAATCGGCCTTGACGACGAGACAAAACTCGTCTATGACGCGGCAAAGTCCGGAAGCGAGGGCTACTTCATAGTCGATGGTCTCGACGAGCCGGAATTTGTCTGGACATTCTCCGGGAATCTTGCCAAGGACGGCTCGCCGTTAACCAAATCAGGAAAGATTGAGGGCATCGAAGCCGGCAAGGCCTATCCGATGAATGTGAAATACACGGTGAAGGACGGCGAGGTCGAGTTCGAGCTTATGGTTGACTACACGGCCGAAATCATCGACGACACCGTGGTCTTTGAGCCGGTATCCACCGGACTTGCCGCTTCTTCGATATATGAAATCTGGGCTGGACACGCCACTGTTCATGCCGATGTCGATGAGGGCGAGTTCAGCGACCCGTCCGCGGTCAAGTTCGCCTACCGTGCCGAAGACGCTTCCGACTGGACTACCGTCGATGCGACGCGCAGTTCAGAGGGCGTGTATGATGCCGCCCTTAAGGGACTGAAGCCATCGACCAGGTATGAATACAAGCTCGTGATAGCCGGGGCTGACCAGGGCGAGGCCATGACATTCACCACTGAGGCCGCCCCGAACGTGCCCAACGCAAGCTTCGAGTATGTCAGCAAGATTTCCGGCAAGAGCTATTACAAGTGGTACGACCCTGCCTGCGAGGCGGAGGAAGGCCGCACGATGTTCTGGGGCTCCGGAAACGGCGAGGGCTCGGAGGGAGTGAACGGTTCCGCAAACATGGGAATCGTCATCACCGAACCTTCGGACGATGCCAAGGACGGCGCACGTTCCGTCTGCGCCATGTCCAAGTCGGCGGTCGGAATGCTCGCCGCGGGAAATATCTTCACGGGACAGTTTGCCGGACTTGTCGGCACTTCCGGCGGCAAGGTCAATTTCGGCCGTCCATGGACATCACGCCCTACCGGAGTCCGTGTCTGGGTTAAGTATTCCGGCGGCAAGGTGAACATAATCACAAACCTTCCGGACGGCGCCGATTTCAAGAAGGGCGACATGGACCGCAGCAATATAAAGATTGCACTCGGCACATGGAACTACAGGACTTACGGCGGCACCCGCGAGAGCCCTGTTCTGGTGAACACGACCGACGCATCCACTTTCGTTGACTACCGCACCGACCCGAGTACAATCGCCGACGGCGAACTCATCCTTTTCGGCGACGGCTACCAGCAGATAAATGACGGTGCGAAGGAAACGGCGGCGGTCGGAGAATGGCGTCAGGTGACGATTCCGTTCAACTACCATCGCCTCACCGAGTATCCGACCCACATCATCATCTCCTGCGCGGCATCCATGTACGGAGACTATTTTTCCGGCAGCGACAGTTCGAAGTTCTGGATAGACGGTGTGGAACTCCTTTACGAATAGGGACATATATTCTCATATCTCTTAACGACATGACCCGAAAAAGTCTGAAATATATCCTCATCCTCATGTTTCTTTGTCTCGGAGCACAGGTTTCCGAGGCTCAGAAATATGACCGCGGGTATGACAGTTCCCACCAGACGGTCTTCGCTCCGAAGGGTACGTTCATGGTCGGGGGCAACGCGAGGTATTCGTATCACTCGATGAACAACTACAGCTTTCTCGTCGTCGATGGAATCAATTCCAGCGGATACACGATTTCCGCGACGCCGACCTTTCTCTACATGATAAGGGACAATATAGGGGTCGGGGCGAGCCTTTCCTACGACAGGACGTTGCTCGACCTCGCCTCCGCCGACCTTTCCGTCTCGGAGATAAGCATGAGCGTGAGGGACTACTACCGCCTCTCGCAGAGTTTCGGCGGCTCCCTCGCCTTCCGTCCCTACATCCCTCTCGGAAGTTCCGGACGCTTCTCAATGTTCGCGCAGGTAGGAGTCGGATTTTCCGCCGGACGGGTCAGGAACACCGCGCAGGTGGATTCGCAGGTCAAGGGAACCTTCACGAGGCAGTACAAGATTCTTGTCGGCGTGAATCCCGGAATGACGGCGTTCATCACCAACCACCTCGCTATGGAACTCAGCATCGGGGTGCTCGGATTCAACTATTTCTGGACAGACCAGATCCACAATCAGGTCGCTAACGGTTCCAGCAGCAACGCAAATGCAAGTTTTTCACTGAACCTCGCCTCCATAGCGGTGGGATTCGCCTACTACCTGTAATCAATCGCGCATGAAAAGAATACTGATAATACTGGCTCTCGTTCTCGGCTCGGTTCCCGCCTCTCATGCGGCTTCCGGCAGCGCGGACCGCGTCTCCTCCAAGTCGGACACGACCTCTTCGGTGAAAAAGAAACGGAAGCCGGCTCTGGTGCTCGGAAAGCGCATCGCTCGCGACACGACAAATGTCAGCCGCCGCAGTCTCCGCGCCCATCTCATAGTTCCGAGGCATGACTGGCAGATAGGGATGGCGGCCTCATATGTGAACCTTTCCGCCGACAACAGCGAGTTCCTCCTGCTTCTGAACAATTCCAACGCCTACCTCTCGCTCGCGAAGATCTCCCTCAACGGAGCCTTCGCCTACTGCGACAACCACGCCGTCGGAATCCGCCTGCAATACACCAACGGGAACTGCGCGGTCGATGCCTCCACGCTCGACCTGCTCGGCAATTTCTCCTACGACATCAAGGACATAAAGGCCAAGACCTTCTCCTACAGCGGAGCCGTGTTCAACCGCTCATACGTCGGTCTCGACCGCAGGGGGCGTGTCGGCGTCTTCCTCGACACCGGGCTCGGCTACACGAAGTCCCGCAGCGACATAAACATGTCCGCCGGAACCTACACCGTCAATAACAAGGTCAGCCTCTCCCTGAGCCCCGGCATCGTCTATTTCCCGATGAACACGATTTCCGTCTTTGCCTTCATAAGCCTCGCGGACATCTCGTACAACAACTCCAAGGGCTACAGCAACTGGAGATTCACCGGCGAGCGCAACTTCTTCCGCGCACAGGCGAGGCTCGACCTCCTGTCCGTAAGCTTCGGCCTGTCAGTGCATCTGTAGGCCCGCGTTCATGAGACAACGGCATAATGATAAGATTTCAGGCGATATATTATTCCTTGTAATGAAAAAAGAAAGCATCATCATATTCCTTCTTCCGCTTCTTGCCTCTTCCTGTGTCAAGAACGACATTCCCTATCCCGTCGTCGTCCCTCACATTCTGACGCTTGATGCGGAGGGGGCGAAATCCGTTGACATCGACAATGATGACATGACGGTAAGCATCGTTCTTGAGGAAAACGTCGATTTGAAGAATGTCCGGATTAAGGGATATACCACCGACATCGACGAGAACCGCCTTTCTGTCTCGGACAAGATAGAGGGCCGTCATGACCTGACTTCCCCGTGGACCGTCACCCTCTCGACATGGCAGGACTATCAGTGGACGATTTCCGCGGAGCGTCCCGTCGAGCGCTATTTCACCGTCGAGGGGCAGGTGGGCGCGACCGTGATGGACGTGAAGAACCACCGGGCCATAGCATACGCCAGCAAAACGGTGAACCTTTCGGACGTGAAGGTGAAGTCGCTGAAGCTCGGCCCGAAGGATGTGAGTACATATTCATTGAATATCAAGGACATAAGAAAATTCGTCGATGCGGACGGGAATGCCACTTCCGTCGAGATTGAGGTGAGCAGTTTCGGGGATTCGGAATATTGGTCTCTGTTCGTCGAGCATTCGGACATATCCGTGAACGTGAAGAGCATGAACGTGTGGACGAAGGAGGTCTATCTCACGGCGGTCGGCGTCGAGGGGCAGGCCAACGGGTTCAGGTACCGTGTCGCAGGTGCTTCGGGCTGGACTGATGTCAGCGGAAGCGCAATCACGACCGACGGCGGCCAGTTCACCGCGCACATAACGGAACTCCTGCCGGCCACGACTTACGAGTTCTACGCCTACACGGGCGAGGACATGACCGACGTAGCGCAATTCACGACCGACCCTGCCCGCCAGCTCCCGAACAACAGCTTCGAGCATTTCAGCAAGGTCACGGACACGGATTATTACAAGTGGTACGACCCGTCATGCGACGACCCGGAGTCCCGCGAAATCTGGTGGGCCTGCGGAAACGGCGAGGGCAAGGAGAACCCCGGCACCGGAACTCTCGGGCTTGTGCTCACCTACCCGGACGGCAACGACAAGGTTGACGGCGGCTGGTCCGTAAGATGCGAGTCGAAGAGCCTTGCCGGCGTGCTTGCCTGCGGAAACCTTTTCACGGGGCGCTTTGCGAAGATTATCGGCACGACAGGAGGTGCCGTCAACTACGGCCGCCCGTGGACTACCCGCCCTAAGGCGCTGCGTGTCTGGTATAAGTATCAGAGCGGAGTGATTGACATCGTCGGCAAGAGACCTGTCGGCGACAACACGAAGGAGGGCGACCAGGACCGCTGCGAGATTGCTGTTTCAGTAGGAAACTGGGACTACCGGGTTATGAAGGGTGTTCCGGAATCCCCTGTCTATGTGAACACCACGGAGGGCATTTACTACACCTCCAAGTCCCCTGGAGTCATAGGTTTCGGCCACCTCGTCAGCGACCAGTCCTGCGATTGGACTCAGGTTGAGATTCCGCTCGAATACAAATCCCTCTCCGAGCACCCGACGCACATCATAGTCACCTGCGCCGCCAGCTACCTCGGCGACTACCTCACCGGTTCCTCGCAGACCAAGCTATGGATAGACAAGATGGAACTTATTTACTGATATCAGCGGGGTTATTTATCACCGTCTGAAAAACACATTCTTCAGCCAGTATTCGTAGAGCGGGTCTTCAAAAGTGTAGCATTTCCCGAAGTCGTCAAGAATGTCTTTTGCGACCAAGGCTTTGCGTGCGCGAGATATTTCCGTGGTTGATTTCAGCCCGTATTTTTCAATGACTTCCTTTGAAGAGAGGGCCTGTTCTCCGTTTACCATCGCATGGAGAAGGTTCTGCTGGGTGAGCGTCAGTGTCGCGGTTAGCGCGCGGTTCAGTTCGCCCTGCTGTCTGAGTATGTCCTCGAAAGCCTCCTGCACGGTGCCCTCCTCGCAGATTCCGCTCTGGCAATGCAGCCAAGCCGTCTGCGCAAGCTGCTGAACATAATAGGGATTGTTGTCTGCCAGCCTGACTATTTCCAAACATTGCTCCGTGCTTATGTTTTTCCCGGTCTTTGCAAATTCGCCGGCAATGAATTCCGGCCAGAAACCGGCGTCAATCTTTTCAAGGAAATAAATCGCCCCGAACTTGTAGAACGGCATCGATGCCTTGCCGAAGACTTCCATCATCATGTGCCTGCGGCTTCCGAAGAGACAGTAGGCGACGTGCTGCTGTAGCTGCCACTTTGCCCTGAGGTTCGCTTGGAATGCCCTCGGATCTCGGAACTCTCCTATTTGCTGGAACTCGTCGATGCACACCACTATCTTGATGCCGCGGTCCCTTGCAATCTTTTCCGGAAGCTCAAGAATCTCGGCCGCACTCCTCTGCGGCTCCTTAATCTGGAATTGGACAGATGTCGGTGCCGCCGCGTCTCCGAAACTGATTCCTGAAATGATGGCGGCCGCATATTTCCGTATTGTCATGAGGATGTTGTCCGCTGTCGTGGCGGTCTGTCTGATGATTTCCGTTGCCATTTTCTCATAGAACTCATCCTCTGTCCGGACATTGAAGATGTCGATGAACACGACTTTCAGCCCTTTATCCTCTTCCATGGCTTTCCTCGTCGCCTTGTGGACAAGCGATGTCTTTCCCCACCTTCTCGGCGAAATCAGAATCGTGTTCGTCAGGCTCCTGAAATTCTCTGCCAGACGCTCCGTGTCCTTTTCTCTATCTATGAAATTTTCCCCCTCGGCCACCCGGCCGAAAACAAATGGTGCTGCCATGGTGCTACAAAATTTGATACAAAAATAAGAACAAAATCTGATGTATCAAAATTTGTGGCATTATCTGAACAAGGTTATCTGAACAAGTCAGCCATAGTGACTTGACATTGAATGTCGTCGGAATATCCGCCGGGAGCAAGCCCGAAGGTTGTAATCATGGTTACAAGGACTGTTTTCTCTGTTCCTGTCTCCCTGATGAATGTCTCTTTTCGGTTCCGTATGCGTGCATCCTCATCCTCGGTCAGGAGATATGGCGCATTGGTATATTTCATTTCACAGAGATTTATCGTATCATCATTCCTGTCAATAAGAAGATCTATCTGGGCTCCTTTCATGACAGTGCGTCCTGTCTCAGGGTCCTTGATACCTTTCCAATTCCATGAATGTACGCTGCTTATTACAGCGGAGAAGCCGAGGGCTTCTTTAATCTGTTTGATGTGCAGCAAACATACACGTTCAAATGCTCTCCCGGCCCATCCGTAATGGACAGCAGTGCTTGCTGAAGACGTCCAGAAATGCTCGTCACCATTTGTGTTCTCAAGCATGAAGTCAAAATAGAAGATAGTGAAATTGTCTATCAACTGATAAACTGCTTCTTTGCTTTTCTTTCCTATTGCCGTGTATTTGCGGATGAAGCCGCATTGTTCAAGTTCCTGAAGAGCTTTGGTAAATTCGTTATTGTCTGATAGTCTGGAGGTTTTGAGTATATCGTCTCTGAGCAGGCCGCATTTCTTCTTTGCCAAGGCCGTTATGATGGCGATATGATGCCGTGGTTTCTTGAAGAGTGAAGCATAGAGAGCATCGAACTCTCTTGTGAGTTCACCTCCGGTCTGAAAGAACATACGGTCGAAGTTCTGAGATATGCTCTGTCCTTTTCTGAGGAAACTCCAATAGTATGGAATGCCACCCATGACCATATATGCTTCAAGAATCTGCCTGTCTTTGTAGCCAAGATTCTTTGCTTCGCAGTATTGCCTGCATTCACGCAATGTAAATGGCTGCAGATGAATCTGGCAGGTCAGGCGATTATGCAGACCCCCGTAATTCATTATCACATTGTCTATAATCCACGATGTTGCACTGCCGCAGATGACCAGAATAATGTCTTTCCTTGTAGTTGCCCAAGCGTTCCAAAAATGGTCAAGAGAACGCACGAAATTCGACTTGGGTGTATCCATCCATGGCAGTTCGTCAATAAAGATGATTTTCTTATTGCCATCTTCCGGAAAACCCTTCAGAAACGTCCAAAGAAGTTGAAATGCTTCCGCCCAAGTCTTAGGCATTGCACATTTTCCCATACCGGCATTGTATAGGGACTCACGGAAGTCATTTAATTGTTGCTTGCGGGTGGCCTCGTATGTCCCTGTATGCTGGAATATGAAATTATAGTTATATGCTTCGCGGATAAGGAAAGTCTTACCCACGCGACGCCTGCCGTATATGGCCACGAATTGTGATTCCTCAGAAGAAAGCAGTCCCCGCAGGACAGCAATCTCGTTCTCTCTGCCGATAATCATAGATTTGGTGTTTGTTTTTACTGCAATATTAGTAAAAATATGCGATAACCCGTGGAAATCTATCAAAAATCGACACATTTCCACGGGTTATCGATGCATCATATTATCACGCCTCATGCTTCGTTAAAGAAGTCGGTGTCAATTCTCTTGACTTCATAGACCTGTTTTACGCTTACGCCTATATTGAAGTCAATCATGTAGTTGCACAGTTGCTGCCCGTCTATCAGGACAATCTTGATGTTCGATGCCGGGCGGTACTCCCTTGCTTCTTTCGTGAATGTCGAGGTCGTGATGAAAACTCCCTTTGTTGCGCCTTTGCCGGACAGCGCACCGACAAAACTTTGTATTTCCTTTCGCCCTACGGTTCCCGTGTCGAATCTTTTCGCCTGCACATAGATGTTGTCAAGGCCGAGTTTGTCTTCCTTGATTATACCGTCTATACCTTCGTCATGACTGTATTGCGTTACGCTTGCCGCGTCTTCAAACGAGCCACCATATCCCATCGCGACGAGAAGCTTAATCACGAGTTCCTCGAAAAACTGCGGGCTCTCCCTTTTTACTGCGGAGAGCAGTTCGTCCGCCAAGTTGCTTCTGATTTCAGAGTAGGCCTCCTCAATCAGATCTTGAGGCGTTTTTGTCATGGGACCTAACTCCATTCCCGGTTCTTTCGACTTGGATTCACGTGATCTGGACTTGAACTCCACGAATTCCGGATATTCTTCCAGCATCTTTTGGTTGATGAATCCCGGCTTCTTTTTCAACAGATTAAGTCCTGCTTCGGTTATTGTTACCACTCCTCTTTCACTTGACTGGGCAAGCCCCGCGTGCCGTAGATATGTCCCGGCCCATTGCGCCCTGTCACGATATTTCAGAATATTTCCTTTCTTAGTCTTTTCAGCCCTGTCCTCGTCTGTAAGTTTCAGTGCCGAGGCACAATATTCCGCCATCTCTGCCGTAGTGTGCGAGTTCCCGTCAGCAATGCCCCTCAAGTAAGGCAGCATAAAATGTTCAAAGTTCGGAGTCATTTCTGTGTCTAAAATTACATTGTCTCAAAGTTAACAAATTTTTCGGAAAACGGACTGCACGCTCCATGGTATTGAGTATCGGGCCGCATTATATGCAATAAGTTGATATTTGATACAAAAGCTGATACAAAAAACGCCGGGAACCATTGCTGATTCCCGGCGCTTTTTGCCTTCGAACATTTTATTTCTCCGGATTGATTGTTACTTGTCCGTCGCGCACGTCCACCGTTATCGTCGTACCCTTGGTGACGGAACCGTCGAGGATTGCCTTGGCGATGAGGTTCACGAGCTCACGCTGCATCAGACGCTTGATAGGGCGGGCGCCGTAGGCAGGGTCGTAGCCCTCGGTCGTCATGTAGGTCTCGAATGCCTCGGAGAACCTGATGCCGACCCCGTTCTCGTCCAGCTTCCTGCGGAGAGCGTCCATCTGCAGATGAAGAATCTGACGGATGTCGTCCTTGCTGAGCTGCTGGAAGGTGATGATTTCGTCAATCCTGTTGAGGAATTCCGGACGCATCGTCGCCTTGAGCTGCTCGACCGTGGCGTTGGAGGTCATGATGAGGATGGTGTTCTTGAAATCCACCGTCCGGCCCTTGTTGTCGGTCAGACGACCGTCGTCCAGAACCTGAAGGAGGATGTTGAACACATCCGGGTGAGCCTTCTCGATTTCGTCCAGAAGGATTACCGAATACGGCTTCCTTCTCACGGCCTCGGTCAGCTGACCGCCCTCATCGTAGCCTACATATCCCGGAGGCGCACCGACGAGACGGCTCACAGAGTGGCGCTCCTGATACTCGGACATATCTATCCTCGTAATCATGTTCTCGTCGTTGAACAGGAACTCGGCGAGCGTCTTTGCCAGCTCGGTCTTGCCCACGCCCGTGGTTCCGAGGAACATGAACGAACCGATAGGCCTCTTCTCGTTCTGGAGCCCCGCACGGGAACGTCTTACGGCATCGGACACGGCCTTGATGGCCTGGTCCTGACCTATGACCCTCTTGTGGAGCTCGTCCTCCATCCTGAGGAGCTTCTCCTTCTCGCTTTCAAGCATACGGTTCACGGGGATGCCCGTCCACCTTGCCACGATTTCGGCGATGTCCGAAGGCGTAACGGCCTCGTTGAGGATAGGATCCTTGATGGAGTTCTTCTTCGCTTCGAGTTCGCTGACCCTCTGCTTGAGACCGGCCATCTTGCCGTAGCGGATTTCCGCCACCTTACCGTAGTCGCCGGCCCTTTCGGCAGCGGCTGCCTGAACCTTCAGGTCATCAATCTGAGCCCTGTCGGACTGGATTTCGTTGAGTATGCCCTTCTCGGCGTCCCACCTTTTCTGAAGTTCGGCGTGCTGCCTGCGGGCTTCGGCGAGGTCGGACTCAATCTTGTCCAGCTTCAGGGACACGCCCTCGTGCTTTACGGCCTCCTTCTCGATTTCCAGCTGACGGATCTTGCTGTCAAGCTCCGCAATCGGCTCCGGAACTGAGTTCATCTCAAGACGCAGCTTTGCGGCAGCCTCATCCACGAGGTCGATGGCCTTGTCCGGAAGGAACCGTGAGGTGATGTACCTGTGGGACAGCTCCACGGCTGAAATCAGCGCGTCGTCCTCGATTCTCACCTTGTGGTGGTTCTCGTACTTTTCCTTAAGCCCGCGCAGGATTGAGATTGACTCCGCCGGGGTAGGTTCATCGACCATCACCATCTGGAATCGTCTCTCAAGCGCCTTGTCAGTCTCGAAGTACTTCTGGTACTCGTCAAGGGTCGTGGAGCCGATGGTTCTCAGCTCGCCCCTTGCAAGCGCAGGCTTGAGGATGTTTGAGGCGTCCATCGCGCCTGAACTTCGTCCCGCTCCGACAAGAGTGTGAATCTCATCGATGAAGAGGATGACTTCGCCGTCGCTGTCAATGACCTCCTTCACGATGGCCTTGAGCCTTTCCTCGAACTCTCCCTGATACTTCGCGCCGGCAATCACGGCACCGAGGTCAAGTGAGTAGATTATCCTGTTCTTCAGGTTCTCCGGGACGTTCCCATCGACAATCTTCTGGGCTATGCCCTCCGAGATGGCCGTCTTACCGACACCCGGCTCACCCACAAGAATCGGGTTGTTCTTCGTCCTTCTGCTCAATATCTGAAGGACCCTTCGTATTTCCTCGTCTCGCCCGATGACAGGGTCAAGCTTGCCTTGAGCCGCCCTCTCATTGAGGTTAATGGCGAATTTCTGTAAGTTTTCGTATTTGTTCTCCATATCAAAATTGTCTAAAACAGCCGCCTGCTTCGTTACGCTTCGTCGTCAAAATCCTCACAACCATCAGGTTGCTGCGGTTTTAACTCCTCGCAAGCCTTGCATTCGACTATTTTATACAATTTTGTATTCAATAGTCTTTTCGGCTGGTGTAATACATAAAATAATCGCCCGCTCCGAGGAGCAGACGAAAGGAGAAAATTCAAATTATATTCCAACACGAAAAGCACTGACATTTTGTCAGCGCTCGTATGGGTTCGTATTTCATAATCGCCGCTGCAGAGCCGTGAGAGCTGTGCAGCGTGTCAGTCCTACTGTGCGTTTGTCGTGTCGGCAGCCTCTCCGTTGAAGTCAGGGGCAGGGGCGACAATCTCGGTGTCAATCTGGTCGGTGATGTTGCCGCTGTTGTTGATGTGCGGGATGAAAGTGGTGATCACGGACACTACGAAGATGAATGCAACGAGACCCCAGGTGATTTTCTCAAGCATGTCAGCTGTCTGACGCACTCCGAAGGTCTGGTTTCCGGTCGTGAAGTTGCTTGCGAGTCCGCCTCCCTTGCTGTTCTGGAGAAGGACAACGATTGTGAGCAGGATGCTTGCAAGGATGACAAGCACTGTCAGGATTATGAATAATGCTTTCATTATTTTGTACTTTTATTATTTCAATTTTTCTCAAACGGGACTTTCCGCACAGGCGAGTCAGCCCAATTTTTCAATAAGGGATGCAAAGTAAGCACTTTTTTCCGGATATGCCAAAATTAGTTGAGAATAAATTTGTTTCGCCTCGTCAAAATAGCCCTGTTCGGCGTAAATTTCGGCTAAAGTCTGGGTGTAGAACCCTAAATGCGGCACCGCCCGGTCATCCTTCACCCGACTTCCCTCCGTGCTGTCCTTAGCGACCTGACGGAAGAAATTGTCATCCGCGCCCTTGACCCCGTCGTAGTCCGCGGCCGAGAAATAGTCGCCCCCGACGATATGCACCTCGCGCCTGTAGCCGGTTGTCTGCCCGTCTTCCGCGGCACTTTCCTTCTTTTCAGCCAGCTGGGACTCGATAAGAGCCTTCACGTCGGCATCCACATATTCCCTTACAGCCGACTCCTCAAGAATCTCGGCAAGTCTCTTCCTGCACGGAATGTAGAGCGCCGACTCGGCGAACAGCCTTCCTCCCCGGTCCTCCGCCCCCGCGACTGCCGCCGTCCTCCTGCACAGTTCCTTCCTCGCCGCGCCGAACCAGGGATAGATGTTAATCACTCCCGACAGCTCCTCCACCGTAAGTCTCTTCAAATCAATAGTTCCTCCTGCCATAATCCTACCAGTTAGCGACCGTCGCGTTGAAAATGTCCTCGCAGAGCTTGTCGAGGATTCCGTCCGACCCCGAAATGAGCTCGCCCTCCACGGCGTCCAGCATCTGGTCCGCAGAGAAGTCCGCGTATGCCGAGAAGGATTTCTCGAAGTCGTCCTCCGGATATTTTTTGTTTGTGAAATATATCTTCACATTGACCGTAAGCCGGTTCATGGCGGCCTGCTCGTTCGCGGAGACGGACGTCGCCTTCACGTCATAGCCAGTGATTTCCCCCGCAATCGTGAGGTCGGCGTCCATGTCCACCTGCTCCAGTTTCGTGAGCTTGCGGAACTTGTCCTTCATCGCCTCCGTCAGGTCATTCGCGAGCGACGGATTGACTTTCAACGCCTTATATTCGAAATATTCGATGTTCACGGTCTTCACGTCCGGCTGTATCGACGTCCCGGTGAACGAATATATCCCGCAGGCGACCGCCGCCGTCAGAGTCACGACGACGCAAATGACCCTACCTATTATATTTATATCTTTCATCTTCATCATTCTTCTTCATTAACCCGTCGCCCCGGTTATATGTCCTTTTCCTGCTGCTTTATTTTTCGATAGAGCGTGCGTTCCGAAATCCCGAGCTCCGCCGCGGCCGCCTTCCTGTTGCCGTCGTGCTTTTTCAGCGCCTTTTCAATCAGCTCCATGCTCAGCTTCTTCAGCGATATGTCCTGACCGGCGTCCTCCACGAGTCCCTGCTCTTCCGGTTCGTCGTCCTGGGCAGCCCGCCGGACTTCACCGCCATGCCATTCCGGGGCAAATTCCGCTTCCAGACCCGCGAAACCGCCTGCGGAGGCATGGTCTCCCTGCGGAGCCGTGATGGCTGACTGAACCCCGCCGCCCTTGAGAATGACTCCCTTGAGGTAATCGACGTCCTGCCTGAGCTGATATATCGCCCTTATTATTGCCTCCCTTTCCTCCGGGTTCTTGAACACATCCTGCCCTTTATCGACGGTCGCCGGCAGCAGGTTCTCGTCCTGATTCGGCAGGTACTGGCGAAGTGTCTCGGCATTCACCTCGCACTTGTCGGCGCGGGATGAGCATTTCGCGGACTCTATCGCGGAGACGGTCTCGGCGACGTTCTTGAGCTGGCGGATGTTGCCGGGCCAGCGGTATTTCTTCAAGGCTATGACCGCATCCTCGGTGAGCACGACGCGGGCGACCCCGTATTTGTCTGAGAAGTCGGTGGCGAACTTCCTGAACAGCAGATGGATGTCACCCGGTCGTTCGCGCAGGGACGG
Source organism: uncultured Bacteroidales bacterium (assembly GCA_934675095.1). Lineage (GTDB taxonomy): Bacteria > Bacteroidota > Bacteroidia > Bacteroidales > UBA932 > Cryptobacteroides. The sequence continues at coordinate 11,483 of CAKUPC010000009.1, read as the reverse complement.
CATCATTATCGTCACCGCGTTGAGCCTGTAGAACAAATCCTCGCGGAACTTGCCCTTCGACACGGCGTGGATGAGGTTCACATTTGTCGCGGCCACGACCCTCACGTCTGTCTTGAGCACCTTGGAAGAGCCGACCCTGATGAATTCCCCCGACTGGAGCACCCTCAGCAGTTTCGCCTGCGACGCAAGAGGCAGCTCTCCGATTTCGTCGAGGAACAGCGTCCCTCCGTCTGCCTCCTCGAAATATCCCTTTCTCGTGTCTATCGCCCCCGTGAACGAGCCTTTCTCATGTCCGAAGAGTTCGGAATCGACGGTACCCTCCGGTATCGCCCCGCAGTTCACGGCAAAATATTTCCCCGTCCTTCTCCTGCTGTTCTGGTGGATGATTCGGGGGATGTTTTCCTTTCCGACACCGCTTTCGCCCGTTATGAGCACGGTGATGTCGGTCGGAGCCACCGCCACGGCGATTTCCAGAGCCCTGTTCAGAGCGGGGTCGTTGCCGACGATGTCGTATTTATTCTTTAGTGACTGAAGTTCGTTTGCGTTCATATCCTTATATATAAAAGGCGTCATGCCTCGAAGTGCCGGACAAAGTTAAGAAAAAAACCGTTTTGAGCATTATTTTTGTATGGAATATGGTTTCATCGGCGCGTGTGTGTCATTTTGTAATGAAAATTAGTTATATTTGCGCAAAATTGGCTTCATGCGACGGAGCCGATGACAAATTGAATATTATAAACCTTTTAAAAACAAATAAAAATGAAAAAGAGCATCAAATTCTTGGCTATCGCTCTCGGTCTTGCCGCAGTTGCCTGCAGCTCACCCGAGAAAATGGCGGAACAGGCAGAGAATGTGATCGTCAAGTGCGATCCTGCCGTTCTTGAAGTTGTGGCCGGTAACATCGACGCCACAGTTACGGTAACCTACCCTAAGGATTATTTCCATCCTAAGGCAATTCTCGAGGTCACTCCGGTAATCGTCTATGACGGCGGCGAGCAGGCTATGGAACCGTTCATGTTCCAGGGCGAGAAAGTTAAGGACAACTATCAGGTGGTTCCTTCAGCCGGCTCTACGGTTACTAAGAAGGTTCACTTCACCTATGCAAAGGGCATGGAGAAGTGCTATCTTGAACTCCGTGGCGTAGTAAGCTACAAGAACAAGAAGATTGACCTCCCTACGAAGAAGGCTGCCGACGGCGCCAACACCACTTATATGCTTGCCTGCAGCAAGGGTAAGGTTGACCTCAAGGCTGACGGCTATCAGGCTGTCATCGCAATGCCTGAGGAGGGTCAGATTCTCTACTCAATCAACAGCTCTAACGTTAAGAACTCTGAGCTCAAGGGCCAGTCTGTAAAGGACTTCCTCGCTGCTGTCGAGGCTGCCAAGGCCAACGAGCGCAAGACTATCGTAAGCACCGACATCGTGGCTTATGCTTCACCTGACGGTCCTGAGAAGCTTAACAACAAGCTTTCCGACAACCGTTCAACTTCAGCGGAGAAGGCATTCAACAAGGTTACGAAGAAGGCTCCTATCGACGCTCCGGTTAACGTGAAGTCAGTAGGTGAGGACTGGGAAGGCTTCCAGGAGCTCGTTAACAACTCCAACATCGAGGACAAGGAGCTTATTCTCCGCGTTCTTTCAATGTACAGCGACCCGGCTGTCCGCGAGCAGGAAATCAAGAACATGTCAGCGGTCTATACTACTCTTGCAAAGGAGGTTCTTCCTGAACTCCGCCGCGCACGCTTCATCGCTAACGTTGAGTTCACCAACTACTCAAGCGAGGAGCTTCTCAAGCTCGTTGAGGAGAACATCGACGTTCTTGACGAGCCTGCACTCCTCCACGCCGCAACTCTCGTTGAGAAGGAGGCTGACAAGGTTGCCCTCTACAAGAAGGCTATCGAGAAGTATTCAAGCGCAACAGCTCAGTACAACCTCGCTGTCGTTTACGCGAACGCAGGCAAGGACGCTGACTGCAAGGCTGCCATCGAGAAGTGCGACGCCAACGACGCTGACGTGAAGAACGTCCTCGGCGTGCTCGCCCTCCGCGAGAACAAGCTTGACGAGGCTGCCAAGTATTTCGCCGCATCAGCAACCGAGACTGCTGTCGAGAACGCCGCAACCGTAGAAATCCTCAAGGGTAACTACAAGGCTGCCGCATCTAAGCTCGCCGGCAAAAAGGGCTTCACCGCCGCTCTTGCAAACATCCTCACCGGCAACTACGCCGCCGCTGAGTCCGCAATCTGCTGCGACTGCCCTAAGGGTGCATACCTCAAGGCCATCATCGCTGCCCGCAAGGGTGACAAGAACGGCGTGAAGACCAACCTTGAGAAGGCAAAGAAGTGCGAGTGCCTTGCTAAGCGTGCCGCAAATGATATAGAGTTTGCACAATTTAATTAGTTGTACACTCCTGATCTCGGAGCTGTTTCAGATTTCTTTTAATGACTGAACTGAAACGCTTGAGAATAGATAGAGTCCCTGACGGAAAGACCGTCGGGGACTTTTTTGTTGTGGCGGGAGGAATGCAAGAATTTTATAAAACAATGCAATAATCGGGAGGACGGGGAGCAGTCGCGGCTTTTTTGCATATCTTTGTGAATGTGAGTGATTGTTATGGTGAAAGGGAGTGATAGTTATGACACGAAAACTACAAACCACAGTCTTGATGCTTTGTCTGCATCTGCTTGTAAGTCAAGGCGGAATATGCCGTGCCGGCAATATGTCCTTTTCTCCGGTATTCCCGAGAAACGAGTATTTTTCGGACCGCAGGGCTGTCGATTTGTTGCGTGACGGAAGAGGCTATTTATGGATAGGAACTCTGGAAGGGCTTATACTCTACAACGGCACGGATTTCAAGTGTCTCACAAAAGACGACCTCCACACCGGCTCAAGTGCCATAAGTTCGATTTTCGAGGATAGTCGGGGAAATGTTTGGGTCGGCACGGAAGGCGGGCTTTCCATGTATTCGATAGAAAACGGCACCTTTGTTCCCATAAACACCGTCGGGCAGGATGAGGTCAGGATAGACACCAAGGTCGGCTGCATCCGTGAGGACGGCGACGGGCTTGTCTGGTTCTCGGTGAAGTCCAAGGGGTTGTGGTCATACGAGCCGCGCACCGGCTCATTCCGGCAGTACCTCTGCGGCGACGCCGGCTCGCCCAAGATAAATTCCTTCGTCATGGACGGGAACGGCTCCTTTGTCATATCCTTGTATTGCGGTGGACTGCTTTTCTGCCGGGACAACTTCAGTTCGGTAGAGCCGCTTGAGATTCCGGGCTTCGATTTCAGCACGGACAACATTCCGCAGCTTCTGACGGACGGGAGAAACTGCGTTTATGGATGCAGCGCCGGCTACGGACTGTGCGAGATATTCCCATACACGCGGAAGGCCAATGTCCTGTTTCCCATAGACAAGGGCGTTCAGCCGAACGGCTTGTGCATGGACCAGTCGCGGACATTGTATATGGCGACATCGCGCGGGCTTTATACCTGTTCCCTTACCGACGGCGAGAGCGAATTTTTCGACCGCTCCAACACGTTCGGGCTGCCTTCGGACGGATGTGTCTGTGTGGCGGCCGACGGAGACGGCGGACTGCTTGTCGGTCAGACCTCGGGGAATGTGTTCTACAGTTCATTGCAGAATGACTTCATCCGCAAGTACGGCATGATGTCGGACGGGGAGTCTCTTGTCAACTCTCAGGTGAGGAGGTTTCAGGAGGATAGCCACGGGAACATCTGGGCTCTCACTGTAGTGGGGGGGGGTATTATTCGCCTCGACGCTGAAAGCGGACGGCTGGAGCGCGTCTTTTTTCCCGGTGTCCCGGAGCGTTGCGAGGATTTGCTTTCCGTCGGGGACAGACTTTGGCTGAGCTCCGGTTCCAGTCTCTATTCCGTTGATACGAAAACCGGCAGGACAGCGCACTATTCTGCGGATTTCCTCGGCGCCGCTTCACTGATTGACCGTCCCGCCTATCCCATTGCCGCGGCGGACGGGAAACTTTTCTTCGGCACGGCTCTGGGGATTGGCACATACGACGAGAGAACAGGAGCCGTCGGACATCTGCCGGGTCTGGAAGAATGCAATGTGAACGGATTTTTCAGGGACGGGGATATTCTGCTGATTTCCACTTATGCTCATGGGCTGGTAAAATATGACCTTAAAGCGCGTGCCGTAATCTTCGGTCCGGAAGAAGAGAGGCTGCAGAAGGTCACGGGGCGCCGAATCAACGGCGTGCTGAAAGACGGACTGGGAAGGGTTTTCGTGGCGACAAACGAAAGCGGGGTGGTTGTTGTCGAACCTGACGGCGACATAAGGGTTCTCAACTCGACCAACACTTTCGGAGCATTGCGCTCCGACATAATCAAGAGCATACAGATTGACTATTCCGGAACGGTGTGGGCGACGACTGAAAACGGAATGACGTCAATATCCTCGGGTCTGGACCGTTACGAGCATTTTTCCGAAACCGACGGGCTTCTCAACAACCGTTTTACGGTAAGGAGCGGATTTGTGTCGCGCGGCGGGACATTGTATTTCGGCAGCCGCGACGGATTCATTTCCTTCAGTCCGGACAGGGCGCAGAAGGCGAGAAAGAGGATACCGAACCTGTATGTTGATGAAATATATGTGAACAACAGCCGCTTGACTCCGGGAAACGGACATGAGCTCTCGGGAAGCGCGGAACGGACGGAGCGGCTTTCGTTCAGGCACGACCGCAACACGCTGGCCTTCACTTTTTCGAGGCCTTCCCTCCCTTCGTCTTCGGACGGCTACATAGAATGCCGCATGGAGGGACTGGACAGGGAGTGGGTGCGCCTCGGCTCCGACAATGTCTTCACCTGTCGTGAGATGAGGCCGGGAAGATATGTGCTGCGTGCCCGGAGCTGCAGCAATTCCGGGGAACTTGAATGCGAGCACCGCCCTCTGGAGATAGTCGTCCGTCAGCCTTTCTGGCACAGTACGGCGGCGATTGTCCTCTATGTCCTGCTGCTTGGCGGGCTTCTGGCTTACGGGGGCATGATGCTGTGGAAAAGGTTCCGGAAGGCGGAGGAGGAGCGCTACAGGAGGTTCACGGAGGAAAAGCTCGCCCTCACCCCGGAGAGGAAGATGCTGCGTGCCGCGCAGATGGGGCAGTCGCCGTCCGCGTTCCTGCGTCCCGAACTTTCCGAGAGCGAGCGCAGGTTCGTGTCAAGACTTGACTCTGTCATAGAAAATCACATTTCCGATTCGACGCTCACCTACGGCACCGTGGCCGAGCAGCTCTGCATAGGGAAGCAGTCCCTGAACCTCAAGGTGAAGAGCATACTCGGCGTGACCGTGAGCAACTACATCATGCTTTACCGCCTGTTCGCTTCCGTCCCGATGCTTTCCGAGGACGACTCCCGCGTCAATGTCGTCTGCTTCAACCTCGGCTTCAACACGCCGTCCTATTTCGCGAAATGTTTCAAAAATGCATTCGGAATGCTTCCCGGTGAGTTTAAGGAACTGTAGCGCCGAGGGCGTTGTTACGGAATTTTTCCCGTTTCCCGCCGTTTACTTTCATCTTTTTATAAGATTGTTGCTCTTAGGAACGGCGCTTCAGGGATAAATTTGCGGAAAGAAATAATCACATTATTATGGATAAGACTTTCTTAAAACTATTAGCCGCTGTTCTGTTGCTCTTGAACGGAACAATGCTTTTCTCACAGGAGAAAAAAACTGTCGGAGGAGTGGTCAGCGACGAGGCGGGTCCGGTTCCTGGTGTCGGTGTCATGATTTCGGGCACCACGACCGGTACTATGACGGACGCCGACGGCCGTTACTCCATTGTCTGCGCCAAGGGGCAGACTCTCGAATTCAGCTGCATGGGTTATGAGACGGCGAAGGTTTCCGTCGGGGAGGCTGCCGTCTATGATGTCACGCTGTCCTCCCAGTCAGAACTTCTGGAACAGGTGGTATTTGTCGGTTACGGCGTGCAGAAAAAGGTGAACGTGACCGGTTCGGTGACATCCGTTGATTACGCCGAGCTTGCAGCCTCCCGTCCGGTTACAAATTCCGCCTCCCTTTTGCAGGGCGCGAGTGCCGGACTCTATGTAAGGCAGGGCTCGGGTGTGCCGGGCGGTGAGAATGTCAGCCTGCGCATACGAGGCACGGGTACGCTAAACAACTCCGACCCTCTTGTTATCGTTGACGGCGTTCCTGGCTCGATGGATTCCGTCGATGCCTCCGAGATTCAGAACATCTCCGTGCTCAAGGACGCCGCGTCGTGCGCGATATACGGAAACAGGGGAGCGAACGGCGTCATACTCATAACCACGAAAAGGGAAAAGAAAGGTTCGTTCCACATCGACTACGCCGGAATGGCAGGACTCCAGTCACCGGAAAATACCTACAAGGTGGTGTCGAACTATGCCGACTACATGGAACTCATGAACGAGGCCTCCTTCCAGAACGACCGTCCTCTCCCGTTCTCGCAGAGCATGATTTCCCTCTGGAGGGACAAGGAGAAGGACCCTTACGGAATCTCCGAGTCGGGCTATCCGAACTATGTGGCCTATCCGAACGTCGATGGAATGACGGCATTCTACAGAACGGACACTCCTATATATCAGAAGCATAACCTTTCCGTTTCGGGAAGCAAGGACGACACGAGCTATCGTGTGGCGCTGGGATATATGGACAACCCGGGAATGGTGATGAACACCGGATTCAAGAAGTTCACCTACCGCGCTGAGTTCTCCGCCAAACCGCTGAAATGGCTTGAGGTCGGCGCAAGGACCAACGGCTACTACAGCACGAAGGAAGCCGGGGACCTGACAAACGTGTTCGACTATGGAATCCGCTGGGTGCCGTGCATCTATCCTTATTATGACGGGAAATACGGCTGGTACGAGAATCCGGAGCAGAACTCCGAGGCGAGGAACAACCTCTACTTCATGAACCGTATGCAGGGTCAGCAGGTTGTGGAGCACGTCTCGGTCACTCCTTTCGTCAACATTGACCTGCCTTTCGGCATCAAGTCCAAGACGACGTTCCGCTACGGTTCAACCCACATGGAACGTGACGAGCACTCCATCACTCGCGACGCATGGTCGTTCCGCACGGGGGAAATCATCAAGTCCGACCAGGACCTTTCGGCTCAGATTCGTAAGCTTACCACCCAGATTACGCGCAATCTCTATTTCGAGAGCGACCTCTCATGGGCCGAGACATTTGCCGACAAGCACGATGTCTCCGCGATGGTGGGAGTCGAGGCTATCAACAACATCACCAGAGACTTCTCCGCCACGAAGAAGGGAGCCGAGAACTCGGTTCTCCACGAGTTCAACAATATGCTCACACCTTCGGCGATTTCCGGAACCTCTTCCGAGTACTCGTCCCTGTCATTCTTCTCGCGTCTGACATACGCCTACGACAGCCGCTATCTCGTCGAGGTCAACCTCCGCGGCGACGGCTCCTCAAGGTTTGCAAGGAGAAGCCGCTGGGGATTCTTCCCTTCGGTTTCCGCCGCATGGCGCATCTCAAAGGAAAAGTTCATGCAGGGAAGCGGCATCGACGAGCTCAAGCTCAGGGCATCATACGGTGTCCTCGGTAACAATTCCATAGGAAACTACAGCTACCAGTCAACCTATTCGTCCGGATATTCCTACGCATTCGGCGACAAGCTCGGCGGCGGCATGATTTCCACTCTCTCCAACACCCTTCTCGAATGGGAGACCACCGCGACGGCCAACATAGGGCTTGATTTCCGGACATTCGGCAACAGACTTACCTTCGAGGCCGATTTCTACGACAAATATACCTCCGGCATCCTCTACAAGCCGACGATTTATTCGACCATCGGAACCAAGACCTCCCCTTACATGAACCTCTGCGAGGTCGATAACAAGGGATTCGAGCTCACCCTTGGCTGGCGGGACCAGATTAAGGACTTCAACTATGGGATTTCGGCAAACTTCAACAGGAACTGGAACAAGGTCACCAAGTACAAGGGCAAGTTCGAGGAGGGCTGGACGACCGACGAGGAGGGCAACCGCGTGTGGAAGAACAACCTCGGCGACGTCACCACCGGAACTGTCAACAGAATCTGTGAGGGGCACGAGATTAACGAGTTCTACCTGCAGGAGAACTACTCAGGCTCGGGACAGTATTTTGACGGCGACGGCAATGTTCTCCCTGACGGAGGCCCTGCCGACGGAATGATTCGCACGCCGAAGGATATGGAATGGCTCAACGCCATGATTGCCGCAGGCTACAAATTCATGCCGAAGGCGACGGCGTCGAAGAACGGAATATGGTACGGTGACTATATCCTTCAGGACGTGAACGGCGACGGCATATACGGCGACTCGAACGACTACAAGTGGCAGGGCGTGAGCCGGACTCCTAAGTTCTACTACGGATTCAACCTCGAAGTGGGCTGGAAGGGAATCAGCCTTTCCGCAAGGTTCGTCGGAGCGGGCGGCGGTGCAATCCGCAGCCGTAAGGGCGGAGTCAACTACAGCGTGCTCCAGACCCAGCAGACCATAGGCAAGGACATCGCCTACGACCACTATTTCTATGACCCGGAGAACCCGTGGGACCCGAGGACAAACACGACCTCACGCAATCCGCGTCTCACCATCGACTACGGACAGGCTCTGACCGACAGCAACTTCTGGCTCTACAAGACCAACTATCTGAAGCTTCAGAACGTCACTCTGAGCTACTCCTTCCCTAAGAAGCTCCTGAGTCACATAAAGCTCACCTCCGCACAGATTTATGTCACCGGAGAGAACCTCTACACCTTCAAGGACCGTCTCTTCCCGGGTGTGGATCCGGAGTTCACTGACACGAATATGTACTATTCGCCTATCAGACAGATAGTTTTCGGCGTTAATCTGAAATTCTAAAGCATATTGACATGAAAAAGACAATATATATAGTTCTGATGTTCTGCTGCCTCTCGGCGGTTTCCTGCAAGGGCTTTTTAGACAAGACCCCGACGGACAAGCTTTCTTCGGAGCTGGTCTATACCGACCCCGTTCTTGCAGAGAATGCGGTGAGGGGAGTGTATAACAACCTGCTCTGGGACTTCAACTCCACGGACAATGTTGCCTATAACTGGGACGCATACGCCGGGGTTCTCGATCCTGTGGATTATTTCCGCGGTTCAATCGTTTTCCTTTCCGGAAACGTACTTTCCACCAACGGGGTTTTCACGACTTTCTGGAAGCGCTGGTACGAGGGCATCAACAGGGCTAACGACGTGATTGACAACATCGGCCGCGTTCCGGGAATGTCCGAGGCCGTGAAGCAGCAGAGGATAGCGGAGTGCAGGTTCATCCGTGCCCTTTACTACTATCGCCTGAACTGCCGTTGGCGCGGTGTGCCCGTCTATCTTGAAAACCTCGCTCCGGACGAATACACGAAGGGACGCTCCAAGGAAGACGATGTCTGGCAGACCATCATCGACGACTGCAGCTATTGCATCGAAAACGATAACCTGCCCGACAAGTACGGCGCTTCGGACTCCAACTACGGACGTGTCACCAAGGGCGCGGCATATATGCTCCGAGGAAAGGTCTATCTCTGGCAGAAGAAATATGAACTCGCGGAGGCCGATTTCCTCAAGATCGGGGAACTGGGCTACGGGCTCTATGACGGAAACTATGCCGACCTCTTCCTTGAGGCCAACGAGAAGAGCCGCGAGATGATTTTCTCCATCCAGCTCATCCCGCAGAAAGGCTTCGGCAATGCTCTGAGCTACATCTACGGAAATGTGGAGACCGTCTCCAAGGGCAACGACCAGTTCGTCGTGAACACGGACTTCGCGGATTCATATCAGAACAGGAACGGAAAGCCGTTCAGCTGGGACGACGTTTTCCCGGGCTACGGCAAACTGACTCCGCAGGAGAGAAGCGTCTATTTTCTCAGGGACGGTCTGACCGACGCGGAGATTTCCTCTCTCAAGGAATACGGGGCGGATATGTCCCTCTATCTCCCGTCAGGAAACGAGGCCCGTCTCAGGGCTGCTTACGCCCAGAGGGACCCTCGTCTTGCGGCCACTGTGATTCTGCCTTATTCAACATACATCGGCGGCTCGACCGGCGCTGCCCTCACCTACACCAGCCGCTACCCTTACCGCAAGGACACCGCTCCGGAGCTTGACCTCCAGACACGCTACACCACCCGGATGTACTACTGGATGAGAAAGTTCGTGGCAAGGGGAACAGAATATCAGTCAAGCGAATACACAGGAATAGATATGCCCGTGTTCCGTTATGCCGACGTGCTCCTCTGCCTTGCCGAGGCTCTGAACGAACAGGGCAGGACCGGGGAGGCAATCGGGTATGTCAATGTGGTGCGTGACCGTGCCGGCGTCGCGGAACTGGACTCGAACACATGGACTGCAGTCGATGGACAGGATGACCTCCGTCAGAGGATTATGGACGAGAAGCACTGGGAGTTCGCCGGAGAGTCCGGAACCCTCTATGAGGACGAGCTTCGTTGGGGCGTATGGCATCAGAGGCGTTTCCTCGGCTCCGAGCCGGGAGTGCAGAGCGAGGCAGGCCTGAAGCAGGTCTGGGGAGAGAACATCGCTCCTTACATCTATGCCGGCGACTATTGCAACAGATGGGCTGTTCCTCAGTCCGAAAGGGAGCGCAACGGGAATCTGTCCCAGAATGACGGCTGGAATTAAGAAAACATATTCGGAATAAATAAATGAAAAGGCTTATAACATCATTGCTTATGCTTATCCTCGTCGCCCTTACAGCCTGCGGCGAGGATTTGGAGCGTGCCCGTCTGGAGATTGACCAGTCTTCCGAAATCGTGCTCGGAGAGGATGTCCTGAAATTTGTCACGAAGCCGGCCTATCCGAGGCTCAGTCTGATGAAGGACGGAAACTATATTCTCGCATGGCAGGAAACCATCCCCGGGCGTACCGACGACAACGGTCTCTATATCAGCTATGCCATTTCCCCGGATTTGAAGAAATGGACTCCTATGGGATGTCTGTTCAGCAACAGGACGGTCGTGAATGTCTATGGAAAGCAGTCCGAGCGGAAGTACAGCTGCCCGGAGTTTCTGAACCTGTCGGACGGCAGCCTGCTCTGTGTCTGCTGCTACTGGAATCTTTCTTCCTACAGCAAGGTGGAGGGGCGCGCCGACAACGGGATTGCGCTCAGGCGTTCGTGCGATAACGGCCGCAGCTGGTCGGAGGAGATTGAAATCTTTCACGGTCAGAGCTGGGAGCCTTTCCTGATGGAGCAGGCTGACGGCCGGATTCAGTGCTATTTCAGCGAGGCGCGCGCGTGGATTTGCAGCGCCCACTCCGGAACATCCATGGTGGAAAGCCTCGACGGCGGCAGGACATGGTCGCCGGAGCTGGACACGCACCCGTACAGAGTGATGAGGAAGAAATACTGGAATCCGATATGGGATATGCCGCAATATACCGACCAGATGCCTGTCGGTGTGATTCTTAACGACAAGGGCAAGATGGCCTTCGCCATGGAGGACTGCG
>CAKUPC010000008.1 GCA_934675095.1 uncultured Bacteroidales bacterium | reverse complement strand
TTGTGGAATCGTTTTCCATGTTTGATCATCCTCTTCATCCTTTTTACAAGACGCAAGTAATAAAAGTGAGCCTAATAAAGTACAGCTCCAAAACAAAGTTTTTTTCATAAAATATTGTAATTAAATAAAATATTCACACTAACATCACACTATATGGTCAAAATTTATGCCGCCTGACACATTGACAATATACAATCCGACGCCACAAATATAAAATAAGAACACTATCTAAAAAAATTTTGCAACTACAAAAAATAATCCTATCTTTGCAATCCCAAAACGAGAAATGCTGGGTTCGTATAACGGTTAGTACTCAAGATTCTCAATCTTGCAATAGGAGTTCGATTCTCCTACCCAGTACCAGAGAAGTTCCAAGCGGAGCTTCTTTTTTTTGACAGGAAGATGCCGCGGTCGCAGTCAGACTTCAGCCGACAAGATTCCGGCTCTGCGCGGTGAGACTTCCGACAAGACTGGAGAGATGCTCGAGTGGCTGAAGAGGCACGCCTGGAAAGCGTGTATACCCCTAAAGGGTATCAGGAGTTCGAATCTCCTTCTCTCCGCCCAATCGCCCTAATTCTCTGATTGATAGAATTTTAGCTGAATTTTCAGAGAAAAACGGGACAAACACGGGACAGAGTCTTTCGCCATCGTCCGACAACCTCTACAGGGTTCTGTCGGAGCTGTGCGAAAGAAAAAAAATGTCATTTTTCAAACCGACCCCCTACATTGAATATACGCCCCCTAAACTGACGCAGGGCAAAATCTGGTACATCACCTATTACGTTCAGGATCCGGGAACGATGAAGCTCAAGCGGATGAGAATCAAGGTGAACCGGGGCGACACGCTCCGGGAGCGCAAGGCCATGGCAAAGGCCATCATGGGACGGCTCTCCGAGAAACTGGCCATGGGCTGGAACCCGCTCGTCGAAAAGTACGCCCCGAAGGCATACAAGCGGCTGTTCGAGGCTTTCGACGCCTTTCTCGACGCCAAGCGGCGCGAACTTGAGGCAAATTCCCTGAGGAGCTACAATTCGTTCATCAGAACCATAAAGGAATGGTTACAGGCGCACGGATGCGACGAGAGCACCTATGCCTGCGGATTCACCGGAACGATGGCCATCGACTTCATGGAGTCAATCGAGAGCAACCCTAAGATTTCGCCCCGGACATACAACAACTATCTCCTCTTCTGCCGCGTCCTGTTCGACTGGATGGTGGAGCGGGCGTACATTTCGGAAAATCCGTTCACATCCATCCGCCGAAAGTCGAAGAAGCTGATGAAGAAAAAGAGGAGGATTCTGTCGGACGCGGAACTTTCGAGGCTCTGGGAATATCTGGCGCGGGAAAATCCGGAATATCTCGTGCTCTGCATGCTCTGTTACTGTTGTCTCCTGCGTCCCAAGGAGATTTCAATGCTCAAGTGTTCGGACATACGCCTCGACTCGCAGACGGTTCTCGTGCGCGGGGAAATCGCTAAAAACGACAACACCTCCACCCGGACAATCCCGGACGCGATGATGCCTTTCGTCCGCCGTCTCAACCTTAGCGACCCGAAGCTTTTCCTGTTCGGCGACCACAGCCACTTCGACTTCAGCCCCGGAAAGACGGCCGTTCCCGAACGCCGGATTGCGACGTTCTGGAACAAATGCGTCCGTGCGGAATGCGGTTTCCCGATGGAGGTGGCATTCTACAGCCTCAAGGACACGGGCATCACGAACCTCGCGGCCGCCGGAGTCCCCGTCTCGTTCATCCAGCAGCAGGCCGACCACAGCAGCCTCGCGATGACCTCAATTTACTGCCAGCGCTCCTCCAAGGCCACGGCCGAGCTGAAGGGCGTGGACATTCTCAAGGTTGTGGAGTGAGACCATTTTCCTGACGGCACGAAAAAGGGCGGCACCTCTGACGAGATGCCGCCCGGGGCCACAACCCACGAGTGGCCGGTGTTAAATAATTGAAGCCAAATGCGTTATACAAAAGGGGTCGCGGTTGCCCTTGACCCCAAGCCGTCAGATGAAGTACTCGAATTGTTGCGATACAAAATCAGACAAATCTGACAGCCGATAATTCTTTTAGAGAAATTTACCACAATGCGACCCGTCCCATTACGCCAAGATCCAATGTGGCGTTAGGGATTCCAAGGGCTTTGAAGATGCGGCTCATTGAGGCCAATGTGATGCTTTTGCCTTTCTCAAATTTGGAAATCTGGGATTTCTGCACACCTATTCTTTCTCCGAGCTGTTCCTGAGTCAGATGCTGTGCTTGCCTTGCTTTCTTTATGGCTTCGCCAACATAGTACGCCTCGACCTCCTCATTGAGACGGGCTTCCATTTCTTCGCGCCGAGGAGTTCCTCGTTTTCCAAAGACTTCATCAGTCAAGGTGTCCAGTGATGTAAAATTCATCTGTGCCATATCATTTGTTTTTAAGTTCAAAATATAAACGTCTCATTTCTTCTGCCTTTGCAATTTCTTTTACAGGTGTCTTCTGCGTCTTTTTGACGATTCCGTGTGTCGCGACTATCAAGGTTTCAGAATCCGTGTCCCAGAAGGCAAATAATCTATAGCATATTCCATTGAACAATGTTCTGAACTCCCAGATTTCCGTGCCATCCAGTTTTTTGAACAGATTGTTGTCCTTTACCCCGGCCGCGACCTTTTGATAGTTATAAACAATCTTCTCCTGAACCTTCAGTGGTTGAGACGTGACAAATTCATGCGCTTCTTCACTTAGTACTACCTTCAGTTTCATTGCATTTCGCTATTTCGATGCAAAGATACAAAAAGTTTCTAAAAAACGATACTTTTTTGAATCGTCGGCAATATAAAACGCCCCGGTTTTCTCCGAGGCGCGGGATGATTGAAACATTACACTACACTTTGAACCGCAGCCAGACGGAGGCGGCGAGGAGGAGGGTGACGAGGACTGCCCAGACGAGGACGTACCATGTCCATTTCGGGATGTAGGGCTTGGGGATTTCGACGGGGACGGGGATTTCCCTGGTGACTTGGATGACCTCCTGCCTTTCGGGAATCTTGGCGGGGACGGAGATGGAGGTGCGCTTGTTCTCGATGGTGTGGCGGAGGTGGCCGCCGGAGAGGGTGGCGGTCGAGGTGGCAAGGGAGGTCTCGACGGTGGACGTCGTGTCGGGCGTAGAGATGACGACGGACTCGACCGGAAGGGGCGCGGAGATGACGGTGTCGCGGACGGTCACGGTGCGGGTGACGGTCGTCGTGTCGTGGACGGCGACCGTGACGATGCGCGGGCTGCACGAGGCGGCCATGAGCGAGGTGAGGAGGATGTGTGCAAGGATTTTTCTCATAGTGAAAATCACAGCTTCTTTCCGGTGTATCTTCTGTTGTAGAGTATCTGTCCCCGCTGTTCGCCTTTGAGCCTGTGGCTGAAGTGGACGAACGAGGGATAGAGAATCATCTGGTCGAAAGGGAGTCCGAGGTCGCGTGCGGTGGCGGCCAGCCTTCTGACGACCTCGACGTCACCGTGGCCGTTGCGCCCGAAGGGGCACACGTCGGCGGCCTCTCCCTTGACGTGCTGCGAGGTCGGAACGCCTCCGACGGCCCTGTTCACCTCCGGACACCTGTAGCCGCTGTTTATCGCGAGCGGCTCGCCCCATGCATCGCGGAGCGGCTGAATGACCTCATCGACGAGCGCCTTGACGGCGTCGCGCACCTCCGTCGTGGTGATGGTGTTCCGCACCTGCATCCCCGGAACGTCCGTCCTTTCAAATTCTTTGTAATCAAAATTTTTGCTGACTGTTCCCATGTTATTCAATCTTAACTTGTTCAACAATGTTGGTGACGTCCTCGGTGACGGAAACCTTGGTTCCCATCGGTGGCTGGCGGTCGCCGCAGCCTACCTTCCAGCAGCGGACGATTGTGAGCCTCGCCACGTTGGAACTGAGCTTGTCGTTGCGGTCGCGCAGGACTGAGATTTCCTTGTAGAGGGAGTCTATCTTGTTGTCCTTCACCACAAGGTGAGCCTCGTAGTCATCCTTGGCGGCCTTGAACTCGCCGCGCTGTTCGGCGAGCTCGCCCTTCACCTCCCCGAGGAGTTCCTGCCACTGGTCTATGGTCTTGCTGACATTGTCGAGCACGGCCGCGGTCTTCCGGTCGCCAAGAAGGTAGATGGCCGTGAACGCCCCGGAGGTGATGATGGTGATTATGATGTTCGTCCAGTCCATGACGTTATCCCTTCAGAGCGTTGATTTCGGTCTGGAGCGAGGCAATCTGCGAGGCGAGCGCGTCGAGCTGGCTCTTGACCACCACGTCGTCCGCAGCCGTGGCCGCCGCTGCCTTGAGCCGTCCGTCACCGAACCGGCGTGCGATGGAGTTGCCTGAAGCCTCGGTGTCGAGCGGGACTTCCGCCACGCCCGTTCCGCCGCCCGGATGTACGAGAGCCTTTGAGCCGTCCTCGTTCTTTGTGGCAATGGTATTCGCGAACGGTGTAAGACTATAACCATTCACCGAGAGACTGTCGGTGTCGGAGAAAAATCCGTATATAGGAAGCTCTCCTGTTTCATCAGCGTTAATGCAACGACGGAAGTTCATATAATTAGAACATTCAACAAGTTCTTTTCCTTTACATCCGGCTACAATATACCATTTCGCATCATGTTCAGAGCCAATGTCTTCTCTCGCCAACGCATCGCATGAAATCATGTTGCTACAGTGAAAGAAACCCTCGCCATAGCTGTTTTCCCCAATCCTGCACATATAGAGATATTCGCAGTAGCTGAAGCCGCGCGTCACCGCTTCAAATAGACTGCTCGTAATCTCCGCCTTGCAGTTGATGAGCCTCTGACAGCTGAAGAATCCTCTGCCGTACTTGCCGCCTGAAAAATTGACATCAACGCTTACATTCTCAACGCCGGCAAACGTCTCAAGGACATTGCTCACGGCATCCGCGTTCACGGTCCATGTGCCGTCAATCACAAGGTTTCTGATAATGCAGTGGCCGTGTCCCTTTATGGCCGTGATGCCGGTCTTCGCAAGTGCACCTATAGTTATGGTCGCGCCGTTGAAATCAATCTCATATATGTTCGAGTTGATAGTAATCGGCGATGAGAGCGTCACGTTCCCGCCCTTGTAGATGAGGCGTTTGCCGAGGTTCGTCGAGAGCTTTGTGATGTCGCTGAACGCAACATATGCGGTCTTGTCGTTCACCTCGTTGATCGCGCCCGTGACGGTCTTGCTCGTAGTCTTGAGGGCCGCGTCGGTCTTAGGCTGCTTGTTGGCGCTCAGCGCGTCGGTGACGGCCGTGGTCGCGAGTATCTTCTTGGTCAGGGCTCCGGTGGTGGCGTTCATAGTCAGGGTGTAGAGGTAGCCCTCGGGAGTGACCGCATAACCGTTGAAGGACGCCGCCGCGTTGGGGTTGAACCCGATGAAGCCCTTGGAGCCGCCGTTGTAGAGAATCGGAATTTCGTAGCCCTTTGTTATGTCCACTCCACACGCCGCGAGCTTTGCCGTGTAGGTCTTTATCTCCGCGAGTTGCGTGGAGTCGGTTGCGCCGGACTTGTTGTCATTGACCTGAACTGGCTTGAAGGCCGCAAGGAGCGCTCCGAAAACCTCCTGCAGCGGCTTCGCTGCGACGGGATTCATGCCGTCGTACTTGCCGACCCCTAGAAGGTAGGCGTCGCCGTTCTGCATGATTTCCCAGGCGTTCTTGCGGGATGATGAAGATTCACCGATGCCCATGGAGTGCAGGGTGTTTCCTGCGCTGCCGAATGAACCATCAGCCTTGTTCGACTTGTTGAACTTGCCCTCGGCATGCTCCGCCGTGTTGCTCGTCACCGTATCAACACCTTCCGCATGGGAGTGCTGCCCGTTGGCCCACCCGCGCAAACCCTCCGCATGCGCATTCAGCCCTAATGCGTGGGTGTTCTGCCCTTCGGCGTGGGTATGATCACCCATTGCAAAAGTGCCAAGACCCTCCGCGTGGGATACGTCACCAGTTGCCTTTGAACCTCTGCCTTCGGCATGGGACGCATAGAACGCTTCGGTTTCCCGACCTTCAGCATGGGAGTACTGTCCCGCCGCGTAGGTATCCCTTCCTTCCGCATGGGATGCCCTCTGTGTTGCCTTTGTGTTGATGCCTTCCGCGTGAGCGCCATTGCCCAGATCCACATCTCCTGCCATTGGGTTGGAATAAACCATGAGAGTCTTGGCGTCGTCTCCCGTATCTTCGGCTATTGATGTGAATGGGAGGGATTCTACCTTCAGCGTCGTCGCGCCCTTGGCAGCCGTGGCCGCCACCTTCGAGCATTTGTCGTAGTGCTTGTCATTGACTATGGAAATCAGCGCCCCTGCGCCGATTGAGACCTTGAGCGGCTGGGCAAGGGTGATGGTCTTTGTCGTGAAGTCTATCGCCGTCCACCTGAAGCCCTTCGTTCCGGCGACGGTGCCGGAACCGATTGCCGTCGAGTTCTCGCTTATGGCCTGACAGGAAGTCTGAATCAGGCTGTTGTCCGAATCGCCTTTTGCCACGGTGCCTGCGATGTCGGCGAGGTCTGCCGCAAGTTTTTCCTTCGTCACCGCTCCGTCTGCGATTTTCTTGGTGATGACCGCATCGTTGGCCATCTTTCTTGTGGAAACGGATGCGTCCGGGATAGTGCGCAGTGCGCCTATGTTGGAACATGCCTGCGCTTTTTGGGTGTCATTGAGGTTCTGGGCTGCGTCGTAGCGGACGGCACCGGGGCAAATGATTCCGAGAACCGTGCTGACTGAAACCTCCGCCGAGTCGTCAGACTTGCCCGGCCAGAGGGTCACGCCCGTCTTTATCGGAGTCACCTCTATCTTCTCCTGTTCAGGAAACGCGGCGTCGGGGGAAATCTCTGCGATCTCGCAGAGTAGTTCGCCCGTGCCGAGGCTCTTCCTTGACAGCGGGATGCGAGCCGTCAGCGTCATCCCGTCCTCAGAGACGGAGCATCCGTTTGTTTCTGAACCGTTGCGCTCCACGGCTATGAAGCCGCAGCGCTCGGCCGTGAAGAAGGTCAGCCGGATATGTTCCGGCACGGCTATCTGGGTCTTCGTGTCTCCTTCCTGTCTGCTGAAGGTGTGGACGGAGGTGAAGTCGCTTTTGAAATTCTGGTATTTCATATCGTTGGTTTGTATTGTTTCAGTTCTTTCCTTTCCGGTGTTCTCGACGGGTCGGCATATTTGTCGGCATAGTGCCACTTGAACGAGAAGGCGTTGAGTTCGCCCGCCGTGCTCTCCGAGTCGATTTCGTCGACGACGATTCTCCGCGAAACGCCGTCAATGACCGCATACCGCGCCGCCGAGGAGAAGAACTCCTGCCAGAACCTGACCTCGTCAGCGCTTGCGAGCCACCCTGTGAAAGTCTCGTGCACGAGACGGCTGTCATTGACAAGTTCGCGCTCCACACCGTCGTTCACGAATGTTCTGGTCTCCGTCTCGACCTCCGACTTCTTCGAACCCATGGCATATATCGGTTCAATCATGCCCACGCCGCTGAGGAACTCGAATGTCGAAACCTTACGGTCCGGGACTATGAATCTGAGGACTTCAGACTTCACGACGGAGGTCACATCCCCGTCGTCATCCGTCAGCGATGTCTCCGCCCAGATGTCGTAGGCTTTGAGTTCATATCCGGAATATCCGGCGGCGTCGGCGAGGTCACGGATTGTGGGATATGACACGTCGGCCGCCGTCAAGTCTTCGTCGAACTCTCCGACAACAATCTCCGTCGGCGGCAAAAGTTCCAAATAAAGCATCGCCAAGATACGCGTGATTCCCGGCGCGAATGCCAGGTCGTCAATTTCGCCGTCCATTCTTGAACGGCTGATTTGCGGGCGTAAAGTGATGAAGCACTTGTGCCCGTATATCTCGGAAAGCATCCCGTCACCGACATGACCGTAGAACACCGTCTTTTCAAAGACATGACTGTCATCGGTTCCGAAGGTCAAACGAATGAAATCGCGGGGTACCACCGATGAACTGTGCGGAGCACGTATGAAAAGCGAGCCCGGGTCGGACAAAAACGCGAATGGGATTGCACGGCATATCCCGCTGAAATCAAGTTTCAGCACTCCGGATGAATCCGCGAGCATCCGGAAGTCCGTTTCGTAGTCAGTTTCGGCAACCAAGACAACTCCGTGAGGGGCTTTCTTCTCCCTCCGACGGACATGCTCGACCTTTATCGGAATTTCCTCATTCGCCGATGCCGTGATTTTGATTGTCCCAGCGTTCCCCGCGAAGAGGAACGGGAACTGATCCTGATATGATGTGTCGATTGTCATGATGCAAAGCTACTGACTTGAACCCGGTCAAAAAAGGACACTATGCCGAGATGAAGTCCGCGCTGCATTCCAGTGCCCCGGAACCGGCACGGAGCGTCACCGAGAGCTTCTTCACGAAGAAATCGCGCCCGTGCAGCCTGACCTTGTTGTACATCCGGAAATTCAGGAGGTCGAACTCATTGAGGTTCACGTCGCAGCTGATGACCTGCCGGTCGGTGGCGAGCCACTGCGCGTAACGCTTGTGGAAATGCTCATAGAGCCAGTCCGGGCGGAGCGATATGGGTTCGGTCGAGCCTTCGGGGATGAGCAACAGGTCTTCATCCTCGCCTGCGGATTCTTTCGTAATATCTATCACAGACGAAGATATGGCATGACCGCTGTCCGTCATCTGCCCGTTGTTTATCAATCCTATATATACATCCGCCCTCCGTTCCGCCTCCTTGTTTATCGGCTCGACAATAGCCGCCATGGAACACCGCTGCACTATGCTTCCCGAAGATGTCTTTCCTGTCAGGAGCGACGGCACCGTCTTGACGAGGTTGAACGAGCATGAGTTGTCAACTGAATCGGAATCGTCTATGACATTTTCCATTTTCAGGTTATTCTGAAATGCGACATCGGCCGCAGCTACCACTTTCTTTCCGTCGGCGCTGTTTACGGCCCACACTTCCGATGAAATGATGTCTCCTGTAGCGCCCACCAAGTATGGTATTATCCCCAAGGTCGTCGGCTGTCCGGCAATCCACATAGCCATAGTGAACAAGGGTGACTTGCTTTGCTCAAGCCCCTTCGCGACACCATCCCCGACATTGACGGTGTCCTCTCCGGAATTTTCATAACCGAAGACATAGCCTGCCGCCTCTTCCTTATCCGAGCTGAACTCATCCGCCAGTCTGGAAGTCCAGTCCAACGCGGCATTCTCCGCGCTGATGCTCGCGAAGGATTTCATGACAAACGTTCCTCCGTCTTCATATACTGACGCGCAGAACATCTTCCCGACCTCACCGACAAACTCGACGACGGTAATATCAGGAAGACATTCGGCATAATTATACTTAATAGCAGGAAACACCCCGACTTTCGTCGGATTCGCATAGGCGTTCCCGACAACGGCAACATACTGATATACGGAATTTATGTCATCATCCATCTCCAGCATTGCTTCATTCGTTATGAACTTGGCATATATGGCGGGTGTCCTCTTTATTTTCTCTCCATAGTCATTGTTATGATATTTCACATCAGAATCGACATATTTACGCTGGTTGTTATATGTGTCGCTCTTATCGATGTTGTCACGGTCTTTGACATAATATCCCGTTTCATCCTTGTTTACCATAAGTGGCCAGCAAATGTTTGTTCCTTGCAATCCCGGACTAGTAGCAAGACGGAATTCATATATTTTCTTGCCCCATTCGTCTTCCAAGTCACAGCCGGAGAAGGTGTAGTTCAGGTTGCCGTCCTCGATGCCGTCGTAGATGAGGATGCCGGTGAGGAACGGGATGCCGTTGAAGACGAGGGACGCGGCCAGCTTCTTGACGGTAGGCTCCAGCTTCAGCGCGGGGAGGTACCGGAGGACCTTGCAGTTGGTCGCCGAGGGGAGAAGGGCGATGGAGGTGGAGAAGGGGACCGGGATGCGGTCGTCCTCCATCATCGGGTTGTTGTACTCAATCACGAATTCGGCGTCCGGAGCGAGGTCGAGCGAGACGCCGTCCTTTGTCACAATCTTTATCATCCTAACTGTCCTCTTCTTTTAATCCTGTTATACTTTTCCTCGGTTTCCTTGATTCCGCCCTTGCCGAGCATCGACACGCGGGCGGTTATCGGCTCGTCGAGCTTCTTCATGAGCTTCTCGATGGCCTTCGTGAGAGCCGCATCGGAGGCGGGGCTGTCGATGCCGTCGGAGGATGCGGCCACGGGCTGCGAGTTTCCGCCGTCGATGAATCCGCCGGAGACACGCCCGGGCATCGCCGTGACCGGATAGACCGCGCTGAAGTTCAGGCTGCGGAGCTTGCCGTTCCGGCGGGCTGTCTCCATGGTGGAGATGATAGGGAGAAGGCTCGGGTTCTCAAGGGCCTCGTGCGGGATTACGTACTCGGAGCCGTTCTCGCCCACTATGACGGTCGGCTGCGTGACGAAGCCGCGCGCGTCGGGGTTCATCCGGGCGTTGAAGGTCCTGCCGTCCTGCCTGCGCCTGACTCCGATGTAGCCGCCTTCCTCCGCTCCGGTGGTTATCGGCTGTGAAGCGATGATGGCAATTTCGGCCGCGCCCATCGCGGCGCTGACGGCGGCCGCAGCAATTCCCCACGGGGTCGCTCCGAACTGCGCGAGCGTCGATGTAACGCCCAATGCCGTGTTGATTATAGCCTGCGTGAGATTCATCGTTTTTTCGCGCTTTGCCTGCTTGAGCGCAAGTTCTTCCTGATAGGCATCGTATTCGGCATCCATCTGCTCCACCTGCGCGTTGTACTGAGACTCCGTGATGAGACCCGCATTCAGGCGCTTTTCGAGGGAGTTCTTGCGGTTATCCTGATTCTTCTTGTACTCCTTGAGCTGCGCGTCCTCCTTCTTCTTGGCCAAATCCATGAACTTTGAAGCAAGACTGAAGGCTTCCTGTGCGGCACCGCCTATGCCGGCAATGGTGGTCCGAAGGTCTTCCGCGCCAAACTTTCCCTGTGCAATGTTCGAGAACAAAGTCTCCCAATCCTCTTGCGACACACCAAACAGACTGCCTTTGCCCGTGCCCTCAAGAACCGAGTGGCTTTCCTTCTTCGGACTGTCGGACGGCTCCTGCGAGGCTTCCTGTGCATTGCCGGCCGCCGCGTTCTTGCGCTTTATGATGTCGGCAAGCTGCTGCATGATTTTATTGTAGTCAGCATCATCGAGACTGACGGACATACCCTCAAGTGTCCTGTCATCCGCCACCTTCTGAAGCATGGTCTCCAGGCTCTGAAGATACTCGACATCAAACTCCGCAAGTTCCTGCGTATGTTTTCTCTTCAATGCAGCCTTTTCCTCCTCCGTGCCCTTGAACGCGAGAAGTTCCGCAGCCTGCGAGTTCTCCATCTGAGTGCGCCTGAGCTTGTGCTCGTCCTCCAGCCGTTTGATTTCGCGGTTAAAGGCATCAATCTCTATTCTGTCAAGCTTGTTCTGATGGATTTTCTCCACAAGTTCCAGAGACTCGGCATTGCCCTCCGCCTTTTTCTTTTCGGCCTCATACCGCCGGTTTTCCTCCTTTATCGCCTTTTCTTTCAAGTCCTTCTCGGCATCAATGGCAAGCTGCGTCGCGGTCTTGGCCTGTTCCTCCTTCTTGCGTGCCTCCTCCTTGGCCTGCTGTTCATCCTTGCGGCTCTCCTTTTCCGTCTGCTGCGCCCGTTTCCCGGCAAGCTGCTCCTGAAGCTTCAGGAGTTCTTCTCCGCCAACCTTTCCGGACTTGATGCGGCGGTCGAGAGTGTCAATCTCCAGCTGGAGAATCTGCGCGTCCAGCTCATCCTTTGTGGCAATCTCCTTCGCGGCATATTTCTTCTGAAGGTCAATCTTTCCCCTCAGATATGCCTCGTCCTTATCGAGCCGCCATTTGTCGTCATCACTTCCGCCTCCGGAACCGCCGTTGCCGCCCGTTCCGCCGCCGGAGTTTTTGGTTGTGCCGTCGACAAGTTTTCCGAGCGGCGTGATGTTGCCGGAGGGTTCAGAGGTGAGGTCGCCGTAGAGACCTTTGATGACGGAACGCAGTTCATTGCCGTTCGCGGCCGCCTTCGCAAATTCATTGCCTATATTAACAAGCGGAGAATCGGTAGCGGAACCCTTTACTGTAGGCGGCAGATTCGGTGCCGCGTAAACAGTATGTTTCGCTGATGTATTCCAATCAACATCCCTTCCGAAAACAGTGCTGATTTCATCTTTCAAATCATCTGTCATCTGCCCGGCATCATAGGATTTTGAGATGCCTTTGGTCAATGTTTCGATGTCCGACGTGGACATCTTTCGCCCGTTCTGTTTCTCATATTCCGCCCCAAGGGCATGCAAAGTCGCCTTTACTGTGTCCTCTTTCTGTTGGAGGACATCCAATTCAGCACTTTCGCGGGCACGCAGTTTTATCCGTTGCTCCAACTGAGTATTCACATTAGCAAGAGCTGTCTCCAGTTCCTCGTTCGAGGTCTTCTCTGTAAGGAGATGCGGAAGATAGTCGCCGTAGAGTTCATTGATTTTTTCTATTGCCCTCTTGCGCTCGTCGCTGCCTTTCGCTGCCTTTGTCGCGGCTTCCTTCAGTTCTTCGAGGGACTTGCGCTCCTTATCGATTTCAGCCTGCGCCTTGACGAATGAGGACGTCGTGTCGATGGTGCGGCTGTTCAGTTCGCGGAGTTCCTTGGTGGCTTCGCGGGATTTGGAGACCAATGATGCAATGCCTTGGGCAAGGGCTGCAACGGCGGCAATGACGAGCCCGACCGGATTGGCAATCAAGGCCTTGCCGAAAGCCTTTGCAGCCGCCCCGGCCGTCTTGTAGCCGCCGGCGAGAATTTTCAGCGTGACCGTGTGCAGCGAATTTGCCTTTGACGATGCCTCAAGAACGGCGACCTCTTTCAGAAGTGCGGCTCTGAACTCAGCACTGAACAGATAGGCAATTTTCTTTTTCGCTATATAGAGAGCGGTCAGGGTCGTGACAGTTCCTATCGCGTAGCCATATTTTCCCAAGAGAGTAATCAACTTTGAAATGACTCCTAAAAAAGTGTTGGTTCCACTAATGGCAATATTCGCTGCCGGCATCAGCTTCTGACCGATTTCAACGCTCGTCTCGGTAATTCTCTTTTTCAGTTTCTCCTGAATGGCCGTGGCAGACTCGTTCTTGGTGTTGAACTCGTCGGTCAGCGACGTTCCCTCCTGAAAGGCCTCGTTCGCGAGCTGCTGCTGGGTCTTGAGCATATCGACATTGTTGGCCAGCGCACCGAGCACGGTCGTCGCCCTCTGACCGTTCAGGTTCATCTCGTCCATCGCATCCACAATGTCGAACAACCCCTGGTCGCCCTTCATCCCCTCAAGCACTTTGACGAGAGCGGCGTTCACGTCGTTGTTCAGGAGGTCGCGGAACTCCTCGAACGGCATTTTTGCAATTTGGGCGAATGTCTCTGTTTTCCTGAACATTGCCGTGATTGTCTGACCGATGGCAGTCGCTGCGGTCTCGGCTGCCTGTGCGTTAGCGTCGAGGGTGGATGCAAGCCCGAGTATTTTGTCAATCGAAATCTTTGCGTTCGGGGCGATGCCGGCAAGGCGGTTGGTGAAGTTCACGATGTAGCCCTCATTAGCCGTCGAAGCCGCGCCGAGTTCATTGATTGCAGAACCGACGGAAAGCATCGCCTTTTCAAGCCCCATCTGTCCCTTCAGCTGGAATATATCGACGAGTTTTCCAATCTGACCAATGGCAGCCTCCGCGTCCCCGCCGAGGTCTTCCTTCAGCGCCACATTGATTTTGTCCGCAGCCGAAACGAACTCCAACAGGTCTTCCTTGCCGGAGATTCCCAGCTTACCGCCGACGCGAGCCAGCGACAGCAACTCATTCTGAGCTGTTCGTGTGTCGAACTTCTTGAGTTCCGCGCTCAGTTCCTCGATTTCATCGCGGCTCAACCCGGTTGTCTTCATCGCATCGACAAGTGCCTCGTCATATTGCAGCCACGACTGTTTCGCCTGCTCAATCTGTCCGCTGAAACGGCCATATAGTTGAACTATATTGTTTGTGGCAACTGATAATTTTCCAAGATTATCCCAACCTTTCCGCAAGGCATTTTGAGTGTTCTGGGCTTGCGTCGTCAGTTCTCTAAACCGCTTCTGGCTAATTATAAGCTCTGCATTCAAAGCGTCCCAATTCTCAGTTCCAGGCACGGCTTTTTCCAAAGCAGCACGAGTCGCCTTAATATGACTCTTGAGCTCGGCCATCGTCTTCTGGCCGAGGTTCATCTGCCTTTGGAGTTCGGCATATTTCGACTTTGCCTCAGTGAGTTTCTTGTTGGTTTCAGAAATTTCCTTGGAATGGTCTCCTTCTGCCTTTTTCAGAGACTTTATTTCCGATTCAAGCTTTGAAATTTCCTTCTCCGTGTCAAGAATTTCCTTTCGCCCGGCATCGCCGTTCACAATTATGTTCAACCGCAGGTCCTCACTTTTCATTTTATGTCAATTTAATGACACAAAAATAGCTGCCCGCAGGCAGCTATAAAAGGACATCATATTTCACTATTCCTAAGGATTTTCACCATTTTTCTTTTTACGGTGAACATCCCAGATGCCAAGCAAAAGTCCACCACCTCCTCCTATTATCAGTATGAGCCAATCTTCAAAACTGTCAAGACCACCCAAGCAGAATGTTATAATAAAGCATATCGCAATAACACCCAAAATAATCAGGCCAAGCCCCATACCATGAAAGAAAGGTTCCATAGAACTCATAAGATGCTCTGTTTATCCATTAACTTCCTTGCAGAAATCACACTAAATGTCATTATTTCGAGACTCGTTTTCTTTCTTTTTCTTCCATTTATCATAAACTATAAAAACAGGGATTAGTATCACTGCTTCAACAGCAAAAAGAATCCAATCAAATTGGTCAAAAGTATAGAAGAAAAACGAAACAACAAAAAGAATCGCCACAGTTGCCAGGATTATTAGACCAAGCCCCATGCCATGAAAGAAAGGTTCCATTGAGTCCATAACCACATTTGTTTATTCATTTAACTTTCTTGCAAAAATCACTTCTTTAACCATGCCGCCCGCAGGCAGCTATAAAAGGACACTAACTGTCATGACTCCAAGGTTCTTTTTCCCTCTCTTTCTCCTTTTTCTTTCGTATATCAATAAGAATCATAATAAGAACAAACACGACACAAGCTATTCCTAAAATAATCCTATCCACAACACTATCGAGGCAACAGAAGATCACGACGAGTATTATAGCCTCAGGAATTATTCCCAATCCACGGAGACTACAACCGCCACCGCCTCCCCCGTTGCCCAAGAGCCCGAAAAACATATCATTAAGTGTCATAACAAAGTCATTTTCAAAGTTTAACCTGCAAAAATCACTCCTTTAACCATTCTGCCAGCAGGCAGCTATAAAAGGACATTATATTCCGCTATTTCCAAGGATTTTCACTTTTTTTCTTTTTGCGGTGAACATCCCATGCGGCCAACAATACTCCAGTAATGCCCCCAACACCAATGCATATCCAGTTTTCAAGACTTGAACCGCAGCAAAGAACCATAACGAATATGATTGCCACTACAATTATGCCTATTGTACGGAAAACATCACCGCTGCCTCTCAAAAGCCCGAAAAACATATCATTAAGTGTCATACCCAAATCATTTTAGAGTTCATTCCTACAAAATCAAACTAAATGTCATGCTTCCAAGGTTCTTTTTCCCTCTCTTTCTTGCGTTTGTCAAGTAGAATCATAATTGGAATAAATATGATTACGGCTATTCCGACAGAAATCCACCCAACAGTGTCAAGACCGCAAAATATGAAGCAAACGACAAGAATAACAGCAACAACACTGAAAATCTTGCTGGCCAGCGCCATACCATAGAAGAAAGGATCCACTGAACTCATAACCACATTTTGTTTATTCATTAACTTCCTTGCAAAAATCACTCCTCGCAGAAAATTATCTTGTGTTCGAGGTCCTTGTGAAGAATGGAGGACAACGCCTCGTCGAGTTCAGCCTCAAATTGAGAATCGGGCAAGGGTGGCGGCTGTCACGAGCGGACTTTCGCGGAGGGTGCCGGCGATGAGTTCTATGTCGTCCTGTGAAATGATGCCTTTGAACTCCCATTTGGCAAAGGTTTCGGCGCGGACGACCATCAACTTCGAACAATCCACGAAAGAATCGTGGTCAAGGAACGGGTAGGCGGATTTCCTTATCGGCATCTGTAAGTCCTGAAGGGCAACGGGAATGCGGTCGTTGATTCTCGAATTGATTACCACGCCGCCATATATGTTTCCCTCATTGTCAAAACCCAATATGACAAGAAACTTGTTTCTGGAATCGTCACCGGCTTTCGGAGTTATCCCGTTTTCCGAATAAAGCCGGATTCTCCACACGTCACCGACGGAAACTGTCGAGCGAGTCAGAGAATCGAGGACATCAGAGGAAAGGAAATCCGAAAGGTTCATCGGGTACAGGCACTTTGAAGTTCAAGACTGTCCTTCAGATAGGCGATGGTGCTTTTGTCGGCATCGGCGGCTTCGGCCATGAGAACCGGATCCATATACTTGCGCCCGGAATGCTTGCTGTAATAGGCTTCACTCCATGCGCTGTCATGGGATTTGTTCTTCAATTCAGCGAAGGAAAGCGGAAGATTCTCTGCAATCGAGCGGTCGAGTTCGGCTATTTCCGATTTTGAGAGATAGTTCATGTCCGGGTCACGGCGTGCGGTGAGAATGTAGGAGGCATCCTCACTGCCGTTCTGGACTCCTTCCTTCAGAAGTTCCTGAAGCCCGGGACATTCGCGACGGCTGTGACCGCGCAACGCATCGTACAAGTATGTCGGAACCGGCCCGTTTTCCAATGCGCAGAAACGGTCGGGAATCATGCTGCTTCCCCACTTCGCAAGATGGTTCTTTTCTGCGAAATAGAGAATCTTGAACACCTGATAGTATCCAATCCCCCCGGTTCTCTTGAGAATGTAAAGAACCGCCTCCAATAAAGATTTCTGCTCAAATGCGTCCATATATGCTTCCAAATGTCCCGCAAAGATAGCAACAAAAATTTATTTATTGATTTATTTATATATTTATTAACACTTTGCGTCAGAGCGATTCATTTTCAATCTGTTGGCGGATGGCGGCGGCGACCTCGTCGGTGAACTCGTACATGAGGCGTTCGGCGATGCGGGAGTAGGCTCCGAAGACGTAGCGGTTGTGGATGCGACGGCGGCGGGAAACCACCTTGGAGCCGTAGCGGAGACGGCGGAGGTCGAGGTAGCGCTCGTAGGCGACGTGCTGAAAGGTCAGCTTGCCGTCAAACGAGTCGGACGCGGAGGCCACCGAGACCGAGCGGGACCTTTCAAGCGTGCCTGTGCGCGTCTCCAACTTGGAGAGAATGGCGGAACTCTGACGGCGGAGCATCGAGCCGCCCTCTTCCTCCAGAACATTGCGTATGAAGCGTGCCTTCACTGACATGGCCGACTACTCGAATGAGAGCTCGACGCTGTAGCCGAGCCAGCCGCCGAAAATGGAGGCTTCGGGAACAATCTCGACGGCCGCGAGAGACAGCCCCGAAAGAAGCCCGCAGGCTCCGGAGGTGGAGTCGCCGGCCACGCGCTCGACAATCCGCGAGGCGATGTCGAGGAGTTCGCGGAACTGCTTGCGTTCGCGCTCAGGTGTGTTCGCCGCGCCGAGTCCCTTGGAGACGACGAAGAACGCCGTCGAAATCACGGAGCTGTAGGAATCCGTGTCGCCCTGCTGACGGCATTCAGGACGCGCCGCGAGCACCTGAACGCCCGAAAGGTGCTGGAGCTTCGAGGTCGCGTCCGCCTGCGCGGTCGTCACTATGGGACTGATGCCGGGGAGGGAAAAGCCCTCGATGTACTCCGTGAGGCTAATGAGCCTTTGAAATCGCTTCATATCGTTTCTGTTCCTTGAAATTGTGCCACATGATGCCGAGAATGGAGAAAAGCGGTTCCTCATCCACGCGCTCGATGTTCCCTATGCTCTGGTCTTTGGCAATCTGCACGGTGAGGTCGTTCCAGCCGAAACCGTAGCCTCCGCGCTCGTCCCCGTCACCGGCAAACAGCCGCCCGAGTTCCACCGTTTCGCCGTCTATGGCTATGTCCTGCGTCTGGAGAAACTTCAGGCAGGACGCGAACCACAGGAGAATGAGGTTCTTCTGCCACGGCTCAAGCCGCGCCGCGAGCCGTGTTTCCCTCTCGATGTTCGAGGAATCCACCGCAATCACACGCCGTCCCGCCCTGTTCGGCTTCGAGCATCGCCTCCTGTAGAGAAAGACTATGCACTCGTCGAGTTCAGCCTCCTTTCCGGAGCGCAGAAAGGCCTGCATGGCAACGGCCGCGTGCCGGAACTCCCCGAAAGTGAGGTCCTGAAGCAAGTCAGCGGGGCCGTAGAGGCGGAAACGCCCGCTCCGCACCATCGGCAGAGGATTCGTCACCGAGTCGAAGGTCAGCCGGCATTGCAGGGTCTGAGGCTCCACTTCAAGAAGGAATCCGAGGCAGCGGTCGCAGAGCATCGCCAGATTCTCGTCAAGGCGCGTCGGCTCGTCGCCGGAAAGGCGCTCCGCAAGCATTGTCCGACGCGAAAAGCGCAGCCCGAGCAAGTGACTGAGCACTCTGACATTGAACTCCAGCGGAGACCCGCCGCGCAGGATGCATTCGCCGTAGGTACGGAACACGAACTGAACCTGTTCCGGAGTCATCTCGTCCCATGACGAGGGCAACGAAAGCCGCTCCCCGGTCTCATATATCACAATCTCCGTCATACCACAGTCGCAAATTTGTTCGCAGGATCGTTTTTCGGCAACAGACAGGCTTCGCCCGCCCCTCCGGCAAGCTTCTTCAGTTCGTCCTTTGCCTCGGCAATCTGAGCGGCCGTCTTCTCAATAAACCAGTCAATCTCGCGCGTTTCAGCCGCCCGGCTTTCACGGTTGCCCTGATAGGACGGGCTGAAGCGCCGCGCAACCGAAAGCGGAAGCACGTCGAGAGACCAGCGCCGTGCGGCCGTCACGAGAGCCGTGAGCACCGCAAGGAGCGCGGCGCGTGAACGGAGCCTCAGAGCCGTGGCATCGCCGGAATCCGGAGCCGCAAGGATGCGTTCCCAGACCTCCTCGCCCACGAAAGGCTCAACGACATTCTCCTGTGCATCGACAATCAGCGGAACGAACAGATGCCATGCGTACTGGCTGCCATCGACCGGATAGAAGCGCTCAAATTCGCCGATGCTCCTCACGATGCAGCGTGCCGAGAGCTCGCGGACGGGAGATGACATCCAGTTCGGAACCTCGTTCTTCTCAAGATAGCGGTAGAGCGCGTCGAGAGCCCTGTAGTAGCGGTCGAGCATCGCCCTGTCGTCGCGGTCAATCATCCACTCGAACGGAATCTTCTCGTTGTCGTCCATCTTCACCTTCCTGCCCGTCCCCTCATGGCTCACGCCGGAGAGCTGCGCATAGCGCGCAATCGCCCGGAACGCCACCGGAAGCCGTACGGCATCGACGAAATCCGCGTCAGTGCCCCCTTCATAGGCCTTTTCAGCCGCATCGACGACCTCCTGCCCCACAATGGAGCCGAGTTCCTGCGCGGCAAAATCAATCTCGGTACGAATGAGATAGTACGGCGTGGATGCGAACCACTGCCCCGTCAGGGAGTTCAGTTCCTCTGAACCGTTCTGTACTTTGTCAAACAGCATATCTATTGATTTTTAACTCGTTCATCGGTCGGAACAGCCTCCTCCGCCTGAATCGTCTGGTGATAGAACGCCAGCTTGAGGTTGCGTCCCGGGAAATTGAAGGCTATCGCCTGGTTTATCGGCTCAAGAATGCAGTTCGAGGCAATCTCCGTGTCGGAAAGGAGATAGAGCTTGAATGCATACAGCAACTCCGACCCCGATGCCAGCTTTCCGTTCACCATCACGTTGCTCAGAGACGGATGCAGCCCCATCCCGGAGGTAATCGCGGATGCCGAAGCCTCTGAAATTTTGAGCTGCGAATCCACGAAATCCTTTATCTTCTGATCAATCGCCTCAATCTTCCACGAGACCGCCCCGCCGCCGTTCTCGGCCGGAATATCCACCGTGTAGAAGAACTTGCCGGCGTTCTCCTTGCCCGAAAGAACCTCGGTGAGCTGCGTCAGGAGCTCCGACGTCAGGCTGCTGATTTCCTTCTCCACCCTCGCGTCGTCCCAGTCGGGATGGATGTTCTTCAGGGTGTCGCGCTTGGTGTCCCAGTACTCGTTCGGAGCATGGATGTGGTACGCGAGGTTTATCCCGTTGTCCGTCACATACTTGAAGATTGTCGGAATCTCCGAACCCCGGACTATCCAGCGGAGCGCACCCCAGTACTGAGGCACGGAATAGAAGTCGCGGGCGAAGGAATATGTGTGGTTATATGAGGCCGAAGCCCCGTATTTCCCAGGATTCCGCCTGTCATAGACAGGATAGACCCTCACGCCCGTCCTCACGCAGGCGTTCTCGAAGTCGCCGACGATGATGTGGCGCACGTCCCTGATGTCCCGGCTGTCCGTCCATTCGAGACGGGCGTTCTTCGCGGGGATGTGCTCAAGGCAGGAAATCCTCGGCTTCCGCCCTATGCGGTGGCCGCGCTCCAGATACTTTGCGTCGAAGAATCCCTTCAGGTGCAGGTAGTCCGTCATGCAGCCCTTGATGTAGGAGACATAGTCCCAGCTCTCCAGCCAGTCCATGATTTCCCTGTCCTCCTTCCACAGCCGCTCAATCTTGCCCTCCTCGAAGGAAAGCTGTGAAAGATAGAGCCCCTGACCGAACAGAAGCCCCATCTGGCGTTCGAGTATGCCCGGGCCGAGGTTGTTCGAGTCGAGGATGTCCCGCAGGCGCGTCGGCAGCTGGTTGTCTATGCCGTATGGAATCACCCTGTAGCCTTGAATCGTGTGAGGGAGATACTCCCAGTTGCGGTCCTGCGCCTGCCAGAAGAGCGAGTCGAGGCTGCTGTCCCTCCTGTTGGAGAGGGTGAAGCACCGCCCGTCCTCAAGGTGCAGCGCGTAGGAATGGTCCGAAATCTTCTTAACCGTATTCTTCATCTCAATGTGACTTTTTCTCCGTTGAAGGTCATCAGAAGCGGCTGGTAGAAACGGCGGTTCTCCATGGTGTCGAGATTGATGTAGGCCTCGACCATGTCCGCGTGAAGGTGATGCTCCCTGCATTCCCTCTTGCGGAGCCGCGCGTGCGGAACATAGACAACGCCCTCGCTCGTTCCCGCGGAAAGGTTGCAGGACATGAACGAGAAGCTGAAGGTTTTGCCCGCGGAGCTGAGCCGTCTCATTTCGTCTATCGCTTCATAAACATCCATGGTGCAAAGCTACTCCCTTGTGTCCGTCCGTCAAAGGACACGGAAACGGGAGCCGTCGGCAATGCCAGAAACGGCCGCACGCGACGTCGAAACGGACGGTTTCATATTCCGAACACCCGAAAAATTACATGATTTCGGTAATATTTTTCAAGGATATATTTATATGTCAATGTCTTGCTCCGTCCGTTCCGGCAAAACCGCGTTCTTCGCGGACAAAAAAGCCCGGCCGCGCTCATTTTCGTTTGCGGTCGCAAACGAGAAAAAAGGTGATATATGACGCTGTGACCCCGCGCCGGGCTACTTGAACTGAGGGTCGAGGTTGGATTTCGCGGCTGAAGAACGCATCGACGCGAGCTTGCGCCGTTCCTTTGTCATAAGCAGATACTTGAACGAATCCGACGGGTTGGTGGAGCGCGTCGGCAGTTCGGCAACAGGCAGGCGCTCGCTTGATTTGTCCTTGAACACCACGCCGGACTTCACCTTTGTGCGGGCAAGTTCGAGCGACATCTTCAGGTTCTTGGCGGCGTATGCGTCGATGCGCAGCCAAGGCAGACGAGGGTTGCGCTCCGACATCAGCTCCTGCATGAAGGCATACTCCTCCGGCTGGCCGATGTTGCCCTGGCGTATTGACATCAGGTGCACCGTCCACCCCGTCCTGCTGCTGCCGTCCCACTCCACGGCACGCTTGAACTTTGAGACCTGGTCCTCGCCCACGGACTTGTAGGCGTTGCCGGAGCGGTCGTAGTAGAGATAGAGCACGCGGTTCTGCATGGCCGCGAAGTAGGTGCGGAACTTCACGCCGAGATCCTCGGTGTATTCCGGGGCGAGGGTGTAGAGGAACTTGAGCACTCTGAGAATCTCATGTCCCTGTTCCGTTCCCTCCTGCCCGACTGTCATCGAGCACATATTACCGAAATCCACGCCCGCCTGCAACGGCTTGGCGCGGTTAAGATGACGGAGCACGCGGCAGTCCTCGACGTCACGCATATCGAGGCGGTCGTATGCGTCCTCGTCTATGCCGTCGTAGTAGAAGTGCCGTGCGGAGAGCGCGGTGTAGAACCGGTCGCCGCTTTCGAGGCGCGGCTTGAGGGAGAGTATCGCGGTGTTTAGGTCAGGAAGCTTCGCCGCAATGGCATCGGAGAACCACTCCTCCGTGAGTATGTCCGCGTTCACATAACTCGACGCGCGTATGTAGAAGGTCGATGCCTCCGGACGGCTGCGAAGTTCCGTCCACCGCGCCTTCCAGAGTTCGGCCGTGCGTAGGCGGTTCCGGCAGTCCGTAAGGTCAGAGGGCGACTTTGTCCCGAGCCATTTGTCCTTGGCTGCCACATATTCATGAAGTGCCTCGTTATACACAAGTCCCGCCTTTATCACCGTGAGTATCGCTGTCTTATCCACATTGTCCGCCTCCTTGTGCATCCAGTCATATTCCCCGATGTGGGAGACGTCGGCCATGTCGGAGGTGAAGCACACGCCCCGGTAGAAGACGCTGTTGCCGTATTCCTGCCTGTAGCCGCGCACGGCCTTGAGAAGGTTGGCGATTTTGTCCTCACGGAAATATTTAGCCTCGTCCCCGAACACGAAGACATACGATGCGCCCGCGAGCGTCGATGGGCGGTCGAGCGAGCCGAAGCGGATGTTCAGCCCTGTGAAGAAGATGATGGTGCGCTTGTATGAGACGAGCCGGTTGAACGGCTTCCAGAAGTGTGGCTTGAGCCAGTCGGGGAGGTTCTTTGTCTCGGCGTCGGTGAACTCCGGAGGCTGTTTCTCGATGACATAGTGCTCGCCCTCCCTGAACCCCTTGCGTTCAAGACCCTCCAGGACGGAAGGCAGGACGTTGGCCGTGAGGTTGCTGAAGGTGTCGGCCACCCAGCAGCATGGAGCGCCGGGCATGTCGAACATGATGTCGATGAGCCTTTCCACCTGAATGTCGGTGGTCTTGGCCGAACCGCGCCCGAGCTCGCAGTAGGTCTTGCGTGCGCCCACGAGGGCGACGAGCTGGGCGAACTTGTTCTGGTACTGAACGGACGCGCTTTCGGTCCGCTCGACGTTAACTTTCTTCCTGTACGACATTGTCCATGAATTTTACGATGTCAAGATCATCAATGCCGGCATCGACCCGGAGGCGCTTCTTCACGGCCTCAGGAGCCACGATGCCGTCAATCTGCCTGGCCACTTCGTCCCTGTTCGCCCTCGGAAGCCCTATGACCTCCGGAGAAAGCGAGAGCACGCGGAACTGCTTGCCGTAGTTCTCGGCAGGCAGCTGCTGCGGGTCGTCCTGATCGAGCCTCAAAACCTTTGCCTTGCAGGAGAGGATGCCGGCCGCAATCTCGAAGTCCTTGGTGGTCCTGGCATTCTGCATCGCGAGGGCGTAGAGAGTGTCGTACTGGTCCGCCATCTTCGCACGCATCGCCTCTTTTGACACTTTGCGGTTGGCGAAGAACATCTCGATTGCCTCGGCGTACATGTTGGACGCCTGCTCGTAGGAGAAGGAGAACGGCTTTGAAGTGAGGAACTTGACGGTGCGCCGCTTTCCCCACTGACCGTCGAGAGAATATATCATGGTCAGAAGGTCGATATACACCTGCTCCTTCTGTGAGAGGTCTCCCCTGCTTCCGCCGGCGATGTAGTCCTGAATCCGCTCGAACGCGCCCTGGTCTTCCGGACCTCCGAACAGGTCGAGCTTCGAGATGCTGAAGCTTTTGTCGCGCACGACCTCGTTGAACTGCTTCACGGCTTCGGGAGCCCCGGTGGCCGCTGCACGCGCCACGGCAATCTCTATGTCGGCACGCTTTTTCAGCCGTCCGTGCTCGATGGCTTCACGCACCTCTTCAGGCACGTCCTTCTCGTCTATGCCCTCACTTATGAAGATTTCGTTATCCGGCCAGCCGAGGGCGGCAAGGCTGGCAATCCTGTCAAGACTGTCGTCTTTCTCTTCGCTGTTCATAGTCGTCTATCATTCGTTTCACCTGTGCGAGCATCCGGCGCTTTGCCGAGATGCGCTCTTCCCGTTCCGGACGCAGGTGCGGTTTGTCGCCCTTCCTGATTTCGTTGCCGGCCCTCCAGATGGCATCCTCAAGGTTCTTCTGTTTCCGGACGAGTTCCATAATCGGCATCGCCCGGAGCGTCGCCGCCTCCTTGGACTCTCTGAAAATCGGATGTTCGCCGAGCACGGAGTGATGTTCCTTGTAATGAGTAAATTCGGAGAAGATTTTCCGATTGTTGGAATAATTTTCCAGCACTTTTTTCGCGGTTTCGTAGCATTGCTCCGGAGTGGTACACTGGAAGAGTTCCTCATGTGCCTTCATCGACTCCTCCCATGCCGTGATTTTGTCGGCGGCCAGAATCTTCAGTTCCGGCGGGCAATCCGGCTCCGAGAGGAACGGCCAGCTTTCGCGGAACTTCACTTTCGGGATTGCCGGTGCAGGCGCGGCCACGGTACGCGGTCTTGTCGAGAACGGCAGAAGCACCGCCTCCAGCAGACGGGAGAACCGTTTCGGAGCGCGGCGCACGAGCGCGTCGAGGTGGCGGTTCGGGGCATATATACTCAAAAGCCGAAGTCCTTCCTGAACCTCGGCTCCTGAATCAATCCATCTGTCTATCTCATTCAACATTCCTCGTTCATTATTCCTTGAGAAGGCATTTTTCAGCGAGCGCGGCGATCGCGGCGAACCCTTCCGGCGACGCGGCCACAAAGAATTTCCGCAGGAAAGACTCTATGACCACATTCTCGCAAGGGGTGGCTCTGAGCACCGGAGTGATGAAGTTCCCGAACGAGAACGACACCTCCATCAGGAGCTTTCCGGCATTATACCGCTTCAGGAACTCCTCGGCAGTATCGGTTCCGGGCTCGTCGGCAGAGAGCCAGACCACGAGCCTTTCTTTGTCGAAAGTCATCGGCACGCGGCTTACAGGCTGCCTTTCCCCGTTGCGTTTCACATAGACATAGTTTCCTTTCAGAAGTTCGTCCGTGATTTCAGTGCACGGGATGACGTTGGCCGGAAGAAGCGTGAACCGGTCGGCAATCCTGTTGTCGGCAATGCATTCCGCCAGAACTTCAGGCAGCTGCGCCCCGGTGTCCGTAAGAATGAGATGCCGCCCCTCGTGATATCTGTCCCACAGGCGCGTCATCAGAGCTTCGGTTCCCGGATAGGCACGCACGACGACATCGTACTTCTTCTCGGCCGGCGCTTCCTGTGCGGCTGCTGC
This sequence comes from uncultured Bacteroidales bacterium, assembly GCA_934675095.1. Lineage (GTDB taxonomy): Bacteria > Bacteroidota > Bacteroidia > Bacteroidales > UBA932 > Cryptobacteroides. The sequence continues at coordinate 21,633 of CAKUPC010000008.1, read as the reverse complement.
AACGACGGAAGCCTGAGCCCCGTCTGTCTTCCGAGGCTCAGTTTCCATCTGCTTTGATTGCTTTCTGCTCATGGCAGTTCCGTCTATGCGCCCTCGCCGGCTGCGGTTGCAGCGTCTGCAAGTGCAGGAAGCTCGCCCTCGTAGTCGGCAGGGAGGAACTTGCCGGCGATGTCCTGTTTCCAGGTGAGCTTGCGCTTGTTGGCCTCGCTGCTGTCGGTTCTCTCAACTGTGAGGAACAGAGGGTTGCACTTGTTTCCGAACGCCTGGACACGCCCCGCCGCAGAGCCGTCGCACTCCTTCACGAGGATGACGACACCCTTGTTCATGAACGCCTCGACGAAGTTCTTGATGTCCTTCTCGTTGCCCGGGTGCTCGAACTCCACGCCCTGCTTCACGCCACGCGCGTCCGCGTCTCCGGAATACTCCTCGGACGCCGCGATGGTCTTAGGCGTTCCATAGACGCACACGGCCTTTGCCCCGTCCTTGAGAGTGTAGTTGCCCGTTACGGTCACATTGCCGAGAGTTCTCGTCGGTTCGGTCTCGATGTCCTCGACATCCATGATTATGATGTCGGAAGATTTTGGAGACGGGCATCCCGCGCCGTCTCCATTTTTAGGAATACTTACTTTTGTATAAGCCATAGTCTTGCTTGTTTTTCAGTGATTACGCGCCTTCCTGTCCTTTGTCGTCGCCGGCTTCCTTCTCCTCGGTGTTCTTATCCGCAGGATTTGTCGGAGTCGTCGGCTCCGCGGCCGGCTTCGTGCCGTTCATCCACGGTCCGTCCTCGGAGAGGTCGATGCCCTCGGAAAGGATGCTCTCTGAAGGAGAGTAGCCGGTCGGAACTGCCGCGAACACGGCCTCGGCAATCTTGAAGCCCACTGACAGAGAGTATTCGCCGAACACCTTCACGTCGTAGTTGCTTTCCTCGATGCGGTTGATGCAGCTCTCGGCCTTGGAGTAATCCACCAGCTCGACGAAGTTCTCCTTCGGAGTGGCGAAGAGAATCGGAGAGTTGTACATGGACTCAAGGGCGACGAGATGGAAGTTGGTGAAGCGGATTGTGCCTCCGGTCTCGATGCCGGTGTATTTGCCGTTCACGGCAAAGTCCGCCCTCTTGTAGCGGGTGAGGAACTGCTCCGAACAGAAGACAGTCGCGGTCTTCGCGAAGAGCCCGGAGATGTTGTCAACGAAGCTGTCAACATAGTCAAGAAGCTGCTGGTCCGTGAGCGTCTTGTAGTCCTTCGCGTTGCGGAGGTAGTTGATTTTGCACTTCTCGTCCGTGAGACCCTCGACGAGGATGGTCTCGTAGCCGTCCATGGAGTCCTTTGCCGCTGAACCGGCAGCGCCGTCAGTGAGCCCCGCGAGGGAGACTTCCTGGAACTTTCCCTTTCCGATCATCGAGAGTGTGATGTCATCAAGGGTCTTAGGAAGGATGTGCTCCTCGATGATGTACTTGGTGATAGGCATCTCAGCCTGAGTCTTGCCCTGCTCGTAGAGGTTGAGCAGCCATGACTTGATGATGTCCGTCGGACGAATCAGGACGTTGATCTTGTGACGGCGGTAAGGAATGCGGATCGGAGTGAACTTCGCCGTTCCCTTAGGAGTCCACTTAGGGGTGAACTGCTGTGAGACCTCGGTGAAGATGGCTGCGGACGCGATGAAGTCGCGGTCGGACTGGATGCGCGTCATGTGCTTGGAGTCGTTGAAGCCCATGTAGAGCCTCTTTGCGAGGAGATCGAGCTTTGCCTTTGGAGGCATCACAATCTTGAACTCCGTGTTCAGGTCGGCGACGTCAAGCGTGCTGCCGTCGAGGGCCGCGAAAGCCATCGGGTTGGTGGAGGCGAGCGCCTGCGCGACAATCCTGTTGTGCGCGGCGTTCATGTTCAGGACGAACTGCCTTGTGGCATCGCCGGCTGAAAGCGGCCTTGCCGTAGCCTGTGCCTGCGGCTGCGGTTCCGGTTCACGGGAAAGTTCCAGGACATCGCCCTGAAGCTGCTTCACCTGAGCGGTGAGGGCTGCGGTCGCCTCGGCTGTCTTGGCGGCAACGGCAGCGTCGAAGAGGTCGAACGCGTCTTCGTCTTCGAGAGTGACGGACTCCAGCTTTTCGAGGAAAGCCTGTCCGTAGTTCTCAAGAACCTTCGCGCGCTCCTCGGCGGAAAGTTCAACCTTTCCGTCCTTGACAACGAGCTCCGGCCTTCCGAGAAGACGGGCAACGATTTTGCCCATCTTTGAGTTTGAGAGTGCTTTTTTATTCATTGTACTTGGTATAAGAGGTTTGTAAATATTTTCGTCAGATTTCAGCGAGCGCGAACGCCGCCTCGACGCTTTCCTTGAGGGTCTTGCGTGCATCGGCGAATCCGAGCTTCAGAGCCTCGTCGCAGAGGAAGGTCGCCCCGCTCAGCACGCCGTCCCTCTCCGTGTCGAGCATCGGGCGGCCTTTCCGTACGGCTTCCTGGAACTGTGAGACAATCGGGGACATAGAGTCCTGAATGAGGCTGTAGTCGCCTTCGAGAGCCTTCCTGTAGTCGAGGTTCTTATCCGTGGATTCACGCGCATAGACCGGAACGATCTTCACCCCGGTCTGCGGGTCTTTCTCCGGAGGCAGCGACAGTGTGCACAGCACCCCGACGGAACCTATTTCTGACATAGGGTTGTCGAGATAGATGAGGTCACACTGCGATGCCACCCAGAGAGCTGCCGAGCAACAGAGGTCACAATGGGCGATGACGGGCTTGTGCGCCGCCTTGGCATACTGTATTGCCTCGACGAGCGGCGGAACTGCATTCGCCGCGCCGCCACCGCTGTCAATGTCGAGCACGAGCGCAACGATGTCCTGACGGTCGGCGCAGTCCCTTATGAACGAGGCGAGAGCCACGGCTCCGTCGGAGCTGCAGGTCTCGTATTTCGTCATTGTGCCATGAAGTGGCAGAAGCGCCACCTTCCTCTCGACCGTAGCCTGTGCGCCGTCGCCGACCTCGGAGCCGTCCGAAAGCATGAATGACGGACGCGCCGTCTCCTCGACGTCGGCAAGCGGCGTGCGCGAAAGCAGGGCGAACACCGCAGGAAGATATGACTCCGCATCAGCAAGGAGCCACTTCCCCCGGATTATCTCCGCCGCCAGATGTGATGTATTTCTCTGTTTTCCCATTGTATCCAATTTTACGGTACAAAGGAAAATAAAAGCGCCGTCCCGAAAAAGGACAGCGCCCCTCACGCCCTTCAGCGGCGGATTTTGTTATTTTCCAAGGTTACGGACGGAACTTGATGTTCGGATCCGCCTTCTTTAAAAGTTCTCCATAGCGTGAAATTAATTCATCTGACATCATCGTCACTTTTTTGCTTCGGGAATTTTTTCTTGACCAATCAAATGTATGAACATGAGCGACTCCCTTCTCAATTCCACCATGCGAATGATCCCAATCTATCTGATATACGAGCCTTCTGTCTTTATATATCCCAGCCTGTTCAACTCTATGAGTCTCATCTGAGATTTTCAGATATACTTCGGAAGTGGAAGAATATTGCGGCATACCGGAATGCCCTTCATTAGTCTCGTCTATTCTCGCAATTACTTTACCAGAAACACCATTGCCGGCAACGATTGTCTCTCCGACCTGCCTATACTGATAATCGGAGAAACCTCCTCCTGGCAGGTACTGCCTTTGTCCGCCCATATTACATCAAATCATAATTTCTGTCATACCGAACCATGGCGAAATCCGCGCTCGAAAGAAAATCCCACATCGTGCCTTGTATCCCCAATTCCGACAAATCAGCCATCATCGCGTCTTTGAAAGAATCAACTGTAATCTGTTTCTCGATATGCCTTGTTTGGGAATCAGCAACACCAATCGTGAAATAATGAAAGATAGAGCGAAAGAAAAAAAGTCCATTGACGTTTCCTTCATCTTTCTCATCAATAAACACCTCGTTGGAAACAGCAATCTCGTCATTCATCTTATGCCTTAATTTTCTGAGGAATGTTTTGGCATTCGATGAAATATCGGAGTGCAATTTTTCTTCAATCCACTCATCATCTTCAGGAAGAAGGTTGTCCTCCCACTCGTTGTCATCAAAGTCTTGCATTGTCCCTCAGTTTTGAAATGTTATCCTGAATGCAAATATATTCAATTTCATCGGAAAGTCCCAAACCCGCAAGTGTCCCATATATGAGGATTTGTTTTGCAGATGTCTGTCGTTCCAATTCTTTCAGCCCCAAATTATAATAGTTCCGGACACATCTGTTCCGTCCAATCGCCGTATGCCCGACCGCTATGAGCGAACTGTGCGGAAGGCCCTCGAAACAGAACCTGAAGGAATCCGCATTTCCCCAACTGGCACTCGGAATGACCCTTATGCCCTGACTTTGCCACCATGCGGCAAGAAGCCGATTCCTGTAGATGTTCCAGAAATTGACCGCCGGAGGCAAATCGATATACAGGCTGAAATCAGGAGCAATGACACAGCGGAACCGCCTCAGAAGAGGCACATATTTCTCCGGAGTGTTCCACACCCGCTCAAACTGGTAGTCATCTATGAAGAAATGAACCCCGGCATCATAATCCTGCGATGTCAAGGCCCGGTTGAACCCGATGAACCGCCGAGGAACCGCGCCCTCATAAGCCTCGACAATCGGCAATCCATGCGCCCCGAAAAAGCGGACACACTCGCACAAGTGCATATTCAAGAGCCTCCGCTGACGAATCAGTTCCTCCATGCGGCCGTCCCGTGTAGCCTCGCGCATATATGTCAGTTTTCCTCCCATTCCGCAAACTTTTCGGCAAAGGAAAACAAAAGCGCCGCCCAGGAAAAGGACGGCGCCCCTCACGCCCATCAGCGGCGGATTTTGCTATTTGTTCTGGTTTGGATCGTGTTTGTCAACATCATTGATGTCAATGTTCTTCACTTTGAAATACTGGTTTCTGATGAGCACTCCGAACATTCCTCCATAGTATGCAGTCGGCAATCCCTCGTTGAAAGCGAATTTCTTTATGAAATCAACATCTTCCTTTGCAAACAATTCATCCTGAGCAATTGTCGCTTTTTCGATGCAGAACTGTTGGATGTCGTAAGGATTAGTCAATTGCTGCCGCTCTATCAGATTCTGGATTTTGTCCCAATTCCTTGAAACCATGTCCTGAGCCTTTATCTTCGCAGCAACTTCTTCGCCCAGTTTAGACAACCCTACAGGGCTATGACTTTGCGTCAGCGAACCACGCTGTGACTCCATAACCGAAAGCCGGGCATTTATTTGCAGTATTGCAGAACTGGTCTCCTTAATGGTGGCCTCCAAATCATTCACCTTTTCGAGTCTGCATTCCCACTTAGTGACATATTTTGTCAGCTTATGAACAACCCAGAAACATAAGGCAAGTATGCTAAACACGAATGCGAAAGAACCCGCCGGTGATGTCAGTATTGTTTTTATTATATCCCACATAAGTTTACCTCCTTTGTACTTGTTCTGCGCAAAGATAGTAATAAATAAACAAACAAATAAATAAATTTCGGCCTGCGCAAAAACTTTGCCGACAGTCGGTTACGGACGGAATTTGACATTTGGATTCAACGACTTGAGCAGAGCACCGAACCTATTGATTTCGTCATTGCTCATATATCGCGCAATTTCGCTTCTCACACCGTTTTCATATATTTGAACATGAACAGTCCCAACCGGGAAACGTGCTTTATCCCCCTTTTTATTAGTATGCTCATGTCCCCAGTCGAAATCAATATACTGCCTTCTGTCCTTATAAAATCGAACCTGAATGATTTCACCCGTCCTGGTGCGTTTCCCGGCATAGAAATCTGATGTTCCGGAATATGGGGGCAAACCATTCTTATTTTCTTCGTTCTTTACGACAATTTTGCCTTTAAGCCCATCGTAATATATTGTGTCACCTTCTTGATGATACTCATGATTATGGAATCCTCCCGAAGGATTATATTGTTTTGCAGAGCCCATATCTTTACATATCTGAATCAGCATTGTAGTCGATGCGCGAGTAGTCGATGGAACGCAGGTATTCAAGCAAAGTTCGGCAGCCCGTCAAATCATAGATATACTCACTTAAATCCATTGTCAAGAAAAACGACAATGAACTGGTCTCCATCGATTCCGAGCCATCAATCCACAACATGTATTCATCATACCATTCTCTCGTAAAGCCGACCTTATCCGGATTTGTCTCACTATCGAGAAGGTAGTCAAACTCCGGAGAACAATTATGTTTCTGACGATATTCCATAATCCTGAAGAAATGCTTTTCATTCTCCGATTTCGATGTTTTAGCAATTTCGTCAAACATCTTCACATCATCCGGGTCAAGTTCATGCACATACCCAACATCACCATACTTTATCTCTTTCATGTCTCAAATATTGAATATTGTCCTCCAAATATACGAAATTATTGAAATTCAAGTCAAACGGTTTCCCATAAACAAGCACCTTGCTCGGTTGGAGCACCCGGAGGCATTCACTCATTCCGAGAATAGAAGCGTTCTTCCCAGCCTGCGTTCGTCCAATCGCCGTATGCCCGACCGCTATGAGCGAACTGTGCGGAAGGCCCTCGAAACAGAACCTGAAGGAATCCGCATTTCCCCAACTGGCACTCGGAATGACCCTTATGCCCTGACTTTGCCACCATGCGGCAAGAAGCCGATTCCTGTAGATGTTCCAGAAATTGACCGCCGGAGGCAAATCGATATACAGGCTGAAATCAGGAGCAATGACACAGCGGAACCGCCTCAGAAGAGGCACATATTTCTCCGGAGTGTTCCACACCCGCTCAAACTGGTAGTCATCTATGAAGAAATGAACCCCGGCATCATAATCCTGCGATGTCAAGGCCCGGTTGAACCCGATGAACCGCCGAGGAACCGCGCCCTCATAAGCCTCGACAATCGGCAATCCATGCGCCCCGAAAAAGCGGACACACTCGCACAAGTGCATATTCAAGAGCCTCCGCTGACGAATCAGTTCCTCCATGCGGCCGTCCCGTGTAGCCTCGCGCATATATGTCAGTTTTCCTCCCATTCCGCAAACTTTTCGGCAAAGGAAAACAAAAGCACCGCCCCGGAAAAGGGCGGCACTTATCAATCAAGCAACAATGTTATTTCAAGATTTCCGGATGCTCCTCAAGATACATATCCCGCAATGGCAAACTGATGACGAAGCAGGCATCTTCAAGTGCGAAGCAATAGTCGGTTTCCTTACCTTCTATCTCAATTTTTTTAGCTGGGCTATTGTATAACCAGACCTTTATTCCATTGAATGAATCATCATCCCTCAAAGAAAACACAGCTTTCTTGGCATCCTCTTCTACATCGTAGGCAGTCTTCGGTGTCTCATTATCAATGAAAGCGAACAACCTCTGTTTGTTTTCTTTAAGAAATTTATCTCCATCAATATCGCGGAACAATTCCAAACCATACCGGTTAAGAACACGAGGGCTCTGTTTGGCAGAAAGAAGAAACTCTGTCTTTCCTTTCACATAAGCGACATCCTTATCCACTTCAGAAATCTTCTCGGAATGAATTCCACAAGGAAGTCCGGATATTTTCAAATCAATCTTATTTTCAAGATTATCAATCTTTCTATCAACAAAGTCTATTTTCTTATTCAAAAAATCTTCGACACGGTCTATCTTTTTGTCCAAGTCCTCCAATTTACTACCAAACATCCCAATGGTTTTGCCCATTTCAAACATTTTGAACATGATACCGCCTCCAAATAAGACCGATATGACAAGAGATATGATGGCTTCGATACTCATAATGATTTTTCTTTGTCACAAAGATAGTAATAAATAAACAAACAAATAAATAAATTTCGGCCTGCGCAAAAACTTTGCCGTCAGTCGGTTACAATCAGTCAGTTACGGACGGCCGTCCCGTGTAGCCTCGCGCATGATGGGGTGCTTACAGCCGCGAAAGGGTCTTGTGGGTGACGGAGAGGCGGAGGACGTCGAGGTTGTCTTCGAGGTCGAAGCGGAGGGGAATGTCCTCGGAGCCGAGATAGAGGTCGGAGACGGCGCAGCAGTCCGGAGATTCGCAGACAACGCGGGCTATGCAGCCGTCACGGAGCGTCCGCCTGGCAGCCGTGGAAAGCGGCTTGCAGCGCAGGGCGAGCTTAATCGTCAAACAGCGTCCGTTCTCGTCGTTCGTCTCCTTGCTTTCCATCGTTCCGGACGCCGGAATCATCGGCAGTCTTGATGCCTTGAGCGGGTCGAACCCGTCCGTCGCCGGGCTCACGAAAATTTCCTTGATTATCCTTATCATCTTTCAGTCCTTTGAGGTTAATGCTTTCATCGAGGTAGTAGCAGCGCCGGAGCAGCCGCTGCGTCAGAGCCTTCATCTGGCGCTGGCTCGTGCGGTAGGCACGCTTGTAGAGAGTGTCGGTGCAGTCGATTTCAACGAGGTTGCGGGAAATGATGAACGCCTCGACAATCTCCTTGCGTCCGTAGCCGAGGTTTTCGCCCTTGCGGTAGTATCCCGCGAAGTCGAGGTCGAACGTCGCCGACAGAGCCATCATCAGAGCCGCAGTGTCAGCCTGCGAGTAATAGATGAACTTGTTGGCCACGTTCCGGGTCGCCGGGTTCAGCGGAAGGTCGAGCGTCGCCACAAGCTCTCCCTCCGGCTCTTCGACCGGCCGCCACGACTCGCGTACCCTTGCGCACAGGAGTTCGCCCATCGGCTCGCGGGTGCTGACCTTATAGGCATCCTCGCCCGGAATCCTCGGAAAGAGGAAACCGAGGTAGTCCAGTCTCAGTTTAGTGTCGAATTTGAGTTTTATCAGCATCGCATCGGTTCTTTCAAATGGCTACTACTCACAAAGTTACGAAAATTTATCCGCATTTTCAACAGCATCTCCGGCCGTTTTTTGCGGAAAATCACCTAATCCATACATCCTTTCCCTCGCGAATCATCATGCAAAGAATCAGATAGTTGCTCTCGCGGACATAGTCGCTGTACCAATCGCCCTCGTCCGGTCCCAGTTCCACCTTGTAGAGGACGCACCGCCCGCGATAGAGGTCCTTTGTCTCCGCGCGGCGCATTCCGGAGGGGAGTTCCCTGTAATGCCAGAGCGGCATGGAACGTCCATAGACGTCGGCGTTGAATTCGAGCCGTTCAGGAGCGGCGGTTGATGTGCTTTCTTCTGTCATGATTGTGTCGATTTTGAGGTGATTTTTCAACAAAAATTTTTTCAGGAGTTTCTGAGTGTGAAATTTTCTGACCATTTGACGCGCAGCCGAAAAATCCTTGTAACACTCTGATAATCAATAGGGGTTTGCGCGTCAGATTATTTTTCCATCAATTTGACGCGATTTTAGGGAAATAGGGTCTAACTAATTGACTATCAAGCGCGTCAAAACTATTTCCATAGAAACGCGAAAGGGTGCCGAAGGGGCAAAATGGCGCGTCAGTGCAAAACCAAAATGACGCGATTTGACGCGCAGATTTGACGCGCAGTAACTCTCTCATTTTCATTTACTTATACTTCTTTTCTTTCTCTCCGCGTCAAAAGGTCAAAGAAAAATAGACTTAGAACTGACGCGAAAAATTCAACTCCCCCAAAAAGAAGGGTCCGCAAAGGCGAACCCTCATTCAAAGCTTCCTTTGAGATGCCGTCCGAAAGCCGGTTCTGTCCGGAAAGACGACATGACTGCTACAGGAACGGCGGCCGCTCGACGGCCATGGCATCCGGCGCGGCCGATGTCCCTATGGCACCCGGGTCCAACTCCCCGCACCCCGGCTCCTCGGCCTCAGGAGGCGTGCCGATGATTGACGCGGCGTCAAGCTCCTCCTCGTGGTCGCGGCGCGTGTCGATGTAGAAGAAATAGTTGTCCTCGTTACCGATTTTGCGCCGGATGTCGTTGCGCTGCCGCTCCGACTCAGAAAGAAGAAGCTCCGGCGGGTTGAACACCCAGCCCTTGTAGGCGCAGTACATGATGAGCTTGTTCTTGAAGGTCTTCATCTTGATGCTGTCCTGAATCTTCCTGTTCAGAGTAGATTTGTAGGCGTCGAACGCGTCGGCCTTATTGACGATTGTGTTCAGGCGGCTCTCGGTGAACCAGTCCTCGGCCCACCAGATGAACTCGTCGGTGATTGCCCGCTGGAGGTTGCGCTGCTCGATCTGTCTCATCGGCGGCTGAATCCGGATGCGGAGCTTGTGCCACATGGCGATGCAGTTGAACATGAAATTGTAAAATTTGTTCATCTCATCCGGAGTGTAGTCCTGGATGAGGTTCTTGTGAAACTCCGTGTAAGGGGAACGCTCCTTCAGACCGCGCATCGGGTCGTCCGAATGGTAGTAGTCCGTGAAGGCGGTGAACCAGGTTCGACGACGGAGTGATGCGTCGAACTTTTTTATCGCGTGGTTGGAGGTGAACGCCACCTTGGGGCTGTCCCTGAACTCAAGGATGAACGCGTCCTTGTTCTTGGGATTCACCACCATCTTGCCCGTAATCATAGGCATGAAGCGGTGCAGGTCAATCGAGTCGTTCAGGTCGTCGAAATAGACGGTGTCCGTGATGCCCGGGCGCACGCCCGCAAGCATGAAGTCCGTCTTCGAGGGGTTGATTTCCTGGCCGTTGATGAAAAGCTGCCTGCGGAGCTGCTCCGTGCTCGTCATGAACAGCGACTTTCCCGTTCCTCCGAGGTGCGTGCCCTCCTCCGACTGCTCGGTCTCCATCGCGTAAATCGCGTAGGGCTGCCCGGCGACCTTGTGCTTGCTCATGATGTAGCCCAGAGCCATCACCTTGGAGATAAAGTGCAGGTTCGTCTCCGCCTGTTCCTCCGGAGTCAGAGCCATGCCGAGCTCCTCCTTTCTCCAGTAGTTGCGCCCGGTGTTATAGACAAAGCGCATGAAAGTGCAGTCGTTGCGGAAAATCTTGAGCCGGTAGCGCCTGAGCTCATCCATAGCGTCAATCTGCTTCCTGATTGAGACATAGTCGGGGGTGTCGGGGGAAAGGACGGAAAGCCGGTTCAGGAGCGTGGCATATTCCTCGGAATACTCGATGTCGAAGAAAGGCGGCTCCGGACGGAAGTCGTGCTCGATAATCTTGCTCCGATAGACATTGTACGGGCAGTCGGACGGCTTCAGCTGCTTCGCGCCCGTGGCCGAGACCTTCACCGGGCCGTTGTTGAAGAAGAACGTGTCAGAACGCTCGTCAAATGCGTTGAAGTCCGGCACGATGACAGAAAGCTTCTCCAGCGAGCTCCGGCTTATCTGAGGGGAGCGGTGGATGGTGTTGGCCAGCGCCTGATTGTAGTAGTTGGCGTGGGTGCGGAGATATTCCAGGAGATACGCCGAACAGTGCGCCGAGATGCTGTCGTCGCCGATGAGCGTCACCACGTTGTCCTTCACCTGACAGAAGGCGAAGTCCGTGCAGTCCGGATTCGTGGCTATGCGGAAATATCCCGACGCCTGGAGAAACGAATACAGCTGCTCGTTGTTGATGTCGTAGCCGCCGAATCCGCCGGCCTTTGTCCTCTTCTCCTGCCAGAACTTCAGCCCTCCGGAAAGCTTCACGAGTTCCTTGAACAGCGACACCGGATTCTGGTTCTCCGGCCGGCGGAAATGCACGAAGAAGTCCTTCGCGTCCTTGCAGGGTTTTCCCTTTCGGTCCTTGAACCGCTTGAGTTCCTCCGGAAGGCGGATGATGTTGATGTCGAGGTAACGGAGCGCGATGCGGTACATATTGGCGATTCCCGTGTCGTCGATGTCGTAGAGGATGTATATCTTCTTCGCGAGCTTCTGGAGGAGCGAGAACTCATATTCCGTAAGCTCCGCCGTCTCCGAGTTCAGCCAGCACACGTGATAGCCCGCCGAATGGACGTTAAGCGCATCTGAAGGTCCGGAACAGATGATGAGTTCCTTCCATGTCATATCGACCGCAGGACCCGCTTCCTCGCCGTCAATCGGCTCCATCTCCACCATACCCGGATAGACCCCCTTCTGAGCGTCGGCGTATGCCTTTATGAAATCCCGCTCCCCGAAGAAGAAGTTTTCCGGCTTCTCGCCCACGTACATGAAGCGGATGTCCCCGAGCGGCTGGTAGAGTTTGCCCCAGGAACCGTAGTCGTAGTAGTAAATGGGATAGTTGTCCGTGGCCGTGATGAGCCAGCTGTCGCCCTTGGAGTTCTTCGCCGTAACGTAGGAATCCACAGGCTTCAGGCAGAGGTCGTCACAGATTTCAGGCGTAATCTTATATCCGAGGAGATAAAGCTCCCTGTCGGTGAACTTGCCGCTTTTCCGAAGGTTCACGGACATCTTCTCCTGTCCTCTGACCTTCTTCATCTCCGGCATCGGCTTCACCTCCGAGGCGGCCGCGTCTCCCTCAAGAAGATGCGGCGCGTATTTCCGGGCAATCCAGCTTATCGCCGCCGGATAGTCCAGACCCTCCTCCTTCATCACGAGCTGAATGGCCGTGTAGGCCTTGGTGTCGCTCCCGCCCTTGTCCTGGATGAACCACACCCCGTCTTTCCGGAACACCGTGCAGGAAGGGCTCTTGTCGTCCTCCCGAATCCTGAAGTTGCGCCCGCGCCCCGAAAAGCACGACGCGCTCTGAGGATAGTATCCGGCGATGACTGCCTTTCCGCCCTCCGTCGCCTCAAAAATCTGTTCCTTGCGTATCATTGTGTATATTGCTGAAAATCAGAGAAAAATATTGAAAAAATATGCAAATTTATTGAAATATACTTGCATAATTCAGAGGTAATGCGTACCTTTGTAATGCAGTCAGGAAGAAGGCCTGCTGCGAAAGAGGAATCTGAAACGCTTGAAAGGGAGTAAGAAAAAACCTACCAAAGTCTTTGAAAGATGAGCGCTAAATTCACATTCAAGATTTGGAAATTTAGATTCACGATTGAAATCGCAATCTAGTTTCATCGGAGGCTGAGAAATCAGCCTCCCCTTTGGTAGGCTTCGCAAAAATACAAAATTATATGGAAACACAAAATTCATCTTCATCCTCCAAGAAAGGAAAGGGCGGTGCAAGAGAGGGCGCGGGCCGCAAGCCCATCGAACACGGCAAGAACTACACGTTCCGCTCAAATCCCGCCGTCGATGCCATTCTCGCCTCATTCGAGGGCAACAAGACCCAGTTCATCAACGAAGCCATCGAGCACTACTTTCATTCAAAGCGTTAAACCATTCTTTCGGCATTTTTCAAAGCCGTCCGCTCCGGGCGGCTTTATTCATTCCGGAAGGTCGTCGTCGAAAGTCATTGACTGGGCTGCCATCTCGGGAGCCTTGTAGGGGCGCATATTGCCGAGGATGGCAAAGGAGCGGCGTTCCTCCTCCGTCATCGCGTCAAACTTCTTCTTGTCGATGTGCCCCTTCACAAGATGCGTGTCGCCGAACTGGCTGACCTGCGAAAGCTCTATGGCCGAGAGGCCGAGATAGACGCCCTTGCTGCCGACATAGATGGCCGGATTCTCCTCCACGGGAATGAACACGCCCTTGCGCCCGCCGGCGTTGACGAGTTTCGCGCACTTGAACTTCAGCAAGTCGAGTCTGATTGAAAAATTTTCCATAATCTCTATAGTTTTTTATTGTCTTCATCTCTGAGAATGAGTATCGCCGCCAGACATCCGAGCATCGCCACAAGAGCCAGAGCGGCGCTTGCGACAAATTTCTCGAACATAAGGCAGACGAGAGCCGCCATGCATGCACCCGCGAATACTATCGTCGCGAGCTTCAATGCCCCGTCCGTTGTGAATCTGAGTCCCATGGCCGCCTACTTTACTCGTGAAACTGTAATCGGCTGTCCCTTGACCGCCGAAACGGAATAGACGCGGTCGAGATCCCTTGACACGCTTGATGCGGTCGCCCTGATGATGGAAATCTTGCAGCCGCGTATCGTGACCGCCTCGCCCGGCTGGAGAGCCGTGATTCTTGCTCTGTAGTTCGTCTTTGCCATATTTTGAACAATTAAAATTTGTGGGGACGGAGGGAGTCGAACCCTCTGTTGCAGATATATCGACTCGTTCATCGTTCCAGATTCCCGACTCGCTCATCGTACCAGATTCGACGATTCGGGCTTTCGCCCCTCTTCACGCGCTTCCGGCATTGGCCGTCTGCGAGATCTTGAGCCGCGAGGCTGATGGTGTCCGAGGCGTTATGCGCGATGGTAAACGCAAGGGGAATCACGCATTATAACCCTTCACCACTGCTATGAAACTCAAGCCTACATTTTTCGATGAGCTGTGTACCGTATTTCGATGAACTTGCGCATTTCTGCCGCCCGTGCGGCCTGCGTCCCCAAATTCCCCGTCTTTCCGGGGCGTCACTCCGTCTTTCCGGAGCGTCATGTCTTCTTAAAACCTGCCCGGCGCATCACTGCGGCTCACAGGGTCGTTGTATGTTATGGTATCTCCAACGTATTTATGGCCTTACGCCTACATTGTATCTGTAGCCTTTTTCAGACGGGAACTTATCCATGAGGAGTCGCCTGTAGCGTCCCATCGTCCCCTTTGTCAGAACGTCGAGGCACGCGAGCTGGAGCTTTTCGTCCCCGTAGGCAAGCATATTTCCGCTCACCCGTTCATCCTCCCCCATCTGACCGAACGCAATGGCAAACCCGCCGTCGCATTCGTCCGCCCATTCTTCCAGAAATTTCAAGATGTCTTCAGTTTTCATAATCATTTGTCTTTAAAATGTTACCGTTGTTTCTAATAAGATGTCTTCCTTAAAGAGCGCTATTCGCAATCGACCTCGCCGACCGTCTCCGGCTTCTTTCCGCTAGCCGGAAAGAAGAGGTTCACCGCCCTTACGAGAGTGCTGCACCGGTCTATCGCGATGTTGTGCTTTGTCAGGAAGTCGAAATGCGCCCGGGAGGTCACCCAGTTGCGGCTTTCCTTTTCCCGCTCCCTCTCCAGCTCCGGAAGCAACAGCTTCACGGCCTTCTTGAGCAAGAGAGCGTCACTCCTCGTGATGTCCGAGATAATCATCAATCCTCTGCTGTCTTGGTCTATCAACATAACTTTGTGAGTGTTAAGAATTTTACTTACCTTTACAATCTTTATTTATTTATATATTTATTTGTTTATTTATTTATTATCATTTCGGATGCAAAGTAAAGAATAATTCTTTAATCAAGCAAGAATTATTCAATATATTTTCTTTAGAAATTTAGAAAAATATGGAAAAGATTGATAAACAAATACTTGAAGAATTGCTCACATACTTGAATATGAATGCCCGTCAGTTATCATTGGCTCTTGGGCTGAATACTCCGCAAGTTTTTTATGACATAAAGTCGGGAAAATGCGGAATATCAAAAGCCATGGTGGCAAAAATTCAAGAAAAATTCCCGAACATCAATACCGACTACCTACTCACCGGTAAAGGCAACATTTCAGGAATTGTCGAACAAAAAGTTGGGGATAATACTTCTGGCATCATAATTCAAGGTCAGAACCATTTGAATAATTCTCCCATCGACAACCGCCACTATTACTCCGACTCCCCGGATGTCCTGAAGGCTCAAATCGAACTCCTCGACGAGCGCATAAAGGAGAAGGACGCCCAGATAAAGGAGAAGGACGCCCAGATAAAGCAACTGCTGGACATCCTCTCCAAACGGTAATGAGAACTAAAAACTATAAGGTTATGAATACAAAATCCGATGAAAATGAGATTCCTCAGAGTCCAAGAGAACCGAACAGGCGGACGGAACGACCTCCGATGAAAAGGCGCTAACAGGCTGAGGAAAGCACACAGAACAGGACAATCCCGGCAATAAGTTCGGCAATAAAAACCCAGACAGCCCAGTGATAGCAATCTATTCGCCTGTTATTCCAGACGCGGTTTTTATCTATCCAGCCCTGCATATTGTCCAAGGCAGCAACCTTGAATGCGCGCGATTGGCTTCCCTGGCTTTGCCCGAGCAACCAAC
This sequence comes from uncultured Bacteroidales bacterium, assembly GCA_934675095.1. Taxonomy (GTDB): domain Bacteria; phylum Bacteroidota; class Bacteroidia; order Bacteroidales; family UBA932; genus Cryptobacteroides. Next base: position 5,729 of record CAKUPC010000008.1, on the reverse strand, counting down.
CGCACATTTTGTCAAACAGAAGGCATTTCGGCTCGGCTCCCGGATCATAATTTACCTGTCCGAACTGTATGCCGAAGATGATAATCAAAGACGGAACGACAAGCATTGCGAGGGCATACACGGCCATTATAAGCGTAGTGTTCCAGCCTTCGGGATAGAGGACAACCACTGCCGCCGAAAGAGAAATGATGCCTCCGACCATCCACCCAAGGAAGACATTGCTGACTCTGGTGATTTGCCTGTAGGCGCCCAGTTGGGACTCAAGTTCTTTGTGGGCTTCCGCGTACGCCAAATCAAGAACTTCCTCATCCACCTTCTCCCAGAACTCCGGCTTGGTAAACTCCGGTTTAGGAACAGATTCCTCGACTTGCTTGGATGGCTTCCTCAGGAGCTTTCGCCAAATGGATTTCAAAACCTTGGCAAAGGACTTTTTCGAACACTTTTCAGCATCTTTTTCGTAACACATAAAGCAACAATTTTTATGAATTTATGGAAAATTTAAGCATAAACAATGATGTTACAAATGCTCTAAAAAGTTGGCGGAGAGATTTTTACTCTCCGCCGTCCCGGAGCTGTAACGGGACAAAATTAACGAAAAATAGCCGAAAATACCAATAATCACCAAAAGTTAGCGATTGATTATGAATAAGTTAGACCAAACGGAGGCCCCTGCAAAAATCTCCTTCTCTCCGCATAATCATACGGGCATTCCGCCAAGCAGGAACTTAGAAATACGAAAGGAATAAACTGCTTCATACCGCTCCGCGGTACTATGAAATAATTTGCAATCTACTCATATTTTCAGAAGAGATTCAGTGTTCAGACACCGGACTGCGCAAGGTAATCAGCGAGATTTCGGGAACAACGCCTATACGGAGCGGAAATATCGTTTCACCGAGCCCCGGATTGACATATATGTACTGAGTGCCGAAATCCGTCGTCTCCGAATAAAGTCCACGATATTCACGGAACATATAGCGGCTCGGGCACCAGCCGAAAAGGGAGAGCTGCATCGCGTGTGTATGTCCCGACAGCACAAGGCCAACATCTTGTCTGCCAAGCACTTCCTGACGCCAATGGGTCGGGTCGTGTGAGACGAGTATCTTATACTCCCCGTCTGCTCCGGCCATTGCCTTTACGAGGTCACCATAGCTTTGAAACTGACGTGATGCGGAGATGTTCTGCACGCCGAGCACCGACAGGCTGCGGCCGCCGCGGACAATGCTGAAGTTAGCGTCATCAAGCAGATGCCATCCCATCTTCCGTTCGGCAGACCTGACCTTTGCGGCCTCATCGTCCTTATCAAGTGATTCGTCCGGATTATAGGAACAATAGTCATGATTCCCCATCACAGAAACGACTCCGTCACGTGCCTTGAGCGACGATAGAATGTCCTGAAACGGCTCAATTTCCGCTGAGGCCATGGTCACAAGATCCCCGGAAAAACATATCAGGTCAGGTTCCAATGCATTTATCTTCTCAACGGCACGCTTCAGAGCACCAGAACGCCCGCGGAACGAACGCAGATGCAGGTCGGAGATATGAACTATACGGTAGCCGTCAAAGGTCTCAGGCAATTTCTCTGAGGGCACATCAACATTCTTGACAGTCAGCAGGTTTCGTTCAACGAGTCCGCCATAAATCATCACAGCAGGTATGAGCAGCATGGACCAGAGCCCCTTCACGAAAACAGTTCCGAACGATACCGCTCCGCAGAGCGAACAGACCCCAGCGACGACAAGCAGCACAAGGGCAATCACCAGCGCCGAAATCAGCGCGACAATAATCAGGGAAAAAAATTCCATCTTCATAACAAAGTCAGTATAACAGGCTCTACCAGAATTGCAGACAAAAAAATAGAGTCGCAGATTCGGAAGCCGCCGACGCTCTCCAAAATCCATTCCAACCGTCACTGCCATACTCCCGAAAACCCGTGGATTGCAGAAATCATTTCCAAGGAAAAGCAAATGAATGAAAATATTTTCATGAACTGCAAAATTTGAGTAACTTTGCGATAATCTCGGTATGCGTCCCGTTAGCGCACACGGAGCATTGCATTGAAACGAAACAAAACACGTTTTATAAAACAATATTAACTAATTAGTTATGGCAAACGAAAAGAAATTCGTCACTTGTGACGGAAACTACGCTGCCGCTCACGTGGCCTATCTGTTCAGTGAGCACGCGGCAATCTATCCTATCACGCCGTCATCGACCATGGCAGAATATGTCGATGAGTGGGCCGCGAAGGGCAAGAAAAACCTCTTCGGGGAGACCGTGAAGGTGACTGAGATGCAGTCCGAGGGCGGCGCCGCGGGAGCCGTGCACGGCTCGCTTCAGGCAGGTGCGCTCACGACCACGTTCACCGCTTCACAGGGACTTCTCCTTATGATTCCTAACATGTACAAGATTGCCGGAGAGCAGCTTCCGACCGTGTTCCACGTGTCCGCACGTGCGCTCGCGTCACACGCCCTTTCCATCTTCGGTGACCATCAGGACGTGATGGCCTGCCGCCAGACGGGATTCGCGATGATTGCCTCGGCTTCCGTTCAGGAGGCTCTCGACATCGCAGCGGTGGCACACCTCTCGACAATCAAGTCAAGCATTCCTTTCCTCCATTTCTTCGATGGATTCCGCACATCACACGAGATTCAGAAGATTGAGCTCCTCGACGAGGACGCGCTCAGGGGAATGATAAGCACAAAGGCACTCGCAAGGTTCAGGGAGCGCGCGCTCAATCCTGTCTCGCCTGTAACCCGCGGTTCCGCACAGAACGGCGACGTCTATTTCCAGGCACGCGAGGCATGCAACGGTGCGTACGAGGCTGTTCCTGACATCGTGGCAAGGTATATGGGCGAAATCAGCGAACTCACCGGCAGGAGCTACCGTCCGTTCGACTACTACGGAGACCCTGAGGCAGAGAACGTCATCGTGGCCATGGGCTCAGTCACGGAGACGATCAAGGAGACCATCGACCACCTCGAGAAGGAGGGCAAGAAGGTCGGCCTCATGATCGTGCGCCTCTACCGTCCGTTCTCCGCGAAATATTTCCTCAAGGCGCTGCCTAAGAGCGTGAAGAGAATCGCGGTGCTCGACAGGACGAAGGAGCCGGGCTCTCTCGGAGAACCTCTCTACCTCGACATCAAGGCTCTCTTCCAGGGTCAGGAGAACTCTCCTCTCATCGTCGGAGGACGCTACGGTCTTTCTTCAAAGGACACTACTCCGGCACAGATTGTCGCCGTCTATGAGAACCTCGAACTCGCCGAGCCTAAGACAGACTTCACCATCGGCATCGTCGATGACGTGACGTTCAAGTCACTCCCAGTAAAGGAGGAAATCTCCATCATGAAGCCGGGCACGACCGAGTGCAAGTTCTTCGGTCTCGGGTCTGACGGTACCGTAGGTGCAAACAAGAACACGATCAAGATCATCGGTGACCACACGCAGAAATATGCCCAGGGCTACTTCGACTACGACTCAAAGAAGTCCGGCGGATACACCTGCTCACACCTGCGTTTCGGAGACCTCCCTATCAAGGCTCCATACCTCGTGTCAACCCCTGACTTCGTTGCCTGCCACGTTCCGTCATACCTTTCAAAGTATGACGTGCTTGCCGGCATCAAGCAGAACGGTACCCTCCTGCTCAACAGCCTCTGGGACGAGAAGGAAACCCTCGAAAGGATTCCTGAGCACGTGAAGGGCATCATCGGAAGGAAGAACATTTCCCTATACATCATCAACGCGACCAAGATTGCCGCTGAAATCGGACTCGGAGGAAGAACCAACACCATCCTCCAGTCGGCGTTCTTTAAAATCACGAACATCATTCCTTATGAGGAGGCAGTCACATACATGAAGCAGGCCATCCTCAAGAGCTACGGCAAGAAGGGCGAGAATGTCGTGAATATGAATTACGCTGCGGTTGACCGCGGAGGCGAATACACCAAGGTTGAGATTCCTGCCGACTGGAAGAACATCACCGCGAAGTTCGAGAATCCTCACAAGGACCGTCTGGCGCCGGCATTTGTCAAGGAGATTGCCGACGAAGTGAATGCACAGTGCGGAGACAGGCTTCCTGTAAGCAAGTTCATCGACATCCAGGACGGCACAATGCCTAACGGAACGTCAGCATACGAGAAGCGCGGCGTGGCCGTCAAGGTTCCTGAGTGGAAGAGCGAGAACTGCATCCAGTGCAACACCTGCGCGTTTGTCTGCCCTCACGCAGCAATCCGTCCGTTCATCCTCACCGCAGCCGAGGCCGCAGAGGCTCCTGCTACAGTGAAGAAGGCTGCAGGGAAGGCACAGCTCAAGGAATACACCTACGCGCTTTCAGTTTCTGTCGCCGACTGTACTGGCTGCGGCAACTGCGTCGATGTCTGCCCTGCAAAGGAGAAGGCCCTCGAAATGGTTTCATACCAGACCGACCTTCAGGAGCAGGAGAACTTCGACTGGCTGCACTCTCACATCGGCTACAAGGAGAACATCCTCAACAAGAGCGGCAATGTGAAGAACGCCCAGTTCGCACAGCCTCTCTTCGAGTTCTCCGGCGCCTGCGCAGGCTGCGGCGAGACTCCGTACATCAAGACAATCACCCAGCTCTGGGGCGACCACATGATGATCGCGAACGCGACGGGATGCTCATCCATCTACGGTGCGTCATTCCCGGCAACCCCATACTGCACGAACGCCCAGGGTCACGGCCCGGCTTGGGCTAACTCTCTGTTCGAGGACTTCTGCGAGTTCGGTCTCGGAATGAAGCTCGGCTCCGACAGGGCGCGCATGACCGTGGCCAAGCTTATGGAGCAGGGGCTTTCATGCTCATGCTGCTCTGACGAGATGAAGGCTCTCTTCACTCAGTGGCTTGAGAACAAGAACGACGCTAAGGTTACCCGCGAGGTTGCCGACAAGCTCGTCCCTCTCATGGAGGCGTGCGGCTGCGACACCTGCAAGGCGCTGCTTGAGTACAAGTCGTTCATCCCGGCACGCAGCCAGTGGATTATCGGCGGTGACGGCGCGTCATACGACATCGGATACGGCGGACTCGACCACGTGCTTGCATCCGGCGAGAACGTGAACATACTCGTCCTTGACACCGAGGTTTATTCCAACACCGGCGGACAGTCTTCAAAGGCTACCCCTGCAGGAGCAATCGCGAAGTTTGCAGCATCAGGCAAGAAGGTGCGCAAGAAGGACCTCGGAATGATGGCGATGAGCTACGGATATGTCTATGTGGCACAGGTTGCCATGGGCGCTTCTCCGGCTCAGTACTTCAACGCCATCAAGGAAGCCGAGGCCTACGACGGACCGTCGCTCCTCATCGCCTACGCTCCATGTATCAACCATGGTCTGAAGGCCGGCATGGGACTCAGCCAGAAGGAGGAGAAGCTCGCCGTCGAGTGCGGCTACTGGCACCTCTACAGGTACAACCCTGCTCTTGAAGGCACTGACCAGAATCCGTTCACGCTCGACTCCAAGGAGCCGGACTGGAGCAAGTTCCAGGACTTCCTGAAGGGTGAGGTGAGGTTCGCGTCCCTCTACAAGATGTATCCGGAGCACGCTGCGGAGCTTCTTGAGAAGACCGAGGAGTTTGCAAAGGTGCGCTACGAGAACTACCGCAAACTTGCTACGAAATAAGTAAACAGCATCTATAGAAAAACGCCGCCCGGGCAATTCCGAGCGGCGTTTTTTCATATTCAAATCTTAGTCGTTCAGGTGGATAAGCGAGGCGA